>NZ_JAPPTN010000006.1:0-362996 GCF_027587095.1 Vibrio sp. NFR
ATTAGCGTAATTTAGCGCTAGAAATGAAAAACCGAGCATTAGTGCTCGGTTTTTTTGTGCCTATTCAAATTCGTTTCCCCAGTTATCCTTCTCTTTGTGTCCACATTCCTTACAAGTGACATAACGATCCATATCGTAATAGTGACCGCCGTTTATCAGGGTATGAGCCCAAAGTTTTAAGGTTCCAAGAATCGATTTATCCGTATCGTAACTGCTTGGTTTACGGACCAGCACCTCTGAGTGTGGTGTTTCTCTATTGCATCGCTTGCAAAAGTGAGCAGTGGGAAAACCTGACATACGCATTTCCTTTTGGTGGTCAAAAAGGAGTTAAAATGCCAAGCGAAACATGCGATGTCAGAAATCAATATATTAGTGAAATGAATATTTCGGGAAGTGAAAAGATAGTTTACCGCGAGGGAGATCACTTACTTAATGCGTTCAGTCTTCGTATCAGGTACTATCTGTGACACGAATTTTTGGTGAGGCGAAGGATAAATGCTAAAAGTTGCGATCAATGGATTTGGACGTATCGGTCGTAATGTACTGCGAGCAGTATACGAGAGCGGTAAGCACCAGCAGATCAAGGTTGTTGCAGTTAATGAACTGGCTCAACCAGAAGCGATGGCACATCTTCTTCAGTATGATACTAGTCATGGTCGCTTCGGAAAGAAAATCTCGCATGACCAAGAACACCTCTACGTTCACCACGACAGTGGCGAATACGATCCAATTAGAATCCTCCACCTTGCTGAAATCGAACTTTTGCCATGGCGTGACTTAGAAGTCGATATCGTACTGGATTGTACTGGCGTCTTCGGCTCACAAGCTGACGGACAAGCCCATATTGAAGCGGGGGCTCATAAAGTTCTGTTCTCACACCCTGGCGCAAGCGATCTCGATAACACCATTATCTATGGTGTGAACCACGAAACTCTCAAAGACGAACACCGCGTGGTGTCGAACGGCTCATGCACCACCAACTGTATTGTCCCTATCATCAAAGTTTTGGATGAGGCGTTCGGCATAGAGTCGGGTACTATCACAACGATTCACTCTTCAATGAACGATCAGCAGGTTATCGACGCTTATCACAATGATTTACGTCGCACTCGTGCTGCCAGCCAATCGATTATTCCGGTGGACACTAAGTTGCATAAAGGAATTGAAAGAATCTTCCCGAAATTTTCTAACAAATTTGAAGCAATTTCGGTTCGAGTTCCAACAGTTAACGTCACTGCGATGGATTTAAGTGTCACAATTAGTACAAATGTGAAAGTTAATGACGTAAATCAAACCATTGTTAACGCATCTCAGTGTACATTACGTGACATTGTTGACTATACTGAATCGCCACTCGTTTCCATCGACTTTAATCACGATCCCCATAGTGCAATTGTGGATGGAACTCAGACAAGAGTGAGTAACGGGCAACTCGTAAAAATGCTCGTTTGGTGCGATAACGAATGGGGCTTTGCTAACCGGATGCTGGATACCGCTTTAGCAATGCAAGCTTCTTCACAGGTGGAGCAATAAGAGTGAATAAGCGATGGAGAAAATTTTTATTTTAAGCCTTGAAATAAATCTGACGTATCTCCATATCAATAACCAGTTTGAAGAATTAACGGGCTTGGCAGGATTGCCGAGTTTTTAAAAACTTTAATTATTTAATATTTGAGAGGACACATCATGTCTGTAATCAAGATGACTGACCTGGATCTTGCAGGTAAACGTGTATTTATCCGTGCTGACCTAAACGTGCCAGTAAAAGACGGTAAAGTAACTTCAGATGCACGTATCATCGCATCTCTTCCAACTATCAAGCACTGTCTAGAAGCTGGTGCTAAAGTTATGGTTACTTCTCACCTAGGTCGCCCAACTGAAGGTGAATACGCTGAAGAGTTCTCTCTACAACCAGTAGTTAACTACCTAAACGACGCACTAGACTGCGAAGTTAAACTAGCGAAAGACTACCTAAACGGTCTAGAACTAAACGCTGGTGAACTAGTCGTTCTTGAAAACGTTCGTTTTAACAAAGGCGAGAAGAAAAACGAAGAAGAACTATCTAAGCAGTACGCTTCTCTATGTGACATCTTCGTAATGGACGCATTCGGTACAGCTCACCGTGCACAAGCATCTACTCACGGTGTTGGTATGCACGCAGACGTAGCATGTGCTGGTCCTTTACTAGCAAACGAACTAGAAGCACTAGGTAAAGCAATGGACAAGCCTGCTCGTCCAATGGTTGCTATCGTAGGTGGTTCAAAAGTTTCTACTAAGCTAACTGTTCTTGAGTCTCTATCTAAAATCGCTGACCAACTAGTTGTTGGCGGTGGTATTGCTAACACATTCATCGCAGCTGCTGGTCACAACGTTGGTAAGTCGCTATACGAAGCAGACCTAGTTGAAACAGCGAAGAAGCTAATGGACGAGTGTGCAATTCCAGTAGCAACTGACGTTGCATGTGCGAAAGCATTCGATGAGAACGCAGAAGCTGAAATCAAGCACGTTTCTGAAGTACAAGACGACGACATGATCTTCGACCTTGGTCCAGATTCAACTGCTGAACTAGCAGAAATCCTTAAGAACGCTAAGACTATCCTTTGGAACGGTCCAGTAGGCGTATTCGAATTCAAGAACTTCGAAGCAGGTACTAAAGGTATCTCTGAAGCTATCGCAGCTTCTGAAGGTTTCTCTGTTGCAGGTGGTGGTGACACGCTAGCAGCTATCGACAAGTTCGGTATCAAAGCTGACGTATCTTACATCTCTACTGGCGGCGGCGCTTTCCTTGAGTTTGTAGAAGGTAAAGTACTTCCAGCAGTTGAAATGCTAGAAGCACGCGCTAAGTAATAATCGCAAAGCGGGGGAGTCATCTCCCGCTTTCTTGTTTGCTGCAACGAGAGTGGAACTCTGCTAGAATAGCCTCAGTTGTGAGCAAACGTTTGCAAGATTTTTCAATTTAACAAGTTTTGTTTAAAAAACGACAGATAAATAGGATTACATCCATGTCTAAGATCTTCGACTTCGTAAAACCAGGTGTTATCTCTGGCGATGACGTTCAGAAAGTATTTGAAGTAGCAAAAGAAAACAAATTTGCTCTTCCTGCAGTAAACGTTGTTGGTACTGATTCTGTAAACGCAGTACTAGAAGCAGCTGCAAAAGTTAAAGCTCCAGTTGTTGTTCAGTTCTCTAACGGCGGTGCTGGTTTCTTCGCTGGTAAAGGCGTGAAACTTGAAGGTCAAGGTGCTCAAATCCTTGGTGCTGTAGCTGGTGCTAAATACGTTCACACTGTAGCTGAAGCTTACGGTGTGCCAGTAATCCTACACACTGACCACGCTGCTAAGAAACTTCTTCCATGGATCGACGGTCTACTAGACGCTGGTGAAGAGTTCTTCGCTCAAACTGGTAAACCTCTATTCTCTTCTCACATGCTAGACCTTTCTGAAGAGTCTCTAGAAGAAAACATCGAAACATGTGCTAAGTACCTAGAGCGCATGGCTAAGATGAACATGACAATCGAGATCGAACTTGGTTGTACTGGTGGTGAAGAAGATGGCGTTGATAACTCTCACATGGACGCATCTGAGCTATACACTTCTCCAGAAGACGTTGCTTACGCATACGAGAAACTAAGCGCTGTTTCACA
This sequence comes from Vibrio sp. NFR, assembly GCF_027587095.1. NCBI lineage: Bacteria > Pseudomonadati > Pseudomonadota > Gammaproteobacteria > Vibrionales > Vibrionaceae > Vibrio > Vibrio sp. NFR. Next base: position 3,644 of record NZ_JAPPTN010000006.1, read on the forward strand.
CCGCTTCACTATCGCAGCTTCTTTCGGTAACGTACACGGCGTTTACAAGCCAGGTAACGTTGTTCTAACTCCAACTATCCTACGTGACTCTCAAGCATACTGTGCAGAGAAGTTCGGTATCGCACCAAACGCTCTAAACTTCGTATTCCACGGTGGTTCTGGTTCTACTGAAGCAGAAATCCAAGAGTCTATCGGCTACGGTGTTATCAAAATGAACATCGATACTGATACACAGTGGGCAACTTGGGATGGTATCCGTCAGTACGAAGCTGACAACCACGATTACCTACAAGGTCAAATCGGTAACCCAACTGGCGAAGACGCTCCAAACAAGAAGTACTACGATCCACGCGTATGGCTACGTGCTGGTCAAGCTTCAATGGTAGCTCGCCTAGAGAAAGCATTTGCTGACCTAAACGCAGTAGACGTACTATAATTCGTCTCAACTGAGTTTCTAAAAACCCGCTCTTAGAGCGGGTTTTTTTATGTCTAAACAATGAGACAAATCCTATTCTTCCTCTGCGTGCAATTGATAACTTAGTCAGCTGCTATATGATCGCCTCACTTCATATCCCTTCATGTTGGTACAAATTTCGAAACTCAGCGCATTTCCGCATCAAGTGGCAGAAAACCAAGTAAAAAGTGTGGCGGAATGTAAATCCATTGCGTACTCTGTAACATGCCGGTATCAGAAAATTCTGATAAAGCTTTGTTTTGTAGGTCTTTGCTAAACTCTGACTTTGCAAAATTTCAGTTTTGAGATATTGTGCCAAAAATCTGACACTGTTCAGGAAAACAATAGGGATGTTGTTGTGAATAAGAACCTATAAAAAAACAAGGTTCATAAATTAACGGCAATTAGATTTAATATCTTTATTTTGAGGATACGAATTATGGCAGGTGAATCGATGGGTATCGATACCTCTTTAACAGATGGTTTGAGCAAAGCTGAAACATGGCTAAATAACAACTCAGATCTTCTTATTCAATACGGTGTGAACATCATTTCTGCATTGCTGATCCTATTTATCGGTAACATTATCGTTAAAGCGGTAGCAAACAGCGTTTCAAAAGTGCTTGAAAAGAAAAAGATGGACAAAGCTGTTGTTGAATTCGTCAATGGTTTAGTTCGTTACCTTCTATTCGTTATCGTACTTATCGCGGCACTAGGTCGTGTCGGTGTTCAAACTGCATCTGTAGTTGCGGTAATCGGTGCGGCAGGTCTTGCTGTTGGCCTTGCTCTACAAGGTTCACTATCTAACTTCGCTGCGGGCGTACTGATTGTTGCATTCCGTCCATTCAAGTCTGGTGACTACGTAGAAATTGGCGGTGTAGCGGGTAGTGTTGAAGCAATTCAAATCTTCCAAACTGTACTAAAAACACCTGACAACAAAATGGTTGTTGTACCGAACTCATCAGTTATCGGTGGTGCAATCACTAACTACTCTCGCCACGCTACGCGTCGTGTAGACCTAGTTATCGGTGTTTCTTACAGCGCTGACCTTAAACAAACTAAGCAAGTTATCCGTGATGTGCTAGAAAAAGATGAGCGTATCCTTAAAGATCCAGCAATCCAAATTGGTGTGCTGGCTCTAGCTGACTCTTCAGTAAACTTTGTGGTTCGCCCATGGTGTAAAACAGCGGATTACTGGGACGTTTACTTCGATTCTACTCAAGCAATCAAAGAAGCGTTAGACGAAGCAGGCATCGAAATTCCATTCCCACAAATGGATGTTCACTTGAACAAAGTAGAAGCTTAATCACTTCGATTGAGAACATAAAAAGCGAGGCGTTTGCCTCGCTTTTTTTATCTCTAGCGCTTTTATATTTCTAATAAAGTATTACTGCCGGCTAGGAGTAGTCGCTTGAGTTCTTTGCCTGCAAAACCGAAAGTCGATTCGGGTAAACCCGGGGTATAGAGCAATTCTTCATGTTGATAAAGTGCAGTATCCACAATGATAGTGACATGCTCTGGTAACCCTATCGGACAAACCGCACCGGGTACGCAGCCTAGTTGTTCGATCATTTCATCATCACTACAAATTGAAGGTCGTTTGCCGGTAATGGTTTTGATTTGTTTAGAGTCTAAACGCGAGTCTTTGTCGGTCACGTATATGGCGTAACCTAACCCTTTCAGTTTGAGAAAAAGGCTCTTGGTGTGAGTGCCTGTCCAGCCGAGTTCAGCGGCAACTTTGATATCGGTTTCAAAGTCGAGAATGGCTTCATGCTGCCATTCTCGAAAGGGGATGGAGAGCGCACTAAACCGCTCTCGATTGAGTTGGTAGATTTTCTGCAGTGACTCCATGTCGTATTTCTTTCCTATTTTTCTTTACCAGTATTTGGTGATTAGTTCATTTGCGAGAGCAAAAGCGATAGTAAACATCATAACGGCAACCGCAATATCGATGCCTTTTTTCACTTTTGGTTTTGAGAGCGTCGGACCTAATTTCGCCGCACCTAATGACAGCGTGTAGAACCACGCAAATGATGCCATGATGGTTCCCATTGCAAATGCGATGCGATCGTTGCCTTCGAACTGACCACCGATGGATCCCAAGATCACTACAGTATCCAAGTATAGGTGTGGGTTCAAAACGGTGACGGCAAGTGCGCCAAGAATTACAGTGCGACGACCGCGTGCGACCACTTCACTTTTTGACTCCGATGCATCAGATGGTTTGAATGCGCTCTTTAGTGACAGCAAACCGTAAACGCTCAAGAAAGCGATACCACCTAATGTCACCGATGTCAGTAGGATTTCATTTTGCGACAGGATCGCACCGCCACCGAAAATACCGAGCGAAATGAAGATCATATCTAGGATGCTACAGATAGTCGCAGTCGTCAGGTGATGTTGACGCTTAATACCTTGGTTAAGGACGTACGCATTCTGCGCACCGATTGGAATGATCATCGTCGCACCTAAACCGAATCCTTGTAATAACACCCAAAAGCTCACAACACACCTCAAAAATTAGCAATAGAACAACAGAGAAATGGAAGATAAAGCTTTTATTTAAATAAGTATAATTAATGATTTTAATATATTATTAGTGTTACTTATCTTGTGTGTTTGGCGTTTGTTAGGGAGGAAAAGCACGTGCGAGGATTGGATTATAAATGGATAGAAGCTTTAGATGCCGTCGTGCATCAAGGTAGTTTTGACCGAGCAGCAGAACACTTATTTGTTTCACAATCAGCCATTTCCCAGCGAATTAAACAGCTCGAAAAGTACCTTGCTCAACCTGTACTTATCCGTGAGCAACCACCAAAGCCGACACCGATTGGTAAGAAGTTACTTGGACTATATCGCCGCGTTAGACTTCTTGAGCATGAAATCCTCCCTGAACTGAAGAACGACACTACCACTCGCCCTGTACAACTCTCCTTGGCGACGAATGCAGATAGCCTCGCTACATGGTTGTTACCTGCGCTGCAGGATGTAATGAAGCATCGCCAAGTGGAGCTTAAGTTAACCATCTACGGTGAATCGCGCTCAATTGAAAAGCTAAGAAGTGGTGAGGTTGCAGGGGCTATCAGTTTGGAATCTCAAGCCATCCCGGGCTGTCGTGCCGACTATCTCGGTCGCATCGATTATGTCTGTGTCGCCAACCCAGAATTTTATCAACGCTATTTCTCTGAAGGGGTTAACAATCAAACACTCGCGAAAGCGCCGGCGGTGTCTTACGACCAATATGATGATCTGCATAAGAAGTTTTTGACTGAACATTTCAACGTAAGACCTGACAGTGTCATTCATCACAATATTAGTAGCTCAGAAGCTTTCCTCAAGATGGCGTTAGCAGGTGTGGCTTATTGTTTGATTCCTCGATTACAGATCACCGATGAATTAGAAAATGGTAAGTTGATTGATATTACGCCAGGTTTTTTGATGTCCTATCGAATTTACTGGCACCACTGGCAGTTAGAAACGGGGGTTCTTCAAGAAATCTCACAAGCGATTATTGGTTACGCTCAACAACATTTACCGCAATAAGTTCCCAGTTGGCTCGCGTTTTAAGTTGAAATTACTGTGAAGTAACACAGTCAAAGTTGTGTTAGAAGTCGCGTAGGGCGCTTGGATAATTGACAGAAGTTTCTATGATGAGTCTATATACACTCCAGTTCATTGGTGTCTCTCCTCGTTGAAGCTAGGATACCAACTCAGTTGCTACAGTATTCACCGAATCTCTCGAGTGAGATCTGGCACTGGAGTGACCTTAATCTTTCAAAACGGATGGATTTGTCGAATGAAACTGTCTTCATGTTTATTGGCGTCTGCATTAAGCCTTACCAGTATTTCTGTGTTTGCGAGCGATGTACCAAGTTTTGCCCATGTATCAACCACTGGTTACGGTGAGGTAGTTGCAACACCAGATATGGCTACTTTTTCTGTGAAGGTAGTTGATACGACAATGACAGCAGAGCAAGCGAAGCAATCGGTCGACAATACAGTTGATGCGTTTCTTAAGAGCCTTGCAGATGCAGGTTTATCAAAAGATAACATTACTAGCTCAAACTTATACTTGGCTCCACAATATCACTACCCAAAATCGGGCAAGGCGGAACTTGTGGGCTACCGTGCATCACGTAGCATTGACGTGACGGTCAATGATCTTGCGAACTTGAATGAGTACTTGGACATGGCGCTGAAAGCCGGCATCAACCAAGTCGACAATATTCAGTTAAAAGTGAGCAACCAGTCTGAATATCAGCAAAAGGCACGCATGGCAGCGATTAAAGACGCGCAGAGTAAAGCTGCCTCATTAGCGACCGGATTTGATAAGAAGTTAGGAGACGTTTGGCAGATCAACTATAACCAAATGCATGCTCGCCCGGTATTGATGCGTTCAATGGCAATGGATGCAAGAGAAAGTACAAACAGTTACCAAGACTCTACACTCGTGATTCGTGACCAAGTGGATGTGGTTTACAGGCTGAAATAATGCTTAAGTAAATACGGACGAATAAAACGAAAAAAGGCAGGGAATCCCTGCCTTTTGTGTTTGTTCAAATAGATTAGTGAAGGATACGAGCACGGATTGTGCCTTCGATGCCTTTTAGTTTCACTAGTGCTTCTTCTGCGCGAGAAGTCTCAACGTCGATAACTACGTAACCGATCTCAGCGGCAGTTTGTAGGTACTGACCTGCGATGTTGATGCCGTCTTCAGCAAAGATGGTGTTGATTTGCGTCAGGATACCAGGGCGGTTTTTGTGGATGTGTAATAGACGTGAACATTCACGATGCTCAGGCAATGATACCTCTGGGAAGTTCACACTTGATAAGGTTGAACCGTTGTCAGAGTATTTCGCTAGTTTACCAGCAACTTCAACACCAATGTTTTCTTGCGCTTCTTGCGTTGAACCACCGACGTGCGGAGTTAAGATTACGTTGTCGAACTTCTGCAGTGGAGATTCAAACGCATCGGCGTTAGTTTTCGGCTCTACAGGGAACACGTCAATCGCTGCTCCTGAGATATGACCAGATTCTAAGCTATGACATAGAGCAGGGATGTCTACCACGGTACCGCGCGCGGCGTTGATAAAGATAGCGCCCGGCTTCATGCGAGCAAACTCTTCTTCGCCCATCATGTTCTTGGTTTCTGGTGTTTCTGGTACATGTAGAGAAATCACGTCACACTTGTTCAAAAGCTCACTCATAGTGAACACTTGCGTAGCGTTACCTAGCGATAATTTGTTTTCAATGTCGTAGTAGTAAACGCGCATCCCCAAGTTTTCTGCAATGATACCCAACTGAGTACCGATGTGACCGTAACCGATGATGCCCAGACGCTTACCACGTGCTTCGTAAGAACTGTCTGCACTCTTCTTCCAAATACCACGGTGCGCTAGCGCGTTCTTTTCCGGAATACCACGAAGAAGGAGTAGGATCTGACCTAATACTAGTTCAGCAACACTGCGCGTGTTTGAGAATGGTGCATTAAAAACAGGAATACCACGGCTTGCTGCCGCGCCTAAATCAACTTGGTTGGTACCAATACAAAAACAGCCAATTGCAACTAGCTTGTTCGCTGCATTGATCACTTCTTCCGATAAGTTCGTTCGAGAACGGATACCGATGAAGTGCACGTCTTTTACTGCTTCAATCAGTTCTTCTTCCGGAAGGGAACCTTTGTGATATTCAATGTTGCTGTAGCCAGCTGCTTGAAGAACTTCAACTGAAGAAGGGTGGAGTCCCTCTAGCAAGAGGATCTTAATCTTTTCTTTTTCCAGTGAAACTTTGGCCATTTTTCTCGTCCTTAAAATGGAAAGGTGGGCTAATGTGGCGCACATAAAGCAAAACCATTAAAAAGGGGATAATTAACAGTTTTGTCGGAAGACAAACGTTTCCTTGTGCGTCTTCTGTTCAATAAAGTAACAAAAAATTTTTGCTTTGGGTAAGAAAATTACGGAATAAGGCATGCTTTTCTTAGAAAAAGGAAGAAAAAACGGCGCCCTAGGGCGCCGTCTGTAATGAAATAACAGAAAATTTAAATCATCTAATGATTTATTCTTCTATTTTCGCACCTTCTGGTGTGCCAGTGATAACCACGTCTGCACCGCGGTGAGCGAATAGACCCACAGTTACTACGCCTGCAATGGCGTTGATCTTGTCTTCAAGTTCTTTCGGGTTAGTGATTTGCATGTTGTGTACGTCTAGGATCACGTTGCCGTTGTCCGTTGTTACACCTTCACGGTATGCAGGGTCACCACCTAGTTTTACCAATTCACGAGCCACGTAAGAGCGTGCCATTGGGATAACTTCTACAGGAAGTGGGAACTGGCCAAGTACGTCAACGGCTTTTGTGCCGTCAACGATACATACGAATTTTTCTGAAATAGCCGCAACGATCTTTTCACGAGTCAGTGCAGCACCGCCACCTTTGATCATTTCACGCGCTGCGTTGATTTCATCTGCACCATCAACGTAGATATCTAGCATTGCTACGTCGTTACACTCGTAAACCTCGATACCAAGCTCTTTTAGACGCTCAGTAGAAGCAACAGAGCTAGACACTGCGCCTTTGATATCATCTTTGATACTGCCTAGGGCATCGATGAAGTGATTCACGGTAGAGCCAGTACCAACACCGACAATGCTGCCTTTCTCAACATATTTAAGTGCTGCCCAACCAGCCGCTTTCTTCATTTCATCTTGAGTCATGCCAATCTCCTGAATAGATGTTCGTTAACGTTTGCGGCGTGATTATAGCGGTTAAGCGTTACTTTTCCCATTGCCAGATTTGGCTTGGAGTCACGATCTTAGGTAATGGAATATCCCAACTTTCGACGGGAAGATGCTCGACATGCTGACAATCATGGGCGATGCCGATAGGTTTTGCGCCTTCTCCAGTACTAAACCAACGTGAAAGCGTCCGGTCGTAGTAGCCTCCGCCCATTCCTAGGCGATGCCCAACACTGTCAAATCCGACTAGTGGCGTGCAAATGACATCAAGCTCACGAACTGGTTTGAGGAAACGGATATCAAGCGCAGGTTCTAAGATTCCGTATTTGTTGTATATCAACTGTTCATCATTGATGTACTGCAAGAAGAGCAATTGACCTTTAGAGAAAGGATGAATGACGGGCAGGTAAATCGACTTACCTTGCTGCCATAGTGATTCAATCAGAGGTTTGGTGTCTAACTCGCCATCGGCAGACAAATAGATAGCAATGTGCTGTGCGCTTTTTATTTCTGGTAACTGCGAAAACTGGTGAACGAGATCACGTCCAGCTTGAAACTGAGTATCGCTGCAAAGTGCGTTGCGTTTTTCGCGGATAAGTTTGCGGAATTCTTGTCGAGATAGGTCAGACATAGAGAGGATACCCCAGGGTGCCGTTGAGGATTGTGGCCCTTGAACCAGCTGGTTCAAGGCGGATCAGCAATGATAACCGTAGGCTTCTCGGTGCATGCCAAGCTTGCTCAATAGCTATCAAGTACTAACCCTTTGGTATTGCTTATCGGCTCAGGGACTTAAATCCAACTGACGCACACCCCAGGGTAAATTTGGTATCTACTGCTATCCTTGCTTCACTTTACTAAGCGCGCTTTCTAAAGACGCGGTGAGCTTTTCCATTCGCTCAGTAATTTCTTGTTGCTGACCGTTAGATTCGTATGATTTGGTATGCAATTCATAGCAAATGTTCAATGCAGCAAAGGTCAGTAGCTGAATTTCATTGGTTACCTTAGTACGCTCGCTCATCTCTTTCAATCGACGATCAAGATCTTTAGCCGCTGTAATTAGTGACTCTTCTTGCCCCGCAGGACAATTCACTCGTGTCATTTTGCCAAGGATTTCAACGTCGATCGCTTGATTGCTCATGATGAATAAACTCTATATTCGCGCTATCTAAGGCGTTGCGTTATACAACTACCGAGGAGGAAACTATAGGAAAACCGCTATTAAGATTCAAGCATTTCCCTTCACAGAAAGAAAAATGGTGAAGTGATCACACAGGAATTGGGCAAATTGCTCAAATGGTGTCCAAAATTGAATTTGATAGCCGTTTCAGCCGACTAGGCTTGATGGTAGGATATGTCGATACATTATTACGCAAGAATGAGCCAAGATTATGAGTGAAATCACCCTTCCTGAATACCAATCTATTGCTGCCGAATTGAAATCTGCAAGCCTTGCTGTGACACCAGCAGAGTTGCATGGTCTACTTGTTGGCATGCTCAGTGGTGGATTGGCGATTAACGACCAAACCTGGCAACCAATTCTGTTTGATTACACCAACGAAGGTATGGGCTGGCCATCAAGCGCATTAGCACTGGCACAAAGCGTGTTCCAAGTAACCGTTAACGAGCTAACTGGCACTTCTATGGAGTTGTCTTTGCTGCTTCCTGATGAAGCGGGTGAAGAAGGTTTGTTCGCACTAGCAGATGGTGTGTCTGATTTTGTGAACCACTTTATCTCAGGAATGGGTTTAGCGGGTATTGCGATTGATAAAGCGTCAGACGATGCAAAAGAAGCCTTAGCGGATCTAGAAGAAATTGCCAAACTGGGCATTGATGAAGATGATGATCTAGGCGAGCAAGCACTATTGTTAGAGCAAGTAATCGAACACGTTAAAGCCTGCGTATTAACTATTCATGCAGAGTTTGGTGCTCGTCCTGAAAGCAACGAAAACAAACCAACGATTCATTAATCACTTGTTTCCCATTATCGAATAGCTTCTAGAGGTTAGCATGAGGCAATATGACGTTGTAATTGCTGGTGGAGCCATGGCAGGTGCCACACTTGCGTTGGCAATCGACCGTTTATCTAAAGGCGCGCTGCAAATTGCGGTTGTTGAGCCTTTTAAAGCTCAATCGGATCAACATCCGGGCTTTGATTCGCGCTCGATTGCTTTGTCCTACGGTACCGTTAACATTCTGCGTCACTTGCAGTTGTGGTCTGCTATCGAGCCTTGTGCAACTCCAATTGAACATATTCATGTTTCTGACCGCTCTCATGCGGGCATGACTGATATTACCAAGCACGAAGTTGGCGTTGAAGCCCTTGGCTACGTAGTGGAACTTGCCGATGTAGGTCGTGTCTACCAAGAGCTCTTGGATAAGAGCAAAGCAATCACTCTGTTTTGCCCTGATTCGGTTGCGAACATCGAGCGTGAGCAAGACAAAGCACACATTGAGTTGAGCAGCGGTGAGAAGCTGGAAGCTAAGTTGCTAGTGGCTGCTGATGGCGCTGTGTCGCAATGTTGCCAGCAAATCGGTTTAGAGCTGTCTGAGCATGATTTCGACCAAGTGGCAGTGATCGCGAATATTGTGACGCAAGAGCCTCATCAAGGTCGCGCTTTTGAACGCTTTACAGAGAATGGTCCCGTCGCACTGTTGCCGATGAGTGATAACCGTATGTCGTTAGTATGGTGTCTGCGTCCTGAAGAAGCGCAAAGCGTCGTGAACTTGTCTGACGCAGAGTTTCTTGAGCGCTTGCAGAACGATTTTGGTTGGCGACTAGGTGCGATGCAGAAAGTCGGACAACGCGCGAGCTATCCGCTTCTTCTGCGTCATCGTAAGCAGAACATTTCGCACCGCTTTGCTATTGTCGGCAATGCTGCACAAACGCTTCACCCGATTGCTGGACAAGGCTTCAACCTTGGTATTCGTGATGTGGCATCATTAGCGGAAGAGGTGGTTAAGCAAGCTGAAGATGCCGGTCGCTACCAAGGTTTGATGCGATTTAGCCAGCGCCGTGAAGATGATCGCAGCGAAACGATTTGGTTAACTAGCTCTCTCGTGCATATTTTCTCAAATGATTTACCGGCGATGCGAATTGGGCGTAACCTTGCTCTCGCAACGATGGATAACCTTTCTACTTTTAAGCAGCCGCTGCTACGCCATACACTTGGTCTAGTGAAACGATAAACGGCAACGAATTAGGTAACAAAAGCAATGATGCAAAGTGTAGATATCGCCATCATCGGTGGTGGAATGGTGGGTTTAGCATTAGCTGCCGCTTTTAAGGACAGTGACCTGCGAGTAGCCGTTATCGAAGGTGCAGTGCCAAACGACACCCTAAATGAACTCCCAGATGTACGTGTGTCGGCGTTGAGCCGTTCAAGTGAAACCATCCTTCGCAAGCTTGGTGCTTGGCAAGGTATCGAGCAGCGTCGCGCTTCACCATACCATGCGATGGAAGTGTGGGAGCAAGATAGCTTCGCGAATATCGCATTTGATGCGCAGAGCATGGCTCAACCGGATCTTGGTCATATCGTTGAAAACCGCGTAATTCAATTGGCGCTGCTAGAGCAAGTTCAAAAGCTCGATAACGTGATGCTGTTTATGCCTGCTCGTTGTGCAACGCTTGCGGTGGGTGAGCAAGAAAGCTGGCTAACGCTCGATAATGGTCAAGCTATGACAGCGAAGTTAGTGGTTGGCGCTGATGGTGCAAATTCTTGGCTGCGTAACCAAATGGATATCCCACTAACGCATTGGGATTACGGTCATAGCGCGCTTGTTGCGAACGTGAAAACCGCTGACCCACACAACAGTGTTGCGCGTCAGATCTTTACACTGCAAGGTCCATTGGCTTTCCTTCCAATGTCTGATCCTCACATGTGTTCGATTGTTTGGTCTACCGATCCAAATCGCGCAGAGCAACTGCTGGCGATGAACGAGCAAGAGTTTAATAAAGCACTGACTAGCGAATTCGATGCACGTTTAGGCATGTGTGAAGTAGTTGGCGAACGTGCAGCATTCCCACTTAAGATGCGTTATGCGCGTGACTTTGTGGTTGAACGCGTGGCGTTAGTTGGCGATGCTGCCCATACCATTCATCCGCTGGCAGGGCAGGGTGTGAATCTTGGTTTATTAGATGCAGCAAGCTTAGCGCAAGAAGTGTTGGCACTGTGGAAGCAAGGGCAAGACATTGGCACCAAACGTAATCTACGTGGTTACGAGCGTTGGCGTAAAGCCGAAGCGGCGAAGATGATAGCGGCAATGCAAGGCTTCCGTGATCTGTTCTCTGGTGAGAATCCTGCCAAGAAGTTGGTTCGTGGTATTGGTTTGAGCCTAGCAGGACAACTGCCGGGTGCGAAAGATGAAATCATGAAGCGTGCATTAGGTTTGAAAGGCAACCTGCCGGAACTAGCGCGTCAATAAATACGTTCTTCGCTTCGCAAACAAAAGATACAAAAAAGGCTGGTTAATCCAGCCTTTCTTTTTACATCGATGTTTAAGCTAAGCGTATGCGCATCTGAGCTTCATAATCTCTTGGTTAATCTCTTTTACTGCCTGAAAGTGACGCTTCTCAGCTTTCTCTGGCAACATCAATTTTCCGTTATCAAACTCGAACTTACCGACTCCGTAAATATAGATTCTTCCTTTAAAAAGACGACTTATGTGTTTAGCAATCATACCTGGTGTATAGCGCTTAAACAGTCTCATATTTACTCTTCCTTATCTCTTACCTAGCCCAGTTATTCTACGTTTTTCGCGTAAAAGTTATTGTGACAGCAATAGTATTAAGTGCAGTTGAGGTACTTGGCTTTAGAGATTTGTGCTGTCTTAGACAAATTGACAGAGTCATATCTCAAATAGCGTGAGGATTACCTCAAAAAATCATTGTCGAAGGAACCAGTCCTTGAGCTCTCCTGTTCTTACGTGGTGCATTAAGCAACAGTTTTGTTACAGAAATAAGAATAGAAGGAAAATGATTGTTTGCTAAATGTTTTTACTCAATGGGTTGCATTTTGTTCGTTTTGACGAGGTTGAAACCTCAAATGCATTGCTTTCATTGAGTTAGAGGAAGGAAAAGGAAAAAAGTTCCACGCAAAAAAAAAGCCCGCTTCGGCGGGCGAATAGTCACAGATGCATTACACAAAAGTGGACGACTGACTTAATGAACGCTGTCATACAAGTCAGCAGATTCACTTTACGTTGGCTGAGTCGTTGTTGAAAACTTAACCAACGAATTCAGCATATACGAGTTTTTTATTTGTGACTATTTATGTTTTAAAAATGATTAAAAATTCTTGGGTGTAATCGGAGAGATATGAGTGAGATCACGCAGGAGTGAGAATCCTGCGCTTGATTACATGTTAGCGGCAGATATCAGCCACGGTTGGTTGGCACAATTGGATTAGATCATCGATGGATAGCGCTAAGCCTGCCATGCGATCTCCACTGCTTATGGTGATTTCTTTTTCTTCAAGCAAACTTGGGTCAAATACGATCGGCATGTAGCGTTTTAAGAGTAGTGGTGTGACAGTTCCAATCTTGTATCCGGTAATCGCTTCTACGTCTGCTTGATCAACACACGTCATACGACGGCACTGCAGTAATGCGCGCACCTTCTTTGGATCAACACTACGATCACCTGGTGCACAAGCAAGCGCATATTGGTTCCCCATATCGCGCAAAAGAATCGCTTTGACCATTTGAGAAGGGCGAATGCCGCGTTGTTGCGCGGCATCCTCAATAGTTGTTGCTGGTCTTTGATGAGGAAGAAGACGGAACTCGATGTTCTGGTCCGCCAAAAACTGCATCAAAGGAGTACGAATGGTATTACTCATCTTCAAGGCTGTACGGCAGTGCTGCGATTTCCCATTCACACTCTGGTTGAGCAACCAAGCGCAGACGAGTGTCATCGTCTAGGTTGTTTGGCAATACAATGAGTCCTATCGCTTGGTTGTCGCTGAATTGGTAATGCGTGAGCAATGCGCCTACTGAACGCCAGTTTTCACCAACGCTACGCTCCAGTTCAATCGCACCTTCACCTAAGGCTTCAGCAGTTGCACCTTTAACAATGTACATTGCACGTTTGTTGGTGCCGCGGTATTTCGCGCGCGCTACGGTTTCTTGACCTGTGTAGCAGCCTTTCGTAAAGCTGATGCCGCCAAGCGCTTGTAGGTTTAGTGCTTGTGGGATGTGCTCGTTTTGCGCATTAGCTGCCACGTATGGTAGTGCTGCTTCAATATCGAAACGAGTCCAAAGCTCGTGAGTAGTCAGCGTTGCTTTGCTGTCTTCTAATAACGATTGTGCTGCTTCTGCTGTAAGCGCAAGCAACCAGCGGTTTGGAGTCACTTTGACTGCCGTGCCACCTTCAACTGTACGTACGTCGCCAGAATCAGCATTTAATGTTGAGATGAACGCATCTGCATTCTCACCTGCAACACCCAGCACGATGTCATTTGATTCTTCGATGGTCACTTTCGAGAACACCGCGTACTTTTTGATTTCTTTCAGTTCTACTTCAATCGCTGATTTCGGCTGAACCATTGCGTAGCCATCGTTATGGTGGAATAGGCGGAAGACGCTCCATACTTTACCTTTTGCATCACAATGGGCACCCAACATTGATTGGTCTTTCTCAAGAGAAACCACATCGCAGGTAACTTGACCGTGTAGGTATGACTTTTTGTCGTCCCCGACCATGGTGATCATGCCCAGATTATCCAATAGCGAGATAGACAGCTCAGGTAGTGCGTCTTGTGTCGATAGGTTCAGCGGTGAAAAGCGAGTTTGCCATTCCATGATTACAATGCCTTTTGAAGATATTTTTCAGCTATGTTAATTGCAGAATTGGCATTTGTCAGCACTCAATATAACCACGCAATTTTAAGGTGTTTGGCTTTGCTGAACGTTTGTTTATTAAATGCGTTCAGGATTTGCAGCGACTTGGCTACATATTGTGACCCGCACACTAGTGACGTTGCACATCCCTTGTTACACTCCGCACTAAGAACAAGACATCTATGAAGGAATACTGAATGTACACTGCGGAAGAAAAGGCGCGTATTAAATGGGCTTGTCGTCGTGGCATGCTTGAGCTTGACGTGGTGATTATGCCGTTTTTTGAAGAGTGCTTTGAAGCACTGAATGAACAAGAGCAGCGTGATTTTGTCTCATTATTAGAATGTGATGACCCAGATCTGTTTACTTGGGTGATGGGACACGGTCGCAGCGAAAACCTAGGTCATGCATCGATGGTTGATAAAATTGTCGCGCACAACCTCAGCAAGGTTCGTTAATCTCAAGGTTAACACTTCTCTGTACGCCCAAATTGCCAACCAACTTCTTCTCCTAGGTTGCGTTTGGGCGCTTATCTGCTCTGCTATCCCACTCGTCTTATCAACTTATCTGTTATTACTGATTCTTCGCTGCCAAATGCAGGGCGGTTTTGTCGTGCCTTCTGCTCGTGGTGGCTGGTATTTACATCGTGATGGCACGGTACGTAATGACAAGCAAACCTCTACATTATCGAGCGTTGATGTGTCGGCGGCGATGTTCAAAGTCACGTTTGAATTAACGTCGGGGGAAAAAGTCACGATTTGGCGAGACAGTTGTGAAGACGTGGCATATCGTCAACTGTGTTTGATATTACGACAATGGAAAATGGGAGCCGAAGCTCCCATTTGATCTTATATCTGACTCTTACTTTTTAGTGTCAGTGCTATTTGTTTGGCGTAAGAATTGTTGGACCACTATTTTCTAGCTGATTTGGATAATCCAAGGTGTAGTGCAGACCACGACTCTCTTTACGCTGCATCGCGCAACGCACCATTAGCTCTGCGACTTGCAGCAGGTTACGTAGCTCTAGCAAGTTGTTTGATACGCGGAAGTGACTGTAGTACTCATGCGTCTCTTGTTGCAGCATCTGAATACGACGCAGTGCGCGTTCAAGACGTTTATCGGTACGAACGATACCCATGTAATCCCACATAAATAGGCGCAGCTCATGCCAGTTATGTTGGATGATCACTTCTTCATCACTGTTGGTCACTTGGCTTTCATCCCAACATGGAACCTGCGATGCTAGTTCTACTTCGCTGTGATGTTTAAGAATGTCTTTGGCTGCCGACCATGCGTAAACCACACACTCAAGTAGTGAGTTCGATGCCATACGGTTCGCGCCGTGCAAGCCTGTATAGCTCACTTCACCAATCGCATAGAGGTTCTTCAGGTCGGTATGACCATTTTGATCGACCATGACGCCGCCGCATGTGTAGTGCGCCGCAGGTACAATTGGGATCGGCTCTTTAGTCATGTCGATACCCAAATCCATCAAACGAGAGTAGATAGTTGGGAAATGCTTAGTAATGAAATCCGCAGGCTTATGGCTGATATCGAGATACATGCAATCAGCACCTAAGCGCTTCATTTCGAAGTCGATCGCGCGAGCCACGACATCACGTGGAGCAAGCTCTTTACGCTCGTCGAAATCCGGCATAAAACGTGAACCGTCTGGACGACGTAAATACGCCCCCTCACCACGCAATGCTTCAGTCAACAAGAAGTTACGTGCTTCTGGGTGGTAAAGACAGGTTGGGTGGAATTGGTTGAACTCTAGGTTCGCAACACGACAACCTGCACGCCACGCGATTGCGATACCATCACCAGATGACACGTCTGGGTTAGAAGTGTATTGGTAAACTTTGGAAGCGCCGCCCGTTGCGAGAACAACAAATTTAGCGCGAACAGTTTCAACTTGTTCTTCGTTGCGGTTCCAAATATAAGCGCCAATGATCTTGTTTTTGTCGCCGCCGATTTTATCTTCGGTGATCAAATCCAGAGCATTATGGCGCTCAAGAACATGAATGTTTGGGTGGCTGTGTGCATTGTCTTGTAGAGAGGTTTGCATTGCCATGCCAGTGGCATCAGCAGCGTGCAAAATACGTCGACGGCTGTGACCGCCTTCGCGAGTTAAGTGATAACGTGGCTCATCGTCAGAATCATCATCTTCACGATCGAATGGTACACCACCATCAATCAACCACTGTACACACTCTTTTGAGTTTTCCGCGATGAACTTAACTGTCTCTTCATCACAGATTCCATCCCCGGCAATTTGCGTATCTTCAACGTGAGACTCAATGGTGTCCGACTCATCAAATACGGCAGCGATACCACCTTGCGCGTAATACGTTGCGCCTTCGCTGCGCGGTCCTTTACTTAGAACCATTACCTTACAGTGGTTTGCGACACGCAAAGCCAACGACAAGCCCGCGGCGCCACTCCCTACCACTAACACATCACATTCATGTTCACGATTTGTGTTCATATTACTTTTACAATCCCAAGCTAAGGTAACAAGGCTACCTTGTGTATATTTTGCACACCATGTGCATTCCATTAACGCGACATCCGTCGCTAAGGGCTAAGTTGGGAGACGTATCGAAATCGGCGTTACCTTGGTGACTTCAGCCACTCTTATTTTGCCATGCCTTGGGCATGCAGATGCTTCCTGAGTTTTGTTTGTAACGCGATGTTCTGATAGCCATTAGCCATGCAAATGAAAAGTAATAGTTTGTCAATGCCATTGCTTTTCTATGCTCTACCCAGCACAATCTGGGACAGAGATCATCCATTATACCCATTTCCCCACCAGTATGCTCGCTTGTCAAAACGAGACTTAAGTCGGACGAGGAGCGGGATTTGGCTAGTGACATCACACTGTGAAAAAACAATGACAAAAAATTTGAGAAACCATGGAACTTTCTCATTCACGTCAGGGTCACAATAGTGCTCAAGTAAGCAGTGGTGTCAATACTACGTTTTGCATAATTAGTACCCATATCTGAGAAGAGTAGGGGCATAACAAATAGGAGTATCCGCTCGAATGAACGAGCAGCTGACCGATCAAGTATTGATTGAGCGAGTTCAGAATGGCGATAAGCAAGCATTCAACCTGCTGGTAACAAAGTACCAGAACAAGGTATGTAACCTTATCTCCAGATACGTAAGTAATCCTGGCGATGTTCCAGATGTAGCACAAGAAGCGTTTATCAAGGCTTACCGAGCTATCCCTAGTTTTCGTGGGGAGAGTGCGTTTTACACGTGGCTGTATCGCATTGCAGTGAATACTGCGAAAAATCACATCGTTGCTCAAGGTCGTAGACCACCTGCAACAGACGTTGATGCTGAAGAAGCTGAATTTTACGAAACAGGTAATGCACTTAAAGAAATTTCGAACCCTGAGAACTTAACGTTGTCCAAAGAATTGCAACGGGTAGTGTTCAGTGCAATCGAAGCCTTACCTGAAGATTTAAAAACCGCAATGACTCTGCGCGAGCTTGATGGCTTGAGCTACGAGGAAATTGCTGAAGTAATGGATTGCCCGGTGGGAACGGTACGATCGCGTATCTTCCGTGCTCGTGAGGCGGTGGAAAAGAAAATCAAACCTCTTTTGCAGCGCTAGTACAAGTGATAACTATGGTGAAAATAATGGCTGACAAAGAAAAACTTTCAGCTCTCATGGATGGAGAATTGGTCGATAAGGCTTTAATTCAAGAATTAGAGCAAGACCAAGAGAGCCGTGATGCTTGGCAGAACTATCACCTGATTGGTGATGTGATGCGAGGCGAAGCGCCAGCAAAGCCTGAGTGGAATATTGCTGAAAGCGTAGCGTTAGCGTTAGAAGACGAGCCTGTGCATCGTGCTATCGATTCGCGCAGTGCTAACGTAATTTCAATTAACGACGCGCCAAAAGAGTCGCAACCAGAGCCACAAAAAGCGAAACGCCAGTTGCCTGCATGGTTGACTCAGTTTGGTCAAGTTGCCGTTGCTGCGTGTGTGTCACTTGTTGTGATATTAGGCGTTCAACAGTACGGCGGTAGCGACCCAATGTCGCCACAAGCTGACCAACTTCCTGTGCTTCAGACTGTGCCATTTGCGGGCAGCGCTGAACCAGTAAGCTTGACGCGTGAATCCGTAGAGCGTTCCGTTGGTGAAGCAAATATGCAAGAGCAACGCAAACGCGTTCATGCTATGCTTCGTGACTACGAACTGCAGCTAAGAATTAACAGTGATGCGTCTCAACAAGATGCACATCTGACACCGGATATTGAATGAAAAAATTTCTGATCAGCGCTTGCGCTCTGTTCAGTCTGATGTCTTCGCAAGCCTTTGCTGGTGATAAGCCAGCGGAGGCTTTATTGCATCAAATGAGCGAGGCGAGCAAGAATTTAAGTTACGAACTCTCTTATATCCTTATCAAAAAGAACAGCATTGAACCTTTGCTGTATCGTCACGCGACTCACGACAAAGACCAGTACGCACATCTTGTGTATTTGAGTGGTCCTGTACGTGAAGTGATCCGTCGCGGCACAGAAGTAAGCTATATCGAAACTGGCGCAGAACCGTTTACCATCGAATCGGGTAAAATGGTTGCTCCAATCATGCCGATGCTGAACGCTAACATCGACGAGCTAAACTTGTACTACGACTACGTAAAAGTAGGTCGTGCCCGTGAGGCTGGTGTTCCAACACAAGTGCTGCGCATCGTGCCAAAAGATGGGCTACGTTACTCTTACGTATTGTGGATTGATGAGAAGAGTAAACTGCCACTGCGTGCTGATCTCGTTGATCGTGATGGTGAAATGCTTGAGCAGTACCGTACTATTTCTTACTCAGTGAACCCTAAGATTGGTGAACTGATGAGTGGTTTGGAAGAGGTTCAATTACCCGCGGTTCTGACAATGCCAAAAGGCGATATCGGTACCAGTAACTGGACCGTGGGTTGGACACCTGAAGGGTTCCATCCCAATGAACTGAATCGTTACCGCATGGCAGTGACTGACCAAATGGTAGAAAGCCAACTTTACTCTGATGGACTATTTAGCTTTTCAGTGTATGTAGCTGACAAAGACGAGCACTCGTTGAAAGGTCAACTGGTTCGTCAAGGTCGCCGCACATTGCACAGCTTTGTCAGCGGCAACCATGAAATCTCAGTTGTTGGTGATATTCCGCCGGCAACGGCTCAGCGTATCGCACAATCGGTCACTTTTAATGTAACAAAGAGTGAAGTGCAATGATGACTGCATTGGCTACCGTGACGGGCGTTCACCGTCACGGTCAGCAATATGATGTCGATATCAGCTGCGAGCAACAGACCAGTTGCAGCAGCTGTTCATCGCAAAAAAGCTGCGGCACAGGCGTGGTTACCAAAGCGATCGGTAACAAAACGCTGTCGTGGCATTTGCGTACCCCAAAATCCGTCAAAGTTGGTCAGGTCGTGGAAATTGGTTTCCCCGAAGCAAGCCTTATCAAATCAGCTATGGCGGTCTACCTTCTTCCTTTGTTTGGTTTGATTCTCGGTGCTGTAATTGGCAACTTCCTGATAGTACCTTTAACCGCAGGCGGTGAGGGCATTACCATCCTAGCTTCGGTATTGTTCGCAGCAGGTGGTATGTGGCTCGCAAAACGTGTGTCACGCCCACTAGAAGATGAGTCAAAACGCCAAGTCACCCTCATTCGAGTTCTCGGTGAACCTATTCAATAAGTTCTAGACTTTAAATAAGGTGCGCCCGTTAACGAAATTGGGTAGAATCTGCCAACTTGATTGAAATGCCGTCAACAGACGGCTTTCTTACTGTCCCTATTTGTAAAGAGTTAGTCACCCTAAATCTATGAAGCACATTCGTAACTTTTCGATTATCGCCCACATCGACCATGGTAAGTCGACCCTATCTGACCGTCTAATCCAAGTTTGTGGTGGATTAAGCGATCGTGAAATGGCCGCACAGGTTCTGGATTCTATGGATCTTGAACGTGAGCGTGGTATCACCATCAAATCTCAGAGTGTGACGCTGAACTACACCGCTAAAGACGGCGAAACGTACCAGTTGAACTTCATCGATACTCCGGGACACGTTGACTTTGCGTACGAAGTATCACGTTCTCTAGCTGCTTGTGAAGGCGCGCTACTGGTGGTTGACGCAGGTCAGGGTGTAGAGGCTCAAACCCTAGCTAACTGTTACACCGCAATCGAAATGGATCTAGAGGTTGTGCCAATCCTGAACAAGATTGACCTACCAGCTGCCGATCCCGAGCGTGTAGCGGAAGAAATTGAAGAGATCGTTGGTATCGATGCAATGGAAGCAACCCGCTGTTCTGCGAAGACAGGTCTAGGTGTTGACGACGTTCTAGAAAACATCGTATCAGCAATTCCAGCACCAGAAGGTGATCCAGACGCGCCACTTCAAGCGCTGATCATCGACTCATGGTTCGATAACTACCTTGGCGTTGTTTCTTTGGTTCGTATTAAAAACGGTTCACTGAAGAAAAACGACAAGATTAAAGTAATGAGCACAGGTCAAACTTGGGGTGTGGATCGTCTAGGTATCTTCACGCCTAAGCAAGTGGACACTGATGTTCTGCGTACTGGCGAAGTAGGCTGGGTAGTTTGTGGTATCAAAGACATCCTAGGCGCACCAGTAGGTGATACGCTGACGCTAGCGAAAAACGGCAGCGAGAAGCCACTTCCAGGCTTTAAGAAAGTAAAACCTCAGGTATACGCGGGTCTGTTCCCAGTATCTTCTGATGATTACGAAAACTTCCGTGACGCACTAGGTAAACTTAGCCTAAACGATGCATCGCTATTCTACGAGCCAGAAAACTCAGCAGCACTAGGCTTTGGTTTCCGTTGTGGTTTCCTAGGCATGCTGCACATGGAAATCATCCAAGAGCGTCTAGAGCGTGAATACGATCTTGACCTAATTACAACGGCACCAACGGTAGTTTACGAAGTAGAACAAACTAACGGTGAGACTCTGTACGTTGATAGCCCTGCAAAACTGCCAGCGGTTAACGACATCGAAGAGATCCGTGAGCCTATCGCGCGCTGTAACATCCTAGTACCAGCGGACTACCTAGGTAACGTAATCACACTATGTGTTGAGAAGCGTGGCGTTCAGGTGGACATGGTTTACCACGGTAACCAAGTTGCGATCACTTACGACATCCCAATGGCAGAAGTGGTACTGGACTTCTTCGACCGTTTGAAGTCGACATCACGTGGCTACGCGTCTCTGGATTACAACTTCCAACGCTTTGAAGCATCGAACATGGTACGTGTAGACGTACTACTGAACGGCGACAAAGTGGATGCGCTAGCGCTGATTACGCATAAAGATCAGTCTCAGACTCGTGGTCGTCAGCTTGTTGAGAAAATGAAAGAGTTCATTCCTCGTCAGATGTTCGACATCGCGATCCAAGCGGCTATCGGTAACCACATCATCGCACGTTCTACAGTGAAACAGCTACGTAAGAACGTAATCGCGAAATGTTACGGTGGTGACGTGAGTCGTAAGAAGAAACTTCTGAAGAAACAGAAAGAAGGTAAGAAACGTATGAAGCAGATCGGTAACGTAGAGCTGCCTCAAGAAGCGTTCCTAGCAATTCTTCACGTTGGTAAAGACTAGAGTTGAACTATCTCGTGCTCTTGTCTGTCATAAGACGTTAGATAGTAAAATAAGTGAAAGGGTTTCGGCTCTTTCACTTTCGTATTTTTAGATAAGGGAATTTAATGGCGAATACATTCTCACTGATTCTAGTTATCGTGACTTTGGTAACTGGCGTAGTTTGGCTACTAGAAAAGCTGGTGTTTGCGAAAAAACGTCAAGCGAAAGTAGCGGAGATCCAAGCGCAAACAACCAATGGTCTGGATGCGGTGACGCTACAAAAAGTAGAAAGCCAACCGTGGTGGGTAGAGAACAGCGTTTCTATCTTCCCAGTGATTGCATTCGTATTGGTATTACGTTCTTTTATCTATGAACCGTTCCAAATCCCTTCAGGCTCAATGATGCCAACCCTACTAGTAGGTGACTTCATTTTGGTGGAGAAATACGCGTACGGATTGAAAGATCCGGTATGGCGCACGCAGCTAGTGGAAACTGGCAAGCCTGAGCGTGGCGACATCGTGGTATTCAAGTACCCACCACAGCCAAACGTTGACTACATTAAACGTGTGGTAGGTTTGCCTGGTGATACCGTTCGTTACTCTGCGGATAAGCAGGTATGTATTCAATCGAAAGGTGAGTCATCTTGTAAGCCAGTTAAGCTGAACAATGTTGAAGAAAGTCAATTCATCCAAAACGGTATTCCTCTGATTCAGATGAATGAAAAACTGGGTGAAGTTGAGCACCAAATTTTGGTGAACCCATTAACTCGTGACCGCGTGCAGAACTACCAACCACGTCCAGGTGTTAACGAGTGGGTTGTACCACAAGGTCAGTACTTCGTTATGGGTGATAACCGTGACAACAGTGCAGACAGCCGTTACTGGGGCTTTGTTCCAGAAGCAAACTTAGTCGGTAAAGCTGTTGCGATCTGGATCAGCTTCGAGTTTGATCGTGGCGCAGATAGTGTTCTACCTTCATGGATTCCAACTGGTGTGCGTTTTAACCGCGTCGGTGGCATTCACTAACCATTACATATCGAGAGAGTATGAATTCTCCAATTGAGAAACTAGAGAGAAAGCTCGGCTACCAATTTAAGGATGCTGGGCTTATCAACTTGGCGCTGACTCACCGCAGCGCCAATAGTAAGCACAATGAACGTCTTGAGTTTCTGGGCGATTCAATTTTAAGTTTTGTCATCGCTGATGATCTGTACCATCGTTTCCCGAAAGTGAACGAAGGTGACATGAGCCGTATGCGCGCGACCTTGGTTCGTGGGCACACATTGGCGGAACTGGGTCGTGAATTCGATCTAGGAGATTATTTAAAATTAGGTCCAGGTGAATTGAAGAGTGGCGGATTCCGCCGAGACTCTATTCTAGCCGATGCGGTAGAAGCCATTATTGGTGCGATTTACCTTGATAGTGATATTGAACAAGTTCGCGGTATCGTACTGAGCTGGTACAACTCGCGTCTTGAGGCGATTAAGCCTGGTGTATCACAAAAAGATCCAAAAACTCGCCTACAAGAGTTCCTGCAAGGCAGAAGAAAACCGCTGCCTGTCTACACAGTGACTAATATTAAAGGTGAAGCGCACAACCAAGAGTTCACGGTTGAGTGTGACGTAGCAGGTGTGGATAAGCCTGTAATTGGTAAAGGCACCAGCCGCCGCAAGGCAGAACAAGCGGCTGCAGAAACGGCACTTGAGCAATTAACGAATGGCTGATAACGAATTCGACATCGATGCGTTTTTCGCATCACACGGTGAAGTAAGTTCACCAGAGAACCAACACTGTGGCTTCATTGCGATTGTTGGTCGTCCAAACGTAGGCAAATCGACACTTCTGAACAAAATCTTGGGTCAGAAGATTTCGATCACGTCTCGTAAACCGCAAACGACGCGTCACCGCATCATGGGCGTGGATACAGATGGCGATTACCAAGCGATCTACGTAGATACACCGGGACTTCATATTGAAGAAAAACGTGCCATCAACCGTTTGATGAACCGTGCGGCAAACTCATCTCTAAGTGATGTGAACCTAGTATTCTTCTTGGTCGACGGTACGCATTGGACCAAAGACGATGAGATGGTGCTGACTAAGCTTCAAAAGTCGAACTTCCCTGTTGTGCTTTGTGTGAACAAGGTAGACAACGTGCAAGATCGTAACGAAGTGATGATGCACATGGCCGACATGTCTAAGAAGATGGACTTCGTTGACGTTGTGCCTATCTCTGCAAAGCAAGGTAAGAACATCGACGTACTGCGCAAGCATGTTCGCGATCACTTGCCAGAAGCAACGCACCACTTCCCAGAAGAATACGTAACAGACCGCTCTCAACGTTTCATGGCGTCTGAAATCGTGCGTGAAAAGCTGATGCGTTTTACTGGTGAAGAGCTGCCATATTCAGTAACGGTTGAGATTGAGCGCTTCGATTACAACCCAGAAACGGACGGTTTCCATATCAACGCCCTGATTCTTGTTGAACGTAATGGTCAGAAGAAAATGGTGATTGGTAAAGGCGGCGAGAAGATCAAGACAATTGGTCGTGAAGCACGTCTAGATATGGAAGAGCTGTTCGGTCGTAAGGTTTACCTAGAGACTTGGGTAAAAGTGAAATCTGGTTGGGCAGACGACGAACGTGCACTGCGCTCACTAGGTTACATCGACGACCTATAAGTTTGGTTGCTTGTAAGTTTGGTAACGAAGACACTTCGTTCCAACATCGACTAAAATATAATATCGATTAAAATAAGGAGCCACTTGGCTCCTTATTTTTTATTACCGACTTAGGCACACTGATTGAAATGAGCAACCAGTCTTCAGAAGGCTTCCAGCGCTGCTTTGTATTGCACCGACGCCCTTACAGTGAATCGAGCTTAATCCTTGATGTATTCAGCGAGGAGTATGGTCGTATCACGTTGATGGCGAAAGGTGCGCGCAGCAAACGCTCCAATCTGAAAGGGGCATTACAGCCTTTCACGCCACTATTGCTGAAATGGTCCGGCAAAGGTTCGATGAAAACCTTACGTCAGGCTGAGCCAATCAGTTTAGGCTTGCCGTTGTTCGGGATAAACCTTTATTCCGCGATGTACGTAAATGAATTAGTCGGACGCGTGTTAATGGCGGAAGTGCCGATGCCTGCGCTATTTCATGATTACCTGCATGCACTAACGGAATTGGCTCAGAGTGATAACCCTGAACCGGGGTTGCGTCGTTTTGAATTGGCCCTGCTGTCTTCAATGGGCTATGGCGTCGATTTCTTACATTGTGCCGGGACAGGTGAGCCAGTCGATCCTGAGATGACTTACCGTTATCGTGAGCAAAAGGGATTCATAGCTTCAGTAAGGCGCGACAACCTGACATTTTTAGGTAATGAATTGATTGCGATTAGCGAACGGCGATTCGTCACTAAAGAGCAATTAAAAGCGGCGAAACGCTTTACACGTATGGCATTAAAGCCGTATCTTGGCGGCAAACCTTTAAAAAGTCGCGAATTATTCATTCAGACATATCGAGCACGGAGTAACGGAAAATGAGCTCAATCTACTTAGGCGTTAATATCGACCATATTGCCACTCTACGTAATGCACGTGGTACTAAATACCCAGATCCAGTTCATGCTGCTGAGATCGCAGAGCGTGCAGGTGCTGACGGTATTACCATCCACCTACGTGAAGACCGTCGCCACATTCTAGATCGTGACGTTCGCATCCTACGTGAAACCATTCAAACTCGTATGAACCTTGAAATGGCAGTAACGGACGAGATGGTTGAGATTGCGCTACAAACTAAGCCTGAGTTCGTTTGTCTGGTTCCTGAAAAACGTGAAGAGTTGACAACAGAAGGTGGTCTGGATGTTGTCGGTCAACTTGAGAAAGTGAAAGCGGCAACGCAAAAGCTAACTGAAGCGGGCATTAAAGTCTCTCTATTCATCGATGCTGACCGTCAACAGATCGATGCGGCAAAAGCTTGTGGCGCACCTTACATTGAGCTTCACACAGGTCACTACGCAGATGCGACAACAGAAGAAGATCAGCAAGATGAACTGAAGAAGATTGCAGCAGGCGCAAGCTACGCTGATGACCTAGGTATCATCGTAAACGCAGGTCACGGTCTGACTTACCACAACGTTGCACCAATCGCGGCACTGCCAGAAATCTACGAGCTTAACATCGGTCACTCGATCATTGGTCGTGCGGTTTTCGATGGTTTAGAAAAATCTGTGGCAGAAATGAAAGCCATCATGGTTGCGGCTCGTAAATAACCAGATTTAAGCATGGCAATTTTAGGATTAGGTACTGACATCGCAGAGATTGAGCGCATTGAAAAAGCGCTCGGTCGAACGGGTGAACCCTTCGCAAAGCGCATTTTGTCGCAAGATGAAATGGTAAAGTTTACTGAATTGAAGCAAAAAGGGCGCTACCTTGCGAAGCGTTTCGCAGTAAAAGAGGCTGCCTCAAAAGCGCTAGGTACAGGCATCGCAAAAGGCGTGACCTTCCATGATTTTACAGTTTCGAATGATGAGTTCGGTAAACCGATATTGACCTTATCCGGTGTGGCGAAGCAAATCGCCGAGTCGATGGGCGTCAATCATGTTCATCTGTCGATTTCGGATGAACGTCATTACGCGGTCGCGACGGTGATTTTTGAATCCTAACTTAGCCTGATTACGGATTAATAACCGAATACGAAAAAGCCAGAGTTGATGCTCTGGCTTTTTTATGTCTCTGATTTAATACGTTATTTTCTACTGTTCAAGATAGAGTTTCGCTGTCGTGGTGACTTTAATCATCTCATCTTGCAGTTCGAACATTTCCGGTTCGATGTCTTCGATGTCAGCGCCCGAGCGCAGTGCTTGTTCCAAGGTTGCACACAGAGACTTTAATCTCGGCACGCCACAGTAAGAGCTGCTGCCGTGAAGTTTATGTACCACATGGATAAGGTCATCACGCGAGAAGTCTTCTTGTTCTAATGCTTGATCGACCACTTCTTCTACCTCAGGAATAAAATCAATCAGCATGCGCAGCATGTCTTTGGCTAAGTCTTCCTTGTTGGCACTTTGTTTCAATGCCGCTTGCCAGTCGATGATGACATCTTGCTGTGGCTTTTCTGGCGCTGATGGCGCAGTTTCCACAACTGGTTCGACATAGGATGGCGCAATTTTATCGACACTCTCAGTACAGGTATTTGGGTTCCAGTGGACCAAAACCTGTTGCAGTACATGCTCTTCGATTGGTTTGGTTAGGTAGTCATCCATCCCCGCTGCTAATAGTCGGTCACGCTCGCCCGCCATGGCATGCGCGGTCACCGCAATCACTGGGGTGTCTTTGTTCAGCTCTAGCTCTTTAATATGCTGACAAGCCGTCACGCCGTCCATCAATGGCATTTGAATGTCCATGAAGATCAGATCGTATTTCTTCTCAGTCGCAAGATTCACCGCTTGCTGACCATTGCTGCACGCTGTTACCGTTTCTACACGCTCTTTCAATAGCGCAGAGATCAGTTTCAAGTTAGCTGGGTTATCGTCGACCGCAAGTACCGTCAGTGGTAAGCGTTCATTCACTACAGGCTCAATTGGAGCAATTACCGCTTGAGGCGTTTCGACATGATCTGTGATCAGACTTTGTAGAAGCTTACGACGCGATAGTGGCTTGGTCAGACATTGGATCTGATGGTCGTTCATCACTTGATCTGCCAGTGCTAGTTCGGTACTTGGCGTACCCATGATCACACTCGGCGCCATGCGTTTGGCTTGTTCAATCCAAGCCGCTACCGATTGATCATCGTAGGTTTGGTTGGCAGCCAAGTTCAACAAGACGTAATCGTAGTTCTCGTCGTTCTCTGGCAGTGAAGAGCGGTAGGTCACCAGAATGCCTTCTTGGCTCAGGATCTGCTGTGTCACTGACGCCGCTTGCATGTTCGGTTCAACCAACAGCAATTGCTTACCAGTTAGTAGTTCGACTTCAATCAGATCGCTCATTGGCATTTCAGTTGAGTGCAAGCGAACCGTAAACCAGAAGGTTGAACCTTGGTGTAGGCGGCTGGTTAGACTTATTTCGCCGCCCATCTGGCTTACCAGTTTCTGAGTGATAACCAGACCCAGACCGGTACCACCATAGCGACGTGAAATACTCGCATCTGCTTGGCTAAACGCTTGGAACAACTGCGCTTGCTGACGCTCAGAGATACCAATACCAGTATCGCGCACCATGAATTGCAGTTCGACCGAATCACCAGATTGTGAGCGCATCTCAACGCTGATGTCGATGTTACCGCGCTCAGTAAACTTGATGGAGTTGCCGACTAAGTTGGTGAGGATTTGTTGGATACGAAGTGGGTCACCCACCAAGCCTTGCGGGATCTTCGGATCCACTTTCAAGGTGATTTCCAAACCTTTCTCGTGCGCGCTGGTGGCTTGTAGGTTGATTACTTCTTCTAAGCTTTCTCGGAATTCAAACGGAATGTTTTCCAGTGCTAGCTTACCGGCTTCTAGTTTCGAGAAGTCGAGGATGTCGTTGATGATGTTCAGTAGGTTGTTCGCTGACTTCTCAATTGTCTGCAAGTAATCCGTTTGGCTGTTCGAGAGCTGTGTTTTCAGCATTTGACGGGTAAAGCCAATCACGCCATTCAGCGGAGTACGAAGTTCGTGAGACATGTTCGCCAAGAATTCGGACTTCACGCGTGCTGCTTCTTGGGCACGCTTCTTCGCGATGTCTAACTCCACGTTCTGAATCTCTAGCTGTTCCAGAGTCTCACGCAAGTCTGATGTCGCTTGGTCTATACTGTGCTGCATCTCAACGTGGTATTCCGACAGCGAGACCGCCATGGCGTTGATACCGTTTTTCAGTTGGTCCAACTCACCGTGCATTTTGCCTTCGATACGCACATCAAGGTGACCACGACGAATGCGGTCCACAACGTTCTTCATGTGGGTGATCGGCTGGGTTACATCATGCATGAGGCGAGAGGCGAACACACTCGCGAGACCAAGACCAAGGATCAACACCAAGAAGGCAGAGAAGACTTCTTGATATTGCTGCAAGCGAAGTGACGAAAGATCCATTTCTACGGCGATGTAGCCGATGGCTTTTGTGCCCTGATTCTCATTTGAGAGCTCCGAAAGATAGTGACCTTCAGATAGAATCGGCACGCGCAGAATAAGCGAGTTATCGAAGATTTCTGAGTCCCCTAACTGCGGGATCGGCTTATCCTTCGGGAACATCAGAGCTTCAAAATTGGGATGGAAGTTAGAAGTGACAAAAAGCTCATGATTTTCATCGAACACCGCGATACTACGAACCAGTTTCGAGTTTTTGCGGTGGGCATAACTGATAAGGCGACGAACGGCCTCGCGGCTTTCGGAAAGCAGGTGAGTTTCACTGGCAATCGCAAGCGGTTCGATAATGCTATTACCTGTGGTGATAACTTGTTTCTCTAGGTCTTGGTAGCGGTTGAATGAGAAAAAGCCGCTCAGTAATAAACCAATAATAAGAGTGGGAGCGAGAGTTAGTGTAATTACACGTGCTCTTAAGCCATATCTGGTCATGTTATCTAATTACATCGGAGTCTGGATATGGGAAAATAACGCATTATTTCTCAAGCGCACGATAAAGCCTTGAGCAAAAAAGTGACGTCACCGGATAAACGGTAAGCATAATCAAGTCACTCGAATCACACAACGGCTGCAAGCAAGAATAGTGAAGCAGTAGAGCAATTAGACACAAATCAGGCACAGAGCATGGCACGTATCTTTCAACCTAAAAAGAAAACGCAACTGAATACCCGCCACCAAGCGGTACAAGTGGAGCGTTTGGATCACCACGGCGCAGGCATTGCTTACCTTAAGAAGAAGCCATTATTTATTGATGGTGCGCTGCCGGGTGAGGAAGTGGTAACCCAATTGGTGGAAGAAAAGAGCAAGTTCGCTCGCGGTAAGTTGATTAAAATCCTTAAACCGAGTGAAGCTCGCGTGGAGCCATTTTGTCCCCATTACCATGAGTGTGGTGGCTGTGATCTGCAGCATCTGAACTATGACCAACAATTGACGCACAAGCAGCAAACGCTTCGTCAGTTGATGAGAAAATTTGCCGGCAGTGATATCGAGTTGGATGCGCCTGTGTTGGGTGAATCTCTTGGCTACCGTCGCCGTGCTCGTGTGAGCTTGTTCGTGGATAAAAAGACTCGTCAGTTGCACTTTGGTTTCCGTAAGAAACAGAGTAAGCAAATCGCGCAAGTGACAGACTGCCCAGTGCTCGCGCCTGAGTTGAATGTGCTATTGCCAGAAATCTACTCGACGTTAAAAGCGTTTAAGAAGCCAGAGCAACTTGGTCACGTAGAGTTGGTGCTAGGCGATAATGGTCCATGCATTACATTGCGCCATCTAAGCAAGTTGACCGAAAAAGAGACCAATTCGTTGGTGGAATTGGCGAAGCGTCACAATGCATCGCTCTACTTAATGCCAGAAACGGATCAGCTTGATTTGATTGAAGGTGAAGTGCCTTTCTATCAAGAAGCGGGTGTCACCGTGCCATTTACGCCAAATAACTTTATTCAAGTGAACCAAGCGGTAAACCAGAAAATGGTCGCTCAGGCAGTAGAGTGGTTAGACCCACAAAGTGATGAACGAGTGTTAGATTTGTTCTGTGGCCTGGGTAACTTCAGTTTGCCTATTGCGAAACGTGCAAAACACGTGTTTGGCGTAGAAGGCGTGGCAGAAATGGTGGAAAAGGCGGCAAATAATGCATCTTTGAACCAAATCAATAACGCGCAATTTTATCACGCTAACCTTGAGCAGGATTTTGAAGGGCAAGTTTGGGCGGCTGAACAATTCGACAAAGTGCTGCTTGATCCGGCACGTGCGGGCGCGAGTGGGATCATCGATCAAGTTTCTGCGCTTGGCGCACAGCGTGTAGTTTATGTTTCGTGTAATCCTGCTACCCTTGCAAGGGATAGCCAGAGCTTGCTGGAGCAAGGCTACCAATTGACCAAATTAGGTATGCTGGACATGTTCCCTCATACCAGCCATCTAGAATCGATGGCACTGTTTGAAAAGTCCTGATAATTGGGACTTTGTTGATCACTTACACGTGGTGGGTGGTCAATAAGCCAACGCTTAAAGCTTGGCGAAAGAACTAACCTGGATGGTGTTAGTCAAACCACACAAATATAATAATTAGGATGATGAGATGGTTGCGGTAAGAAGCGCGCATTTAAACCAAGATGAACAGTTTGAACTTGAAAACTGGGTGGCTAGCCTAGGTCAAGAGAAGAACACAGCGAAACGCTTAACCGAAGTGTATCGTGACTGCCAATCTGTGTTGGCGGATAACGAACAGGCGGAGCTTTTGTTGTGGCGTGGACGAGAGATGATCGAAATCTTGATCACCTTGTCGATGGACAAAGCGACACTTGTCGCGGCGCAACTGTTCCCTTTGGTCTCAAGTGGTGCTTTTGATAGAGAGCTCCTTGAGGAAAAATACAGCAAAGAAATCATTAAGCTGATCGATGGTGTCGACGAAATGGCGGCAATTGGTCAACTAAATGTAACAATGGATGGTGGTGCTGCCTCGTCTCAAGTAGATAACGTTCGTCGCATGCTGTTGGCAATGGTGGATGATTTCCGCTGCGTGGTCATCAAGCTGGCGGAACGTATCTGCAACCTGATTGAAGTAAAAAAAGCGCCGGACGAAGTTCGTCGTGCTGCGGCAAAAGAGTGTGCAAACATCTATGCGCCTCTGGCAAACCGCCTTGGTATTGGTCAGTTGAAGTGGGAAATCGAAGATTACGCCTTCCGCTACCAACAACCAGAAACCTACAAGCAAATCGCGAAGCAATTGGCTGAGCGTCGTATTGTCCGTGAACAATACATCAAAGACTTTGTCGACGACCTTACCCAAGAAATGACCGTATGCGGCATCAACGCAGAAGTCAGTGGTCGTCCAAAGCACATCTACAGTATCTGGCGCAAAATGCAGAAGAAGAGTCTGGCGTTTGATGAATTATTTGACGTACGAGCAGTACGTATCATCGCTGACAAACTTCAAGACTGTTATGCCGCTCTAGGTGTGGTTCACACCAAATACAAACACCTACCAAGCGAGTTCGACGATTACGTAGCGAACCCGAAACCAAACGGCTACCAGTCTATCCATACCGTGATTCTTGGTCCTGAAGGCAAGACCATTGAGATCCAGATTCGTACTAAAGAGATGCACGAAGATTCTGAGCTAGGTGTTGCTGCGCACTGGAAATACAAAGAAGGTGCAAGCAGCCGCAGCGGTTACGATGAGAAGATAACATGGCTACGTAAGCTACTCGATTGGCAAGAAGAGATGTCTGACTCTGGCGAGATGTTGGACGAGCTACGTAGTCAGGTATTTGATGACCGCGTGTATGCCTTTACCCCACGTGGCGATGTTGTCGACCTACCAATGGGCGCAACACCGCTCGATTTCGCTTACCACATTCACTCCGAAGTGGGTCACCGTTGTATCGGCGCTAAAGTTGCGGGTCGTATTGTACCGTTCACCCATAAACTGCAAATGGGTGATCAGGTTGAAATCATCACCCAGAAAGAACCAAACCCTTCACGTGACTGGTTGAACCCGACTCTGGGCTTTGTGACGTCGAGCCGAGCACGTGCGAAAATCAACGCATGGTTCCGCAAACAAAGTCGTGAGAAGAACCTAGAAGCGGGTCGTGAAATCCTAGAGCACGAATTGGCGAAAATCGGCGCGACACTGAAAGACGCAGATCACTACGCACTAAAACGCTTTAACGTTAATAGCGCCGATGAATTGTATGTTGGTATTGGTAGTGGTGACTTGCGCATTAACCAGATCATCAACCACATCAACGCGTTAGTGAACAAGCCAACCGCGGAAGAGGAAGACCAGCAAGCGCTGGAAAAACTGCAAGAAGCAGAAAATCGCGCGCCAGCGCAAAGCCGTCCGAAGAAAGATGCGGTTGTGGTAGAAGGTGTCGATAACTTAATGACACACCTAGCGCGCTGTTGTCAGCCGATCCCAGGTGATGAGATCTCAGGTTACATCACTCAAGGTCGTGGTATTTCGGTGCACCGTAGTGACTGTGAGCAACTAGAAGAACTTCGTCATCACGCACCAGAACGTATCATTGATACCGTCTGGGGGAGCGGCTTTGTCGGCTCTTACATCTTGACGGTTCGTGTTGAAGCGATGGAGCGTGGTGGTCTACTAAAAGACATCACAACGCTATTTGCGAACGAGAAAATCAAAGTCACCAGCATGAAGAGTCGCGTCGATTACCGCACGCAAATGTCGATCATGGACTTTGACCTTGAAGTGACCAACCTTGAGGTGTTCTCACGCGTTTCGAAACGTGTTGAGCAGATCAAGGATGTTATGTCGGTGAAACGCTTAGGCTAATTTTTACGTCGTATTTGGCTTTCTAGCGGCGTTAGCTGCACTTATATCCGGAATGCCGGCCCAGACCCATCTCATAGACAAGCTATGCTCATGGGTCTCATAAGTTTGCTGCCTTGCCAGAAGAACCAACTACTTAGTAAAAACAGTTAGAAAACAAATTAAAGGTGAGTGGTTTTGGCTGCTCACCTTTTTCTTTAGATAGAAAGGTTTAAAGGAACAGAAAATGAGTCATCCAATTGAACAGTTAGAACAAATCATGGCGAAGTTGCGTGACCCAGAAAGCGGTTGCCCTTGGGACTTAAAGCAGACCTTCGACACCATTGTTCCTCACACTATTGAAGAAACCTACGAAGTGGTGGATGCGATTCAAAACCGCGATTGGTCGAACTTGCAAGAAGAGTTGGGGGACTTATTGTTCCAAGTGATTTTCTACAGCCAAATGGCGAAAGAGCAGGGATTGTTCGAGTTTTCTGATGTGGTGGAAACCGTTAACGAGAAGCTGACGCGTCGTCACCCGCATGTTTTTTCAGAAGTAGAATTCGATTCTGAAGAAGCGATTAACGCCAACTGGGAAGCGGAAAAAGCCAAAGAGAAAGCACAATTAGGCAAAGCTGAAGAAAGTATCCTAGACTCAATACCAAACTCTCTACCTGCGCTTTCGCGTGCTACAAAGATCCAGAAAAAGTGCGCAAAATTCGGCTTTGATTGGGACTCGCTTGGTCCCGTTGTCGGAAAAGTACAGGAAGAAATTGAAGAGGTAATGGAAGAAGTGCTTCAAATTACTCCGGATGAGGAGAAAGTTGAACTCGAATTAGGCGATCTTTTATTTGCTACCGTGAACCTATCTCGTCACCTAGGGAAAGACCCTGAAGTGGCACTGGCAAAAGCCAACTTAAAGTTCTCGAAACGCTTTAAAGGCGTGGAAACTAAAGTTGCAGCGCACGGTAAACAGCTGGCAGACTTTACTCTAGATGAACTCGATTCCATGTGGGATGAAGTGAAACGAGAAGAGCGAAGCTGAAATTGCATGAATACTCGACTTTGATTTGAAGCAAAAAATAAAAAATTACGGTGTGATAGATTTCACGTTGTGGCGGTTAGGAGCTTCTGGTATATTTACGTCCCGTCCAGAAGCACTCCATTTCCCTCATTCAACCAATTTCAGGTTAAACATGACGACAAATTACATTTTTGTTACTGGCGGGGTTGTATCCTCTCTAGGTAAAGGTATTGCAGCAGCATCTCTTGCAGCTATTCTAGAAGCTCGTGGTCTTAAAGTGACTATGATGAAGCTTGACCCTTACATCAACGTTGATCCAGGCACAATGAGCCCAACTCAACACGGTGAAGTGTTTGTTACGGAAGATGGCGCAGAGACTGACCTTGACCTTGGTCACTACGAGCGTTTCATCCGCACCAAGATGACTAAGCGTAACAACTTCACTGCTGGTCGTGTTTATGCAGACGTACTACGTAAAGAACGTCGCGGCGATTACCTAGGTGCAACCATTCAGGTTATCCCTCACATCACTAACGCTATCAAAGACCGCGTAATCGCAGGTTCTGAAGGTCATGATGTTGCTATCGTTGAAGTCGGTGGTACGGTAGGTGATATCGAATCACTACCATTTATGGAAGCTATCCGTCAGCTTGCTGTAGAACTAGGTCGTGAACGTGCAATGTTCATGCACCTAACGCTAGTTCCTTACCTAGCAGCTGCAGGTGAAGTGAAAACTAAGCCAACTCAGCACTCTGTTAAAGAGCTGCTATCTATCGGTATCCAACCAGATATTCTTGTTTGCCGCTCTGATCGTATGATCCCAGCGAACGAGCGTAAGAAAATTGCGCTATTCTGTAACGTTCCTGAGAAAGCGGTAATCTCAATGAAGGACGTAGATTCAATCTACAAGATCCCTCAACTTGTTAAGTCTCAAGGTCTAGATGACCTAGTTTGTGCTCGCTTTGGTATCAACGCACCAGAAGCTGACCTGTCTGAATGGGAACAGGTTATCTATGAAGAAGCGAACCCAACTGGCGAAGTAACTATCGGTATGGTCGGTAAATACATCGAACTACCAGATGCTTACAAGTCAGTAAACGAAGCACTTAAACACGCAGGCTTGAAAAACCGTCTAAACGTCACAATTAAATACGTAGACTCTCAAGATGTTGAGACGAAAGGCGTAGAAGTACTTGAAGGTCTAGATGCAATCCTAGTACCTGGCGGCTTCGGTGACCGTGGTATCGAAGGTAAGATTCGCGCAGCACAATACGCTCGTGAAAACAAAGTACCTTACCTAGGTATCTGTCTAGGCATGCAAGTAGCACTGATCGAATACGCGCGCAACGTAGCGGGTATGGAAGGTGCACATTCAACAGAATTTAACAAAGACACTAAGTACCCTGTGGTAGGTTTGATCACTGAATGGGTAGACGGCGAAGGTAAAGTTGAAGAACGTACTGAAACGTCTGACCTAGGTGGTACGATGCGTCTTGGTTCACAGCTATGTCACCTAGAGAAAGGGACGAAAGCTCGTGAACTATACGGTAGCGCGACAGTTCACGAACGTCACCGTCACCGTTACGAAGTAAACAACGTTCTTCGTCCGCAAATCGAAAAAGCAGGTCTGAAAGTATCTGGTCTATCAGCGGACAAGAAACTAGTGGAAATGATTGAGAACCCAGCTCACCCATGGTTTGTAGCGGCTCAATTCCACCCAGAATTCACCTCGACTCCTCGCGATGGTCACCCACTATTCGCAGGTTTCGTTAAAGCTGCTGGTCAAAACGCTCGCGGCGAATTCGAGAAGTAAAAGGATACGGGCGGCGGCGAAGGTTGTGCTGCTGCCCTTTAAAATTGACATTTATATTTGAACGAGAGGAAACATTAATGTCTAAGATCGTTAAAGTTCTAGGTCGTGAAATCATCGACTCACGTGGTAACCCAACTGTAGAAGCTGAAGTACACCTAGAAGGCGGTTTCGTAGGTATGGCGGCAGCTCCATCTGGCGCATCTACTGGTTCTCGCGAAGCTCTTGAGCTACGTGACGGTGACAAAGCACGTTTCCTAGGTAAAGGTGTTCTTAAAGCTGTTGAAGCTGTAAACGGCGCAATCGCTGAAGCTCTAGTTGGCAAAGACGCTAAAGACCAAGCTGCAATCGACGCAGTAATGATCGAACTAGACGGCACTGAAAACAAATCTAAGTTCGGTGCGAACGCTATCCTAGCTGTTTCTCTAGCAAACGCTAAAGCTGCTGCAGCGGCTAAAGGCATGCCTCTATACGAGCACATCGCTGAGCTAAACGGCACAGCTGGTCAGTTCTCTATGCCTCTACCAATGATGAACATCATCAACGGTGGTGAGCACGCAGACAACAACGTTGACATCCAAGAGTTCATGATCCAACCAGTTGGTGCTAAGACTCTTAAAGAAGGTCTACGTATCGGTGCTGAAGTATTCCACAACCTAGCTAAAGTTCTTAAGTCTAAAGGCTACAGCACTGCAGTTGGTGACGAAGGTGGTTTCGCTCCAAACCTTAAGTCTAACGCTGAAGCTCTAGAAGTTATCGCAGAAGCTGTTGCAGCTGCTGGTTACGAACTAGGTAAAGACGTTACTCTAGCTATGGACTGTGCAGCATCTGAGTTCTTCGACAAAGAAGCTGGCATCTACAACATGAAAGGCGAAGGTAAAACTTTCACTTCTGAAGAGTTCAACCACTACCTAGCTGAGCTAGCTAACCAATTCCCAATCGTTTCTATCGAAGACGGTCTAGACGAGTCTGATTGGGCTGGCTTCAAGCACCAAACAGAACTACTAGGTGACAAGCTTCAACTAGTAGGTGACGACCTATTCGTTACTAACACTAAGATCCTTGCTGAAGGTATCGAGAAAGGCGTAGCTAACTCTATCCTTATCAAGTTCAACCAAATCGGTTCTCTAACTGAGACTCTAGCTGCAATCAAGATGGCTAAAGACGCAGGTTACACAGCAGTAATCTCTCACCGTTCTGGCGAAACTGAAGATGCAACTATCGCTGACCTAGCGGTAGGTACAGCTGCAGGTCAAATCAAAACTGGTTCTATGAGCCGTTCTGACCGTGTTGCTAAGTACAACCAACTAATCCGTATCGAGGAAGCTCTAGGTGAGCGCGCTCCTTTCAACGGTCTTAAAGAAGTTAAAGGTCAAGCTTAATTCTTAACTGAATTAACAGCTTAACTTAAAGCTTTTGAAAACGCCTCGCACTTGCGGGGCGTTTTTTTATATGACGGAAGCTCTAAGTGAGCGCGCTCCTCCATGTTTCAAGGAAGCGGTCTCAAAGAAGTTAAAGGCCAGGCTTAATTCTTAACTGAGTTAACGGCTTAACTTAAAGCTTTTGAAAACACCTCGCACTTGCGGGGCGTTTTTGTATCTAACATATGAGAACGCTATGCTTCGAGAGGCAGGAACGGGCTTCGCCCTTCGGGAGCGCTTCTCTTCGAAAGGTAGGAGCGGACTTGGCTCTTCGAGAGCACTTCACTTGGATACATGAGAACAGGCTTTGCTTTTGGATGTCTTTCGCTTACGTTGATTTGTCATTCCCTAGAACGACGAAGGAGAGAGTAGGGAATCTCTTTGTTTCATTTTGCTGCTTTTTTCCTGTAAGGAGCGTGTGAGTCTCTTTTTCTACCCTAGAGCCAACCACGCATTTATGCTATATATGTCACCTTATCTAATCCCTTCCGGTACAGAATGTTAGCAACGATATGCGAATCTTTGTTATAGCCCTTACGTTACTGTTTGGCTGGCTTCAATATACCCTCTGGTTTGGCAAAAACGGGGTGTCTGACTACTACACAGTAGAAGATGAAATTGAAGTGCAGCAGCAAGTAAACAGCAAGCTGCAAGCTCGTAATAACGAGATGTTCGCTGAGATTGATGACTTACGACAAGGTCTTGATGCAATCGAAGAACGTGCACGTCATGAACTTGGTTTGGTTAAAGATGGCGAAACCTTCTACCGAATTGTCGATGAGGAAGAGCATTAATATGTTGGATACTAACACTCCAACCCATATTGCTATTGTGCCAGCCGCAGGTGTTGGCAGTCGCATGAAGGCAGATCGCCCAAAACAATACCTGTTGATTGACGGCAAAGCGGTACTGGAACATACCGTAGAGAAACTGCTTTCTCACCCAAAAATTTCTAAGGTTGTCGTGGCTATTACCGACGGCGACCCATACTACCCTGAACTCTCCATTGCTCAGCACCCTGATGTGATTCGCGTGGCTGGTGGTAAAGAAAGGGCAGACTCTGTGTTATCAGGGCTAAACTATGTAAGTACACATCTGGAAAGCGAGTGGGTATTAGTCCACGACGCTGCAAGACCGTGTGTATTAACATCCGATATTGACCATTTGATCGACGTTTGTAGCGCACACCCAACTGGTGGCATCCTCGCATCTCCAGTGAGAGACACAATGAAGCGAGCAAACGCAGCACAAGATATCGATCATACGGTAGATAGAGAAGCATTGTGGCATGCATTAACTCCACAAATGTTTAAAACTCAGCAGCTTACCCAAGCGCTGGCTGACGCATTGGAACAAGGTGCAACCATTACTGATGAAGCTTCGGCTTTGGAATGGTTGGGCGAGAAGCCGGCTTTGGTTCAGGGGAATGCGAATAATATTAAAATTACTCAGCCAGAAGATCTTGCGTTAGCCGAGTTTTATCTCAGCCGTGAGCGCGGCGATTAAAGAAAGGATAAAAAATGATTCGAATTGGTCATGGTTTCGACGTACATAAATTCGGTGGTGAAGGTCCGGTAATCATTGGTGGCGTAGCGATCCCTTACGAACAAGGTTTGATTGCACACTCTGATGGTGATGTAGCGCTGCATGCGTTAACGGATGCCCTGCTTGGCGCTATTGCTGCAGGCGATATTGGTCGTCACTTCCCTGATACGGACGAAAAATGGAAAGGTGCAGACAGTCGTGAACTACTGAAAGACGTTTATCGCCGAGTCAAAGAGCAAGGCTACCGTCTTGGTAATGCCGATGTCACTATCATGGCACAAGCGCCGAAGATGGCGCCGCACATTGACGCAATGTGTGCTGCTATTGCCGAAGACCTTGAAACCGACATTGGCAACATTAACGTAAAAGCAACGACGACAGAACGTCTTGGTTTTACTGGACGCAAAGAAGGCATTGCAACGGAAGCAGTTGTACTTCTGTTTAAGCAATAATTAGCAATTTGCTCCTCTAAGCTGTGATATCAGCGGAAATACATCATGTCAGACATTTTATCTTCATTGGCTTACCTAACAGGTAAGCCAGTTGCATCTGCAAAAATCAAAGCGCAGCCAGAGCACTTTCAGGTTCGCGAAGATTTAGGTTTTGCCTTTACGGGTGAAGGCGAGCATTTAATGGTTCGTATCCGTAAAACAGGTGAGAACACCAGTTTCGTTGCTAACGAACTAGCAAAAGCCTGTGGTGTTAAGTCGAAAGACGTTAGCTGGGCGGGTCTTAAAGACCGTCATGCTGTGACTGAACAGTGGCTAAGTGTGCATTTACCAAAAGGTGAAACGCCAGATTTTTCAGCATTTTTGGCGCAATACCCGAGCATCGAGATCCTAGCAATTGATCGTCACAATAAAAAACTGCGCCCTGGTGACTTAGTAGGGAACGAGTTCGTGGTTACTTTGTCTGAAGTGACAGATATAGCGGATGTTGAACAACGTCTTGAAAAAGTGAAACAAGTGGGTGTGCCAAACTACTTTGGTAGTCAGCGTTTTGGTAACGATGGCAACAACCTTGAAGAAGCACGTCGATGGGGACGCGAGAACGTTCGTACCCGCAATCAAAACAAACGCAGCATGTATCTGTCAGCGGCTCGTTCGTGGATCTTCAACCGCATTGTTTCAGCTCGCCTAGAGAATGGTGTATTTGACAAGTTCATCGACGGTGATGTTGCGCAGACAGCTTCTGGCACTCAGTTAGTTGATGCAAGCAACATCGCCGAGTTACAAGCACAAT
This sequence comes from Vibrio sp. NFR, assembly GCF_027587095.1. Classification (NCBI taxonomy): domain Bacteria; kingdom Pseudomonadati; phylum Pseudomonadota; class Gammaproteobacteria; order Vibrionales; family Vibrionaceae; genus Vibrio; species Vibrio sp. NFR. The sequence continues at coordinate 43,696 of NZ_JAPPTN010000006.1, forward strand.
TTGCTCAAGGCGAAGTGGCGATCACCGCGGCAATGGCGGGCGATAACGCACTACCAACTCAAGCGGATGCGCTAACCTTAGAACAACCGTTCTTAGATGAAGAACCAGATTTGATGGCACTGATTCGCGGTAACCGTATGCGTCACGACCGCCGCGATATCGCACTCAAGCCACAAGACCTAGCTTGGACGGTCGATGGTAATAACATCACGATGACATTCTCGCTGGATGCGGGTTCATTTGCGACCTCAATCGTGCGTGAGCTGGTCATCGAAGAAAAGGTAGAAAGAGAATATTAATGGAAATGGATTCACACAACGCGAAGCCATTAAGAATACTGCTCAGCAATGATGATGGTGTTCATGCTCAAGGAATTCATGCGCTTGCTGATGAGCTGAGAAGCATTGCCGAAGTAACGATTGTCGCACCAGACAGAAACCGCTCTGGTGCATCTAACTCATTGACGCTGGAGCAACCGCTGCGTGTCACCGAGATTGCGCCAAAGACATTCTCTGTGCAAGGTACGCCAACAGACTGTGTACACTTTGCGCTGAATGAGTTGATGAAAGATGATTTGCCAGACCTTGTGCTGTCAGGCATCAATCATGGCGCAAATCTAGGTGATGACGTTTTGTACTCCGGCACGGTGGCTGCTGCTATGGAAGGACACTTCCTTGGCGTGCAGGCGATTGCTTTCTCTCTAGTCGGTAAACAACATTTTGAATCTGCTGCTAAAATTGCTCGCCAGTTGGTTGAGCAGCATCTGATTCGCCCAATTCCAACCAACCGTCTATTGAATGTAAACGTCCCTGATCTTCCGTTTGAAGAACTTGGTGAGATAGAAGTGACTCGCTTGGGTGCGCGTCATCACGCTGAGAATATGATTAAGCAGAAAGATCCACGCGGACATGATATTTATTGGCTTGGTCCTCCGGGTAAAGAGCAAGATGCTGGCATCGGTACGGACTTTTACGCCATTGAACATGGTTTTGTTTCAATCACGCCGCTGCAAGTCGATCTCACCGCTCATGAGTCGCTGCGCGCAATGGACAGTTGGTTAAAGGAAGAGAGTTAATGAGTAACCCACATGCTGACAGGTTGATAGCGTTTCTTATCTCCAGTGGCATCAGTGATCAACGTGTGTTGGATGCGATTTATCGACTACCGCGTGAGAGCTTTGTCTCACAAGCAATGATGCACCAAGCGTACGACAACAATGCGCTGCCGATTGGTCAGGGACAAACTATTTCTCAGCCCTATATCGTTGCAAAAATGACAGAGCTGCTTGATCTAAAATCGGACAGTAATGTTTTAGAAATCGGCACGGGCTCGGGTTACCAAACTGCAGTGCTTGCGCAAATTGTCGATCATGTCTATTCCGTTGAACGCATTAAGTCTTTGCAATGGGATGCTAAGCGTCGTCTGAAACAACTGGATATTTATAACGTCTCTACCAAACATGGAGATGGTTGGCTTGGATGGGAAGCGAAAGGTCCATTCGATGCGATTATTGTCACTGCGGCAGCGGAAAGTGTTCCCCAAGCACTTCTATCCCAGCTGAAAGAGGGCGGTAAGATGATCATTCCTGTTGGTGAAGATGAACAACAACTATTAAAAATTGAACGTCAGGGTGAACAATATCTGTCGACCGTGGTAGAAATGGTAAGATTTGTGCCATTAGTTGCAGGTGATTTAGCTTAAGGGTTAAAGACTAGGTGAAGAAGTTATTACGTCGTTTTGGTATTAGCTGTTTATTGGCTGCGGGACTGGTTGGTTGCGCGGCTCATTCACCTGCACCTGTTTCAAGCCTAAATAAAGATTACTCGACGGTTGAGCGTGGTAGTTATAGAGGGAGTTATTACGAAGTAAAGAAAGGTGACACCCTTTATTTTATTGCCTACGTCACAGATAAGGATGTAAATGATCTTGTTCGTTACAATGAATTGTCTGCGCCTTACACGATTTTCCCGGGGCAGAAGTTAAAACTTTGGGCTCCGAAATATGTTGCGCCTAAATATGGTCATAAAGTGGAACCCGTTGTTGCTCCTGTAGTTGCGGCGAAACCTGTTCCAGTGACTAAAACATCAACAGCGTCAAAGCCGTCAAATTCAAGTAAAAGCTCTACTCAAAAACCTAAACCGACTAAGACTCAAGTTGCACAAAAACAGCCTCCAAAGAAGGTTGAACAATCCAAACCAAAGGAGTATGTTGGGTCAAAAGGTAATCAGAATGTTAAACCGAAACCGCCAGTAACTACCGCGAAAAACGATAAAGTATCGAAGTGGTTATGGCCAACAAAAGGGAGAGTAATCAAGAACTTCTCAGCGGGAGAACAAGGAAATAAAGGCATAGACATCGCAGGACAGCGTGGTCAGCCAATCGTTTCAACCGCAGCCGGCACAGTCGTGTACTCAGGTAATGCGCTACGAGGTTATGGCAACCTAATTATAGTGAAGCATAACGACAATTATTTAAGCGCATACGCACACAATGACAGATTGCTGGTCTCAGAAGGACAAAGTGTTAAGAGCGGACAAAAAATAGCGACCATGGGTAGTTCTGGTTCTAAATCCGTCAAACTTCACTTTGAAATTCGCTATCAAGGTAAATCAGTGAATCCAAAGCGCTATTTACCGTAGAACTTTGAATAACAACTTGCGACATCATTTAGCGACATATTGAGTTGTCATGTCTTGCTAACTCGCCAGGGGGAGGCGTTATGAGTATCAGCAACACAGTAACCAAAGTTGAAGAGTTCGAATATGATAATGCACAATCGGAAGGCATTTCTAACGGACTTGAAAAACCATCTAACGGAACCAAAACAGCAGCACGCGAAGAGTTTGATGCGAGCAGCAAGAGCCTAGACGCGACTCAGCTTTACCTAGGTGAAATTGGTTTCTCACCTCTACTTACTGCAGAAGAAGAAGTACTTTATGCACGACGTGCACTGCGTGGCGATGAAGCCGCTCGCAAACGCATGATCGAAAGTAACTTGCGTCTTGTAGTGAAGATCTCTCGCCGATACAGCAATCGTGGTCTTGCGCTTCTTGATCTTATTGAAGAAGGTAACCTAGGTTTGATCCGTGCGGTCGAGAAGTTTGATCCAGAACGAGGCTTCCGTTTCTCAACTTACGCGACGTGGTGGATTCGCCAAACGATCGAACGTGCGTTGATGAACCAAACTCGTACAATCCGTCTGCCAATTCATGTGGTTAAAGAGCTGAACATTTATCTGCGTACAGCGCGTGAACTTTCTCAGAAGCTCGACCATGAACCAACAGCAGAAGAGATTGCTGCACAGTTAGATATCCCAGTAGAAGACGTAAGCAAAATGCTTCGCCTTAACGAGCGTATTAGCTCTGTCGATACACCAATCGGTGGTGACGGCGAGAAAGCGTTACTGGATATTATTCCTGATGCAAACAACTCGGATCCTGAAGTTTCCACTCAAGACGATGACATCAAATCTTCATTGATCCATTGGCTAGAAGAGCTGAATCCAAAACAGAAAGAAGTGCTGGCACGTCGTTTTGGTCTGCTTGGTTATGAGCCATCAACGCTTGAAGAAGTGGGACGTGAAATTGGTTTAACACGCGAACGTGTTCGCCAGATCCAAGTGGAAGGCTTACGTCGACTACGCGAGATCTTGATTAAACAAGGTCTGAACATGGAAAACTTGTTCAACGTAGAAGACGACTAAACGTAGGCAGCGATAGAGGCTAGATCAGAATAAACAAAAGGCTATGGGTGACCATAGCCTTTTTGCGTTTTACTGTACCAGTTAGCCCAAGAACTAGAGCATCTTCTTCAAGCGGTATAGCTCTTCCAGTGCCTGACGCGGCGTTAAATCATCAGGATCGATATTCGACAATGCTTGTTCAACATCACTAGGTTCAGGGATCAGGCTGAGTTGGTTTGCCACATCAACGGTACTCGGACGAGGTGAGTCATTACCTTGACCTAATTGTTCAAGCTGCGACAGTTTGTGACGTGCATTCTTGATGACTGGTTTTGGAACGCCCGCTAAACCAGCAACCGCTAGACCATAAGACTTGCTTGCCGCGCCTTCTTGAACGGCATGCATAAAGGCAATGCTGTCACCGTGTTCTACCGCATCAAGGTGAACGTTAGCGAGATTTGGCAGCAAGTTTGGCAGCTCAGTCAGTTCGAAGTAGTGCGTTGCGAACAGAGTCATTGCCCCAATCTGAGTTGCAAGCCATTCTGCACTTGCCCATGCCAAAGACAGACCATCGTAAGTACTGGTACCGCGACCAATTTCATCCATCAGCACCAAGCTGTTCTTAGTGGCGTTGTGAAGAATGTTGGCGGTTTCAGTCATTTCTACCATGAAGGTTGAACGGCCAGATGCCAAATCATCAGATGCACCGATACGAGTAAAGATGCGGTCTAGAGAGCCAATATGAGCTGATTCTGCAGGAACGTATGAACCAATGTGAGCCATCAAAGCAATCAATGCAGTCTGGCGCATGTAGGTTGATTTACCACCCATGTTTGGACCGGTGATGATCAACATCTTACGATCTGAGCTCAGTTCAATTGGGTTAGCTATAAATGGTTCGCTTGTTACTTGCTCCACGACAGGATGACGACCTGCTTGAATGCTAATGCCCGCTTCTTTGTCCAATGTTGGGCGACAGTAATCAAGTGAATCTGCACGCTCGGCTAGGTTTTGTAGTACGTCCAACTGAGAGATCGCCGAAGCAAGGTTTTGCATCTTCTCAAGGTTTGGCATCAACAAATCAAATAGCTCTTCCCACAGTTTTTTCTCAACTGCTAGCGCTTTTGATTTTGAATTCAGAACTTTATCTTCGTGCTCTTTCAACTCTGGAATGATATAGCGTTCTGCATTTTTCAGTGTTTGGCGACGTACATAGTGTGGTGGAACCAAGTGGCTTTGACCACGGCTAACCTGAATGAAGAAACCGTGTACAGCGTTGTAGCCAACTTTTAGGGTGTCGATACCATGACGTTCTCGCTCGTCTGCTTCGAGTTTTTCAAGATACTCGGTTGCGCCGTCTGCAAGCTTTCGCCATTCATCAAGTTCCGCATTGTAGCCTTCTGCAATCACGCCTCCCTCGCGAATAACCACTGGCGGGTTTTCTTTGATTGCGCGCTCAAGTAAGTCGCATACCTCATCCATTGGCGCAGCAAATTGAGCCAACTTTTTAAGGTATGGGTGAGCTAGAGAAGAAGTGACTGCTTCCAACTCTGGCAACTGTTGCATCGCATGGCGTAGACGAGCCATATCGCGCGGACGTGCTGAGCGCAGCGCCAAACGGGCTAGGATACGCTCGATGTCACCAATTTGTTTGAAGATTGGTTGAATGTCGGTGAACAAGCTCTGATCTTTGATCTCACCAATTGCATCAAGACGGTTGTTAAGAGTATCGACACAGCGCATTGGTTGATGTAACCAACGCTTCAGCATACGGCTGCCCATTGGGGTCGCACAGTGATCGAGTACTTCGGCTAGCGTGTTATCGGTCCCACCAGATAGGTTTTGCGTCAACTCTAAGTTGCGACGTGTTGCCGCATCAAGAATGACTGAGTGATCTTGGCGATCAAACGTCAATGAACGAATGTGTGGTAGGGCAGTACGCTGAGTATCTTTTACGTATTGGATCAAACAACCCGCAGCACACAGACCCAGTGAAGCGTGCTCAACCCCAAAGCCTACCAAGTCGCGCGTACCAAATTGTTGGTTCAACTGCTGCTTAGCGGTATCTAGCTCAAATTCCCAGACAGGACGACGACGGTTACCGTTACGGTTCGACATCAGATGTACGGGTTCAAAATCTTCAGGGAAGAGTAATTCACGAGGTGCAGTACGTTGCAGTTCAGCAGCCATTGCTTCTTCGGTTTCAGGCTCAACTAATTGGAAGCGACCCGAAGTCACATCCAATGTCGCGTAACCGAACTTACCATTGTGATGGTAAATAGACGCAATCAGGTTGTCGATACGCTCTGACAGCAGTGCTTCGTCGGTTACGGTACCTGGTGTAACAATGCGTACTACTTTACGTTCAACTGGACCTTTACTTGTTGCAGGATCGCCAATCTGTTCACAGATCGCGACAGACTCACCAAGCTGAACAAGTTTGGCTAGATAACCTTCAACGGCGTGGAATGGAACGCCAGCCATCGGGATAGGTTCACCTGCCGATGCACCACGTTTAGTCAACGAAATATCAAGCAATTGAGATGCGCGTTTAGCATCGTCGTAGAAGAGTTCGTAGAAGTCGCCCATGCGGTAAAACAGCAAGATTTCTGGGTTCTCAGCCTTTAGCTTGAGATATTGCTGCATCATCGGAGTGTGTTTTTGTTCAGCTTTCACAGGTAAGTACTTTTGTTTATTTCCGTAGCGGCTTAGGATACGTGAATCCCTATCAAGTAAAAAGAGACAAAGGGCATTTTTGGCTATGGAACGAGCAACAAAATTGAGTGCCGATTTAGGTGCATTATTGGCTAAGCATGGACATGTTTTAACGACGGCAGAATCATGCACGGGTGGCGGTGTTGCAACTGCTATTACTGATATTGCTGGCAGTTCTGCGTGGCTTGACCGGGCGTTTGTCACTTACAGTAATGAAGCCAAAATGGAGATGCTTGGTGTACAAGCTTCAACGTTGGAAGCTCATGGTGCGGTGAGCGAACCCGTTGTGATTGAAATGGTACAAGGTGCCATTCGTAATTCGAATGCTACTATCGGCGTGTCCATCAGTGGTATTGCTGGACCAGGAGGAGGCAGTGAAGAGAAACCTGTCGGTACGGTCTGTTTTGCCTTCGCTGATAACCAAAACTGGCAGCAAGTGGATACCATGCATTTCACTGGTGACCGTGCTCAAGTTCGCAAAAAAGCGGTCGAACACGCACTGACTCAATTGTATCAACATCTGATTTAGAATTTGTGAAATTGCCTTAGCCCAGATTTGATAAGGGCTAGAGCAAATCATGGCTTTAGGTTAGTCAAATTTTTTTCATACAGGTATGGACACTGTATGAATCAACAGTATAATGACTTTCATTGCTGAGCAGTTCTTCTGCTTAAGAAAAATGAATTACTATTCGTCGCCCAAAACAAGATGAATAAATCGGAGAAAGTAATGGACGAGAACAAACAGAAAGCGCTCGCCGCTGCGCTAGGTCAAATTGAAAAGCAATTCGGTAAAGGCTCTATCATGCGCCTTGGTGATAACCGCGCAATGGACGTAGAAACCATCTCAACGGGTTCTCTTTCTCTTGATATCGCTTTGGGTGCTGGTGGTCTACCAATGGGTCGTATCGTAGAAATCTACGGTCCAGAATCTTCAGGTAAAACAACGCTAACTCTTGAGCTTATTGCTGCTGCGCAACGTGAAGGCAAAACTTGTGCGTTTATCGATGCAGAGCACGCGCTAGACCCTGTATACGCGAAGAAACTTGGCGTTGATATCGACGCACTATTGGTTTCTCAGCCTGATACGGGTGAGCAAGCGCTAGAGATCTGTGACGCACTTGCACGTTCTGGTGCTATCGACGTTATGGTTGTCGACTCAGTTGCAGCACTAACACCAAAAGCAGAAATTGAAGGCGAAATGGGCGACAGCCACATGGGTCTTCAAGCACGTATGCTTTCTCAAGCAATGCGTAAGCTAACGGGTAACCTAAAACAGTCTAACTGTATGTGTATCTTCATCAACCAAATCCGTATGAAGATTGGTGTGATGTTCGGTAACCCAGAAACAACGACTGGTGGTAACGCACTTAAGTTCTACGCTTCTGTTCGTCTAGATATCCGTCGTACTGGCGCAATCAAAGAAGGTGACGAAGTAGTAGGTAACGAAACGCGCATCAAAGTTGTTAAGAACAAGATTGCTGCACCGTTTAAAGAAGCAAACACGCAAATCATGTACGGCCAAGGTTTCAACCGCGAAGGCGAACTGATTGACCTAGGCGTGAAGCACAAGCTAGTTGAAAAAGCAGGTGCATGGTACAGCTACCAAGGCGACAAGATTGGTCAAGGTAAAGCAAACGCTTGTAACTACCTACGCGAAAACCCAGAAATCGGTAAGACTATCGATACTAAACTGCGTGAAATGCTACTTTCACCAGCACTACCTGAAGCACCAGAATCAGGTGAAAAATCAGAGCAAGAAGAAGAGTTTTAATCTTCTTACTAAGTCATATTGAACAAGGCCCTGCTATGCGGGGCTTTGTTGTATCTGCTGAAATAAAAATCGAAAAAACAAAGGCTGGGCTTATATCAATTAGGGTAGGCAAGCGTTCAGAACTAGCGTGTTAGTAGGTTAGAGTGAGCGGTTATTTACTACGATTGAGATAAATCCTGTACAGCAAAAATAGTTTTAGGATCACCATGTACCAAAAGCGTCAAGCGCCGACTCTATCTAGCAAAGAAGCGGCTATTCAATTATTGAGCCGTCGAGACCATGGGCAATACGAGTTATACAAAAAGCTGGCTCTAAAAGGCTATGAAGAGGCAGACATAGAATCGGCAATCAATTTTTGTCTCGACCACAACTATTTGGATGACCTGCGCTATGCCAAAAGCCAAGTGCGTCAACATGTTTACAAAGGGCATGGCGAGCGCCGAATTCGTCAAGAATTGAACCAAAAACGTGTAGCAGAATCCATCATCGATATGGCAATGGCAGAAGAGCCACAAGACTGGTTTGAACTGGCAAGAATGGCTGCAGAGAAGAAATTCAAAGGAATAAAAGCCAAAGACCAGAAAGAGTACGCTAAACAAGTGCGATTTCTGCAATATCGTGGCTACAGTTTTGACCAAATTAGCTATGCGCTGAGCTTTGAGGACGAAGATTAACGGTCAGTCGTTCGCACTGTTTTTTGTTTTGCTTCAAATTTTTTCTTCTAATGCCTCTTTTCCGCAAGAAAACTAGTCGTAGCTGATTGCATGATCTACAATACGGCAAAATTCTAACTCGACTATTTTCAGGAAGAGCTGCATGTACATGAGCACTGATGAGGTTCGTAACGCGTTCCTCAAGTTCTTTGAGAGCAAAGGACACCAAATCGTAGAAAGTTCATCGTTAGTTCCACATAACGACCCAACCCTGCTGTTCACAAACGCGGGTATGAACCAATTTAAAGATTGTTTCTTAGGCTTAGAAAAACGAGCCTACACTCGAGCGACTACGGCTCAACGTTGTGTACGTGCTGGTGGTAAACACAACGACCTGGAAAACGTTGGCTTTACAGCTCGTCACCACACTTTCTTTGAAATGCTAGGTAACTTCAGCTTTGGTGACTACTTCAAGGAAGACGCAATTTCTTTCGCATGGGAATTCCTAACAGAAACCCTTAAGCTGCCAGCAGACCGTCTACTTGTAACAGTTTACGAGACAGACGACGAAGCATTCGATATCTGGAACAAAAAAGTAGGCGTTCCAGCAGACCGCATTATTCGCATCGGCGACAAGAAAGGTGGTAAACCATACGAGTCAGATAACTTCTGGCAAATGGGTGACACGGGTCCTTGTGGTCCATGTACTGAAATCTTCTACGATCACGGTGAGCACATCTGGGGTGGCCGTCCTGGCACACCTGAAGAAGATGGTGACCGTTTCATCGAGATCTGGAACAACGTATTTATGCAGTTCAACCGTCACGCAGACGGCACTATGGAACCGCTACCAAAACCATCGGTAGATACTGGTATGGGTATCGAGCGTATCTCTGCAATCATGCAAGGCGTTCACTCAAACTACGAAATCGATGTATTCCAAGCTCTTATCAAAGCTGCTGCTGAAGTGATTGGTTACGAAGATCTATCAAACCAATCGCTACGCGTTATCGCTGACCACATCCGTTCATGTTCATTCCTGATCGTTGATGGCGTTATGCCTTCAAACGAAGGTCGTGGTTACGTTCTACGTCGTATCATCCGTCGTGCAGTTCGTCACGGTAACAAGCTAGGCGCACAAGGTGCATTCTTCCACAAACTGGTTGGTGTACTAGCGGAAATCATGGGTACGGCTGGTGAAGAGCTGAAGCGTCAACAAGCTGTGGTTGAAAAAGTACTGCGTATCGAAGAAGAAAACTTCGGTCGTACACTTGAGCGCGGTATGGCGATTCTAAACGAAGCACTAGATAACCTAGACGGTAAAGTACTAGACGGCGAAACCGTATTTAAACTTTACGATACTTACGGCTTCCCAGCTGACTTAACTAACGACGTTGCACGTGAGCGTGAGTTCGCTATCGACGAAGAAGGTTTCGAGAAAGCGATGGAAGAGCAGCGTCAACGTGCGCGTGAAGCTGGTAACTTCGGTACTGACTACAACGCAGCAATCAAAGTTGATACGCAAACAGAATTCTGTGGTTACACAGGTACTAAAGGCTCTAGCTCTGTAGCGGCGATGTTCGTTGAAGGCAACGAAGTAGAATCTCTATCTGCAGGCGACAAAGCAATCATCGTGCTTGGTGAGACACCATTCTACGCAGAGTCAGGTGGTCAATGTGGTGACGCTGGTGAAATCCGCACTGAAGCTGGTGTATTCCGTGTTGAAGATACTCAAAAGCTAGGTAACGCAATCGCACACCACGGTGTAATGGCAGAAGGCGTTCTAGCGAAAGGCGACGAAGTAGCAACTATCGTTGACGCAGAGCGTCGCGCAGCTATCTCTCTAAACCACTCAGCAACGCACTTACTACACGCAGCTCTTCGCCAAGTTCTTGGTGAGCACGTAACGCAGAAAGGCTCTCTAGTGAAAGCTGACAGCCTACGTTTCGACTTCTCACACCTAGAAGCCGTAACTGCAGCAGAGCTGAAAGAAGTAGAGCGTCTAGTCAACGCGCAAATTCGTCGCAACCACACGATTGAAACCAACGTGATGGACATTGAGTCTGCGAAGAAGAAAGGCGCAATGGCACTATTCGGCGAGAAGTACGACGACGAAGTACGCGTACTGTCTATGGGCGACTTCTCTACTGAACTTTGTGGTGGTATCCACGCTTCAAACACAGGTGATATCGGTCTATTCAAGATCACATCTGAAGGTGGTATCGCAGCAGGTATCCGTCGTATCGAAGCGGTAACGGGTGAAGGTGCACTAGATGCAATCGAAGCTCAAGCGGCTAAGTACGAAGAGAAACTGGCTGAATCAGCACAGAAAGCAAAATCTCTAGAGAAAGAAATCCAGAAACTGAAAGACAAGATGGCTGCGGCAGAAAGCGCAAACATCATGGGCAAAGTTCAGGACATCAACGGTACTAAAGTACTGATTGCTGCTCTAGAAGGCGCAGATAACAAGAACCTACGTACTATGGTTGATGACATCAAAAACCAAGTCGGTAGCGGCGTTATCCTTCTTGCAAACGTGAACGATGACAAGATCGGTCTGATTGCAGGTGTAACCAAAGACCTTATCGGCAAAGTTAAAGCGGGTGACTTAGTTAAGATGGTTGCTGAGCAAGTTGGCGGTAAAGGCGGTGGTCGTCCTGACATGGCGCAAGCGGGTGGTACTGATGTTGCAGCGCTACCTGCGGCGATTCAGTCTGTGCAGCCTTGGCTAGAAGAACGCCTATAAGCTTTTAAAAAATGATTTACGCTCAATCAAGCTTCTTTGATTGGGCGTAATTTTTTTATGGTAACCAAGTGGTTTAATTGACCGTATTTTAACCAGGTCATTTACGCTGCTTGGTTTTTGTTGTAACTACCGCTTATATAATTTATCTCAATGGAGTATGAGTGGTCCTAATGAGACTTTGGTCTTGGGAAGGTGAAGACTGGTGAAAAAGCCCCTTATCGTGCAAAAGTTTGGTGGAACCTCTGTGGGTTCAATTGAAAGAATCCACCAGGTAGCTGAACACATCATTAAGGCGAAGAATGATGGTAATCAAGTTGTCGTTGTTGTGTCTGCAATGTCAGGCGAAACAAACCGACTAATGGAACTGGCTAAGCAAGTAGATAGCGTTCCAACTGCTCGAGAACTTGATGTTTTGCTCTCTGCTGGTGAGCAAGTGTCGATGGCACTGCTAGCAATGACTCTGAATAAATTGGGTTACGCTGCACGCTCACTTACCGGAGCACAAGCGAACATTGTGACGGACAATCAACACAATGACGCGACGATTAAACACATTGATACTTCTACGATTCTGGATTTACTTGAACAAGACCAAATCGTGATCGTAGCAGGATTCCAAGGTGTGAATGAAAATGGGGATATCACCACATTAGGTCGAGGTGGCTCAGATACGAGCGCAGTGACACTGGCTGGCGCGTTAAGCGCTGATGAGTGTCAAATCTTTACCGACGTTGATGGTATTTATACTTGTGACCCACGTGTAGTAAAAAACGCTCAAAAGATGGCAGTTATTGATTTTCCTTCGATGGAAGCGATGGCTAGCCGCGGAGCAAAGGTCTTACATCTTCCTTCTGTGCAGTATGCTTGGAAGAACAATGTACCGCTACGCGTGCTTTCGACATTTGATTTGAACGAAGGCAGTTTAGTAAAAGGGGAAGCAGGCTCAAAAGCCGTCTCTGGTATAGCCATTCAACGTGACCTTGCCATTATTGAAGTCGACAACGAACATTTGTCTAGCATTACAAAGCAATGTCAGATGTTGGGTATCGACATTTGGAATGTGATCGAGGAAACAGAACGAACAGGTATCATGATAAAACAAGATGCATGTGCCAAGTTGGATCTGGTGTTCAGCGATAAAATCCGTAATAGTGAAGCTGTAAGCCTGTTGACCGCTGTGGGGCTAGAAGCCAATGGAATGGTTGACCATGCCTGTGAATTGTTGGCACAGCAAGATATTGCAATCAATTTCTGTTCAACGAATGCACTCACTATGATGCTAGTCTTACCACCTATGTGTGTGGATGCAGCAGCAAACATTCTTCATGATGCTTACGTTACATCTAGTGAAGCATTGAACATTCAGCAAAAACATGCCTTTTTGGGCTAATTTTCAGTGACAAGGTAGTTTACGAAAATATAACTTTTGTTGGATAATAGCTTTGTAGCAAGAAAATTTAGAGATTACTCAAGGAGCAAAGAATGCTAATTTTGACTCGCCGCGTAGGCGAAACACTTATGATTGGTGATGAAGTGACTGTAACTGTACTAGGTGTTAAAGGTAACCAAGTACGTATCGGCGTTAACGCTCCGAAAGAGGTTTCTGTTCACCGTGAAGAAATCTACATGCGCATTCAAGCTGAAAAAGGCAATGGTAACGTTGCTTCTGGTAACTACTAAGCTGCTCCTGTTTACAGAGCTTAGTTTGAATGAAAAAGGCTAGCCGAAGGGCTAGCCTTTTTAGTTTCTGATTAATGTCATTTTTTAAGAGAAGACTCTCTTTTTTTCATCATAATAGGGTGGTAAAGTTTGTTTAATAGTCACTTTGATTAAATCCGCATCGGTTAAGCGATTTTTGCGTTTTTTTTCAAAGAAAGTGTTTGACATATTTTCGGTAAAACGTAATATGTGCCTCCGCAAGACGGTGAGGTGGCCGAGAGGCTGAAGGCGCTCCCCTGCTAAGGGAGTATACGGTTTATCCCGTATCGAGGGTTCGAATCCCTCCTTCACCGCCATTCTTGCAACGTTGAGAAATCAACAAAAAGTGCGTCCTTAGCTCAGCTGGATAGAGTACCTGGCTACGAACCAGGCGGTCGGAGGTTCGAATCCTCCAGGACGCGCCATATCTCTTTTGAGATATAACAATGAAAACGGTGAGGTGGCCGAGAGGCTGAAGGCGCTCCCCTGCTAAGGGAGTATACGGTTTATCCCGTATCGAGGGTTCGAATCCCTCCTTCACCGCCATTCATTGACTGGCCCGACGGCCTTTTTTTTGTTTCGTAAGAAATGAATGTGATTTACTTCACAACTTCTTAGCAAGAAGATCTGCGCGTCCTTAGCTCAGCTGGATAGAGTACCTGGCTACGAACCAGGCGGTCGGAGGTTCGAATCCTCCAGGACGCGCCACTATTTAATAATTCGTTTGATAAACGGGTTATACAAAGTAAAATAAAGATTACTGCGCGTCCTTAGCTCAGCTGGATAGAGTACCTGGCTACGAACCAGGCGGTCGGAGGTTCGAATCCTCCAGGACGCGCCACTCTTTAGGGTTTCCTTGTGAACTCCTGATATTGGGAATGCTGATATCGAAAACTGCGCGTCCTTAGCTCAGCTGGATAGAGTACCTGGCTACGAACCAGGCGGTCGGAGGTTCGAATCCTCCAGGACGCGCCACTCTTTAGGGTTTCCTTGTGAACTCCTGATATTGGGAATACTGATATCGAAACCCGTGCGTCCTTAGCTCAGCTGGATAGAGTACCTGGCTACGAACCAGGCGGTCGGAGGTTCGAATCCTCCAGGACGCGCCACTCTTTAAAAAAGCCTCGCTTATGCGAGGCTTTTTTGTATCTGCTGCTTGGCTAAGATATTGTGTCTCTCTTGCGTATTTATCACCGCTTCTTCGCGCTTGATTCTGCTTCAAGCGCCTGATCCTGAGCTATTTTCGCTAATACGCTTGTTTCGCTTAAATAGTCATCTTAAAGCTCCACCTTGCGCTTTCTCGAGCCTGATTGATTTACGATGGTAGAGAACCCCATCCAAACATCGATAATAAAACTAATGTTTTATTATTGTTAATGTCGTGTGTTTGATGTGTTAATTTATTCTATCCTTTTGTTTTTATTTCACTTTATTCTTAAAGCCTCTTTTCATTTTGAAATCCCAATCGCAGTTTTTGCAAGTACTTTAATTTAGTGTGGTTATATGTTGAGCGATCCCACTAGGGAAGTGAATTTTAGTGCAATTTGTGATCTGAGTAGTGAATAAATAATCAATGTTAGAGATTATTTAAAAGCTTCCTTAAACAAAATTGACAAAATTTAACCAATCGAGATAATCCATTGGTCGGGATTTGACGCTATTAAAGTCCTGCGCATTGTCAGGATGACAAAGAAAGGAAGCAACATGACGAATATAGGAAGCCTGCTAGTAGATGCGGCCACCCTGATGCTAACAGGGATGGCGGTCGTATTTATTTTCCTCACCATTCTAGTTTATCTCGTTCGGCTAATGTCTAAATTGGTGCCAGAAGAAGTACCAGCGCCGATCGCAGCACCGAAAACAAATACCAACGTTCAATCAACCTCTTCAGCTGTTAGTCCACAAGTAGTGGCGGCGATCTCGGCTGCGATTCATAAACATCGCGCCTCAGTCGCGAAGTAGCCGAAAGATAGGATTAAAAAGGAGTTTAAGAGCATGTCTAAACCACTAGCTATCACTGATGTGGTCCTTCGTGACGCCCATCAATCCCTGTTTGCTACGCGTATGCGTATCGAAGATATGCTGCCTATCGCAGCTGAGTTAGATAAGGTTGGTTACTGGTCGTTAGAGACCTGGGGTGGCGCAACATTTGATGCGTGTATCCGTTTCTTGGGTGAAGACCCATGGGAGCGCCTACGCGAATTGAAAAAAGCAATGCCAAATACACCAATGCAAATGCTACTGCGTGGTCAAAACCTTTTAGGATACCGCCATTATGCCGATGACGTAGTAGAGAAGTTTGTTGAGCGTGCGCACGTGAATGGTATGGATGTATTCCGTATCTTTGATGCAATGAATGACGTACGTAACTTCCAAAAAGCGGTGAAAGCCACTGTTGATGTTGGTGCACATGCGCAAGGAACATTGTCTTATACCACGAGCCCAGTGCATAACGCAGACACATGGGTTGACCTTGCTAAACGTCTTGAAGACTTAGGTTGTCACTCTCTTTGTATTAAAGATATGTCTGGTCTGCTT
Organism: Vibrio sp. NFR; assembly: GCF_027587095.1. NCBI lineage: Bacteria > Pseudomonadati > Pseudomonadota > Gammaproteobacteria > Vibrionales > Vibrionaceae > Vibrio > Vibrio sp. NFR. The sequence continues at coordinate 59,502 of NZ_JAPPTN010000006.1, forward strand.
AAACCTTATGAAGCGGAAGAGCTGATCACACGCATCAAAGCATCTTGTGATGTGCCACTAGCGCTTCACTGTCATGCAACGACCGGTCTATCTACTGCTACTGCCGTGAAAGCTGTAGAAGCGGGTATCGATATTCTTGATACTGCGATTTCTTCGATGAGTTGTACATACGGTCATACGCCTACTGAGACCGTGGTTGCGATGCTGCAAGGCACTGAGCGAGATACTAATCTGAAACTAGACCAAATCGAGCCTATCGCGGCTTACTTCCGTGAAGTACGTAAAAAATACGCGAAGTGGGAAGGTCAGCTAAAAGGTGTGGATTCACGCATTCTAATCGCCCAAGTTCCAGGGGGCATGCTGACCAACATGGAAGGTCAGTTAAAAGAGCAAGGCGCTGCGGACCGAATTGATGAAGTATTGGAAGAGATCCCACGTGTACGTGAAGATCTTGGCTTTATTCCACTGGTCACGCCGACATCTCAGATTGTTGGTACTCAAGCGGTAATCAACGTTCTGACAGGTGAGCGCTACAAGAGCATCACCAAAGAAACGGCAGGTGTTTTAAAAGGTGAATACGGTGCCGCTCCTGCGCCAGTTAATGCTGAATTACAAGCGAAAGTACTTGATGGTAAAGAGGCAATTACCTGTCGTCCAGCGGACTTGCTTGAAGCGGAAATGGAAACCCTAACTGTTGATTTGATGGAGAAAGCGCAATCTGAAGGCATTAAGCTTGCGAGCGAACGTGTCGATGATGTATTAACTTACGCGTTATTCCCTCAAGTTGGTCTGAAATTCCTGAAAAACCGTGGCAACCCAGATGCGTTTGAGCCAGCACCAACGTTAGAAGCTGCGAAACCTGCCGCTGCACAAGTAACACAGGCTGCTGCTGGTGGTGTTGAAACATACAGCGTGCGAGTTGATGGGCAAGTTTATGAAGTTGAAGTAGGTCCGCAGGGGCAATTAACATCGGTAACGCCAAGTGGGGCAACCGCACCGGTTCAACCTGCAGCGCCAAATGCTCCTGTTAATAGTGCTGCTGAAGCGGTTCCTGCACCTCTTGCTGGTAACATCTTTAAAGTGAATGTTCAGCCCGGTGCTGAAGTAGCGGAAGGTGACGTTCTACTCATCCTAGAAGCTATGAAGATGGAAACTGAAGTTCGTGCTGCGCGCGGTGGGGTGGTTCAAGAACTGAACGTGAAAGAAGGTGATGCCGTTACTGTTGGTTCACCACTGCTGAGTCTGGCGTAAGGGAGTATCATGGACGGATTGATGACCTTATGGTCAGAAACAGGGATCGCTAACTTTGAGTTCGGCCAAATCTGTATGATGCTGGTTGGTTGCACCTTGCTGTTTTTGGCGATCAAAAAAGGCTTTGAACCCTTACTGTTATTACCTATTGGTTTTGGTGCCATTTTAGCGAACATTCCCAATGCTGGCTTTACCGAACCAGGTGGTTTGCTCTACTACGTTTATTACATTGGTATCGAATCGGGCGTGTTCCCGCTGCTGATCTTCATGGGCGTGGGGGCGATGACTGATTTTGGTGCTTTGATTGCAAACCCAAAAACCTTGTGGCTAGGTGCTGCGGCGCAGTTTGGTATTTTCGCGACGCTATTTGGGGCGATTCTGCTTAACTATGTTCCGGGTATGGAGTTCTCCATGGCGGATGCGTCGTCTATCGCGATTATCGGTGGTGCGGATGGCCCAACGGCGATCTTCTTAGCGAGTAAGCTCTCTCCAGACCTGTTAGGTGCGATTGCCGTGGCGGCATACAGCTACATGGCACTGGTGCCGATCATTCAGCCGCCGATCATGAAAGCCCTAACCACGAAGGAAGAACGCCAGATCAAGATGGCCCAGCTGCGTCACGTTGGTAAGTGGGAGAAAGTAATCTTCCCGCTTGCTGTGTTACTGATGACGATTTTGTTCTTACCTTCCGCGACACCGTTGGTTGGTATGTTCTGTCTGGGTAACTTGATGCGTGAAGCTGGCGTGGTGGATCGTTTATCGAAAACCGCTCAGAATGAGCTGATCAATATCGTAACGATCTTCTTAGGTCTTGGTGTGGGCTCTAAGCTGCAAGCTGAGCAGTTCTTGAATCTAGAAACGCTAGGTATCTTGGGACTCGGTGCAATCGCATTCAGTATCGGTACTGGGGCAGGTGTTTTGATGGCGAAGCTTCTCAATAAGTTCTCGAAAGAAGACATCAACCCACTTATCGGTGCTGCAGGCGTTTCTGCAGTACCAATGGCAGCGCGTGTTGTGAACAAGGTCGGTTTGGAAGCAAACCCACAAAATTTCTTGCTGATGCACGCAATGGGACCAAACGTAGCCGGTGTTCTTGGATCGGCGGTTGCCGCTGGTATCTTACTGGCACTGGTGGGGTAGTACACCATCTTGAGTTGTTTGTTGGAAAATTGGTGAAATAGAATTATCTACCAATTTACAAATTGACGATTAACTTCGGTAAACAAAATGGTTTATAGTCAAAGGGATGCTCTTGCATCCCTTTTTGTTTTCTCTCAGGGAATGGGTTATGGAACACAAACAGATCGCTATTACCGAATTCGGCAACGCAGAAGTTCTTGCAATTCAAACCACCTCAACACCAACCCCACAAACAGGGGAAGTCTTAGTTAAAGTGGCATACTCTGGCGTTAACCCTATTGATGTCAAAACGCGAGCGGGGCTTGGTTGGGCTGCGGCACAAAACAAAGACAACTTACCTTGGGTACCCGGTTATGATATTTCGGGGAAAGTCGTTTCATGTGGCGAAGATACCTCTCGTTTTCAAGAGGGGGATGAGGTAGCTGGCTTTATCGGTTTCCCTATTCGAGGAGGCGGTTACAGCCAATACGTTTGTGTTCCTGAATCTGAATTAAGTTACGTTCCCAATTCGGTCGCCTTAGAGGCAGCGGCAGTATTGCCACTTGCAGGTCAAACTGCGGCTCAAGCGCTGAGTAAAGCTAATGTGACTGAAGGTGACCGTGTATTGATACTTGCCGGAGCGGGTGGTGTTGGTCACTTAGCCGTGCAAATTGCAGTTGCGACCAAAGCAGAAGTGTTTACCACCTGTAGTGAACGAAATTTGGACTACCTCGCTACTTTAGGTGCACACGCAGTGAACTATCAATTTGCACCAGTGTCAGAACGTGTTGAAGATGTGGATGTTTTGATTGATCTTGTTGGTGGCGATGCCGCTTTAGACGCACTCAAATGCCTGACAGATAACGCTCGAGTCATTACTGTTCCAACGATTACTGCAGAACTGATTTGTGAAAAAGCCAAGTTACTTGGTTTTGAAGCCAGCGGTATGTTAGTCGAACCTGACCGTGAACAACTTGACACTTTGTTGTACATGGTTGGCGTTGGGCTGTTAAAAACTGAAGTACAATACGTCTATCCGATGACCGATGTTATTGAAGCTCACAAACAAGTCGAATCGGGGCGGACGCGAGGCAAGATCTTGCTTGATATGACATGTTAGAGGCATTTAATGCTGCCTTTGAAAACTTAGCTTTATGGTTTTCTGACTCCGCATTGTGGGTGCTATTCATTACTGGTTTTCTTAGTGCCACTCTATTGCCAGGTGGCTCTGAAGCTGGATTGATTGCCACCTTATCGTTAAACCAATACTCGGTTTCTTCCATCATTATTGTTGCCACCATTGGTAATACCTTGGGCGGTCTCACCAACTATTGGTTGGGTTTGTGGATTCCAAATAGAACTCAGGATGAGAAGCATGGGCATACCGCATTGAAGTGGCTGTCCAAATACGGGTATTGGGGATTGTTTTTTAGTTGGTTGCCAGTGATTGGCGACCCGCTATGTTTAGCGGCAGGATGGTTAAGGATGAAATTTCTGCCGTGTTTGGTTCTTATATTTTTAGGCAAAGCCGCAAGGTATAGCTTGTTGGCCGCCATCTATCTCGGTTTATTTTAAGGAAAGCGCATGAGAATGTTTTGGGTTAGCGCGTGTTCACTATTAGTGATCACGGGCTGTGCATCAAACTCCCCTGTATCATCATTGCCTGATGGAGTTACTTTCGTAGAGTCATCAAAAGCGGAAGAAGGCAAAGTGAAAATTCCATACCAGAAGTATCAGTTGGACAATGGTTTGACGGTCATTCTGGCACCTGAAGCGTCGGATCCACTTGTACACGTTGATGTCACATATCACGTTGGTTCGGCACGTGAAGAAATTGGCAAATCTGGTTTTGCTCACTTCTTCGAGCATATGATGTTCCAAGGTTCTGAGAACGTTGGTGACCAAGAGCACTTTAAGATCATTACAGAAGCTGGCGGTACACTAAACGGCACGACTAACCGTGACCGCACGAACTACTTTGAAACTGTTCCTGCTAATCAGTTAGAAAAAATGTTGTGGCTTGAGTCAGACCGCATGGGCTTTTTGCTCGATGCCGTCTCACAGCATAAGTTTGAAATTCAACGCTCAACAGTTAAAAACGAACGCGCGCAGCGTTATGACAACCGTCCTTATGGTTTGATTTGGGAACGCATGGCAGAGGCGCTGTACCCAGAAGGTCATCCATACTCGTGGCAAACGATCGGCTACGTTGAAGATCTTGACCGCGTTGATGTGAACGATCTGAAAGCCTTCTTCCTACGTTGGTATGGTCCAAACAACGCAGTACTGACCATTGGTGGTGATATCGATGTTGAGCAAACATTAGCGTGGGTGAATAAGTACTTTGGTTCAATCCCTCGCGGACCTGAAGTGGAAAATGCACCTAAGCAGCCTGCAAAGCTAGCAGAAAGTAAATTCATCACCTTAGAAGATCGTATCCAGCAACCAATGGTTATGGTGGCATGGCCGACAACCTACAATGGCGAAGCCACTCAAGCGTCACTTGATACTCTATCAAGCGTGTTAGGTAGTGGTACTAACAGCGTGCTTTACCAAGACCTAGTAAAAACACAAAAAGCAGTCGATGCAGGTTCTTTCCATGACTGTGCTGAGCTTTCTTGTAATTTTTACGTCTACGCGATGGGTGATTCTGGTGATAAAGGCGACCTCACCAAGCTATATGATGAGCTGATGACATCGTTGGGTAAGTTTGCGAAGGACGGGGTGACGAAAGATCGTTTGGAGCAACTTAAAGGTCAATCTGAAGCCGATGCGATTTTCGCTTTAGAAAGTGTGAAAGGTAAAGTGACACAGCTAGCGTCGAATCAAACTTTCTTCGGCAAGCCAGATTTGATTGAGGAACAGCTTGAGCAACTTCGTGCTGTAACGCCTGAGTCGGTAGAAAAAGCATACAGTGATTTTATTCAAGGTAAGAACAAGGTCACCTTGAGTGTTGTGCCAAAAGGTAAAACAGAGCTTGCTGTGAAACCAGCGACATTCGTGACACCAAAACGCACTCTTCCTGAGTATGAAAAAATCTCAGACGATCAATTGGCTTACCGCCGAGCAACTGACAACTTTGACCGTTCTGTTCAACCGCCAGTGGGTGAGCCTGTTGAGGCAACCATGCCGAAGTTGTATGACATCCACTTCAACAATGGTTCTGAGTTGTTGGGTACAGTAAGCAGTGAAACACCAACCGTCACCATGCAGTTTAGTTTACCAGCTGGAACACGTTTCGTTGAAGCTGGTAAGGAAGGTTTGGCTCAACTGACTGCCGCTATGCTGCAAGAAGGAACAACCAAACGTTCGGTAGAAGAGATTCAAGCTGAACTTGATAAGTTAGGTAGTGTTATTTCTGTCGATGCAACAGGTTACACAACAGACATTAGTGTTTCCGCCCTGAAGAAGAACCTAGCGCCAACACTTAAGATTGTCGAAGAGATGTTGTTGTCTCCGGCATTTAAGCAAGAAGACTTTGACCGAGTTAAGACGCAAGCGTTAGAAGGCTTGGTGTATGAGCATCAAAAACCAAGTTGGATGGCGTCGCAAGCTAGCCGTCAAGTATTGTACGGAGATTCTATTTTTGCTCGTCCAAAAGATGGCACCAAAGCGGGGCTCCAAGCTCTGACTCTCGATGACGTGCGTGATTTCTATGCGAAGCACTACACACCTCAAAGTGCGCAAATTATTGCGGTTGGTGATATCAGCAAAGCTGACGTTGAGAAACAATTGTCGTTTTGGGCAAATTGGGAAGATGAAGCGGCACCTTTGTATGCCCCTCAAGCCATTGCTCCGCTAGGTCCACAAAAAGTTCATTTGGTGGATAAGCCAGGAGCTCCGCAAAGTGTGGTCATGATGGTCCGTCAAGGCATGCCTTATGATGCGACGGGAGATTTCTATCTGGGTCAGTTAGCAAATTTCAACTTAGCCGGTAACTTTAACAGTCGTATCAACCAAAACCTTCGTGAAGACAAAGGCTACACTTATGGTGCCTATGGCTATTTCTCTGGAAATGTAGAAACGGGTTCTGTTGTATTTACAGCGCAAGTGCGTGCGGATTCGACCATTGCCTCTATTGTAGAAATGGAGAATGAGTTGAATGAGTTCTCACAATCGGGCATGACTGAAGATGAATTGAAATTTATGCGCCAAGCAGTCGGTCAAAAAGATGCACTGAAATATGAGACGCCTACACAGAAAAGCAAACTCATCAGTGATATTTTGAAATACAACTTAGACAAAGACTACTTACAGCAACGAAACGCTATTGTTGAGACTGTCGACAAACAGACTCTCAACGCTCTAGCACAGAAATGGTTCGACCCGAATGACTACCAGATAGTTGTTGTCGGGGACGCGAAATCCCTTCGCCCTCAACTAGAAAAGTTAGGGAAAGACGTGGAAGAGCTTGAAATCATTCGATAGAGTACACATTTAATAGCGGAGAGGAGACTCTCCGCTATTCGTTTCTAACTAGATAAATGACTTTTTGATGGGTTATTTATCTAGATGGATTATATATCAATAACTTAGCTTTCACTTGCCACGCTTGGCGAGTGTCCTGCTCCCAATATAAGCGAACCTCATTTTGACTGATTTTGCTGCGCGACTAAAACAAGTTGCATCAAACCCAGAAGTATTTAAGCAGTTTGGACGCGGTGTTGAGCGAGAAACTTTGCGCTATCGTCAGGATGGACACCTAGCAACAACACCTCATCCCGAGGGTTTGGGCTCAGCGTTCACAAACAAATGGATTACGACCGACTTTTCAGAATCCCTGCTGGAGTTCATCACTCCTGTATCGCACGAGATCCCTGAATTAATGGGGCAGTTGAAAGATATCCATCACTTCACTCAAACCAAAATGGGTGAAGAGAAAATGTGGCCACTTTCAATGCCATGTTACGTGGGCTCGGAGGATGATATTCAGCTGGCACAATATGGCTCATCGAACTCAGCTAAAATGAAAACGCTTTATCGTGAAGGTCTAAAACGCCGCTACGGTAGCCTGATGCAAATTATCTCGGGCGTGCATTTTAACTTCTCTTTTCCTGAATCATTCTGGGACGCTCTGCATGGCGAACAAGATGAAGAAGCACGCCAAGAAACGAAATCTGCTGCGTACTTTGCGCTGATTCGTAATTACTACCGTTTTGGCTGGATGATTCCGTACTTCTTTGGGGCGTCACCAGCACTTTGTGGTTCATTCATTCAAGGTCGTGAAACTGACCTACCATTTGAGAAAGTTGGCGGCACTCTATACTTGCCTAAAGCGACGTCGCTGCGCCTAAGTGATCTCGGTTACACCAACAGCGCACAAAGCGTACTTAAGATTGGCTTTAACTCTATCGAGCAGTATCTTGATGGTCTAGACGATGCAATTCGTCACCCGTCGGAAGAGTTTGCTCAGATTGGGGTAAAAGTGGATGGTCAATACCGTCAACTTAACTCGAACATTCTGCAAATTGAAAACGAACTGTACGCGCCAATTCGTCCTAAACGTGTAACTAAGAGCGGTGAAAAACCTTCTGAAGCGCTTAAACGTGGCGGTGTAGAGTACATTGAAGTTCGTTCGCTAGATGTGAACCCGTTCAGCGCCGTTGGTGTGAGTGAAGAGCAGGTTCGCTTCCTTGATCTATTCCTTACTTGGGCGGCACTTTCAGATTCTGACCCAATGGACAACTGTGAGCTTGAATGCTGGCGTGACAACTGGAACAAGGTCATTGTGTCTGGTCGTGAGAAAGGTTTGATGCTACAAATCGGTTGCCAAGGTGAGCGCCTGTCTCTACAAGACTGGGCACATCGTGTGTTTGCTGACCTTCGTCAGATTGCGGTTGAAATGGACTCGGTTGCTGGTGGAAATGCGTACCAAGCAGTTTGTGACAAACTTGAGTCTTGGATTGATGAGCCAGAGCTAACCATTTCTGGTCAGTTGCTTGAGCTGACAAAAGAGCATGGTGGTTTAGGTAAAGTGGGTTGTGCGCTTGGCATGAAATTCCGCGAAGAAAACCTAGCACACAACTATGAACAATATTCAGCCGATGCAATGGAAACGGAAGTTGCAACATCGGTAGAGAAACAAAAACAAGCAGAGCAAAGCGATACTCTATCGTTCGATGATTTCCTAGAAGATTACTTTGCTTACTTAAAAAATAACCAGCAGTAAGGGCAGGGATTGGACATTAAGCCGTTAGTGGTGTCTGTGCTTGGGAGCGTGATGTTAGCCGGTTGTGCAACTGCGCCCCCAAAGCAACAAGATAACCTATGTGAAATATTCCGAGAAAAATCCGGTTGGTACGAAGATGCCAAAGACATGGAAGAAGAGTGGGGCACACCGATAAATGTTGCTATGGCGATCATTAAGCAAGAAAGTAGCTTTCGTCATGATGCTCGACCGCCAAAAGATTACATTCTCGGTTTTATTCCATGGGGACGTGTCAGCAGTGCTTACGGTTATGCTCAAGCTCAAGACCCTGCTTGGGAAGATTTTCAAAAAGCGACAGGACAAGGTGGTTCACGCACCAATTTTGACGATTCAATGATGTTTGTCGGTTGGTATACCCATGAGACTCGTCGTCAATTAGGCATTTCGTTATGGGACCCTTACAACCAGTATCTTGCGTACCATGAAGGACGTGGTGGTTATAAGCGTGGGACCTATAAAAGCAAACCTAGCTTAGTTAAAGTTGCAAGACGCGTGGAGCAAACCGCCAAGACTTATGGCTGGCAGCTGAAGCAATGTCGTCAGGAATTAGAAGACAACAGCAGCTGGTTCTTTTAGTCTCCCCTTAATACTCAGAGGGGAAATGAACAGAAATAATGACCAATACGTGTAAGTATTGGAGGTTACAATCAGGAGAGATGTAATGCCTTTATTAGACAGTTTTACCGTAGACCACACACGTATGCATGCGCCAGCAGTTCGTGTGGCTAAAACGATGCAAACTCCAAAGGGAGACACCATCACAGTATTTGACTTACGTTTTACTGCACCGAACAAAGACATCCTTTCTGAGAAGGGAATTCACACTTTAGAGCATTTGTACGCTGGCTTTATGCGCAACCACTTAAACGGTGATAGCGTTGAGATCATCGATATCTCACCAATGGGTTGCCGTACCGGTTTTTACATGAGCTTGATTGGTACGCCTTCAGAGCAGCAAGTGGCGGATGCTTGGGTTGCAGCAATGGAAGACGTATTGAAAGTAGAAAGTCAAAACAAGATCCCTGAGCTGAATGAATACCAATGTGGTACAGCTGCAATGCACTCTTTAGATGAGGCAAAGCAAATCGCGAAAAACATTCTAGAAGCGGGCGTTGCAGTCAATAAGAATGATGATTTGGCACTGCCAGAATCTATGCTGAAAGAGTTACGTATCGACTAACTTAGCGTTGAGTTTAGATCTCTGAAAACAAAAAAATAGCCTGACACTGTCAGGCTATTTTTTTGTTGATTAGAATATTCAAAGTGGTGAAGTTAACTGCTCTTCTTGAGCTTTGGGTACACCTTCACCAGCTTGATGCGGTTCTCTTCAATATCGACAATTTCCATTGGATGTCCGGCAACTTGCACACTCAAGTGGCTTTCAGGAATGTCTTCTAAATGCTCTAGAATCAGACCATTCAAAGTGCGTGGACCATCGGTTGGTAGTTTCCATTTCAAGCCTTTGTTGATGTCACGAATGTTGGCGCTACCTTCAATTAGGAAGCTGCCGTCACCTTGAGGAGTAATCTCTTCTGACAAGCTTGGTGCAATGGAAGTCGTAAATTCACCAACAATCTCTTCTAAGATATCTTCCAAAGTGACGAGACCATTAATGTCACCATACTCATCGACAATCAAACCGATACGCTGCTTGTTACGCTGGAATTTCAACATCTGCACATTCAGTGGCGTACCTTCTGGGATGTAGTACACCTCATCAGCAGCGCGGAGTAGTGTTTCTTTGTTGAATTCATTCTTCTCTAGCATTAATCGGTATGCTTCACGTAGGCGCAGCATACCAACGACTTCATCAATCTGATCACGGTACAACACAATGCGACCATGAGGAGAGTGAGTCAGCTGACGGACGATAGATTTCCAATCATCATTGATGTCGATCCCTGTGATCTCATTACGTGGCACCATGATGTCGTTAACGGTGACGTGTTCTAGATCCAGAATCGATACCAACATGTCTTGGTGACGACGAGGGATAAGACCGCCTGCTTCATTAACGACGGTGCGCAGTTCTTCTGAGCTTAGATGATCTTCTGTGGTGTGGTCGGCTTTCACACCAATCAAACGGATAAAACCGTTAGTAATGAAGTTAACTAACCTCACCAGAGGTGACAGAATTTTCATTAGAATGGTGAGGAGAATGCTGCTCGCGTAAGAGACGCGCTCAGGGTAAAGCGAGGCGATGGTCTTCGGTGTGACTTCTGCAAACACAAGGACAACCATGGTGAGTGCGCCAGTGGCAATCGCAACCCCTAAGTCTCCGTATAACCGCATACCTAAAATGGTCGCGATGGCAGACGCGAGAATATTGACGAGGTTGTTACCGATAAGAATAAGACCAATCAGTCGATCTGGGCGGTCTAGTAGTTTTTCGACTCGCTTCGCCCCTTTATGCCCATTATTGGCTAAGTGCTTTAAGCGGTATCGGTTCAAAGACATCATCCCTGTTTCTGAACCGGAGAAGTAACCTGATATGACGATAAGACACGCGAGTAGCGCAAATAAGATACCCGTAGATATGTCGTCCAAAACGCTGCTGTTCCTTGTATGTGTTTGGTTAATTTATGACCGAGCTTGGCCATTAAGTCAATGCAATAAGGGTTACTCTATTTTATTTGCCCTTTAATATAAAGGATAAGGAGCCCTAGGCTCCTTATTAATTGCATTTTATAGATGGAGAACATCAACTTAAGATGATTTCTTTCACAAAGCGACTACCGAAGTACGCTAAGGTTAACAAGGTCGCCCCTGCTACCGCGAACCATGTCACTTTCTTGCCTCGCCAGCCTTTCTGGTAATGCCCCCAAAGTAGAATTGAGTACACAACCCAAGCGATGAAAGAAAGGATACCTTTATGAGCTTTTCCTTGAGCAAACATGTCTTGTACAAAAACAAAACCAGTAATTAAGGTTCCCGTTAGGAGCAAGTTACCAATCAAAATAATCTTGAACAGTTGACGCTCTACCATCATCAAAGGTGGCAAATTCGGATTAATTGCTAACGACTTCTTGGCTTTTAGTTTGTGGTCGAGCCACGCAAGTTGCAGTGCGTATAGGGCACCGATAGTTAAAGTTGCGTAGGAAAAGAGCGCAAATGAAATGTGTATAAGTAGCTTAGGGTCGTTCTCTAAATGCTTAATAAAAGTGCTTGGTAAGAAAGTAGCAGCAGTTAAATTGATGGCAGCAAAGCTATAAACCACAGGAAGAAGGAACCACAAGCGGTTCTTCAACATCGCAACGCTCATCACCAGTGAGATAATAAAGCTGATAAGAGAGGCGACATTAAGAATGCTGAGGTTTTGCCCTGAACCGTCGAAAATCAGATCACTCAGAATCCAAGCGTGAAAAACCAACGCACATGCCGCGCTGGCAAATACGGTTTTCGCTTTAATTCCTGACTGTTGAGAGAGTCCGGGAATGATGGTCGCAATTGCCAGAACGTAAAGAATGGCGGCTGCGATGGCAATTAAGCTATCCATGAATCTTAAGAGTTATTGTGCACAATGGTGAAAATTATACCTTGCATTACTCTTTGGGGCTATGCCTCATCAATCACGAGAGATGAGATATTGAAATTAACGAGTTAGCCCTCAAGTTAAGGATAAGAGCTGTGTTCGGGTATGACTGTGACGTTGGCTAAGGTATACTCACACTAATTAATCGCCATTTTAGCGAAGAGACAAAGATGTTTGAGAATTTAACGGATCGATTATCCAAAACACTGAAGAATATCAGTGGCAAAGGTCGTCTGACCGAAGACAACATTAAAGAAACCCTACGTGAAGTACGCATGGCACTATTGGAAGCGGACGTTGCGCTTCCTGTTGTACGTGAATTTGTAAACCGCGTTAAAGAAAAAGCGGTGGGCGTAGAAGTTTCTAAATCCCTAACGCCAGGTCAAGAGTTCATCAAGATCGTTCAAGCTGAGCTTGAAGCGGTAATGGGTGAATCTAATGAAGCACTGAACCTAGCAGCGCAGCCGCCAGCAGTGCTTTTGATGGCGGGTCTACAAGGTGCGGGTAAAACTACATCGGTAGGTAAGCTATCTAAGCTTCTAAAAGAGCGTGATAAGAAGAAAGTTTTGGTTGTGTCTGCCGACGTTTACCGTCCTGCAGCGATTAAGCAGCTAGAAACCCTAGCATCAGACATCGGTGTCGATTTCTTCCCATCTTCACCAGATCAAAAGCCACTTGATATTGCTAATGCAGCAATTGACCACGCAAAGAAGAAATTCTACGACGTATTAATTGTCGATACCGCTGGTCGTTTGGCTATCGATGAAGAAATGATGGGTGAGATTAAAGATCTTCACTCAGCGATTAACCCGGTTGAAACACTGTTCGTTGTTGATGCAATGACAGGTCAAGATGCGGCGAACACAGCAAAAGCATTCGGTGATGCGCTACCACTAACTGGTGTGATTCTGACTAAAGTGGATGGTGACGCACGTGGTGGTGCGGCGCTATCAGTTCGTCACATTACGGGTAAGCCAATCAAATTCCTCGGTGTGGGTGAGAAAACCGACGCACTAGAACCATTCCACCCTGATCGTGTTGCATCGCGTATTCTAGGCATGGGTGATGTACTGTCACTGATTGAAGACCTACAACGCAATGTTGACCAAGACAAAGCAGAGAAGCTAGCGAAGAAGTTCAAAGAGAAGAAAGGCTTCGACCTTGAAGACTTCCGTGAACAGTTGGGTCAAATGCAAAACATGGGTGGCATGATGGGCATGCTAGACAAGCTTCCAGGCATGTCTCAGTTACCATCAGACGTGAAAGACAAAGTTGATGACAAGATGTTCAAGCAAATGGAAGCGATCATCAGCTCAATGACAATGAAAGAACGTCAACGCCCAGAAATCATCAAAGGGTCGCGCAAGAAACGTATCGCTGCGGGGTCTGGTGTTCAGGTTCAAGACGTTAACCGTCTGCTGAAACAGTTCACCCAAATGCAGAAGATGATGAAGAAAATGCAGAAGGGCGGCATGAAAGGCATGATGCGTAACATGCAAGGCATGATGGGTGGCATGGGCGGAGGCGGTGGCTTCAACCCATTTGGTCGTTAAACGATTGCCTAGACTTTAGTTTCAGGGTGTTAGCTACGTCACAAACTTGGATTTCAATTTATGTTGGTGAAAAAGTAACTAAACCCCTTGCATTGCTCCGGGATAAGAGTAAAATTCCGGAGCTTTATTTTGGCACGAGACCCCAGATTATTCAGTTTTTTGGATGATTGTTGGGGTTAATTTTATTTTTGAGAAAGCAAAGAGGACGACATGGTAACCATTCGTTTGGCACGTCACGGCGCTAAGAAGCGTCCATTTTATCAAATCGTAGTAGCGGACAGCCGCAACGCTGCAACTGGCCGTTTCATCGAGAAAGTTGGTTTCTTTAACCCAACTGCACAAGGTCAAGAAGAAGGTCTACGTCTAGACCTAGACCGCGTTAACCACTGGGTTGGTCAAGGCGCGTCTCTATCTGACCGCGTTGCTAAGCTAGTTAAAGACGCTCAAAAAGCGGCTTAATTTTTACTTTAGAAGTAGAAACTAGTTTATGTCGATGAAAGGTAAAGAAACAATGAGCAACGAAAAGATTGTTGTAGGCAAGTTTGGTGCTACTTACGGCATTCGTGGTTGGCTTAAAGTTTTTTCCTACACAGACAATGCTGAAAGCATTTTCGATTACAGCCCTTGGTTTATTAACCAAAAGGGTACGTGGGTTGAGTTCAAAGTAGAAAGCTGGAAGCGCCATAACAAAGGTATGGTGGCTAAGCTTGAAGGTCTGGAAGTTCGTGAAGACGCACACTTACTGACGAACTTTGAGATTGCTATTGACCCTGCGGTACTACCTGAATTGTCAGAAGATGAGTTCTACTGGCGTGAATTGTTTGGGATGCAAGTAGTAACCACTAAAGGTTACGATCTCGGTGTCGTATCTGACATTCTAGAAACTGGCTCAAACGATGTTCTGGTTGTTAAAGCAAATCTAAAAGATGCTTTCGGGCAAAAGGAACGATTAATCCCGTTCCTTGAAGAGCAAGTGATCATCAAAGTTGATCGCGAAGCTCAACGGATCGAAGTTGACTGGGATCCTGGATTCTAATCTCCAAAATTACAGAGCGAGATCAACATGTGGGTTGGCGTTATTAGCCTTTTTCCTGAAATGTTCCGTTCTGTTACTGATTTTGGGGTAACAGGTCAAGCGGTTAAAAAAGGTCTTTTGTCGATTGAGACTTGGAATCCTCGTGATTTCACTCATGACAAACATCGCACTGTCGATGACCGACCTTACGGTGGTGGTCCTGGTATGTTAATGATGGTTCAGCCTTTGCGCGATGCCATTCATACCGCGAAAGCAGCCTCACCGGGTAAGACGAAAGTCATTTACCTTTCTCCTCAAGGTCGTAAGCTCGACCAGAAAGGCGTTGAAGAACTGGCAACGAATGAGAATTTACTTCTGATTTGTGGTCGTTACGAAGGGGTAGATGAGCGCATCATTCAATCTGAAGTCGACGAAGAATGGTCGATTGGGGATTTTGTGATGACGGGTGGTGAGATACCTGCCATGACGTTAATCGATTCTGTCTCTCGGTTTGTTCCGGGTGTACTAGGGGATTTCGCGTCAGCAGAAGAAGATTCTTTTGCAAATGGTTTGTTAGATTGCCCTCACTATACGCGTCCAGAAGTATTGGATGACAAAGAAGTACCAGCGGTACTGATGTCAGGCAATCACAAGGACATTCGTCAATGGCGACTAAAACAGTCGCTGGGCCGAACTTGGCTTAGAAGACCAGAGCTCCTGGAAAACCTAGCTCTGACTGACGAACAGGAACAATTACTTGCTGAGTTCATTAGTGAACATAGTGCAAAGTAACCTAATTTATTTAGTATCAGTTTATTCTAGGAATTTAAAAAATGAGTAACATCATCAAGGCTCTTGAAGAAGAGCAAATGAAATCAGACCTACCTAAATTTGCACCAGGTGACACTGTTGTAGTTCAGGTTAAAGTTAAAGAAGGTGACCGTGAGCGTCTACAGGCTTTCGAAGGCGTTGTAATCGCAATCCGTAACCGTGGTCTTCACTCTGCTTTCACTGTACGTAAGATCTCTAACGGTGAAGGTGTTGAGCGTACGTTCCAAACACACTCTCCAATCGTTGATAGCATCGAAGTTAAACGCCGTGGTGCAGTACGTCGTGCCAAGTTGTACTACCTACGTGAGCGTTCTGGTAAGTCTGCTCGTATCAAAGAGAAACTTGCTAAGAAGTAATGCTATAACTAGCGTTCTCATAGTAAACGGAGCCCATTTGGGCTCCGTTTTTTTATGCGCGAAAAAGGACGTTATGCTTCGAGAATCAGGAATACTTGCTCTGATATAGTGGAGCGCTTCGGTTAGTGAGCGGCATTTGTCCTGCGAGAGAGTAAAAAAGGGATCCCCAACTCGCTCGTCCCTCGCTCTTGAGGATGACGAATAAAAAACAAATGAACCCAAACGGTGTCATTCCCGAAAGCGACGAATGCGCATTGTCGGAATCTCTCTTTCGGCGTAATAAAAAACAAAAAGGGCCGATGTTCTCACATCAACCCTTCTTTTTATTCTCGAAGCGTGGTGCTCTCGTTTCTGAGTTCTAGCTTCTTAGTATTGGTCTTCAGACCAACCATCACTGTCCGACATATCTGGTGCGCCAGGAATGGTATTTTCTTCGTCAGCCCATTCGCCAAAATCAATCATTTGGCACTGTTTGCTACAGAAAGGGCGGTGAGGACTTTGCTCTCCCCACTCTACGTCGGCACCACATTGTGGGCATGGAACGACTGTAATTTTAGACATCGTCATTCGTCCTATTTATTCGGTGTTCAAAGGTGTTATGGCAATAGTAGTGCGAGTTGCGCTTAGCTACAAACAGCGAGTTCAAACTCAACGTCTTGAGTACAAGCTTGACCGCTTTCAAAAGCCATGAATTTGATGGCAAAACGGTTTTTATGACCCGAGATCATCGGGTAGACACCGTATTCCATTGGAATGTGTAAACGCAGGATATTGGCTTCGTCCGCGTCGCTTTGGAAGAATCCAGTGCGAGCGATTTGTGCTTTGAAATGTCCTGTTTCGCGAGTCAGCTTGAGCCAGAGTGCTAAGGCATCAGACAAAGGTTTTAAACTCGCTTGCCACTGTTCTGCATCGTGTTTTTTACGCTCAATAGGTAAATGAAGCCAGTAGTGCAACGCAGGAAGATCAAAACAACATGACCCTCCAGGTAAGTTAAAGCGTTGGCGAATTGAACTTAAGAAGCGATCTTCTTTAAGTGCCTGACCAAAACGCTCAGCAGTCATCAGTTGGCTATGGACTACGTCGATCTCTTTTAAGAGTTCGCTAAGGGCTTGCTGATCGACACCATCGACATTAAGCCAATTGCGATAAGCTAAACGTTGCTTTTCAAGATCTTTTGCCAGTTCGCTTTTTAATTGAATTTGCTCAAAGATCTCGATCATATCGAAGAGTGCACGGAAGAACAGTTGATACTGATGATTGTCAGCAAAACCAGAGGCTAGATGAGCCTGACGCAGCAAAGACTCAACTCTTAAATAAATACGAGTTTTTTCATTTAGCGGATGTTCAAATTTGTGCGTGGTCATCGACAGTAGCCTTGGTGAGTTTCATTCCTATTTTCGCAGATTTTTCTTACACATGGCTAGGTACTTTTCGTGTAAATCTGTGATTTGAAGCAAAAGATCTGGGTCATCTGGATTATTCTTAACCACATCATCTGCCAGAGCAAGTCGTTGTTCACGAGATGCTTGAGATGCCAAGATAGCTTTTGCCTGCTCTTCGCTCACGTTATCGCGTTTTACCGTTCTTGAGATCTGGGTTTGTGGATCGACATCAACAACAAGTACACGATCGCACAAACTATCGAGCTTGTTTTCTACCAATAAAGGTACAACTAAAAGAGCGTAGTCTGATGTGACTTGCTCCAAGTCTTCGATCATCTTTTCGCGAATCATTGGGTGCAATAACCCATTCACCCATGCTTTCTCCTCTGGGTTAGAGAAGATTTTTTCTCTCAATTTGGCTCTATCAAGTGTTTGATCCGCTCGGACAATATCAGTGCCAAAGTGCTCAATGATGGCATTAAGTCCAGGTGTGCCTGGCTCTACGACTTCACGAGCCACAATATCAGCGTCAACGATGTCTATTTTGAACTGCTGTTTGAATAGGTTTGCCACGGTGGTTTTGCCGCTCGCAATACCGCCGGTTAGGCCAATAACAAAAGCCATTTACACTCCTAGAATCGACGTAAAGTACCAGTTGAGGATTTGATTGCCCCAAATTAGGCTCACCCATCCTGCAATTGCAAGGTAAGGACCAAAAGGAAAGGCTTTTTCGATACCTTGCTTTTGCAAGCGCAGCTGGATAAGACCAAAAATGACGCCTACTACCGAAGAAAGTAAAATGATCATCGGCAGAGATTGCCAGCCCAGCCAAGCTCCTAATGCAGCAAGGAGTTTAAAGTCGCCATAGCCCATTCCCTCTTTGCCTGTGAGGAGTTTGAATAACCAATAAACACTCCAAAGACATAAGTAGCCTGCCATTGCTCCAATAATAGAATCTTGAAGACTTACATGGCTGATACCGGCAAGAGCAAGAGCAATACCCGCCCACATCAATGGCAGTGTGAGTTGGTCTGGCAGCAACATGGTATCAAGGTCGATAAATGTGGCAGCAATCAATACAAAGGTAAAGAAAACCAGCGCCACAGTGAAGTAGCTAAAACCGAAATGAAAAGCGATAAAACCCGAACAAAAAGCGGTAAGCAGTTCGATAAGAGGGTAACGGGCACTGATAGGTGATTGGCAGTTGTGGCATTTACCTTTTAGTAATAGCCAACTAATCACAGGGATATTGTCTCTAATGCGGATATGTGTACCGCATTGCTGACAAGATGAACGTGGCACGCTTAAGGTTAATGTCTCTTTTGGTGGCTCGATCTTATATTCAGGGAATGATTCAGCGCACTCGCGTCGCCATTCTAGTTCCATGATCTTAGGTAAACGGTAAATAACTACGTTGAGGAAACTACCCACGATCAAACCAAAAATAGCGGTAAATACAACGAATAGCCATGGGTAGTACTGGAATACTTCCATATCAGTCTCTTGAGCGGTAAATCAAACGAGCAAGGTGCTGTTTTGATAGAATTAATTTGCTAAAGGATCATTCTATCCCAATACGCTCATCAAGTTAAAGATTGGTAAGTACATTGCTGTCACCAAACCACCGACAACGACACCCAGAAAAACAATGATCAACGGTTCCAAAATCTTACTTAGGTTGTCGACGGTGTTATCGACTTCGAACTCATAAATAGCGGCTATCTTGTTGAGCATGTCATCTAAGCGACCTGACTCTTCACCAATCATGACCATTTGCAATACCAATTCTGGGAAGACGTTACAGTTACGCATGGCAATGTACATTGGCATACCAGCGGCAGTATCTCGATATACCTCTTCGATTGCCAATTGATAGTGCATGTTACCAGAGGTTTTTGAGGTAGTTTTCAAGGCGGTTAGGATAGGAATACCTGCGCTAAAACTGGTCGCCAAAGTACGGCTAAACTTCGCAATGGCAGCTTTGGATAAAACTGGTCCTAAAATAGGTACTCTTAAACTCGACCGTGCAGTCAAAAGACGAAATGAGTCGGAGCGTTGTGACATGATTTTGCCAGAAATGAGTAAGCTCACAAAGCTCAGCCCAATGAAGAGACCCCAATTTTGGGTCCAAGCAGAAAGGTTGAGTACCATCTGGGTGAAGGCGGGTAATTCGGCACCAAAACCTGTAAACATTTTTTCAAACTCAGGAATAACCTTTGTCAGCATTAAATAAGAAACCCCAAGTGCTACTAATACCACCATCGCCGGGTAAATGAGCGCTTTAATAACCTTTGCACGCAACTGCTCGCTTTTTTCTCGGTAGGTTGCCAGACGCTCAAAGACTTGGGATAAGTTACCGGACTGCTCACCTGTTGCTATTAAGTCGGTGTAAAGTGGATCAAAGTGCGTGCTAGCGGTACGCATGGCTTTCGACATCGGTGTCCCTGCTTCTACCGCTCGCGTCACACTCATTAGAATCGACTTCATTTCAGCTTTTTTATGGTTCTCTGAAACTAACTTGAGTGCCTGAACAATAGGGACGCCAGTCATCAACATGGTGGCGATTTGACGAGTAAACACCGTAATGTCTTTGCCTTTTACTCGATGACTTATCTTGGTGATAAAAGAAATACTGCCTTTTTTGAGTTTTTTTATCTTGATGTGCTGAGCATCAAGGCGCTCTCTTACCTCGACTTCTGTCATTGCGAGCACATTACCAGAGGTTTTTTTACCCGAGCTATTAATGCCTTTCCAACGGTAGTTCTTAAGTTGTGGAGCGATGGTTTTCATAGTGTAAGTAACTGCCTAATAAAATCTGAGAAGTTAAAAATAGAGAACGCGTTGCAGCTCACTAAAGCTGGTGACGCCTTGTTTGAGCTTTTCAATGCCGGACATTTGTAGAGTCTGCATACCATTGGCAATCGCTAGCTTTTCTAATTCATGTACTGAAGCGCCTTTGATGAGCGCATTTGACAGGGATTCATCAAACTTCATCACTTCGTAAATGCCAGTGCGACCAGAGTATCCTTGGGTGCATTCGTTACAACCATCAGGATTCGCTTGGAAGATATCTTCAGTGCTGGTAATTCCAATATGTTGAAGTTGGCTGTTAGGTTCTTGAGGTTGTCTGCAATGTGGACAAAGCTTTCGTGCTAAACGCTGAGCGATGATCAAGCTAAGAGAGGATGCGAGGTTAAAGCTTTCTACCCCCATATTTGATAAGCGAATGACCGTCTCGGCGGCGGAGTTGGTATGCAGGGTAGAAAGGACTAAGTGTCCGGTTTGTGACGCTTTGATCGCGATTTCTGCCGTGTCGAGATCTCGGATCTCACCCACCATGACTACATCGGGATCTTGACGCAAGAAAGAGCGAAGCGCTTCTGCAAAGCCAAAGCCGATCTTAGGTTGAACTTGAACTTGGTTAATGCCGGGTAAGTTGATCTCAACGGGGTCTTCAGCGGTGGAAATGTTAATCTCGGTTTTATTGAGAATGCTCAAACCAGTGTAAAGAGAAACCGTTTTGCCGCTGCCCGTTGGTCCTGTCATTAGGATCATGCCTTGTGGGCGGCGCAGTGCTTCTAAATACAATTGCTTTTGATGATCGCTGTATCCGAGTTTATTGATATCTAATGCTGCAGAACTGCTGTCGAGCAAACGTAGTACGATTTTCTCCCCAAACAGAGTTGGCAGCGTGGAGACTCGCATGTCAATCGCGGTGTCTTGGTTTAATTTGAGCTTGATACGACCATCCTGTGGTAAACGGCGCTCAGCGATATCAAGCTTAGATAGGATTTTTATACGTGCGGAAAGGCGGCGGCTTAAATGGCTCGGAGGCTGTTGAATTTCGATCAAGATGCCATCGCAACGCAAACGCACTCGATACATGCTTTCATAGGGCTCGAAGTGAATATCGGAAGCCCCTTTACGAACGGCGTCGAGCAGAATTTGGTTAATATAACGACTGACAGGCGATTCATCTTGGCTGAGATCTTCAATGTTCTCAATTTCATCCTCACCAATATCAACGAGACCTGCCAGTTCATCTTGGTTGATTTCTTTAAGACCGGACTTTTCTTGACCGAGTGCACGACCATATAAACGACGAATAGCTGCGGTGAGTTCTTTAAAATCCGCCAGAACAAGCTCGACTTGTAAACCGGTAGCAAAACGAAAGTCATCTTCCGCTTGTAAGTTAGTTGGGTCTGCAACTGCGAGTATTAATGTGGAAGATGTGCGATTGAGTGGCAAGGCATTATGTCGAGTGATCAGATCGCGTAAGCCAAGCTTTTGGCACAGCGACGAGTACTCATACTGACTGAGTGATGTGCAGGAAAGCCCAAAGATGGAGCTAAGGTGCTCAGTCAATTCATGTGATTGGAAAAAGCCAGAACTGAGTAAAGCCTCCGGCATCGAAATGCCAGAAGCTTTTGCTTGCTCAAGTAACGATTCTTCTTGGGAAAAGGTCAGTATTCCAGCTTGGCGAAGAACCGTTGAAAGGTTGGTTAGCATTATTTACAAGTTTTAGGAAGCAATTCGCTATCCAAATCAGATGATGAGCAATCCCATCCTCCATATGTTGCCGTTCGCGTAAGAGTCAGTTTTTTCCCTGAAACTAAAGCACTAACACCCGCACTAGCTGTTGTTGCAAATGTAAAAGAAATTTTGCCTCCATCAGTACTTTGGTCTGTAAAAGCTACAGTTCCTAAATGCATTGATGGAACCCCTAGGGCCGTTGGTGTTGCATCAGAAGCTGAGCCATCTGGAAATAAACCGTTCTCTACCGTGTAAGCTTCTACATTAGTTTTAGCTCCTGTCAATGTTGCTAAAACAGATGCAACTTCACTTTTAGCTACATACTTTTGGTATTGTGGCATTGCAATCGCTGCTAAAACACCAATAACCGCTACCACGATCATCAATTCAATTAGAGTAAAACCCTGCTGCTTCTTCTGTTTATTCGTTTTCATCTTGTTTCCTTAAGATAAATTTAGTTAATGCTTATGCATGGGGCAGAAGAGTAAAAAGAGTAGGGGAAAGAGAAAACTGGGAAGGGAGAAGCTCTCGACTGAGATAAAAATCTTTACACTCAAGTTGCATATTGCATGCAAGGTTTTGCGAGTGGTGTTATTTTTTATGTGGATAAAAATAAAGAGCCGTGCGGCTCTTTATTGGTGTTTAATGGAGTAACTCTATGAGTTAACGAGAATTACTTTTGCTTATTTAGTTTGGATTACTTGAAGCGCATCGAAAGATCCATCGCTTTTAGGTGCTTAGTTAAAGCGCCCACCGAGATGTAATCTACGCCCGTTTCTGCGTATTCAGCGATGGTTTCTAGAGTCACGTTGCCAGAGTTTTCTAACGCAGCACGTCCTGAATTGATAGCGACTGCTTCACGCATCATATCTGTAGTGAAGTTATCGAGCATGATGATATCTGCACCTGCTTCAATCGCTTCTTTTAGCTCGTCCAAGCTTTCCGTTTCCACTTCAACTGGTTTACCTGGGTTCAACGATTTTGCTGTGGTAATCGCTTGAGTGATCCCGCCACATGCAATGATGTGGTTTTCTTTAATAAGGTAGGCATCGAATACACCGATACGATGGTTGAAACCACCGCCACAGGCTACTGCGTATTTTAGCGCACTGCGTAAGCCCGGAATGGTTTTACGAGTATCTAATAGGCGGCACTCAGTGTGAGCAATTTTCTCTGCGTACTCAGCGGTAATAGTCGCGCAACCTGAAAGGGTTTGAATAAAGTTCATTGCGTTGCGCTCGCCAGTGAGCAAATCACGAGCAGAACCAGTCAGTGTGCAAAGTGTTTGGTTTGGTTCAACCTTGTCGCCATCTTTTACATGCCATTCGATCGCGACTTTGCCACCCAGTTGTTTAAATACTTCATCTGCCCATGCTTGACCACAAAATACACCGTGTTCACGAGTAATGATGGTTGCTGTGTTAATGGCGTCTGCTGGGATAAGCGATGCGGTGATGTCTTTGTCTGCATCCAATGTGCCACCTAGGTCTTCTTTTAGGGTATCGGCTACGGCACGAGTGATTTCTAATGGAAGCTGTTGCTTAAGGTATTCTAGGCGTTCTTGGCTGTTGTGTGTGTTCTTCATCGCAAATCTTGTCTTGAAAGGGAGATGGCAACGAATGATACTCTCCGGTGTCAATAATTTCAGCAGTTAATTTGCAAAGTAGAGAGGTTGATATGTGCCTAAAAATCGAGAATGGTTGGTTGACGCAAGCAAAGCATGTTCCATCGCCATTCTTTGATGCTCGTTCAGACAAAGATGACATCTCTCTGCTGGTGGTTCACAACATCAGTTTGCCGCCAGGGCAGTTTGGTGGTTCATATATAGAGGACTTTTTTACTGGCAATCTCGATCCTAAAGCACATCCATTTTTTGAAGTAATTCACAAAATGGGCGTTTCGGCACATTGCTTAATAAAGCGTAATGGCGAAATTGTTCAGTTTGTTTCGTTTTTAGATAGAGCTTGGCATGCAGGGCAATCTAGCTTTGCTGGTCGTGAACGTTGCAATGACTATTCGATTGGTATTGAGTTAGAAGGCACTGAGTTTGTGGCTTATACAGAAGAGCAATATCAATCACTTACGGCTTTGGCTCATGCGGTCATGCATTCTTACCCCAAAATCACCTTACCCCGAATCACGGGGCATCAGTATATCGCTCCCTTGAGAAAAGCCGATCCTGGTCTAAGCTTTGACTGGGTCAAGTTCAGGCAACAAATACAACGCTAACTTGTAGCGAAAGTGTAAATTCAAAAAACAGAAATAAATAAGGCATACACTCAAGTATGCCTTTTTTTGATACGAGAAATATGAATGCTTGTTAAAAGTTAACTACATTTTGAACGCTCAAAACAGCGGTTGGTGAAAAAATGTACGGATAATTTTGTCATTTTTTGTTTTTGTTGATCAAAATTACTAGCACGCAGAGCTCCCATCTGTTTTGTTTATGTAATTGGTAAGACCAATTTTATTGCTGTTTTAATAGTCGATTGTTATCAGAGTGTTGGTTGTAAGTCCATTCTATGATTTAGGTCAATTTTTGGCTGGACAGTGGCGTTTTAATTATGTTAATTTCTGCACCATCTTAAAATTGGTATTACCAATTACCTGCAAGAGTAGAAGAACAATAAATTATGGCTTATCAAAGGATTCGTCAGCCAAAGCTCTCTGATGTTATTGAACAAGAGCTAGAAAGGTTGATTGTGGAAGGAACATTGTCTCCGGGGCAGCAGTTGCCACCAGAGCGCGAACTCGCTAAGCAGTTCGATGTGTCTCGTCCATCTGTCCGTGAAGCCATTCAACGCTTAGAAGCAAAGCGTTTGCTTACTCGTCGTCAAGGCGGTGGCACATTCGTTAGTGAAAACATCTGGAAAAGCTTTTCAGATCCGTTGTTGAACTTGTTGTCGACTCACTCAGAAACGCAGTTAGACCTACTTGAATCGCGCCATGCGATGGAGGGGATTTCAGCGTACTTTGCAGCTTTGCGTGGTACCGATGAAGATTTTGCACGCATTCAAGCTTGTTTGAATCAAATTAGCGAAGAGCAAAAAGGCGATAACGTTGAGGCAGAAGCCGCTGCAGTGATGCAGTTTCTGATTGCTTTGACTGAAGCGGCACACAATGTCGTCCTGCTTCATATTGTTCGCAGCCTTGCGCCTTTGCTTGAGCAAAATGTTCTACAGAATCTAAAGCTCTTACATCGCCGCGATGAAGTGGTCGATAAAGTAAGTAAACACAGAGCTAATATCGTGGATGCGATTGTTTCTGGTCAGCCTGAAAAGGCACGTGAAATGTCTCACTCACATTTAGCTTATATTGAAGAAACATTGTTGGATTTGACTCGAGAAGAGTCTCGACGAGAGCGTTCTCTGCGTCGAATTCAGCAAGGTAACGATTCTTAATACAAGAACCGCTTACTTAAATAAGTAGATCCAACCAACAGAAGGATAGATCGCCATGTCTGACATGAAGCATGACGTAGATGCACTGGAAACTCAAGATTGGCTGCAAGCCCTTGAATCAGTTGTTCGTGAAGAAGGTGTAGAACGTGCACAGTTTCTACTAGAAACCGTTCTAGAAAAAGCACGTCTAGACGGCGTTGATATGCCAACTGGCATCAACACAAACTACATCAACACTATTCCAGCAGCACAAGAACCAGCTTACCCTGGTGACGTAACTCTTGAGCGTCGTATTCGTTCGATTATTCGCTGGAACGCAATCATGATCGTATTGCGTGCTTCTAAGAAAGACCTAGACCTAGGTGGTCACATGGCTTCTTACCAGTCAGCAGCGGCGTTCTACGAAGTTTGTTTCAACCACTTCTTCCGCGCTCCAAATGAGACGGACGGTGGCGATCTAGTTTACTACCAAGGTCACATCTCTCCGGGCATCTACGCTCGTGCATTCGTTGAAGGTCGTCTAACTGAAGAGCAGCTAGACAACTTCCGTCAAGAAGTAGACGGTAAAGGTATCCCATCATACCCGCACCCTAAATTGATGCCTGAGTTCTGGCAGTTCCCAACAGTATCTATGGGTCTTGGTCCAATTTCTGCGATCTACCAAGCGCGTTTCCTTAAGTACCTAGACGGTCGTGGTCTGAAAGACACGTCTGCACAGCGTGTATACGCGTTCCTAGGTGACGGTGAAATGGATGAGCCAGAATCACGTGGTTCACTTTCTTTCGCTGCGCGTGAGAAACTAGACAACCTAACATTCCTAATCAACTGTAACCTACAGCGTCTAGACGGTCCTGTAATGGGTAACGGTAGCATCATCCAAGAGCTAGAAGGTCTATTCAAAGGCGCTGGCTGGAACGTTGTTAAAGTTATCTGGGGTAGCAACTGGGATGCTCTACTTGCTAAAGATACAACAGGCAAGCTTCTACAGTTGATGAACGAAACTGTAGATGGTGACTACCAAACATTTAAATCTAAAGACGGTGCTTACGTACGTGAACACTTCTTTGGTAAGTACCCAGAGACTGCAGCACTAGTTGCAGACATGACTGATGACGAAATCTTCGCACTTAAGCGCGGTGGTCACGAGTCTTCTAAACTGTACGCAGCTTACAAAAACGCAGCAGAAACTAAAGGTCGTCCAACAGTAATCCTAGCGAAGACTGTTAAAGGTTACGGCATGGGTGAAGCGGCTGAAGGTAAGAACATCGCGCACCAAGTTAAGAAGATGGATATGACTCACGTACTACACCTACGTGATCGTCTAGGTCTTCAAGACATCCTAACTGACGAAGCAGTGAAAGAACTTCCATACCTGAAACTTGAAGAAGGTACAGCGGAGTACGAATACCTACACGCTCGTCGTAAAGAACTAAAAGGTTACACGCCACAGCGTCTACCTAAGTTCACTCAAGAATTCAAAACACCTGAGCTAGAAGAGTTCGCTCCGCTACTAAGTGAGCAGAAGCGTGATATCTCTACAACAATGGCTTACGTTCGTACTCTTAATATCCTGCTTAAGAACAAGAACATTGGTAAGAACATCGTTCCTATCATCTGTGACGAAGCTCGTACGTTCGGTATGGAAGGTTTATTCCGTCAGATCGGTATTTACAACCCGCACGGTCAGAACTACACACCTCAAGATCGCGACATCGTTTCTTACTACAAAGAAGCAACTTCAGGTCAGGTTCTACAAGAAGGTATCAACGAACTAGGTTCAATGGCTTCATGGGTTGCAGCAGCAACGTCATACAGCACGAACGATCTACCAATGATCCCGTTCTACATCTACTACTCAATGTTTGGTTTCCAACGTGTAGGTGATATGGCATGGATGGCTGGTGACCAACAAGCTCGTGGTTTCCTACTAGGTGCTACTGCAGGTCGTACAACGCTAAACGGTGAAGGTCTACAGCACGAAGATGGTCACTCACACATCATGGCGAATACAGTTCCTAACTGTATCTCTTACGACCCAACATTCGCTTACGAAGTTGCAGTAATCATGCAAGACGGTATCCGTCGCATGTACGGTGAGAACCAAGAGAACGTGTTCTACTACCTAACTGTAATGAACGAAAACTACGCAATGCCAGCAATGCCAGAAGGCGCTGAAGAAGGCATCCGTAAGGGTATCTACAAGCTTGAGTCTTACGCAGGTGACAAGTCTAAAGTTCAGCTAATGGGCTCTGGTACTATCATGAACGAAGTACGTAAAGCAGCGACTATCCTAAGCGAAGAGTACGGCATCGCATCTGACGTGTTCTCTGTAACATCGTTCAACGAGCTAACTCGTGACGGTCAAGACGCAGAGCGTTACAACATGCTTCACCCAGAAGCAGAAGCAAAAGTACCTTACATTGCACAAGTAATGGGTACTGAGCCAGCAATCGCAGCGACTGACTACATGAAGAACTACTCTGAGCAAGTTCGTGCGTTCATGCCTTCTGAGTCTTACAAAGTACTTGGTACTGATGGTTACGGTCGTTCTGACAGTCGTGAGAACCTACGTCGTCACTTCGAAGTTAACGCGGGCTACGTAGTTGTTGCAGCTCTTACTGAGCTAGCGAAACGTGGTGATGTTGAGAAGTCAGTCGTCGTTGAAGCGATTGCTAAGTTCAACATCGACACTGAAAAAACAAACCCACTTTACGCTTAATACAGCGCTTAACTAGAAGGTAAATAAGCAATGGCAATCGAAATTAATGTACCTGACATCGGTGCGGATGAGGTTGAAGTTACTGAGATTCTTGTAAGCGTTGGCGACAAGGTTGAAGAAGAGCAGTCTCTTATCACTGTTGAAGGCGACAAAGCTTCTATGGAAGTTCCAGCGTCTCAAGCAGGTATCGTTAAAGAAATCAAAGTAGCAGAAGGTGATTCTGTTACGACTGGCTCTCTAATCATGATTTTCGAAGCTGAAGGTGCCGCTGCAGAAGCGGCTCCTGCGGCAGCTCCAGCAGTTGAAGCAGCACCAGTTGCAGCTCCTGCAGCGGCAGAACTGAAAGAAGTTCACGTTCCAGATATCGGTGGCGACGAAGTAGAAGTTACTGAAATCATGGTTGCAGTTGGCGACAGCATCGAAGAAGAGCAATCTCTTCTAACGGTAGAAGGCGACAAAGCATCAATGGAAGTTCCAGCACCATTCGCTGGTACTCTAAAAGAGATCAAAGTTGCTGCTGGTGATAAAGTAACAACTGGTTCTCTAATCATGGTATTCGAAACTGCCGGTTCAGGCGCAGCAGCGGCTCCAGCAGCCGAGGCGTCGGACCGAGTAGAAGCTCCAGCAGCTCCAGCGGCAGCAGCTGACAAAGAAGTGAATGTTCCAGATATCGGCGGTGACGAAGTTGAAGTTACTGAGATCATGGTTAAAGTTGGCGACACAGTAGAAGAAGAGCAATCTCTAATCACTGTTGAAGGTGACAAAGCTTCAATGGAAGTTCCAGCTCCATTCGCTGGTACGGTAAAAGAAATCAAGATTGCAGCTGGCGATAAAGTAACGACTGGCTCTCTAATCATGGTATTCGAAGTAGCTGGCGCAGCTCCAGCTCCTGTTGCAGCACCTGCACAAGCAGCAGCTCCAGCACCTGCAGCGGCTCCTGCTCCAGCAGCAAAAGTTGAAGCGGCACCTGCAGCGAACGATTTCCAAGAGAACAACGACTACGCACACGCGTCTCCAGTTGTCCGTCGTCTTGCTCGTGAATTTGGCGTTAACCTATCTAAGGTTAAAGGTACTGGTCGTAAGAGCCGTATCCTAAAAGAAGACGTTCAAGCTTACGTTAAAGATGCGCTTAAGCGTCTTGAGTCTGGCGCTGGTGCGGCAGCATCTGGTAAGGGCGACGGCGCAGCGCTTGGTCTACTACCTTGGCCAAAAGTTGACTTCAGCAAGTTCGGTGAGACGGAAGTTCAGAAGCTTTCTAAGATCAAGAAGATTTCTGGTGCAAACCTACACCGTAACTGGGTAATGATCCCTCACGTTACACAGTGGGACAACGCTGACATCACTGAGCTAGAAGCATTCCGTAAAGAGCAGAATGCAATCGAAGCGAAGAAAGACACTGGCATGAAGATCACTCCTCTTGTGTTCATCATGAAAGCAGTAGCGAAAGCACTAGAAGCGTTCCCAGCGTTTAACTCTTCACTTTCTGAAGATGGCGAAAGCATCATTCTTAAGAAGTACGTGAACGTAGGTATCGCAGTAGATACGCCAAACGGTCTTGTTGTTCCGGTATTTAAAGACGTGAACAAGAAAGGCATTTACGAGCTATCTGAAGAGCTAATGGCAGTTTCTAAGAAAGCACGTGCAGGTAAGCTAACGGCAGCTGACATGCAAGGCGGTTGTTTCACAATCTCTAGCCTTGGCGGTATCGGCGGTACAGCGTTTACGCCAATCGTAAACGCGCCAGAAGTAGGTATCCTAGGTGTATCTAAATCTGAAATGAAGCCAGTGTGGAACGGCAAAGAGTTCGAACCACGTCTACAGCTTCCACTGTCTCTATCATACGACCACCGTGTGATTGATGGTGCAGAAGGTGCACGCTTCATTACTTTCCTAAACGGTGCACTATCAGACATTCGTCGCCTAGTACTGTAATATAGAAAGTAATAGTTAAGGTGGCTTTCGGGTCACCTTACTTCTTTATATAAAAGACTATTTTTAGACGACAATTTCTCACATCGTTCAGAATCTGAAAGATGAATTGTTGTCTAGCTCACAGGCTAACTTAAAGCTGCTTTCACACTGTTAACATCTCTGTAAAATATTGATCGTTTGAAAGCCTAATAATTTAAGAACATCTACTCAGCCTGTTAGGGATAATGACTACAAGAGGTCACAATGAGCAAAGAAATTAAAGCCCAAGTTGTTGTACTTGGTTCTGGTCCTGCTGGTTACTCAGCTGCATTCCGTTGTGCGGACTTAGGTCTAGAAACAGTACTAGTTGAACGTTACAGCACTCTTGGTGGTGTATGTCTAAACGTTGGTTGTATTCCATCTAAAGCACTTCTTCACGTTTCAAAAGTTATCGAAGAAGCGAAAGCGATGGCTGAGCACGGTGTTGTGTTTGGCGAACCGCAAACAGACATCAGCAAAATCCGTATCTGGAAAGAGAAAGTTGTAAATCAACTGACTGGCGGTCTTAGCGGTATGGCTAAGATGCGTAATGTTACTGTAGTAAACGGCTACGGTAAGTTCACAAGTCCTAACTCTATCCTTGTAGAAGGCGAAGGCGAGTCAACAACGGTTAACTTCGACAACGCTATCATTGCTGCGGGTTCTCGCCCAATCAAACTGCCATTCATCCCGCATGAAGACCCACGTATTTGGGATTCAACGGATGCTCTAGAGCTGAAAGAAGTACCTGAAAAGCTGCTTATCATGGGCGGTGGTATCATCGGTCTAGAAATGGGTACGGTTTACCACTCACTAGGTTCTAAAGTAGACGTAGTTGAGATGTTTGACCAAGTTATCCCTGCTGCGGACAAAGACATCGTTAAAGTCTTCACTAAGCGTATTAAAGACAAGTTCAAGCTAATGCTTGAGACGAAAGTAACAGCAGTTGAAGCGAAAGAAGATGGTATCTACGTTTCAATGGAAGGCAAAAAAGCACCAGCAGAAGCTGAGCGCTACGATGCGGTTCTTGTTGCTATCGGTCGTGTACCAAACGGTGCGCTTATCGACGCTGAAAAAGCGGGCATTGAAGTGGACGAGCGTGGCTTTATCAACGTTGATAAGCAAATGCGCACTAACGTTCCTCA
The DNA here is from genome assembly GCF_027587095.1 of Vibrio sp. NFR. Lineage (NCBI taxonomy): Bacteria > Pseudomonadati > Pseudomonadota > Gammaproteobacteria > Vibrionales > Vibrionaceae > Vibrio > Vibrio sp. NFR. Next base: position 90,497 of record NZ_JAPPTN010000006.1, read on the forward strand.
CATCCACGCGATCGGTGACGTAGTTGGTCAACCAATGCTTGCTCACAAAGGTGTGCATGAAGGTCACGTTGCTGCAGAAGTTATCTCTGGCAAGAAGCACTACTTCGACCCTAAAGTTATTCCTTCAATTGCTTACACTGAGCCAGAAGTGGCATGGGTTGGTAAGACTGAGAAAGAAGCGAAAGCTGAAGGCATCAACTACGAAGTGGCAACATTCCCATGGGCTGCATCAGGTCGTGCAATCGCATCTGACTGTGCAGACGGTATGACTAAGCTAATCTTCGATAAAGAGACTCACCGTGTTATTGGTGGTGCAATCGTTGGTACTAACGGTGGCGAACTGCTTGGTGAAATCGGTCTAGCTATTGAGATGGGTTGTGATGCTGAAGATATCGCATTAACTATCCATGCTCACCCAACTCTACACGAGTCAGTGGGTCTAGCTGCTGAAGTATTTGAAGGTTCAATCACTGACCTTCCAAACAAAAAAGCAGTTAAAAAGAAAAAATAATTTCTTTTGAAGACCGAGAGTCTTAAAACTTGAATGATAAAAACCGCTGATTCGTCAGCGGTTTTTTTATGCGCGGAACTTGAAGAGGGAATGAGGTCTCCTTTTAGGCGATTGTGCTTGATAGTTGGAAATCTCTTGGTTTAACACCAAGGAATCGAGAGGTATGTATTTGGATAATCATGAAAGGAGTTTCGATTAAGAAGGGGTTGGCTGAACTTGTTCCTAGAAAGGCAAAATAAAATCCAGCTTCGCAGCTGTCTAAAACGAAAAAGGCCAACACTCCAGTGTCAGCCTTTCATTTAGTTAAACTCGCGTTTTAGCTTAGTGATCGCGGTTGTAGATGCACAACATATCTAGGTAAGCACTAACGAGTGTTGATAGCTCGGCTTCGCTCTTAGAGCGATTTGCTTGTACGAAGATAGAGTAACAAATACCATGGAACAGATTCGCCAAGTGTTCCGGTTCATGTTGGTCACAAACTTCCCCACGTTCGATAGCTTTGATGAACATGTTTTGCACCAGCAGTTGGTTGGTGCGGTTTGTCGTTACGAATAGTGGCCACACTTCATCACGTGTTGATGCACTCCACTCGAACCAAACTTTCAACCAATGGCAATCTTGGCTTACTAGTTCAATCATTGCGTTAGTGATGTTAGCGATGTTCTCGCGTGCATGAATGTCTAAGTCGATGTTATCTGATAAGAAGTTCGAGAATTGACGAACCACGTGATTCAGAACTTCATCCACCAAGTCTTCGCGAGTTGGGAAGTAGTTAAATACTGTCGCAACAGAAACTTGAGCAATCTCTGCAATATCAGCGTGACCACCACGACCAATGCCGCGACGAGCAAACACTTCAAGAGCGATTTCCATTAGTTGCTGTTTACGTTTTAGAGGGGAAAGCCTAGTACGAGGTCTCTTTGCAATTGAGTCCATAATCCATTTTCCTTGCCATTTGAGTTGATATTTTGGGGATAGTCCCCTAATTGATTATTTTAATAGTTGCTTAAAGCATTGATGAGTGTAATGGTGCATATGTGCAAGGTCAACATCTGATGCGTAATTTATAGACAGTAATGTCATTATTGATGTTTCATTCAATGATATAAGTTCTAAAATTAAGACTTTCATCCAAGAATTCAACGAAATGGGATGCGACTTTCCACCTATTGAGTGGGGTGTTACACTACACGCCGCAAGATAAGGTGATCGTTTGCGTACGACCTACCTCAACCCACAAAGAAAATTGAGCACAGTATGAAACATACAGTAGAAGTCATGATTTCTGAGCAAGAAGTTCAGGAACGTATTCGTGAATTAGGCAAGCAAATTACAGAACGTTACCAAGGTAGCGAAGATCTGGTTCTGGTTGGTTTGCTACGCGGTTCATTTGTATTTATGGCCGATTTGGCTCGTGCAATCGAACTGACTCACCAAGTCGACTTTATGACCGCTTCTAGCTACGGTAACACGATGGAAAGCTCTCGTGACGTACGTATCCTGAAAGACCTTGATGACGACATCAAAGGCAAAGACGTACTGATCGTGGAAGACATCATTGATACAGGTAACACACTGAACAAGATCCGTGAAATCCTGTCTCTACGTGAGCCGAAGTCTATTGCGATTTGTACGCTGCTAGACAAGCCATCACGTCGTGAAGTTGAAGTGCCAGTTGATTATGTTGGTTTTGCTATTCCTGATGAATTCGTAGTTGGTGTGGGTATCGACTACGCTCAAAAATACCGTCATCTACCGTTCATTGGTAAAGTGGTGCCTCAAGAGTAGTCATTAGTCTTGATAGAAGAATACAAAAAACGCCCGTTAAGCAATTAACGGGCGTTTTCTTTTATTTGGTTCGGCTTATGTTTTTAACTCAGCGACAAAGCAATTTGTTGTCTGAGTTAAGAATGGTTGAGAGCGCTTTTTGGTAAGAGGCTTCCACGGTCTCTTTTGAGTTTGAACGAATGCCCAAGTATTCAAGGCGACCATCTTCAATCCCGTAAACTACGCCATGGATCTCAACGTCCTGACCACGCTCCCACGCATTTTGCATGATGGTGGAGTTGCCTAAGTTATAGACTTGCTCAGCGACGTTGATTTCACCCAGTTTGTCAGCGCGGTCTTCAAGAGGCATCTGGTCTAAGTAGGGGCGATGTTTAAAGTAAAGGTCACGGATATGAAGTAACCAGTTATTGATAAGACCTAGTTGAGGATTATCAATAGCGGCGTTAACGCCACCACAGCCATAGTGACCACATACGATGATGTGTTTTACTTTCAATACGTCCACGGCGTATTGCACCACAGAGAGGCAGTTTAGGTCAGTGTGGATGACCTGGTTCGCAACGTTTCGGTGAACAAATAACTCGCCAGAGAAAAGACCGGTCAATCGCTCTGCAGGAACGCGACTGTCTGAGCATCCAATCCAAAGAAAGTCTGGTTTCTGACCTTCTGCAAGCTTTGCAAAGTATTCTGGACGATCAGATTTAATTTCTTCTGACCACTTAGAGTTATTTTCGAATAATTGTTTAATTTCCGGCATCTGACATCTACTTCCCTAAAAATTAAAAAAACCAACCACTCATCAGTGCTTATAAAGCGATCAGCGCTGTAACTATACACAATGTTACAATTTCGATCCCGTTAAATATTCATTCAAGATGACTCATCTGACTAGTTCTCGCTGTGAAAATCATAAAATATGCAGACATCATTCAGTATGCGAATAAGCCTAGCGAATTCGTGGTTTTATTGTGTTTTTTTCTTTGACGAAATATTTGTTAGATTGATGGCATTTTGTCTTTTTAATGCAGGGAGCAAATTCAATGTTCGGTAGTCGCTTTAAGGATATCAACTTGAAAGGGGATCTGTTTGGTGGCGTCACCACTGCCATTATTTCACTTCCTCTTGCGTTAGCCTTTGGTGTCGCATCTGGCGCTGGCGCAGAAGCAGGTTTATGGGGTGCGATCATGGTGGGGCTTTTCGCGTCACTGTTTGGTGGTTCCAACACTCTGATTTCTGAGCCTACCGGTCCTATGACAGTGATCATGACCGCCGTGTTGACTAGCATGATGGCGAAGTACCCAGAGACGGGAATGGCAATGACATTCACCGTTGTGATGATGGCGGGGGCGTTTCAAATTGTGCTTGGTACATTGAAACTCGGTAAATACGTGACACTCATGCCTTATAGTGTCATCTCGGGATTCATGTCAGGGATTGGCGTGATTCTGATTATCTTGCAGTTGTCGCCTTTACTCGGTCATGCAGCACCTTCTGGTGGGGTTCTAGGCACATTATCGGCATTGCCTGACACCATTTCTAACCTGAAGTTTAGCGAGTTGTTTTTGGGCTTGCTGACGTTAGGCATCTTATTCTTCTTTCCGAAGCAGTATCGTAAGTACGTACCCGCCCAACTTGTCGCGCTAGTAGCGGTTACGTTGTTATCGGTGATTTTGTTTGATGCAGAAGACATTCGTCGAATTGGTGAAATCCCCGCAGGCTTACCTTCTTTGGTCGTGCCACATATCGATCCTGCGATGTTCACCGAGATGGTCATTGATGCATTAGTTCTGGGTACGTTGGGTTGTATTGATACGCTATTAACCGCGGTAATCGGTGATTCATTAACACGTAAAGAGCATGACTCAGACAAGGAGCTACGTGGTCAAGGCTTGGCAAACATGATTTCTGGTTTGTTTGGCGCTTTACCAGGTGCTGGTGCCACAATGGGTACAGTAACCAATATCCAAGTAGGGGCTCGTTCCCCTTTGTCTGGTGTTATTCGTGCGCTGATTCTCGCGCTGGTGGTTTTGGTTGCAAGTGGCTTGACCGAACCTATCCCGATGGCTGTGCTGGCGGGTATTGCAGTGTATGTTGGCTTCAATATTCTTGATTGGAGTTTTATCCAACGTGCTCATAAGGTGAGCTTCCCAGGTATGGCGGTTATGTATGGCGTCATGCTGCTGACGGTCTTTGTTGATTTGATTGTTGCTGTGGGGTTAGGGGTATTTATTTCTAATATCATCATCATTGAGCGTTTGAGTCGTGAGCAAGCACGCCAAGTTAAGGCCATCAGTGATGCCGATGAAGATGATGTTCCGCTTACGGACAGTGAACGAGGACTGCTTGATCGAGCCAATGGTAAAGTCTTGTTCTTCTACTTGTCTGGACCAATGATCTTCAGTGTTTCGAAAGCCATTTCTCGTCAACACTCCAGTATTTCGGATTACGAAGTGATGATCCTCGATCTGACTGATGTGCCGATGATTGATGTTACGGTAGGCTTAGCGCTTGAGAATGCGATCAAAGATGCGTTGGATGCGGAGTGTGAAGTTTACTTGTTGTGTCCAAACCAACGCACACGTGAGCAATTAGAGAAGTTCCACGTGATTGATTTAGTCCCTGATCAGAACACTTACAAGTTCCGTTATGAGGCATTGAATGCTGCGATAAAGCATGTAGAAACAGATGAGCATCAAATGCTAACAATGTAATCTTGTTTTGTTTTTTAAAAGCGCTGCCAAAGTTGTTTGGCGGCGCTTTTTAGTATACAGAATCGGGGATTTATAGTTATTTCTAATTTTATAGAAAGGTTTATTTGTATTCATCGTTATTCAACGATAAACTAATTCAACTTCAGTGCAATACCGCTTTGACCGCTGAGTCATATCAACTCTCTATCGGTATTGGCATTCACGATTCATCAACAGATGGCAATTATTACGCAATGTACGCATTAGAAATTGAACAGCTTCGCAAGACCTATGCGGGCGGATTTGAAGCGTTGAAGGGTATTAGCCTAACAGTAGAAAAAGGTGACTTCTACGCGCTTTTAGGACCAAATGGTGCAGGTAAATCCACTACGATTGGCATTATCTCTTCTTTGGTAAACAAAACCTCAGGTACGACCAAGGTCTTTGGTTACGACATTGATACGCATCTTGAACTAGCAAAGCAAAACCTAGGTTTGGTGCCACAAGAATTCAACTTCAACCAATTTGAGACGGTTGAACAGATTGTGATGCAGCAAGCTGGCTATTATGGCGTGTCAAAGATTCAGGCGAAAGAACGTGCCGAGAAGTATCTGACAAAGCTCGATTTGTGGGAAAAACGCAAAGAACGTGCGCGTAATCTATCTGGTGGTATGAAGCGCCGTCTTATGATTGCTCGCGCTTTAATGCATGAACCACAGTTGTTGATCCTTGATGAACCAACCGCTGGTGTCGATATCGAATTGCGTCGCTCGATGTGGGATTTCTTAAAAGAGATTAACCAAGAGCAGGGTATTACTATCATTCTAACGACTCACTACCTTGAAGAAGCAGAAATGTTGTGTCGCAATATCGGTATCATCAACAAAGGTGAGCTTATTGAGAATACGACGATGAAAGCGCTGCTTGGTAAGCTTCGTGTTGAAACCTTCATTCTCGATGTTGAGTTTGACGGTGAGATGCCAGAGCTTAAAGGGGTGAATAGTCAGGTTATGATACATGGCTCGCTAGAAATTGAACTGGATAAGAGCCAGGGGTTGAACTCAGTATTCAGTCAGCTTTCCGAACATGGCGTAAAAGTTCTGTCTATGCGTAACAAAGCGAACCGCTTGGAAGAGTTGTTTGTCAGCATCGTTCGCGGAGGTAACCAATAATGTACAAGTTATATTGGACGGCTTTTTGCAGCCTGCTCACCAAAGAAATCAATCGCTTTACTCGTATTTGGGTACAAACGCTAGTTCCGCCAGCGATTACAATGACGCTGTACTTCATCATTTTTGGTAGTTTGATTGGCTCTCGCATTGGCGACATGAACGGTTTTAGTTACATGGAGTACATTGTGCCTGGTCTGATTATGATGTCGGTGATCACCAACTCGTATTCCAATGTGGCCTCATCGTTCTTTAGCTCGAAATTTCAGCGTAATATTGAAGAGCTTCTGGTTGCACCGGTACCAAACTACGTGATCATCCTCGGTTTTGTCATGGGAGGCGTTGTGCGTGGTTTATTGGTGGGAACCATTGTGACGTTTGTGTCTCTGTTTTTTGTGGAGCTGCAAGTAGACCACTGGGGCATCATTATCGCGACGGTATTTATGACATCAGTTGTGTTCTCACTAGGTGGCTTAATCAACGCAGTTTATGCAAGAACGTTCGACGATATCTCTATAATCCCGACGTTTGTATTGACGCCTCTGACCTACTTAGGTGGCGTGTTCTACTCTATCAGCCTGTTGCCTGAGTTCTGGCAAGGTGTGTCGAAGCTGAACCCTATCGTCTACATGGTGAACGCATTCCGTTACGGTTTCCTCGGGGTTTCTGATGTTGGCATTGTGACGTCATTTAGCGTGCTGACGGTATTCGTTGTTGCGCTTTATGCCGTGGCACATTACCTCGTGACCAAAGGAATTGGCTTGAGAAGCTAACATAAACAGATGTTGAAAGAGCAGCGATGAGAGCTGCCCTTTCTTTATGCATTTCTATACATTCCCATACAATTTTTCGACTTTTTACATGCTAGGTTTTACTCATTTCTGTAAATGCATTTGTTGTAAATGAGTCAAGCCATGAATACCGTTCCGTCCCCACCTTTCTCCTTGAAATTGCTTCTCCCTAAATACTGGTCTGTCTGGTTTGCATTTGGCTTGCTCGCGTTTGTTGTTAATGCGCTACCGTATCCGCTGCTGCGAGCACTGGGAAGAGGTATTGGCTCCCTTGCAATGCTGCCAATGAAGCGCCGCCGGAAAATTGCTAAGCGTAATCTCAAGCTCTGCTTCCCTGAATATAATGAACAACAGTGTGAGGAGTTGGTGAAGGCAAACTTTAAATACACCGGCATGGCACTGATTGAAACGGGCATGGCTTGGTTTTGGCCCGATTGGCGGGTAAAACGTTTGGTGACGGTGGTTGGTAAAGAGCGCATTCTTGAACAAGAAAGAAATGGACGTGGTGTGCTGGTGATATGCAGCCACCATCTTAACTTAGAGATGACGGCGCGTATTTTTAGCCAATTTGCGAAAGGGTACGGTGTGTATCGCCCGAACTCAAACCCTGCTTATGAGTTTATTCAGCATCGTGGTCGAACGCGCTGTGGGCATCAAATGATAGACCGAAAAGACGTAAAGTCGATGCTTAAAGTTCTGAAAAATGGTCAGCGGCTGTGGTACCTACCAGATCACGATTATGGAGTGAACAATTCGGTATTTGCTCCTTTCTTTGCTGTTGAACAGGCGGCAAGTACGGCGGGATCGAGTGTATTAATTGATGCAACCAAGTGTGCGGTGATGTCCGGAGTGACGGTCATGAACGATAACCGATATACGCTTTACATTGGTGAGGATCTGAGTGGGCAGTTTGAACGACGAAATCCAGTTAAAGCCGCGAGTATTTTGAATCAAGAGATTGAAGGGATGATAAAACGAGATATTCCCGCGTGGATGTGGTTGCACAAGCGATTTAAGACTCGCCCTGAAGGACTTCAATGCGTCTATTCATAAATCTCATTACTAGATACAAAAAAGGTCGGCTTAGTGCCGACCTTTTTATTTAAGATTTAGATTTACTCTGCGCTTGCTGAGCTTTCTTCGCTTGATTCATCTTCTTTGGTTTCTACTGCCATATCAACCGTTTGGTTGTCGATTAGGCGGGCTTTACCTAAGAATGCTGACATCAAGATTACCGCTTGGGTTGTCTCTGCAGTGATTGCTTGAAGTGTACGAGCATCACGGATGAAGATTTCATCTGGTTGAAGACCTGCTGCACGAAGCTGATCGCTTGCGTCTTCAATCACTGATGCGTAATCATCACGACCGCCACGCATTGCGCTGCTGATCCAACGCATTGTACGAGCTAGCACTGGTGCACGTTGACGCTCATCAATCGTCAAAAGACCATTGCGTGAGCTCATTGCAAGGCCGTCCATCTCACGTACTGTTGGTACGCCAATAATCTCGATGTCCATTGCCAAGTCTTCAACCATCTTGCGAATCACGGCAAGTTGTTGGAAGTCTTTTTCACCAAAGCACGCAACATCAGGTTGAACGATGTTGAAAAGCTTGTTTACGATGGTAGTAACGCCACGGAAATGACCTGGGCGAGAAGCACCTTCAAGAATGGTAGATAGACCAGGAACATCAACAAACGTTTGTTTATCCAAGCCTTCTGGGTAGATGATTTCAGGTGTTGGTGTGAACACGATTTCTACGCCTTCACCACCTAGCTTGCTCAAATCTTCTTCTAGAGTTCGAGGGTAGTTGTTTAAATCGTCTGCACGGTCAAACTGCATCGGGTTTACAAAGATGCTTACAACAACGACATCCGCGTATTCGCGAGCTTTACGAACAAGTGTTAAGTGACCTTCATGGAGGTTGCCCATAGTTGGAACAAACGCCACTTTACGACCTTCACGCTTAAAGGTTTTTACTTGTTCACGAATCGCTGAGATTTCCGCAAAAGTTTGCATGCATTTATCCTCTAGGCAATGGTATGAGCTTCGTCTGGGAATGCACCGCTTTCAACATCAGCCATATATTGAGCCACGGCTTTGCGCATATCGCCTGTTTCAGCAAGGAAGTTTTTCGAGAATTTTGGCATGTAGTTCGCCGAAATTCCAAACATATCGTGCATTACAAGAATTTGACCATCTGTCACATTACCTGCACCAATACCAATTACTGGAACATCAAGAACTTGCGTAATACGAGCCGCTAATTCAGCAGGAACACACTCTAGTAAAACAATTTGAGCACCAGCTTCTTGCAGTGCCAGTGCGTCTTTTACCATACGATCGGCTTTTTCTTGATCGCGGCCTTGCACCTTGTAACCACCAAAGATATTGACTGATTGAGGGGTTAGACCAAGGTGAGCACATACTGGTACAGCACGTTCAGTTAGCATCTTAACGGTATCAACTAACCAGTCGCCGCCCTCGATTTTTACCATATTTGCACCAGCACGCATTAGCGTTGCTGCGTTCTCACACGCTTGCTCTGGCGTTGCGTAGCTCATGAATGGCATATCAGCCATCAATAGACAGTTTGGGCTGCCTGCGCGTACACAGCGGGTGTGATAAGCGATATCTTCAACAGTAACGGGTAACGTGTCTGATTTACCTTGCAGAACCATACCTAGAGAGTCACCTACCAATAAAACAGGCATGTCTTGGCTTTCAAAAAGTTGGGCAAAGCTCGCATCGTATGCAGTTGAAGTAGCAAATTTACGACCTTCTTGCTTCCACTTAATCAGGTCGTTAATGGTCATTTTTTTCATTGTTTTTTCCTCACTAGGAGTTGGCTATGACTGCCAAATGCTGAGGCCGTTACGATCTACTTGCTCAAGTAGTGACGATACCTCGGTCCCGTCTGGGAGTTGTAAACTTGGTGCAATTTCCGCAAGAGGGTAGAGTACGAACTCGCGCTCTCTCATTCCATAGTGTGGAACTGTCAGTCTTTCGGAATCAATCACCTCATTGCCGTAAAGAATTATATCGAGATCCAAGGTTCTTGGTCCCCAACGTTCATCTTTACGGACACGCCCTTGTTCTTGCTCAATCGCTTGGGTGCAATCGAGTAGCTCAAGAGGCGTCAAATTGGTTTTTATCGCCACAACCGCATTGATGTAATCCGGTTGGTTTTGTGGTCCCATCGGCGTACTGCTGTAGAGCGAAGAGGCTTGCACAAACTCAGAGTTTGGGATTGATTTTAGAGCCTCAATCGCTTGTTTCGCTTGGCTGACGGGATCAGCCAAGTTACTGCCTACCGCAATGTATGCTGTGATCATGATTTTGGCTTACTCTTTTTCTTGCGATAGGTTTTGCGGCGGCGTTGACCGGTTTTAGGTGCTTGGCTATCAAGGTCACCTGCCATTGCTTGGCGCATTTCTCGGCCTGCATTTTGGAAAGTTTCCCACCACTTGGCAAGCTTCTGAGTCTCGCCACCCTCAATTTCACCGCGCATTTCAAGAAAATCAAAGCCAGCTCTAAATTTGTTGAGCTCCATTAGGCGGAATGCACGCTTACCATTACGTCGAGGAAGACGTAATTGCAGTTGCCAAATTTCACGGATAGTGGCGGTATGACGGCGTGGAATAGCAATCGTACGAACTTGGTCATCAAGAATGATGTTGCTCGCTTCCATGATGGCATCGTAATGGCACAGATTACGCTGTTCCATTAACTTATCTGCCATCGCACATAGCGGGTACCACAGCATTGCAGCAAACATGAATGCTGGGTTAATGCGCTTGCCTTCTTCAATACGCATGTCGGTTGAATCAAGCACTAAATCGAGCATTTGCTCGGTGTGAGATTCGTATTCTTCCGTGAAGTGCTCAGCAATTGCTGGGAACAACTGTTGGAATAGGTTGTACTCACGCAGGAGGTGATAGGTCTCTAGACCATGACCTGATTGAAGCAGCTTTAACGATTCTTCGAACAGGCGCGCAGATGGGATGTCGCGTAGTAGCGTTGACATCTCTTCAATTGGTGCGGCGGTGTCTTCTTCGATGTCGAAGTCGAGTTTCACGGCAAAGCGAATCGCACGCAGCATACGTACAGGGTCTTCGCGATAGCGGGTTTCTGGATCACCGATCAGGCGAACAAGGCGGTCTTCTAGGTCTTCAATACCACGCGCGTAGTCGTGAATTGAGTAGTCTGCGATGTTGTAGTACATCGAGTTAATCGTGAAGTCACGGCGCTCTGCATCTTCATCAATCGTGCCGTAAACATTGTCACGAAGCAGCATGCCTTCTTTAGACTGCTGTGAAACGTTCTTGTTTTTTTGCTCTTGGTGGTGACCGCGGAAAGTCGCAACTTCGATGATGTCACGTCCAAACATAATGTGGGCGAGACGGAAGCGACGACCAATCAAACGGCAGTTTCTAAATAGTTGCTTGATTTGTTCTGGAGTCGCGTTGGTTGCGATATCAAAGTCTTTTGGTTTCTGTCCAAGCAGTAAGTCTCGAACCCCGCCACCCACAAGAAAAGCATCGAAACCGGCACCGTTTAGTCGGTATAGCACCTTCAGTGCATTGTCACTGATCTGCTTACGCGAAATGTTGTGCTCTTCACGAGTAATTACATTGAGAGCGAGTTCTGGGATCATGGCAGATTCGCTTGTTGTATAGTCGTTTGTATTCATGTGCATCTGGCAATAACTGGGTTTAATCCAATCTTGCTTTGGTTAGTTTTTTACGCCTCTAGGGCCAATTTTGCGGCTAATAATAGCCTACGCAGTGCCGTTTGAGAATCTCGGTGTGATCTCGATCTCTGCTGGAAGCTGCTCTAAACACCAATTTTTACATCCCCAACGCAGTATTTCATCTACATTAGCGGCTTGAATGGCTTCTGGAATATGGAAGCCTAAAAACGTCATGGCGTGCAGCAGAGCAGGCTTCGGATTATCGACATCAATCGCTGTCGCATGATTTTGTTTCGACAGCTTGTTGCCATTAGTATCCATCGCTAATGGCAAATGTAAGTAGCTAACTTCTGGTTTTCCAAGGATTTGGTACAAGCTGATTTGACGACCTGTAGGTTCAATTAAATCGGCTCCACGGACGACTTCAGTCACCCCTTGGTCAATGTCATCTAATACTACCGCAAGATTATAGGCAAATAATCCATCTCGACGTTTAATAATGAAATCTTCATTTACTAACGCAGAAGGCATGGTCATTAAGCCATGCTTCTGATCGAGAAAATTAGCGATGGGCTTGGTCATTTTTAGGCGAATCGCGCCTTCTTTCAAGCCTTTGTCGCGACAAGTGCCGGGATAATAACCACCATGCTCTTTGATTTGCTTGCGCGTGCATTGGCAATAGTAAGCGTCACCATTCTCTAACCAAGTATCAATTTGCGTCTGATAAAGGTCGTGACGGTCACTTTGATAGACCACTTCGCCATCCCAATGCAGTTGATATGCTTTTAGCGCATTTAATATAGCCTCAGCCGCTCCTGGCATCTCTCTTGGTGGATCAAGGTCTTCAATACGAACGAGCCAAGTACCCTGGTTAGCTTTCGCTTGGAAATAGCTGCCCAATGCAGCAACGAGGGAACCAAAATGTAATGGACCAGAAGGGGATGGGGCGAATCGACCTACATAGCGTGTCATGCGTATATCTCGAAATTATACGGGTATAAAAAGCGACAAACTCGACGTTGCGAAGTTAGCTAAAACAAAAAGGGAGCCTGAGCTCCCTTTCAATAATCATAATGCCAGATTGATTAACCTTGCATCTGTTTCTCTTTGATCTCTGCAAGTGTTTTACAGTCAATACAAAGGTCTGCAGTTGGACGCGCTTCTAGGCGACGAACGCCGATCTCTACGCCACAAGATTCACAGAAGCCAAAGTCGTCTTCAGTGATTTTATCTAGAGTCTTTTCGATCTTCTTGATCAGACGACGCTCACGGTCACGGTTACGCAGTTCTAAGCTGAACTCTTCCTCTTGAGAAGCACGGTCAACTGGATCTGGGAAGTTTGCTGCTTCGTCCTGCATGTGGTGTACAGTGCGATCGACTTCTTCCCTGAGCTGATTACGCCAAGCTGTTAAGATCTTTGTAAAGTGTTCAACCTGCTCTGGTGACATGTATTCTTCACCAGGCTTTTCCTGATATGGCTCCACACCGGCAATGGCTAGGATGCCTATCGTTTTCTTCTTTGATTCTGGCATACAGCATCTCCTACTTACACCTAGTCAACTGCTTTGCAGTCAATTTAAGGCGGGTATCTATAGCAAAAAGAGGCGGTGCAGGCAATTACTGAATTGCAAACTTATCATCATTGTGAAGATGACATCATTTTTTCTCTTAATTGATAAATTCAATCGCCGAGATTAGTTTGATTTCAGTGTTGCTTAACTCAGCTTTATAGCAGAGAACTTCCACTCCAGCGTCTTGTGCTTGTTTTAGTAACGTTGAATATTTCGCGTCTATATGGTGCGCCGCGGATACTTTTTCAATACCTGAATGTAAAACAGTGAATAAAAGTATGGCTCTACTTCCATTTTGTGCCATTTCTGTGAGCTCTCTCAGGTGCTTTTGCCCTCTGGTAGTCACGGCATCAGGGAAATAACCTTGTCCTGATGAGCTTTCTTCATCAAGTAGGGTGACGCTCTTCACTTCTATATAACACTTTGATTTGTCGCTTGCGCTGAGCAAGATATCAATTCGGCTATTTTCATTGCCATATTTCACCTCAGTTTGAAGTTGGTCATATCCCAACAATTCTGAAATGACATTATTTTCAATTGCTTCTACGGCTAATTGGTTTGCGCGAGCAGTATTAATGCAGATCCGATGCCCTTGTGCGGTTTCACTGAGTTCCCAGCTGTTCGGATATTTGCGCTTTGGGTTATCGGAAGTGGAGTACCAAACTTTGTTGCCCGGAGTGGCACAGCCTGTCATTGCGCCAGTGTTCGCACAGTGAATTGTTCGAATCTCACCGTTATCCAGTTCGATATCGGCAAGAAAGCGTTTGTAGCGTTTGAGCAGAGTCGCTGACTCTAGAGCGGGTTCGAATTGCATTTGCTTATTTAGCCAAGAGTGTTTTTATGTACAATGTTGCCAACATTACACCACAGGGTATTTCCTTTGTCACAATTGCCGATTGAAGCCGTGATGCCACAATTACTTACGGCGGTCAAAAATCAACATCAAGTGATCCTCAAAGCCGCACCAGGTGCTGGTAAATCCACGTACTTCCCACTGCAACTTCTACAAAAACAATCTGTGACAGGCAAAATCGTGATGCTGGAGCCTCGACGTCTGGCGGCGCGTAATATCGCTCGTTATCTCGCGCAGCAGTTAGGTGAACAAGTCGGAGAACGTGTTGGGTACCGAGTTCGCGGTGAAACGAAGGTGAGTAAAAACACGCAACTTGAAATTGTGACTGAAGGGATCATGACCCGTATGATCCAAAGTGACCCTGAATTAAACGGCATCGATTTACTGATCTTTGATGAATTTCATGAGCGCAGCATTCACGCAGACACCGCGTTGGCTTTCAGTTTGGAGGTTCAAGAGGCATTACGAGATGATTTAAAGCTTGTTGTGATGTCGGCAACGCTCGATCAAGGTGCGTTGCAAACCTTGCTGCCAGAGGCGGCATATATAGAGTCTCAAGGTCGCAGTTTTGAGGTAGAGACTCGTTACTTGCCGCTAGGAGTCAACGATCACCTACCGACATCAATGGCAAAAACAATAGAAAGTTTAATTCAGAAAGAGTCTGGTTCTTTGCTTGCTTTTCTTCCGGGTGTTGGTGCCATCAAGCAAGTGCAAGAGCGTTTAGTACACCTACCTGATAACGTAGAAGTGTGTCCGTTATACGGTCAACTTAGCTTTGCCGAGCAGCAAAAAGCCATCGCTCCTGCTTCTGGAGATAAACGCAAAGTCGTGCTCGCGACTAACATTGCCGAAACTTCTTTGACCATTGAAGGTATTCGACTAGTTGTTGATTCTGGATTAGAGCGTGTGGCGCGTTTTGATTTGAAGAATGGGCTTACGCGATTAGAGCAAGTACGAGTGGCACAATCGTCTGCGATTCAACGTTCTGGTCGTGCAGGGCGTATTGAAGAGGGGATTTGCGTTCGCCTTTACTCTGAAAGCCAATTTAAGCAGCAACCACAAGTGCCACAGCCAGAAATACTGCACTCAGACTTAGCGAGCCTAGTGATGGAGTTAGCCTTTTGGGGAGCGGGAGATATTTCCGAGCTCAAATGGCTCAACACTCCTTCGGCGGCATCTCTTGCTCAAGCTAAGCAGTTGTTAATTGTGTTAGGGCTGCTTTCTGAGCAAGGTCAACTGACTCCTGAGGGCAAAATTGCTCATGAGCTTGGTGTAGAACCTCGCTCGGCAGCTATGCTAATTCAAGCACAGCAACATGACGTAAAAATGCTAAACACTGCACTGGCTGCGGTCGCTCTTATTGAAGAGCCAGAGCGTAATATCACGAATATCGCACACAGCTTACATCGTTGGGTGAGTGGTACACATCCGAAAAAATCGATATTGCATAAGCGATCTCAAACCGTCGCCCTTAAACTGGATACGATGTTCAGTCTATCAGAGGTTGATGAGCGAGCACTGCCGTTAGTATTAAGCCTTGCATTTCCTGATCGTGTCGCGCAGCAACGTTCGAATCAACATGGGCGTTTTACATTGTCCAACGGACATGGTGCTGAGTGCCGACCAGAAGAAACTTTAGGCGATTGTGATTACTTAATCGCGATTGATTTAATGCGATCGCATTCCAACTCTAGTCAAATTAATCTGGCTTGTGAACTAGATATCAATGAGTTAGAAGAAGTGTTTGAGCATCTCTTTACAACAGATGATGTGGTTGATTGGGATGAGAAAAAAGGTCGATTGATGGCTGAGCGTCAAGTTAAGCTTGGGCGTTTGATTATCAAGCGGGATGCCTTGCCAAGCCCAGGCAAAGAAAAAATGACACAAGCTTTACTCACCTATGTCCGCCGTCAGGGCTTACAAAGTCTAAACTGGACACCAGCAGCGGAGAATTTACTAGAACGTATTCGCTGTGCAGTGGAATGGTTACCAGAGCAGGCTTGGCCAAGTTTTGATGACGTTGATTTGCTGGCGAGCTTAGAAGAGTGGTTAGAGCCATACATGAGTACGGTTGCCTCAGTGAAAGACTTGGCAAAGGTAAATTTAGTGGAAGCACTAAATGCTCGATTGGGATGGCCGTTGAATCAGCATATTGATGAGTGGTTGCCTGAAGAGTACCGCCTGCCAACTGGTTCGAAAAAGCGAATTCGTTATCAGTGTGGTCATGAGCCTGTGCTTTCTGTCCGTATGCAAGAGGTGTTTGGTGAAAGTACTTCACCAACTGTGGCACAGGGACGAAAGCGCCTGGTGCTTGAATTACTCTCTCCAGCACAACGCCCTCTTCAGGTGACGACAGATCTCGCCGCATTCTGGGTGGGAAGCTACAAAGAAGTACAGAAAGAAATGAAAGGTCGTTACCCTAAGCATGTTTGGCCTGACGATCCAGCGACGCATGTAGCGACAACCAAAACAAAAAGACAATTGAACAATGACTGATACTAAAAAGCCCGGTGCAAAGCGAGCGCCAGCCAAGAAGACCGCGTCAAGTAAAACGACGACTAAGAAAAGTGGCGCAAAACGCCCAAGAAAATCACCAGCGAAAAAAACAAACAATGGTAAACGTTCTTGGCTTAAAGTCATTTGGTCGTTCAGTTGGAAAGCCGGCGTTGCCTTGGCTGCGGTGTTATTGTTTGTCGGTATTTACCTAGATAGTGTGGTTAAAGATCGCTTTGATGGTCAGTTGTTTGATCTGCCTACGGTGGTTTATGCCCGCATTCTCAATTTAAGCCCAGGACAGAACATTACGATTAAAGAGATGCGTAATGAACTCGATGTGCTGAACTACCGTAAAGTCAGCCAGCCTCGTTACCCAGGTGAGTATTCATCTTCTTCAACGCGTATTGAACTGATTCGTCGTCCGTTTGAATTTGCTGACGGGCCAGAGCCTGATCGTCATGTGATGTTGCATTTCTCAAGCAGCGGCTTACAACGTATTCAATCTTTAGAGTCGAAAGGTGATCTTGGCTACTTACGCATTGAACCTAAGATGTTGGGAATGCTGGAAAAAGACCAAAATGAGCAACGTTTGTTCTTACGCCGCGATCAATTCCCGGAGATCTTAGTTGATGCATTATTAGCGACGGAAGATCGCGACTTTTATCAACACGATGGTGTATCACCACTTGCCATTGCACGTGCTTTAGTGGCGAACATCAAAGCGGGTCGTACCGTACAAGGCGGCAGTACGCTAACTCAACAGTTGGCGAAAAACTTGTTCCTGACTCGTGATAAAACCTTGTGGCGTAAGGTACGTGAAGCGTATATCGCATTAATTCTCGATTATCGTTACAGCAAAGACCGTATTCTGGAAGCTTACCTCAACGAGGTATATTTGGGTCAGAGCGGTGGTGATGCGATTCATGGTTTCGCTTTGGCATCACGCTATTACTTCGGTCAGCCTATCCAAGAGCTACGTATCGATCAGCTTGCAATGCTAGTGGGAATGGTAAAAGGACCATCTTACTACAACCCTATTCGCTACCCAGAACGTACTAAGACGCGTCGTGACTTAGTACTGCGTCTACTGATGCAACAAGACATGCTGACTGCGCAGCAATACGAACAAGCGGTGAGTCGTCCACTTGATACACAAAGCAAGCCACGTATCGCTAGTCGACAGCCTGCGTATTTCCAACAACTGAATATCGAACTGAAAGAGAAGGTGGGTGACAACTTCAAAGCAGAAACCGGATTACGCTTATTTACCTCTCTTGATCCCGTATCGCAAAGTAAACTCGAAAAAGCCATTGCGAAGAAAGTCCCTGAACTGGCAAAACGTGCGGGTAAGGAGCTTGAAGCGGCTGCTGTTGCCGTGGATCGTCATAGCGGTGAAATTCGCGCAATGGTTGGCGGTAAACGTGTCGGGTATGAAGGCTTTAACCGTGCACTGAATGCCAGTCGTCCAATTGGGTCATTGGTTAAACCTGCTATCTATCTGACGGCATTGGAGCAACCTGAAAAATACAACCTTGGGACAACGCTTCATGATACGCCTCTGAGTTTGAAGGGGAGCAAAGGCTCCGTTTGGTCGCCACGCAACTTTGACCGTAAGTTTCGTGGTGATGTTCCGTTGTATTTAGCCTTGGCAAAATCATTGAATGTACCAACCGTTCGTTTGGGGATGCAGCTTGGTATCCCAGAGGTGTCTAATACCTTAGAACGCCTTGGTGTTGATAAGAATGAAATTCGCCCTGTGCCATCCATGTTCTTGGGCTCATTTTCATTAACACCGTTTGAAGTAGCGCAAATGTATCAAACGCTGACTAACTCAGGTAAGCGTGCCAAGCTGTCGGCGTTGCGTTCGGTTGTCGATATGGACGGCAATGTGCTTTATCAATCTCTCCCTCGGTCAGCCCCAGCAGTAGATGAACAAGCGGCTTGGTTAACGACCTATGCTATGAAGCAAGGTGTCGCACAAGGGACAGGACGATTCCTACAAAGTCAGTTTGCTTGGGCAGCACTAGCAGGAAAAACGGGTACGAGTAACGACAGTCGTGACAGTTGGTTTGTGGGTATTGATGGGCGTGAAGTTACCACGATTTGGCTTGGGCGCGATGACAATAAGTCTACCAAGTTGACAGGTTCAAGCGGTGCATTGCGTGTTTACGCGGAATACTTGAAACAGCGTATTCCTGAAAGGTTGGAGCTACCTTGGCCAAAAGAGGTGACAACACTTGGCTTCCAAAAAGCAGCGAACGGCGCGTTAGAAATCAATTGTCGTAGTGAGTACAAATTGCCAGTGTGGGACAAAACTGGGCAAATCAAACAACAATGCGAGAAAAAGTCGAACTGGTTGAATAATTTATTTGATTGGTAAGACCATCAAAAACACCATCACTGACTTGTGCAGTTGTTCAATTCTTAGTACAAGTAGGTGTTAAATATTCAATAAAGGAAGAAGTGAATGTTCAAAAAGTCGATCTCAAGCTCATGGTTGCGTTTTATTGCACTGTGGGTCTGCTCCTTTTTGATTGCCACTCCTTCCTTTGCCAAACACATCAGTGATGATCATCCTCGCCCTAAAATTGCCGTCGTGCTTGCTGGTGGTGGTGCAAAAGGTGCCGCCCATATCGGGGTTTTAAAGGCGCTTGAAGAGATGCATATTCCGGTTGATATCATTACCGGCACTAGCATGGGCGCTTATGTCGGTGGTTTATATGCGACTGGCATGAGCGCGGATGAAATTGAAAGCTTTATCTACAGTGTGGATTGGAACAGCGGCTATCGAGACCGTGTTGACCGCAGCCAACGTCGCGTCCGCGACAAAGAATATGAAGACCGTTATCAAATCACGACAGATCTAGGCTTAAGGTTTGGTGAAGTTCGTTCACCGACTGGTGTCGTTCAAGGGCAGAATATGCTTCGTATTTTGCGTGAAACGACAGGTAACCTTGGTCGTTTTGACTCTTTCGATGACCTTGCTATCCCATACCGCTCAGTCGCCACTGACATTGTTGAATTGGAAGAAGTGGTGCTTGATAACGGCTATCTTGTTGATGCAATGATGGCAAGTATGTCTGTTCCAGGCGCACTCCCTCCTTATGAACTAAATGGTCATATGCTGGTGGATGGCGGTGTGGTCAATAACATGCCCGTAGATGTCGCTCGTGCTATGGGGGCCGACATCGTTATTGCGGTGGATATCAGTACTGACTACAAAAGCAAAGAAGACTTTACCGGTTTGTTTACCGTTGCTGATCAGCTTTCTAACTATCTTGTTCGTCGTAGCACCCAAGAGCAAGCCGAAACACTAAGCGGAGATGATGTTTATATTCGTCCTAATGTAGGGCAAATGGAGACGGTTGAGTTCAATAAAATGCCCGATGCGTTTCAGGCTGGTTATGAGATCACCAAGAGTCTTGAGTCCAAATTGAAAGGCTTGAGTGTGTCGAACGCCGAGTACCAAAAGTACATTGAGCACAAGCAAGATGCGCGTAAAAATCTGGAATATGGTGATCAGCGCGTGGTTGATCAGATTGTATTGGTGAACAATACGCACTACAGCGATGTGTTGCTGACTAACCGTCTAGAGCTCGATACTGGGCGACCATTAAAAACAGACGAAATCGAAAAAGCGGTCGAAAACCTTTATGCGTTGGATCGCTTTGAATTGATCACTTACCACTTCGAAGAGATCGATGACGTTAATCTATTGGTCTTTGAGGTAAACGAAAAGTCATGGGGACCGAACTACCTCAATTTTCGCTTCTTCCTAGAAGATGACTTTAACACTGACAGCCAGTACGGAATCGGCGTGTCAGCAAACTTCACCAATCTGAACTCTCACGGTGCGGAACTGACTCTAAATGTTGATATGGGCACTGATAAACTGATTGAAGCGGAGTTGTACTCTCCAGTGCTTTCGAGTCAGGAATTGTTTGTTTCTGGAAAACTCAATTACAACACTGAAAACCGGAACTTACCTCTCGATGACGAGTTTGAAAATCCGGATATCGGCTCAGTTTACGATTACCTACCATTTTCTTACACCGAGTTTATTACTGAGCTAGCAGCGGGTGTGCAACCAACCTTGTGGCAAGAGTTCCGAGTTGGTGGTCGTTATACCAAAGGGACGATAGAAGCCTCCACCATTCAGTCTGCGGGCAATTTAGATTACGAGCGACTGGGGTTATTTGCCAACTATCGCTTAGATACACTGGATGATTTTGCATTTCCGACTCGTGGCATGCTGATTGACTTGGACTACCTTGTTTCTCACGACAAAACTCCAGAAGGTCTCCGAGGTGAAAACGCAAAAAACAGTATTGAAGATACGGTTTATGAAATTACCGCTCGTTTTAAGGGGGCGGTGACTCACAGTCGTCATACTTTAGTCGGTCAAGCGGAATACAGCTTTGTTGAGAGTAAAAACTCTTTTGTACCTTTGGACCCTAGAGAGCTAGGTGGTTTCTTAAATTTGTCTGGTATCCCTCGTAACAGTCTGATTGGACAAAACTTATTCTATACCAGTTTGGTGTATCGTTATAAATGGATGGATAACGATTTTGGGCTGTTTGAAGCGCCAGTTTACCTTGGTGCATCCCTTGAACATGGTGGTGTTTGGTCGGATAACGATCTCAAGCTGAATGAGGCACCGCTGTACAATGCCGCATCAATTTTCTTTGGTGTTGATTCGCCAATAGGACCCGTTATGTTGGCATACGGTCGTACAGAGCAGAATTTAGATGCTGTGTACTTGATCGTTGGAACATCATTTAAATAACCGGGAATAGGACAGCAAAATCTCCGCATATTTAGCCGAAATTCACAGGACTTTAGTCGTAAGTTGCTATGTTGGTCAAAATGATGAGATTTTAATTTAACGTTAAATTTGCTATCCTTTCGCCCACAGTTTGGCCTCTACGGCGCTGTTTCTCAATCAGAATTGAATGAAAACAAGGGCAATGGAGAGCCAAGTTTCCAAGGATGTTCACTCCTTTACTTTGAAAAATAGTAATTAAAAAGGAGGAACCGCAATGAGAGGAAAAAAGTCGTGCTTGAAGCCTACCGTAAACACGTCGAAGAGCGTGCTGCCGAAGGAGTTGTTCCTAAACCGCTAGACGCTGAACAAGTTGCTGGACTTGTTGAACTTCTGAAAAATCCCCCGCAAGGTGAAGAAGCTTTTATTCTTGACCTACTAGAGAACCGTATCCCACCAGGTGTGGATGAAGCTGCTTATGTAAAAGCGGGTTTCCTGACGGCGGTAGCAAAAGGTGAAGTGGAATCACCACTTGTGAGCCGTGAAAAGGCAGCTGAGCTACTAGGTACAATGCAAGGCGGTTACAACATCGCTCCTCTAGTTGAATTCCTAGAAGATGACCTACTAGCGCCTATTGCTGTAAAAGCGCTGTCTCATACTCTACTGATGTTTGACGCTTTCTATGATGTTGAAGAGAAGGCTAAAGCAGGTAATGCATTCGCGAAACAAGTTCTACAATCGTGGGCTGATGCTGAATGGTTCACATCGAAGAAGAAAGTCGCGGATCAGATTACTGTTAAAGTATTTAAAGTAACCGGTGAAACCAACACCGATGACTTGTCTCCAGCTCCAGATGCTTGGTCTCGTCCAGATATTCCAGTACACGCAAAAGCGATGCTGAAAATGGAACGTGATGGCATTGTACCGGATCAACCAGGCAGCGTTGGTCCTATCAATCAAATTGAAGAACTGCAAAAAGACGGCATTCCACTAGCATACGTAGGTGATGTTGTTGGTACCGGTTCTTCGCGTAAATCAGCAACTAACTCAGTGCTTTGGTTTATGGGTGAAGATATCCCATTTGTACCAAATAAGCGCACGGGTGGTATCTGTCTAGGTGGTAAGATCGCCCCAATTTTCTACAACACGATGGAAGATTCTGGTGCACTACCAATTGAACTAGACGTGCAAAACATGAACATGGGTGATGTGATTGATATCTTCCCATACGAAGGTGTTGTGCGTAAAAACGGTGAAGAGATCTCTAGCTTTGAACTGAGCAAAGTGTTGCTTGATGAAGTTCGTGCTGGTGGTCGTATTCCACTGATTATTGGTCGTGGCTTAACAAGCCGTGCTCGTGCATCACTTGGTCTAGAAGAAACCGATCTTTTTGCTAAGCCTATTGACCCTTCAGCTTCTGATAAAGGTTACACCCTAGCTCAGAAGATGGTGGGTAAAGCATGTGGCGTAGAAGGTGTACGTGCAGGTCAATACTGTGAACCGAAGATGACAACGGTAGGTTCTCAGGATACTACCGGTCCAATGACACGTGACGAACTAAAAGACCTTGCGTGTCTAGGCTTCTCTGCTGATCTCGTGATGCAGTCATTTTGTCACACGTCTGCTTATCCAAAACCAGTCGATGTAAATACGCACCATACACTACCTGACTTCATTATGAACCGTGGCGGTGTATCGCTTCGTCCTGGTGATGGTGTAATTCACTCATGGTTAAACCGTATGCTTCTACCTGATACCGTTGGTACGGGTGGTGACTCACATACTCGTTTCCCTCTTGGTATTTCATTCCCAGCAGGTTCAGGTCTCGTAGCATTCGCAGCTGCGACAGGTGTTATGCCACTGGATATGCCAGAGTCAATCTTGGTACGCTTTAAAGGTGAAATGCAGCCAGGTATCACGCTGCGTGACTTGGTACATGCCATCCCTTACTACGCAATCCAACAAGGTCTACTGACGGTTGAGAAAGCAGGTAAGATCAACGAATTCTCTGGTCGTGTACTAGAAATTGAAGGCGTTGAGCACCTAACTGTAGAGCAGGCATTCGAGCTGTCTGATGCATCAGCAGAGCGTTCTGCGGCAGGTTGTACAGTTAAGCTATCTCAAGAGTCTATCGAGGAATACCTAAACTCAAACATCACTATGCTTAAGTGGATGATCTCGGAAGGTTACGGCGATCGTCGTACTATCGAGCGTCGTATCACAGCGATGGAAGAGTGGTTAGCAAACCCAGAGTTGATGGAAGCAGATGCGGATGCAGAATATGCGCACATCATTGAAATCGACCTAGCAGATATTCACGAGCCAATCCTATGTGCACCGAACGATCCAGATGACGCTCGTCTTCTATCTGAAGTTCAAGGTACACAGATTGATGAAGTGTTTATCGGTTCTTGTATGACTAACATTGGTCACTTCCGTGCAGCAGGTAAATTGCTAGAGCAATACGGTGGTCAATTAGATACTCGTCTATGGGTGGCACCGCCAACCAAGATGGACCGTGATCAACTGACAGAGGAAGGTTACTACGGTATCTATGGTCGTGCTGGTGTACGTATTGAAACGCCAGGGTGTTCTCTATGTATGGGTAACCAAGCACGCGTAGCAGATAAAGCGACGGTAATGTCGACTTCAACGCGTAACTTCCCGAACCGTCTTGGTACGGGTGCTAATGTTTACCTTGCGTCTGCGGAGCTAGCAGCGGTAGGTGCAATTCTAGGTAAGATTCCAACCAAAGAAGAGTACTTAGAATACGCGAAGCAAATTGATGCGACAGCAGCAGACACATACCGCTACTTGAACTTCCACAAGATGGATCAGTACACCAAGAA
Organism: Vibrio sp. NFR; assembly: GCF_027587095.1. Classification (NCBI taxonomy): domain Bacteria; kingdom Pseudomonadati; phylum Pseudomonadota; class Gammaproteobacteria; order Vibrionales; family Vibrionaceae; genus Vibrio; species Vibrio sp. NFR. The sequence continues at coordinate 114,669 of NZ_JAPPTN010000006.1, forward strand.
AGCGGCAGAAGTGATTTTCCAAGAGCCTGCATAATTCTTAGTGAGCTTTGCTAATACTTGATAAGCGCCCACCATTTGGTGGGCGTTTTTTTAGATAACGCATTGCGAGAGATCCCCAGCTCGCTCGTACCTCGCTCTTGAGGATGACGATTAAATAGCCAAGAGTAAAAACGATGTCATTCCCGAAAACGACAAAGGAGTGCTGTCGGGAATCTCTTTTAAACAAGCGATTGAGAGAGCTCCGCGTCTCGCGCTTCTCCCATCCCATATCTCCCTGTATACTCCGCACCAAATTGATACGAAAAGGCGATCTCGATGGAGTTTGAATTCATCCGCAATACATTGATGGGCGAATATTATGTCAAATGCAGTATGGGGCATGAGATTGTAGGTCGCTGGCTACAAGAAGAAATTGGCAAAGATCCGGCTAAGATTGCGCAAGTTGAAAGCTTGGTTGAACAGGCATTTTCTTCGCCATCTCAAGAGCATAGATTAACTGGATCTGAGATAAGTTTAATGATCGTCGGCGATGAAGTTCTGGTTCAAGAAAACGTACTGGGTCACGACTATGAAGTCGAGATGGAAAGTGAGTTCGATTTCTATGATGCTGAGAGTACTGCGAGTTGTGGTATTGAGGACTTTTGTGCCTTGATAGAGCAGTGGAAAGATTTTTTGAACATTTAATGCACAATTTTGGGTAGTCTAATTAGAGTTGCCTTATATTTGTGAAAAGGGCGCACCGATGTGGTGCGCCCTTTTTGTTTACAAGATTATTATTTTTAATAAATTTATATAAATCAAGCAGATAAAAAGTTGGCACGCAGCTTGGATTAATACAAGTGTTTCAGGATGAAAGCTGCGGAGAAGATTCAATGAAAATCATTAATGCCATTATAAAGCCTTTTAAATTAGACGATGTGCGCGAAGCATTGGCTGATGTCGGTATTGAAGGGATGACAGTATCTGAGGTTAAAGGTTTTGGTCGCCAAAAAGGGCACACGGAACTATATCGTGGTGCTGAATATCAAGTCGACTTTCTACCAAAAGTAAAACTAGAAATCGCGACCCATGCAGACAATGTGGAACGCGTGGTAGAAGCCATCACTAAAGCGGCTCAAACCGGAAAAATTGGTGACGGCAAGATTTTTGTCTACGACCTAAACCAAGCCGTGCGTATTCGTACTGGTGAAATGGACGCAGAAGCACTTTAAGAATTCAAGGGATTGGAGAACTATCATGGAATTAACAACAACGGTAACGGAATTACGTTACGCACTCGACACCTTTTTCTTCCTCATTTCCGGTGCGTTGGTAATGTGGATGGCAGCAGGCTTTGCCATGCTGGAAGCGGGCTTAGTTCGCTCTAAAAACACCACCGAAATTCTAACCAAAAATATCTGTCTATATGCGATTGCCTGTACCATGTTCTTATTGGTCGGCTACAACATTATGTATGTTGATAATGGCGAAGGCGGCTGGCTACCATCATTTGGTGCGCTAATTGGCACACAAGGTGAAGGGGCAGATCATTCTCTAGAGTCGGACTTCTTCTTCCAAGTTGTATTCGTAGCTACAGCAATGTCAGTGGTTTCTGGCGCAGTTGCAGAGCGTATGAAGCTTTGGTCTTTCCTTATCTTCTCTGCGGTACTGACGGCATTTATCTACCCTATGGAAGGTTACTGGACTTGGGGCGGTGGTTTCTTATCAGAAGCTGGCTTTAGTGACTTTGCTGGTTCAGGCATTGTACACATGGCGGGTGCAGCAGCAGCGTTAGCTGGCGTATTACTACTGGGTGCTCGTAAAGGTAAATATGGCAAAAATGGTGAAATCTACCCAATTCCAGGTTCAAACATGCCTCTAGCGACATTAGGTACATTCATCCTTTGGTTTGGTTGGTTCGGTTTCAACGGCGGTTCTCAACTAATGGTTTCTGACTTTGAGAACGCGACAGCGGTAGGTCAAATTTTCTTGAACACTAACGCAGCGGCAGCGGCAGGCGCAATTGCAGCTCTACTAGTGTGTAAAACCACTTGGGGTAAAGCTGACCTAACGATGATTCTGAACGGTGCCTTGGCAGGTCTTGTAGCAATCACTGCCGATCCTCTATCACCATCACCACTTTATGCTGTGGCTATCGGTGCGGTATCTGGTGCGCTAGTTGTGTTCAGTATCATTGGTCTGGATAAAGTGAAGATTGATGATCCTGTAGGTGCTATCTCAGTTCATGGTGTGTGTGGCTTCTTTGGTCTTATGGTTGTGCCGCTAAGTAATGGTGATGCCACATTTGGTGCACAGCTTCTAGGTGCTGCTGTTATCTTCGCTTGGGTATTCGGTGCAAGCCTTGTGGTATGGGCAATTCTGAAGGCAACAATTGGTATCCGAGTGTCGGAAGACGAAGAGTTGGAAGGTATGGATATGCACGACTGTGGTGTTGGCGCTTACCCAGAATTCGTGACTGTGAAATAACAGTCATAACGACACAATTCGTTACAAAGTAAATCATCAAAAACCTGCTCTGACGAGTAGGTTTTTTTTATGGATTAATTGTTTTCTTATTGAACATGCATATAATAACGCAACTGATAAACGTTATCATTAGCATGGTAAAGGATTAAACAATGAAAAAACTGCTAACTCTTTCAGCGATTACTTGCGCAACTCTAGCTCCAACAGCAATGGCTGCTGAAGAAGTGAACGTCTACTCTTACCGTCAACCTTTCCTAGTTGAACCTATGTTCAACGAGTTCACTAAAGAAACTGGTATCAAAGTAAACGTTAAGTTTGCGAAAAAAGGTCTAGCAGAGAAGTTGGCTCAGGAAGGCGAATACAGCCCTGCTGACGTAATCCTTACTACAGATATCAGCCGTCTAGCTGAACTGACAAACAAAGGTCTGGTTCAAAAGGTAGACAGCAAAATCATCGAAGAAAACGTACCTGCACAGTACCAAGATAAAGAAAACGAGTGGTTTGCTCTAACTCTACGTACTCGTAACGTTTACTCTTCACGTGACCGTGTTGGTAAGCTAGGTAACGATTTCAACTATGCAGACCTAGCAAAGCCTGAATTCAAAGGCAAAATCTGTACACGCAGCGGTAAGCACCCTTACAACGTATCTCTAGTGTCTTCTATGATCGCGCACCACGGTGAAGCTGAAACAAAAGAGTGGCTAGAAGGCGTTAAAGCGAACCTAGCTCGTAAGCCTCAAGGTAACGACCGTGCTCAAGTTAAAGCAATCAAAGAAGGTCTATGTGACGTTTCTCTAGGTAACAGCTACTACCTAGGTAAGATGGTTAACGACAAAGAGCAAAAAGCTTGGGCTGACGCGGTATACATCAACTTCCCTAACCAAGAGACAACAGGTACTCACGTAAATATCTCTGGTATGGCAATGGCGAAGTTCTCTCCAAACAAAGACAACGCTGTGAAGCTAATGGAATTCCTAACGGGTGACAAAGCGCAGCAAATGTATGCAGAAGTAAACTACGAGTACCCAGTAAAAGAAGGCGTTAAGCGTTCTGAACTTGTGGAATCTTGGGGTGACTTCAAAGCAGATACTATCTCTCTAGATGACATTGCTTCTCACCACGAAGCTGCAATTAAGCTACTAGATGAAGTGAAATTTGACCTTTAATTCCATGTGGGGGTATAACTATACCCCCATTTGATTAAAGGATATGAGATGTATTTGCAACTGCATTTGTATTTCATAAAGCCTTGCAGTATTTAGGCAATGAAGAATAAACATTCTCTATGGAAAACCAGTAGTGGGGTGATCACCCTGTTACTGGTTTTGCCGATCTTAGCGATCTTCTATACCGCCATTGGCGAGACGGATGACTTGTTTACGCATTTGATGTCGACGGTCATGCCAACCTACATCTATAACACCGTTGTTCTGACCTCTGGTGTGATGATTCTTTCTTTGATTCTCGGTATCCCAAGCGCTTGGTTTATGGCTATGTGCAAACTGCCAACCGAGAAATGGTTACAATGGGCATTGGTTCTGCCTCTTGCTATGCCGGGTTATATCATTGGTTACATTTTTACGGATTGGTTTGATTTTGCCGGACCGATCCAGATCTTCTTACGTGATATAACCGGATGGGGACCTGGTGAATACTGGTTTCCTGATATTCGTACCTTGAGTGGTGCGACCTTTGTTCTTTCTCTGGTTCTTTATCCATATGTTTACTTACTCTGCCGAGCGGCATTTATGGAACAGAACGTCTCTTTGTTACAAAGTGCACGCTTACTGAAGTGTTCTCCTTGGGAGAGCTTTTGGCGTATCTCTTTACCGCTTGTTAGACCTTCTATCGCCGTTGGTTTGTCTCTGGTCGCGATGGAAACCATTGGTGACTTCGGCACCGTCAGCTATTTTGCAGTGAACACACTTACCACTGCGGTTTATGATACTTGGCTTGGGTATTCGAACCTGAATGCCGCAGCGAAAATTTCAGCCATGATGTTGGTGATAGTTGTGTTGCTTTTAAGTGCTGAGCGCTACAGTCGCCGCAAGCAGAAGCTGTTCCAAAGCCAGTTTAATAGTCATGAAGATTTTCGCTATGAACTTCAAGGTTGGCAAAAGTGGGGCGCATTAGTTTGGTGTTGGGGCTTGGTTGCGATCGCATTTATTTTCCCTCTGCTACAGTTGATTGATTACGCTATTACTTACTTTGCGCAAAGCTGGACACCGGAGTTTCGTGAATATGCATGGAATAGTTTGGTGGTGTCAGTCGTGGCTGCAATCATCGGTGTTGCGATTGCTTTAACGGTAAACTTTAGTCAGCGAGTCAATGGTGGACGCTCAAGTTTAGCCTTTATGCGCCTATCTTCAATGGGATATGCGGTACCTGGTACTGTGCTCGCCATAGGTGTGATGGTGGCGGTGCTGTTTATGGATCATCGCGTGAACGATATTGCTAAAGCGATGGAGTGGGGTAGACCGGGACTGATCTTCTCAGGATCTATGTTTGCTCTGATTTTCGCGATGGTTGTTCGTTTCTCTGCTGTCGCGATCGGTAGCGTTGAGAGTAACCTAAATAAGATTTCGCCATCGTTGGATATGGCTTCGCGTACGATGGGTTGTACACCAAACACTATGTTGTGGCGTGTGCATTTTCCATTGGTTAAGCGTGGTGCCTTAATTGCTGGTCTGTTGGTGTTCATTGAGTCGATGAAAGAACTCAATGCCGCGTTATTGCTGCGCCCATTTAACTTCGAAACCTTGGCGACGTACGTGTATAACTTTGCCTCGGATGAGCATTTAGAACTTGCTGCATTACCCGCCGTATTACTGGTTCTTGTTGGGTTAATCCCGCTTGTTGTTGTTAACCGTTCACTGGAGCAAAGTCATTAATGAGCTGTGCATTATCCATTCAAAATCTTACTTGCCAGTATGAGTCACAAACTGTTCTTGAGTCTTTGTCCTTAGAAGTGGAACAGGGGCAAATTGTTTGTCTATTAGGCGCAAGTGGTTGTGGTAAGACAACGCTTCTGAAAGCCATTGCAGGTCTCCTTCCGCTAAGTTCAGGTCAAATGAGCCTGAACTGCCTCACTATTGATGACGGTAAAAATTGGTTACCACCAGAGCAGCGTAATATTGGTATGATCTTTCAAGATTACGCCTTGTTTCCGCACCTGACGGTTGCCGAGAACATTGCATTTGGTTTAAAGAATGAAACAGCGCAACAAAAGCTGCTGAAAGTAGAGGAAATGTTGGGCTTAGTTCATCTTAAAGGCTTTGGTGATCGTTACCCGCATCAGCTGTCGGGTGGTCAGCAACAGCGTGTTGCGATTGCTCGTTCACTGGCTTATAAGCCGGATCTTCTGTTGCTTGATGAACCATTTTCTAACATCGATACTCAGGTGCGTCACGAGCTGATCCGTGAAATTCGCAAGATTTTTAAGGAGCAGGGAGTTACTGCGATCTTTGTAACTCACAGTCGTGAAGAAGCTTTTGCTTTTGCCGATAAGATGGCCGTGATGAACCATGGTGTGATTGAACAGTACGGTACTGCCTCTGAACTTTACTACCAACCGTCGAGTAAGTTTGTTGCTGACTTCCTAGGTGGTGGTAGCTACCTTGCTGCAAAGCGAATCTCTGAGAGCGAATTTGATACACACCTTGGTGTGGTGGAAGCGAACGCTCAGCAAGACATTAAGATGGATGGAGACTGTGCGCTGTTACTTCGTCCTCAGCATGTACAGATTGCCGCTGATGAAGAAAGTGCGGTCAAAGTGCTTGAGCAACACTTTATGGGTGATCACTGCCGTTATGTGATTGATGTTAACGGCGACCGTTTATTAGCGACGTCAACGCAAGCGTTGAATGTCGGTGATAGCGTAGCAGTGAAAGTGGAAACACAAGGCGTGTTGGCTTTTGCGTAATCAGTTAAGCCCAAATTCAGCACCATAAAAAAGCCCGGCGCTAAAGCCGGGCAAGTGTTCTTCACCTATAGGTTATGTGCTCGAAGCGGGCACAAGGTGTCAGTTATAAAGACAAGAAGTCTTTAAACTGTTGAAGAACACGTTCCGCAGTGTCCTTATCTTGCATCTCTGCAAAAATACGTAGCAACGGTTCGGTACCAGAGAAACGAGCGATAATCCAACCACCGTTTTTGAAGTAAACTTTCGCACCATCTTCGTAGCTGACTTTTTCGATCTCAAACTCAAACTCAGGTAACTGCTTCTCAATATAAATCTTGTTGAACAACGCGTCTTTTTGCGCAGGTTTGAATTTGCAATCGCCTTCAGCCATATACGCATAGCCGTACTTACCGTAGATTTCATCGAGTAACTCAGACAGTTTTTTACCGGTTACTGAAATCATTTCCACCAATAGGCTTGATGCGAATACGCCATCCTTACCTTTGATGTGACCGCGAATGGTTAGACCGCCAGAACTTTCACCGCCAATCAGTGAATCGTCAGCTTCCATTTGAGAACTGATATGTTTAAAGCCTACAGGAACCTCAAAGCACTTTTCTCCGTGGTCTTCCGCGACTTTGTCGAGTAAGTGTGTAGTTGCGATATTACGCACTACTGAGCCTGTCCAGCCTTTGTATTCAAGCAAGTAATAGTAAAGCAGCAGTAACACTTCATTTGGATGAATGAAGTTACCTTTCTCGTCGATAATGCCAAGACGGTCTGCATCGCCATCAGTACCGATACCAATGTCATAGCCTTCTTGCTCAACAAGGTGCATCAAGCGATAAAGCGTTGCTGCACTTGGCGATGGCATCAATCCACCAAAGTCTGGGTTCTTGCCATCGTTGATCACGTCGACTTCACAGCGACCATTAATCAGTACCGTTTGAAGTGCGTTTTTTGCAACACCAAACATAGGGTCGATCAATACGCGTAGATTTGCCTTTTTGATCGCCTCGATGTCGATAAAGTCAATGATTGAGTCAACAAACTCGTTCATCGGGTTGATGATTTGAATCAGCTTATCTTCAACCGCTTGTTCAAAGTCGACGCTTTTTACATCTTGTGTCGTTAGCGTTGATATTTGTGATTCGATTTTTTGTGTGATGATTTCATCAGCGTCGCGACCGCCTTCAATAAAGACTTTGATGCCGTTGTAATCGGCAGGGTTGTGTGATGCGGTAATACATGCTGAGTAAGCACAACCCATTTCCTTCGCTTTGAACATCACAATAGGCGTTGGAACAAACTTGTCGATAAAGCTAACCACAATGCCGTTTGCTGCTAGTACTTCAGCGAACCAACGACCAGCTTTATCAGAAAGAAAGCGGCGGTCATAACCAATGACAAAACCACGATCAGCCACGGATTCGTTATTCGTAATGTTTGCGACTGCCTGAGCAACCAAACGTACATTATCTTTGGTGAACTCCTCACCGATAAATGCACGCCAACCACCTGTACCAAATTTGATCATAATTCGATCCTCGATAAGAGCGGCATCCCACCGCTTCTTAAATCTTTGCTAGCGAACCGATGCGCTTATCAAACTCAAGTGCACCGGATAAACCAAAAGGGGAGAAGGACTCCCCTAAAAGATGATTAACCTAGAGTAACGATAACTTCGTTTACTGAACCTTGCGCTTGAACTGGCACCGATGCACCACTTACCGCTTCACCGTTTACGGTAATCGACTTAACGCCTTTGCTCACTGAATCAGGGTTAACGACTTTGATGTTGTACGTTGCACCTAACCATTGACGAGTCACTTCGAAACCTGGCCAGTTCGTTGGGATACAAGGATCGATGGTCAGGCCATCGAAGCCTGTACGCACACCGAGGATAAAGTTGGTTACGGCGAAGTAAGCCCAACCAGATGTACCTGTTAACCATGGGTGGTTTGCACGACCGTGGTCTTGGTGGTCACGACCCATGATGAACTGTACGTACGAGTAAGGTTCTGCAATACGTTTTTCGATGATGTCGTTCTGGTTGTATGGGTTTAGTGCATCGTAGAACTTCATTGCACGGTCACCACGACCTAATTTAGCCTCAGCTACCCAAGCCCATGGGTTTGGATGTGAGAAGATTGCCCCGTTTTCTTTTACGCCTTGATAAACGCGAGTCACAAAGCCGATGTCATCGTTTGGTGTTGCGAATGATGGTGAATTTAGGTGTAAGCCATATTCAGAGAACAGGTTCTCATCGACTGCGTCCATCGCTTTTTCACCCCGCTCTTGAGATACCGCACCTGAAAGTACCGCAAGCGTGTTTGACTCAAGGTGTACTCGACCTTCCGCTTGTTGCGCTGTACCGATCTTGTCACCATTTTTCGTTAGACCACGGATGTACCAACCACCTTCGTCATCCCAAAGGTGTGTTTCACATGCTTCACGAACGTTTGCTGCCATTTCCGTGTATTTTTCAACGTCAGCTTGTTTGCCTAAGTATTTCGCTAGGTCGATGAACTCTTGCAGTGCCCAGAAATGTAGGAACGACACCATCGAAGATTCACCGCCACCGAGGTTTAGACAGTCGTTCCAGTCTGCACGCAGACCTTTACAGATACCGGTTTGACCTACGTATTCAGCCGAGAAGTCTAGTGCTGCCTTCATGTGGTCATAAACCGTGGCATCACCACCGTCAGCATAAGGGATCACTTCGTCGAAGAAGCTATGTTCACCCGTTTCCATCACGTACTTACAGATGGTTGGGACTAACCATAGATGGTCATCCGAACATGTGTCTTCGATACCGTGAATCTTGTCTTCATCAGACGGAGTAGGAACAACTGTCGGTGATTTCGATGGTTTAACGTCAGCTTTTTCTGGATCGAACCAATCTGGATCAAATAGGTGTAGACCGTAACCCGCTTTCACCTGACCGCGTAGCAGGTCAACGATACGTTTACGCGTCATTGCAGGGTTAGCATGAGGAACTGAGATCGCATCTTGCGCTGTATCGCGGTAACCCAGACCAGTACGACCACCCACTTCGATGAATGAAGCAAAGCGAGACCAAACGACACAAGTTTCCGCTTGGTATAGCGTCCAAGCGTTGATCATGGTGTCTAGACCTTCGTTTGGTGATTTCACTTGGAACTTGCCACAACGCTCATCCCAGTGTGCTTTGATACCAGCAAATGCGTTGTCAACTTCTGCAAGATCTTGGTACTTAGCACGCAGACGCTCACCGTTGCCTTTACCGATACCTAGAATGTAAGCAAAGCGAACTTCCTCACCTGGTTGGATGGTAAATTGCTTGTGCAGAGAGCCACAGTGGTTGTAACAAGTTTGTGCGGTGTTGAAACACTTACCTTGTTCCACTGCTAACGGATTTGCTTCGTCACGGTATAGACCAAGGAAGCTGTCACGTTGACCGTCGTATGAATCTGGGTCAAATGTTGAAGCTAGGTAGTAGAAACCTTCGAAATCGTTCGTGTTGTAGTACAGGTCGTACTCAATCACGCCTTCGTTGTAAGCCGTACCTGCTGAGTAAAGAGACATCTGATGGTTTTGGTTATCAGATTGAATGTGGCTGAATGAGAACTCAACAAATGAGAATGCGCTGATCGTGCGTGGTTTGTCGGAGGTGTTTTTAATCACTACATCCCAGATTTCAGCGTCTTCACCTTTTGGAACGAACAATGTTTTCGTCGCGGTAATACCGCTGTATTCACATTTGAACTTAGAGTAAGACAAGCCGTGACGAACTTCGTAGTTTGCTTCATCTAGGCTTTTCGCAACAGGTTGCCAAGAGATTGACCAGTAATCACCTGTCTCATCATCACGCAGGTAAACGTAGTGTCCTGGGCGATCGAATGTCGCGTTTGGACGGAATTTAGTAACACGGTTGTATTCTGGAGAGTTGTAGAACGAGTAGCCACCCGCGTTGTGCGAGATAACTGTACAGAACTTCTCAGTACCTAGGTAGTTTGTCCATGGTGCTGGTACGTCAGGGCGAGTGATGACGTATTCGCGATTCTCGTTATCGAAATAGCCGTATTTCATTTGTGTATTTCCTTTTTACTAAGCTGCGCCTGCAGCCAAAAATTTAAAAACTCTTTAAGCGTGATGCGTTGGCATCTGGCTTGGTATTACTTCCACGGTTTACGGTAATTCACTCCCTGCAAGTCAAGCAGAGGTAGGTGTCCTTTCAACCGTGATAAATAGTCGGTCCAATCGCGGTGTTGTTTTTCAGTCCAACATGCTTCTGCCATGGCAGTCAGGCGAGGGAAAATCATGTAGTCCATGCGCGATGGGTTGTTGATGATTTCGCACCATAGAGCGGTTTGAATGCCCCAAATGCGTTTTCTGATTGGATCGTCAGCAGGCACTTCTGCTAACGGCTCGTAGTTGTAAGCTTTCTCTAATGGCAGCGGGTTAGCCCAGTCCACTCCAGGCTCTTCTGGTGCGTAGTCTTGGGTCATATCCAAATAAGTAGTTTGTGCAGGTTGCAGCACCACATCAAAGCCTTGGCGAGCACAGTTCAATGCTGCTTCTTCGCTCAACCATGAGTAAATCACGGTATCTTTGCTGACCTTGTTGCCGTGTTGAGCTTCTTCCCAACCCAGCATGCGTTTACCCAGTTTGCGCAGTTTGTCTTCTGCATGACGCAGGAAGTGACCTTGCAGCTCTTTGTAATCGGTGTAACCCAATTGCTCCATTAGGGCTTGGCAAGCAGGACTTTTCGACCACACGCCGTTAGGCACTTCGTCCGCGCCAATGTGAACATAAGGAGCAGGGAATAGAGCAGCGATCTCTTCAAGTACTTTGTCGATAAACTCGTAACTGCCCGGAAGTGCTGGGTTAATGACATTATCGTTGTAATGCTGAATGCTGCGGTACTCAGTGGTGTCTTCTGCTTCAATTAAGAGGTGAGGCAGAGACTTAATTGCGGCGCGGCAATGACCAGGTACATCAATTTCAGGAATGATGGTGATACCACGTTGCTCTGCAAATGCGATAACGTCTCGGATTTCTTCTTGCGTGTAGAAGCCGCCGTAGCGTTGATATAAATGGGTGTATTGTGGCTCGATGGTTTCATCGATACCACGCCATGCGCCAATTTCCGTAAGCTGAGGCAGTGATTTGATCTCGACACGCCAGCCTTCATCGTCAGTGAGATGCCAATGGAACGTGTTGAACTTGTAATGCGCCAACAAGTTGATCAGGCGTTTTACTTGCTCTACGGAATGGAAATGGCGAGCACAGTCCAACATCATGCCGCGATAACGAAAGCGTGGGCTATCTATAATCGAACAGCACACTGCTTCCATGGTTTTGGTTGCTTCATCTCGTTTTAGTAGCTGCAATAAAGTTGCACAAGCATGGGTAAAGCCAGATGAAGAGCCTGCTTCAATCTTGATCGACTCTTCTGATACTTTGAGCTTATATGCCCCCTCATCCAGTGTTGGGTTGCTTTTGAAAATGATTTTGCCGCTGTTAGAAGAAGAAAGTGTAAATTGGTGAATACGCTGGAGCTCTTCTAGTAACCACGCTTTTGCTGAGTTAGCTAAGTCGGTATAAATTGCAACGCCAGCTTGTTCGTCAAAAGTGAACGAGTGGTCGCTGACTTCAATATGGTTTGGTTTTGGCAATAACGGTTGAGCGTGCGTTAAGCTTGCTGGAATATCGCTGCGTTCCCGATATGGTGAAGCCAAAACAATAGGGGTGACGTCGACCTGAGCACGTTGAGGTTGACCATCAACGACAAAGTCGAGCATCGCTTCATTAAAGCCATCCGAATAATAACGGAATGGGTTAGAGCCAATGCTGAATTCACAGTAATAGTGGTGGTTGGCAGCCAGCACTATACCTTCTGGTTTGAGTGTGCAAAAACTACCAATCTGAGTAAGTTGACCATTTGAAATGCTATCTGGAAGAATGTAACGATCGAAAGCAAAAGTTAAGCTCCAGCTGTTTAGGTCTTGGTCGCTCAAATTATGAAAGGTGAGTCCAAAGCGACAGTTTTGTTTTTGTTCAGAAAGGACCACTAAATCAACACGATATTCCATGTTCACTCCTACTCAACACTCACCGAGTAAAGGTTATGTTCTGGCTTACCAGCAAACATAATGGCTCCTTCAATCGCATCAAACTGAGGTTCAACCACCCACTGTTGAACTGGTGGAGATAACCAGTTCAGGATTCGCTCTGCGATACTGCCCATTAGGCAGATACGAGTAGCCCCACGCTTATTCAGCGCGACTAAGAACATTTCTATATCGGCTGCGGTTTGCTTTAACATTTCAATCGCCAGTGCATCACCTTGTTCAGCATGTTGGAAAATTGCTGGAGAGAATTGACCGTAATCGCGAGGTAGAGCCTGCTTAGACCATGCCACTACGTTGTCGATATCATTTTCAAAATGTGCCATTACGTGTGCTGCTAGAGGTGTTTTTTCGCGAATACCGTCTTCTGCCAGCAAGACTTGTTGGATCAGACGCAACCCCATGACTGCGCCGCCACCTTGGTCGGAGATTGGGAACTCACGACCGCCAACGACATGTTGCTCGAGACCTTTGAGGAAAATGCCGCATGAACCTGTTCCTGCGATCATGATTGCGCCATCTTCACCGTTATGCGCACCAATACATGCTCCGTAAGCATCGGTATTGAGTGTCATACTGGCAAATGGGTGTTCCAAAGCCATGAATGCTTGCCAAGAGGTTTTATGTTCCGCACCTGCTAGAGCCAGACCTACGTGCATAGAAGCGAAATCTTGTTGAGTTAGCCCGCCTTGTGCTGCCGCTGAAGCAATAGATTCAAGAATCGACGCCATCGCGATGTCTGCGCCCAGCATGATGTTTGCACTGCCGCTTTTGGCTTCACCAATGAAGTTGCCTTGTGCATCTTTGATTCGAGCGCGGCATGACGTGCCGCCTCCATCAATACCTACAAAATACATCCCCATGTTTATTGCTCCTTGAAGGCTTGAGAGTTGGCTAAAGTCGAGATGTGCTGAGCCTGACTCATCACCGCGAGTAGGAACCAAGCACCATGTGGGATCCATTGTTCACCCCAGCGCCAGTTCTGAAGCATGTCGTCTTTCTGCGCTGGTGGATTAAATGCAATGTCTTCCTCATCTTCGAAACCGCCGGTAATGCCATTACACACGCCACCTTTTGCATTGAAGAAACCGTATTGAGGAAGATAGTCCGGATTGTTACGACCATGACCATCCAACATACACATGTCGTATGGGTTCAGCCCCACAATCCAGTTAATAGAATCTTGTGCGAGTTTAGAAAGCTGCTGTTTTAGTGCTTTTGACTCAATGAAAGGGAGTGCCCCATAAGCCATGGTTGCCAGTGAACCTAAGCGAGCATTTTCACCTTGCCACCAGTAACCTGATTCGTTGTTGTGTGCGACAAAGAACGCATCACGTTTCGCTTCATCTACGCCTTTAACGTACTGGCGTGGGTAGCCAAATGGGTTCTTAACTTTGTTGGTGATAGAGACTTCAAATTCACACGCTTGAGTGATGATTTGCTTTGCTACCGATGCGCGCTCAGAGTCGTCTTCGATGGTTAAGTATTCACATAGTGCGATCACTGGAAGTCCTGCTTCTGCTGCATGGAAGTAAGGTCGACTGCCATCTTGATTAGCACTCCAAAAGTGTTGAATGTACTCATCACTTGTTTGGCGAGTTGAAAGACGTTTTGCCCATACGCGGCTTTCTTCTAGGTAGCGTACCTCTTTGGTGGTCTTAAATAGCTCTACAGCGGCAAGAAGCGCACAGTATTCATCGATGATGTTCTCTTCACCATCGTTCAAGTATTGGGTGTTGTGTTCTTTTAGGTGCCAGTAACCGTTTTCTGCCGCATTACGGTATTTTTGTTGGTCGAATTCGCCATGAACATCTAGTCGTGCTGCTGAAGCTAATGCTGCAATGCTGATGCCTGCACCTTGTCGATAGCCTGCTTGATAGTCATCGAACTTATGACCAAGTTGAGTTTCGTACGCGCAAATCTCGCGTTGCGCTGTATCTTTACTCCATTTGTCGAACACGGTCATGTAGAAGAAGCCTTTTTCATTTTGCATACGAACAAGGAAGTCTGCGCCAAATAACGCTTCTTCAACAAGACGAGTGGCCGTGAACTTAGCCAGTTTGTCGTTACCTTCGAGCAGAGATAACCCTTTCAACATGTTCCAAACTACCATCGGTGTCTGTTGTGGATTTAGGTAGTTTGCGTATGACAAATGGCTTAGATATTTACTGACGTCGCCCGATGCGTCATACCAACCGCCGTGAACATCTGCGGTTTCGCTAGAGTTAAGTAGCGGTGCTTGGCGATCTTGTTGATCGAAAATGCCGCCGCAGCGTTGAGATTTAAAATAATGGATCACATCAGACAGCGTACGATCGAGAAGAACATGCTCTCCAATCTCAAAGTGAGATGAGCGCAAATGATCGAAGCGAAGGTAGTAGTTACCGGGAGTGTTAAATGAAGAAAAGTCTACAAGGTAAAAATGACCTTGATGCCAGTTTGCCACTTTGCCTTGCTTTTCTACTGTCAGTGTCGCAACAGTTTGGTGGCTGTCGGCACAAACCAATAAAGCAGTATAAGAAGACAGACGTGGTTGACTCGTCTGGATGATCGCTTTCTTAGGACCCAGACGCTCGTAACCAATATGGTTAGTCAGTAGCAGCATTCAATTTCTCCGGGAAACAATAAAATACAAAGGGAAAAAGGGGTCAGATTGATACCTGACCCTCGTTATGATTAATCTTCGAATAAGTAACAACGAACAAAATGGTTATCGGACAATTGAGTCACACCTGGCAGTCGCTCACGACATTTTTCTGTGGCATGAACGCAGCGTCCTGCAAATGGGCAACCGACTGATTCTGGTGTCCACAGTGGGATTTCACCTTTGTTACCTTTCAACTTCTCGTGAATTGACTTCGATGGATCGGGCACCGCTGAAACCAGTAGTTGTGTGTATGGGTGTTGCGGATCGTGGATGATTTCTTCAGTGTCTCCCCATTCAACCATGTGACCCACGTACATAACTGCAAGATCTTCAGCAATGTAACGTGCTGTCGCGATATCGTGAGTGATATAAAGCAGAGACATTTGCTTCTCAAACTTCATCTCTTCCATTAGGTTGAGAACACCAGCACGGATCGATACATCAAGCATTGATGTTGGTTCGTCAGCCAATACCACTTCTGCACCAACCGCAATGTTGCGAGCCAAGTTCACGCGTTGACGCTGACCACCAGAAAGCTGGTGCGGGAACTTTTGTGCCGTCTCTTTTGGTGGAATCAGACCAACTTGTTCCAACAAATCATACACGCGCTCTTCCAACTCTTTCTTGTTGCCCGGTGCGATCTTTTTGTGGATCAGCAGTGGGCGAGCAATATGGTGGAAGATGTTGTGTGTTGGGTTTAGCGAGCCAAACGGGTCTTGCCATACCATTTGTACGCCTTCACGGTAGGTCATCAAATCGTGTCGAGAGGTGATGTCTTGGATGTCACGCCCTTTGTATTCGATGATGCCATCCGTTGGTGCATACATTTTCGCAATCATTTTTGCGGTAGTAGATTTACCTGAACCAGATTCACCTACTACTGACAAACCGCGGCTTTTGTACATTTTGAAAGATACGTCGTTGATTGCACGCATCTTAGATTGTTTGATTGAGTTACTGTTTAAAGGGAAGTCTTTCACGACATTTTTACCTTCAATCAGCAGTTCGCCGAATTGTTTGCTCATAATTCTCTCCAGTGTAATTTTCTTCTTAGCTAGCATTATTTTTTGTTGTTAAACCTTAGCTTGAGCAATGGTGTCGCCGTACAAGTGGCAGTTTGAGAGACGACCAGGTTCTATTTGACGTAGCTGAGTTGGTACTCTTGTACAAGCTTCATGGACGCGGTCACAGCGAGCTTGGAAACGGCAGCCTTGTGGAACTTCTAATAAGTTCAGAGGGTTGCCCGGAATACCAGTTAATTTGGTCTTAGGACCAGTTAGTGGAGGGAAAGAGCTACCCAAACCTTTGGTGTAAGGGTGGTAAGGACTTTCCAAAATTTGCTTAGAAGGCGCGACTTCAATCAACTCGCCCGAGTACATGATGCCGATGCGGTCAGAGAACTCGACCATCAATGACAAGTCATGGGTGATGAACAGAATCGAGAAGCCGAATTCTTCTTTAAGTGCGTAAATCTTTTGCAGGATTTCGCGTTGAACCACAACGTCTAGCGCTGTTGTTGGTTCATCCATGATGATCATTTTTGGATTCAGAGCCAAAGCGATAGCGATAACCAGACGCTGACGCATACCACCAGAGAACTGGTGCGGGTAATCGCTCAGACGACTAGGGTGGATATCTACGATTTCCAACAGACCTTCTGCACGTACTTTTGCTTGAGCGCGAGTCATGTTGGTGTGGCGCATAATGACGTCACAGAACTGCTCTTCCATCGTTAGTACTGGGTTCAAAGCGTTCATCGCACTTTGGAATACCATCGACATTTCGCTCCAGCGGAACGCTTGCATGCGTTCATCGCTGTATTTGAGGATATCTTCACCATTGAAAATAACCTCACCACCTGTGATAAACGCTGGCGGCTTATGAAGGCGCATTAGCGAGAAAGCAACAGTGGATTTACCACAGCCAGATTCACCAGCCAGACCGAATACTTCGCCTGGTGCAATGTCGAAGCTAACGTTGTTACATGCGCGGACATCGCCCGCGTCTGTAATGTAGTCTACGCATAGGTTACGGATAGAAATTAGTGGTGCAGTCATGATTATTTATCTCCGCTCCATAGTGCATTTTGTGGTGCCAATTCTGGCTCACGCTCTTTCTTGTCTTGTGCTGCCATTTTCTTCCAGCGCTTCATGCCTTTGTGAGAACGAAGTTGTGGGTTAGCAATTTCATCTACTGCAAAGTTCAGTAGAGCAAGACCAGTAACCAATAGAGTCAGTGCAATACAAGGAGCTAGCACTTCCCACCATGCTCCGATAAGCATTGCTGATGAAGTTTGTACGTTGTACAGCATGATGCCCCAACTGATGGTATTGGCATCGCCTAGACCTAGGAACGAGATGACGGCTTCTGTGTTGATTGCTAGCATTACCGAACCGATGAAGCTTGCGCCTACGATTGGGATAAGGTTTGGCAAAATCTCAACGAAGATGATGCGAATGGATGATTCACCAAGAACCTCTGCTGCTTTAACGAATTCTTTCTCGCGTAGTGCCATGGTTTGAGCTCGCACAACACGTGCACCCCAAGCCCAGGAGGTACCGGCGATAATCAATGCAATGGTGAGCGGTCCAGCCTCCCCGATGAAGGCTGCGAGTACAAAGAGCAATGGTAATTGTGGGATTACCAGCATAATGTTCATTGCAGCACTCAATACGTCATCGACACGACCGCCGAAGTAACCCGCTGAGATACCAATAACTGTTGCTAAGAAACACACGATAATACCCGCGCCGAAACCAACACCCAGCGATACTCGAGCGCCGTAAGCAACTTGAGACCAGATATCACGCCCCATACGAGATGTACCTAGAACGTGGTCTGCTTTTTTCGACATCAGCAGCGTGCGACGATCATCTGCTAGGTTTTTTGCAACCCAGCCATCAGGGTTATTTTGTGCTTGTTTTACAACAAAACCAGGGTATTCATGTGGGTTACCAGTGCGCTTATCTGGCGCATGTTGAGTAATCAAAGGTGCAGCTACTGCTACAAAGATGAATACCGAGATAATTGCCAAACCAACACGTGCGAACGCGTTACCTAAAATCAGTTTAAATAGTTCTTTCATGATTATTTGCCTCCCTTACGTAGGCGAGGGTCTAGAATCATGTACAGCATGTCAGCCATTAGGTTGAAGCAAAGCATGAACATCGTCATGATGATTAGCTGACCTTGAAGTACTTGGTAGTCACGTGCGTGAATTGCGTTAAGAAGAACCGTACCTAGACCTGGGTAGTTGAAGATCATTTCGATGATTAGCTGACCACCGATTGCCATACCTAGAGACATTGAAAGTGCGGTTACACTTGGTAGTAGTGCGTTACGAGCTGCGTAGTTGAATACCACACGGTTTTCACTCAGACCCTTACCTTTTGCCATCGTGATGTAGTCTTCAGCAAGAAGGTTGATCATGTTGTTACGCATGTTTACTAGGAAGCCACCGATCTGAACAATCGTCGCACAGAACAATGGAAGAATAGCGTGGTAACCAACGTCTTTTAGGAACTCCCAGCTTGTCCAATCTGGCACAGTACCCGGGGTGTATGCGTAGCCTGATGGGAACCACTTAAGACCGATGGCAAAGATGAACAGTGCTAGCATCGCGATTACCATTTGTGGAATCGCCTGAACAATAAGTGTGCCCGGTGTTACGAATGCGTCGTATCGGCTACCACGTTTCCAAGCTGCGAAGATACCTAGTACAGAAGCAATCGAGAACGATAGCACTACTGCAGTACCTGCTAGGAACAATGACCAACCGAATGCACCACCTAGTAGAGAGTTAACTGAAAGCGGGTAGAACTGGATAGAAGTACCTAGCTCCCAGCTTAGAATGTTTTTGATGTATGACAGGTACTGAATGTAAATTGGACCATCTACGAAACCTAGCAGCTCTTTCATTGCTGCGATTCGCTCTGGCGTTACCTGTACTGATGCGTTAGCAAACATCATGGTAACTGGGTCACCAGGCATTGCTCGCGGAATAATGAAGTTTAACGTCGCTGCAACCAAGAGCGCGACAAGATAGAACGACAAACGTCTTAAAAAATAACCCATAACTCACACCTTACTCACCCAGATTTTTTCCCTGTTTCTGGTTTCAGGTCGCTCCTAGCGAAATTTAGAGCGAAAAATCCCCTGACGACGAGCGCCATATGTTGGTTTGGTCACAAGGGGATTTTTATAGGCGGCACACGGGATGTGTGCCGCTAGAAATGAACTTCTACTTATTTAACTGGTTTTAGGTCCAGTACGTGAAGTAGACGCTCTGGGATACCAGCCCAAATGTTTGGACGGCCCTTAGGATTTTCTTCGTTCCACCAACCAGTGAAGCGAGTTGTGTTGTATTGGTACATGTAAGCACCAGACATCACAGGGATAGTAACTTGGTCTTGAGCGATGATTTGCTGAATACCGTGAGCGATTTCTAGCTGCTCTTGCTTGTCAGCTGTCTTGTAGAAGCTGTTTAGAAGACCATCTAGCTTGTCGTTCTTGTAGAAGTGCATCGCGAAGCGAGGCATACCGTCACCAGATTGTAGTGCTGAGTTGTAAGCACTGTTCCAGTAAGTGTATGGGTCTGCACCGTGGAAGTAGTTGGTGTACGCAACGTCGTAAGTACCTTCAAGCATTGCTTGGTTGTACACAGAGAAGTCTGGTGTACGAGCACGTGCTTTGATGCCTACTTCTGCAAGTTGCTCAACAGCAAGCTGTACAGTGTTGTTGAAGTCAGTCCAACCGTTTGGAGATTGGATCAGTAGCTCGAAAGACTTACCAGATGGCGTATCAACGAAACCGTCTTTGTTTACATCTTTAAAGCCAGCTTTCGCTAGAAGCTTCTTAGCACCTTCAGCGTTGTACGAGTTGTAACCTTTGTACTTGTCGTGAGTCTTCTCGTCAGACCAAGCTTCGAATGCGTAGCCAAGACCAGATGCGAAGTCGTTCACTGTACCGCCGCCGTAGAATGCGATATCAATGATAGTTTGACGATCAAGAGCCATAGAGAATGCGCGGCGGAAGTCAACGTTAGTTAGTGCTTCGTGCTTCGCTGCATCTGGGTTCTTGAAGTTAACTACGAACGCTTGAGTGCCTGCTGGCGGGTACCAGTAGTGGTGTTTAGGGCTTGCTGCTGCGTAAGTGCGGTCGATGTCTGGAACGAATGAAGAAGTCCAGTCCATTTCGCCGTTAACAATCTTACCTAGGAACTGGTCGTTGTTCGCGATTTGAGGAACACGCAGACAGTCAACGTCTAGGTTAGCTGCATCCCAGTAGTTCGGGTTTTCACACTGGATGTATAGTTGCGGAGTGAAAGTGTCGATCTCTGTAAACGGACCAGTACCTACTGGGTTCTCGTTCGTGAACGTTGAAGGATCTTTTACTTTGCTCCATACGTGCTTAGGTACGACTGGTACTTTAGCAATTTCGTAAGGAACGTTTGAGTTTGCTTCGCTTAGACGGAACTTAACTTTGTAATCGTTAACTTTCTCTACGCCAGTAACCCAAGAGTTGATACCAGATTGGTCTAGTTCTGGCTTCTCTTTTACTAGGTTGAAAGAGTAAACAACGTCATCAGCGGTAAACGCTTGACCGTCAGACCATTTTACGCCTTTACGAATGTCGAAAGTTACGCTCATTAGGTCGTCAGACATTTGGAAGTTTTCTGCTAGACGGAATACTGGCGTGTTGCCGTGCATTTCGTTGAAAACAACTAGTGGCTCGTAGATAAAGTCAGTAGTTGTGTGCAGGTTTGTTGCACCCAAGAAAGGGTTAAAGTTACGAACAAAAGTTGTAAACTCTTTAGGGTGGATAGTCAGTTCACTGCGCTCAGCGGCTGTAGCTACTGATGCGAAACCTGTAGTAGCCGTTGCAATAATTGCTGTTGCTAGTGCTGTTTTTTTAATATTGGCAAGCATAGCTGTTCCTTACTATTTGCTTTCATTTCACTAATGGAATTGAATGTCATCAATTGATAAACACTCTCCAAGGCCCACCTCTTCGCTTCACTGTAATTTGCGTCGCTCTAAGAGTGGCCTGTAGGCCTTAGGCAGGAGTAAGAAAACACCTTATCCACAAAATAATCAAACTCGATTCCCGTTAAAAACGTTAAAAACCATACCAACTCCGTCATAAACGTCATTTTGCTCGTTTTTAAGTCACTCAAGGCTAAAAAATAAACGTTGATATGCGTCGCAGTTTATATCCGCTTTAACATTGTGTGTTAGTGTTCGCTTACTTAGATATGTAGTCATGTAGAGGCTTTTCTGTGGTTGTATTGCATTGGGGATCTGGCTCACACCTGAAATTTTTGTTAATTAACTAGGTGAAATTTAATCTGCCGTTCTGTTGTGATTGACTTCGCAATCTGTATCAAATGTTGCTCAATTTTCCCTTGTTGAGGAAAAATAAGTGCGTTTTAACAGCAAAAATGGGCTGCTGATTATGCTTTTTTTATTCAGGAAAGGAAGTGTTTTAAAGATACTTTTTAAGAAAATTTACGGTAAGGAATGGGCAAGGAATAACACGACTTGAATTGTTTCTACAAATGCTGTTGCTTCTGGTTTTGATAGCTTGCTTCCAGCTTCTTATACGCTAATTGCTCAGTCCCATCGCTGCTCTGTAAGCTCTATTGCTTGCTTCTTACGGTGAGTATGGAGAAGCATTACTGCGCAATTGATAATGGCAGGGATAAAAAAGCCCCGCCTAAGTGGCGGGGCTAGTATTTGCTGTTTGGTATTAACTTGTAAGGAGCCTTTGCATTTTATCGCGTTGCGCTTCAATGTAAGCTCGTTCAGGGCTTTGTTCTTTACAGTGCTCAAGAATGAACTCGATTGAGCTTAGAACCGTTCTCCAGCGCGGTGTTTTTGGTAATGTCTCAATGCGCATGTATTTATCGAGTGTCCGAGTTTGCAACGTACTGCGGTCGAGGTAGACACGCCATAAACCACTTTGCTCCGCAAAAGCAAACTTAGTTTCTCCAGTCACTGATTCCCAGTATTCCAATGCATGAGTCATCGTATCGACCAATACTTCGCGCATCAGCTCTTGTTTATCTTTCTTGTTCCCCAATGCTTTATCTGCAAGGCGAGTAAACTCACCGCCAAGTTCTTTTAGCTTCTGCAATTGGTCTTTATCACCGTCAAACGCATAACTTGATAGAACTTCAACCGCGGTTTCTAGATTGTGGATACGAGCTGCGTTTGCACCACCGCCTACGTTAAAGATGTACATAACATCTAGACCAGAGCCTTCAGGTAATTTGAGAATGTCTGCTTCAATGTTTTGACGAATATCTTCGATGTAAATATCAATCTTGCCACAGTAATGTGGTTGTTTAACTGTCAGGAATTTAGGTGCAATAAGTTCATCTGCCGAAGAGCGTTTTAACTGCTCTAAGCTGCGTTTAAATAGCTTGCATGCCGCTTCGTTCGCAAAGCGAATACGTTGATCCTCGCGAAGGCAAATAATGGCTTCAGGTGCTGATTCTAGTTGTTCTAATAATCGACCTTGAGTCTCAAGCAAGCTAGCTTCTACTTCAGCACGTTGGCGCAGCTCCGATTCCAGTAACTTGTTCTCGATGTGGCGCATTTCTGCTTTACTTGCGGTTAAGTGCGCTTGAATACGTGCGGCGAGTTCCTGCTTATTGAATGGCTTGGTTAAGTAGTCATTCGCACCTGCTTCGAAGCCTCTTACTCGATCTTCTGTCTGACTTAATGCTGTCAACATAATGATTGGAAGCTCTGCGTGATCATAGGTCTCTCTAAGCTCACTACATACTTGGTAGCCGCTCATGCCTGGCATCATGATATCGAGTAGAAGCAACTCTGGTTTTTCTTGCTCGATTAAAGCAAGTGTTTCAGGACCATCAGAAATAGTACGTACGCGGTAGCCTTCAAGCCTTAGGAAGCTTTCAAGAACGCGTAAGTTAACCGGTTCGTCATCAGCAACATACAACAGCGGACCATCAGGGTTCTCTGGTAATGATAAGTCGTCGTTGTTTTCAAAGTTCGCTTCTGGAATTTGGAAGTGTCCACGCGCCGCAAGGCTCTGTGTTGCTTGAATCTCTTCTTCATTAGCAAGTGGCAGAGTAAAGCTAAATGTAGTGCCGACCATTGGTTGACTACTTACATATAACGATCCACCCATCAATTCGATAAGTTGACGGCTGATTGATAAACCCAAACCAGCGCCTTGACGGTAGCGACTAGCGTCTTGGCCGGCTTGAATTAAAGGTTCAAAGATATGCTCAAGATGTTCAGCCGGGATACCCTGGCCAGTATCAACCACTTGTACGCGGACTTGATCGTCCACGACGGTGGCAGAAATTACGATCTTACCTTCAGAAGTATATTTAATTGCATTACCAATTAGGTTGTACAGTACTTGTTCCAAGCGTTGTGGATCGGCAGACACCGCTTTTAGATCGGCAGGGACCTGGTTAATGATACGAATCGTCTTGTTACCTAGTAGATGACTTGAAAGCTCAAGCACCAAGCGAGTCGCACTTGCTAGGCTCACTGCCGATTTTTGGATATCCATGCTGCCATAGCGCATCTTGTGGTAATCCAATAAATCGTCAACAAGATTTGCCAAACGTTGACCACTTTTGATGATGATATCCAATTGGTATTTTTGACTCGCAGGAATTGCACCATTAGCACCAGATACTAAAGTCTCTGCAATGCCGACCATACCGTGTAATGGTGTACGTAACTCGTGAGAGGTTGTCGCTAGGAACTCATCTTTCAGCTTATCTGCCAACTGCAATTCTTCGTTTTGCTTTTGGATCAATTTGATGTTGCTTTCTAGCTCTTCATTTTGCTGCTTAATGGTTTGGATCTTTTCTCGAATTGAGCGTTGCATGCGCTCAAAGCTGATCGCGAGTCGACCGATTTCATCTTTACGCTCTGTATTAAAGGTCGTTTCGTCCAGATCACCAGCAGATACTTTCTCTGCTGCCCAAGTCAGCTTAAGAAGCGGGGAGGTGATGAAA
Organism: Vibrio sp. NFR; assembly: GCF_027587095.1. Classification (NCBI taxonomy): domain Bacteria; kingdom Pseudomonadati; phylum Pseudomonadota; class Gammaproteobacteria; order Vibrionales; family Vibrionaceae; genus Vibrio; species Vibrio sp. NFR. Next base: position 138,800 of record NZ_JAPPTN010000006.1, read on the forward strand.
TTAGATAAGTAGTGTGAGGCGATCACAACCAAGATGATCGCAATCAGCATCGCAATAACAAACAGCTTCTCGAGCTGGTGGACTCGAGCAAAGGCTTCTTTTTCTGGAAGTTGTACGACAATCGCCCAAGTTAGACCGCGAGTTTCAATTGGCGCAAATGCCGCAATCATCTCTTCACCCAAGCGGTTGCTGTAAGTACCTACTTCTGTGTCGCCTGCGAGTGCTTTATCGACAATCTCTAAGCTGTTTTGGATTTCTTCCTGTTTGGTGTTAATGGTTCGAGGTTTATGATCGCTGCCCACTAGTAAGGTTTCAATCGAGGAATCGCGGTTGATTTCAGCAATAAGCTTAGTAATGCCGTTGTTTGGTAAGCGGAACATCGCATAGCTGTGCAGGTAGCCTTGTTGGACAATCGGTGCGCCGAGCCAAGCGACTTGTTTACCGTTTTCGATATCAAAGTCAGACACGACAACTGGCGTGTAATCTTCATTGACCTTACGACGTGCACTCACATCTTCAGACAAACGTTTAAAGGTGCGCCCTAGCGCCGTATCTTTGTAGCGTCCTGTCAGTAGGTTAGTGCCATAGTTGTCGTCTTTATTGATTGAGTAAGTGACATTACCATCGATATCAACCAATAAAATGTCATTAAAATCAGATCGCTTTAACAGCTCTAGGTATGCCCAGTGGTAACGTTTGTGCAATAGGCGGTAACGTTCGCTGCCAACGTAGTTAGATGATTCCGGTAAAATCGAGGTTTTGATTTGATCGCCACTGCCTTTGATATAGCGCTGCTGTGCGTTTTCTCTGGCTTCATCAATATCGTGACCCAAGCGACTAAACGCATTGACCAAACCGTAGAATCGTCCGCCGCTGGCGTAAGCAAGTTCGGAGCGTACGAAGCCCATGACTTCAGTCTCTTGAGCTGCAAAGTAGTCGATGATTTGTTGTTGTTTGGTATCACGAACTGAAAGAAGGTGCGATGTGCTTTGTTCTTGAAGATCTTTACTGTGTGATTGCAGGAAGAAAATCGCAGTTATCGTCAGTGGCGTGATACTAAGAACCAAAAACGCGGTCATTAGCGTGCTTTGCAGGCGCTTAAATTTCTGCTTTTTGTAGAATTTAAACATGGATAAGATTACAACTCATAAAAGGGCAGCGACCAATTTACTGGGGCTTGCCAAGGTTCTCGTTAAAAACGGACAAGAAGTTAAATTCGATAGAATTAACAAAATTAACGAGTTTTTTTTCTTTGACAAGAAAGTTGATTGGAAAGCGTGGGGAGAGACGCAGTTTTTCGTTGAGTTGAATGAATTTTGGCAAAGGTTTGCGCAGGATTTCACCTGCGCAAAGAGAGATTAGGATTTTTTCGCGTAGTATATCGAGAATTTATTGGTCTTATTTAGCGTCTCGCAATTATTGAATGCTTGCTCAATAATTGGTGGGTATTTTAAGAAGCTGTTTGCCACAATCACCATTTCACCCTGTTTAGTCATGTATTGTGGTGCTTGACCCAAGAGTGTTTCCGCAGCGTTGTAGTTTGTATCTAGACCACTGTGAAACGGCGGATTACTGACGATAAAGCGATAATCTTTTGCCGTATCGGAATAGATGTCTGAAGCAAACACACGTCCAGTTATGCCATTCGCTTCTAATGTTGCTTGGCTTGATGTGATGGCATAAGCGTTAATATCACACATCTCAATCGCGATATCTGGGTTGGCTTTTGCCATGAATGCACCCAGCACTCCTGCACCACAGCCAAAATCGAGCACCTTGCCAGATAGTTTAGGTAAAGTCTCAAGCAGTAATCGACTGCCTAAATCAAACTCACCATGGCTAAATACACCAGGAAGGCTCTTAACCGTAAGTGATTGCTCACCCAAAGTGACGGTGTAGGATTTAAACCAATCTGCTTGATTGAAAGGCTTTGGCTGGTTAAGGCAAGTACCCCAGTAGAATGAGCAACGGCGAGCTGAGTCGTACTTGTTCACTGGACCGTACTCTTTGAACATTTTCTCAATGCTCTTGATACCTGAACGGTTCTCACCAACGACGACGATTTCTGTATTGATGCCAAGTTTCGCCATCAACATTGCCAGCAAGTATTCTGCCTCAGATTTAGCTTTTGGCCAGTACAGAAGCACCATGTCTGCTTGTGTCTCAATATCAAACTCTGAGCCAAAGTGGCTCTTCACCTTGTTCGATGTGCGAATTTGACGGTAGTAGCTGTAGTTAGAAGTAAAAACCTCTACTGACTCACAATGAGCCACTAACTCGAGAGGAAATAGATCTTCAACTTCACCAGCGACTAAAACGTGTTTTCCGTTAAAGTACTCAAGTTGGCGCTGAGCTATTTGGCTAGGAGCAATATAAGCAGACATAAATTTGGTTCATCAGAAATAATTAGGGGCAGATTTTCGCACAATCTGCCCCAAGCTTGAAGTGATTAAGCAGCGACTAACTGTTGTCTTGTTGGTTGAGGAAATCCTTAAACTCTTCTTCGTAGATGTTAAACAACACCATGGTGACGGCAAAAATCAGTGGACCGTAGATAAGACCGATCAAACCAAATAGATGCAAACCACCCAATAGAGAGAAAAATATCATTAGCGTGTTCATACCCGCGCTGCCTTGCATTAGCAGAGGGCGTAATAGGTTGTCGATAGAGCCGACTACCACGACACTCCATACCGTCAAGAAGATTGCCCAAGTGGTGTCACCGGTTAAGAACAAGTACGCTGCGGCTGGAATCCAAATTAGTGCTGTGCCAACTACAGGGATAAATGATGCAAAGCCCATCATGGTTCCCCAGAATAAACCAGGGAAGCCTGCAAGCCACATACCGATACCACCAGCAAAGCCTTGAGCAATCGCGGTTAAGAATGACCCCATTACAGCGGATTTCGAGACTTGTTCAATCTCGGTCAGAATTTTGTCTTCTTGGCTGCGTGAGAGGGGCAGAATATGACGCATTGCTGAAATGATCTTGTCGTGGTCACGTAACAGGAAGAACAAAACGAACAACATTAGGAAAAAATCCATTAGGAAGTTCGTTGCATCACCTAGGATTTTTGCGCTTATAGCTACAAGGTTTGAACCAAATGATGTTGCGAATTGCCCGATCTTTTCTGCGATGGCTTGTGGTTCGATTTTGTCGAAAGGTAAGTACTCATTAACCAACGCTAAACCTTTGACTACCCAAGGATGTTGGAAAATATCTTGGATGCCACCATTGGTTACCCACTTGTAGGTATTTTGCGAAAATACCGAACCTTGCTGCACGATAGCGGCAAAAACAAATAGTAATGGAATCACGATAATAAAGGTTAAAACCACACAAGAGAGCAGTGAGACCAAGTTTTTGTGATTAGGTAGTTTTCGTTCAAACCATTCATGTATTGGGAACATGAGCAGTGAAATGATAAACGCCATGACGATCGAGTTGATGTAAGGCTCGACCAACAAATAGCAGGCAAAAGCAGCGGCGAGCAGCGCAACAACTAGCACTCGATGACTCGACGTGATTTTTACATTATTCGGCATGTGATTAATCCAAATTACGGAATATTTACGTTTACGCCTTATACCACAGCGCAAAATCTTTATTACTTTGCACCGACGATTCTTTCAAGCTTATGACATAGCTGAATTGGGAAGGTGCAGTTGACCTTGTTATAATGACCACAAATCAGGTGGTTATCAATCAAGAGATGGAAAAATGGGTTGTTGTAACAGCGATAAGAAATGCCAGAGCGAAAAGAAGACCAGACGCATTCCTTGGTTTGGGATTGTTCTTGGGATTCTTGCCATCTTAGTCATCTTTAATTGGCAAGCATAATTCAAATAATAAAAAAGGACCTCGAAGGTCCTTTTTTTGGAATTTATGTTCTGGTAAGGAACGCTTATTTTGATTCTTCTGCCAGAATTGCGAAACAACGATCCGCAGCTTCTAGTGTTGCGTCGATTTCTTTTGAACCATGAGCTAGAGAAGTAAAGCTTGCTTCGAATGCTGATGGTGCAAGGTATACACCGTGTTTTAGCATTAGGTGGAAGAAACGCTTAAAGCGCTCGACATCGCACTTAGTCACGTCTTCGTAGCACGTTACGGTTTCTTGGTCAGTGAAGAAGAAACCAAACATACCACCCACTTGGTTTACTACCATTGGGATGCCGTGTTTTTCAGCAAGAGCTTTGAAGCCTTCAGCAAGTTGTTTGGTCTTTGCAGCAAGACGTTTCTCGTTACCTTCTTCTTTTAGCAGGTTCAAACATGCAAAGCCTGCCGCCATTGCTACTGGGTTACCGGAAAGTGTGCCCGCTTGGTATACAGGACCTGTTGGCGCAACATATTGCATGACTTCTTTACGACCACCAAAAGCACCCACTGGCATACCGCCACCGATCACTTTACCTAGTGTCGTTAGATCTGGTTTGATGTTGTAGTGTGCTTGCGCGCCACCTAGAGCTACACGGAAGCCTGTCATTACTTCATCAAAAATCAGTAAAGCACCTTCTTGGTCACAGATTTCGCGTAGACCTTCGTGGAAGCCTTCTACTGGAGGGATACAGTTCATGTTGCCCGCTACTGGCTCAACGATGATACATGCGATTTCGCCTTTGTTTGCGGCGAATAGTTCACGTACTGAATCTAAGTCGTTGAATGTTGCCGTTAGTGTGTGCTTCGCAAAATCGGCAGGAACGCCAGGAGAACTTGGTTGACCTAGAGTTAGTGCACCTGAACCTGCTTTTACTAGCAAGCTGTCTGCGTGACCATGGTAACAGCCTTCGAACTTCATGATCTTGTCACGACCAGTAAAGCCACGAGCAAGACGGATAGCACTCATTGTTGCTTCCGTACCAGAACTTACCATGCGGATTTGTTCCATAGATGGCACTAGCTCAGATACAAGCTCGGCCATGGCAATTTCCATTTCAGTTGGCGCACCGAAACTTAGACCGCGTTGTGCAGCATCGATAACTGCTTCACGGATAACTGCGTGGTTGTGACCTAAAATCATAGGGCCCCAAGAGCCAACGTAATCAATGTACGCTTTACCATCGGCATCAAAAATCAGGGCACCGTCTGCTCGTTCGATAAATAGCGGAGAACCGCCAACGCCGTTGAATGCACGAACTGGTGAGTTCACACCGCCAGGAATGGTTTGCTGAGCCTTTTGATATAGCTCTGATGATTTGGTCATGGGGTTATCCTCTTTTGATTGCTCGGACCAAGTGGAGCGCATTGTACCTAGCTAATCTCAAGTTAGAAACGTTTTGGGTAATTTATGTGTTGTCTGGCGGTGTAATCTTACATATCAGCATCTGATCTAAAGAATCGTCGGTGAATACTTGAACGAGTTGGTCAGGTATTGGATAATCGCTCTAATTAGCACAAATTTGACGTCTCGCTACAGGCTTGACGCATTACACGAGTGAGAGAGGTCTTCGTGAGCGAAGTAAACGTACCATTGTCTTTTTCTGATGCAGCAGCATCACGCGTTAAAGCGCTGATTGCGGAAGAAGAAAACCCAGCACTGAAGTTACGCGTATACATTACTGGCGGCGGCTGTAGCGGTTTCCAATATGGCTTCACATTTGATGAGAGCGTAAATGAAGGTGATACTACGATCGAAAACAGTGGCGTAACACTGGTTGTAGACCCAATGAGCCTGCAATACTTAATCGGTGGCGTGGTTGATTACACAGAAGGTTTAGAAGGAGCTCGTTTCTTCGTTAATAACCCAAATGCGACGACAACCTGTGGTTGTGGTGCATCATTCAGTGTGTAATTAATACGACAACAGGCAGCCAATCGGCTGCCTGAGTTTTACGTAGCAGGAAGTCACGTAAACGCCCCCTCGCTTTCATGATGAAGTGGGGGTAAAAATAAAAAGGACTTTATATGTCTGGAACTTCTTTCGGACGTCGTTTTGTCGAACGTCCATGGCTAGTCTCTCTAACGCTTGTTATCGCTTTGGCTGCTTGGCTCGCAATGGGTCAATTCAATGCACAAGACGAATCGGTCTCTTCTCCATCCTCTCAATCAGATGATACGCCTGTCGCAAAGGTGATGTTCAACTCTTTTGAAGCACAACCAACCAGTAAAACAATTGAACTTTACGGTCGAACTGCGCCGAATCGGCAAGCTCGTTTAGGGGCAGAAGTCGCAGGTAAGATTGTGAGCTTGAACGTGCAAAAAGGACAAAGTGTTAAACAAGGGCAGGTGATTGCCAACATTGATGAGCGCGATCTAGATATTCAACTTAAACGCGCCAAAGCAATGCTGCGTGTAAAAGAAAAAGAATTTAAAGCCGCAGAATCTTTGAAGAATAGAGGGTTGCAAGGTGAAGTTGCTTTTGCCACTGCTCAAGCGGCACTTGTCGATGCCCGAGCAAACTTAAGCAATGTTGAAACTGCACTTAAAAATACCAAAGTAAGAGCCCCTTTTGACGGCATTCTGGACCATCGATTCGTTGAAGTGGGAGATTTCGTTGGCGTCGGCGACCCAATAGCCACTGTAATTGACTTAGAGAAGTTAGTCATTGAAGCGGATGTGAGTGAACGTCATATTCAGTATTTAAAACAAGGTCAGCAAGCCGATGTTAGAACCATTGATAACATCCATCATCAAGGCACCATTCGTTATATTGGGCGCGTATCTTCAACTTCGACCAACACATTCCCTATAGAAATCGAGATTGATAATCGAGAGAGTGCGATGCCTGCGGGTGTCAGTGCTGAAGTGGTACTGTCGCTAAGTGAAGTTCTGGCAGTGAAAGTGACCGCAGCCATGTTGGCGTTAGATGAAGAAGGCAATCTTGGTATCAAAACGCTTCGTGATCAGCATGTTCACTTTGTGCCTATCCAACTGGTCAAAGCTGAGAAAGACGGTGTCTGGTTATCCGGCTTAGGAGACCAAGTTGACATCATTGTGCTTGGACAAGGCTTTGCACGTGATGGCGACTTAGTGATGGCGACAAAAGTCGACGATGCCATTGAAGCTGCGAACCAGCAATAAGGAGGCAATATGTTTGCTTTGATTGATGCTGCGTTATCGCGTGCACGTACCATGCTTACATTGTTGGTGATGATTTTGATTGCCGGAGTGATCACCTACATTACGATTCCGAAAGAGTCGAGCCCCGACATTACCATCCCTATTATCTATGTTTCGGTTAGTCACCAAGGTATTTCCCCGACCGATGCGGAGCGCTTATTGGTTCGTCCGATAGAGCAAGAACTTCGTTCAATAGAAGGCGTTAAGGAGATGACCGCGATTGCTTCAGAGGGACATGCGTCGGTTACTCTAGAGTTCAGTGTCGGCGTTGACTTAGCTGAAGCTATGGCTGATGTTCGTGATGCGGTGGATCTTGCTAAACCTAAATTGCCTGAAGACAGTGATGAGCCAACAGTTAACGAAGTAACATTCGCATCTGAAGAGCCTGTCCTCACTCTGGTTCTGTATGGCACAGTCCCTGAGCGTACAACAGTACAAATCGCACGAGCTTTACGTGATAAGTTGGAAAGCTATCGTCAGGTATTGGAAGTCGATATTGCGGGGGATCGCGAAGATATCGTTGAGATCGTGGTCGATCCGTTATTGATGGAAAGTTACGGTTTGGATCAAGCCGATATCTACAATTTGATTGCTTTAAACAACCGAGTGGTTGCTGCTGGCTTTGTCGATACTGGTTATGGTCGCTTCTCGGTTAAAGTCCCTTCCGTATTCGATTCGTTAAAAGATGTATTAGAGCTACCGATCAAGGTAAATGGCAAAGAGGTGATCACTTTTGGTGATGTCGCGACAGTGCGCCGAGCCTTCCGTGACCCTGAAAGTTTTGCTCGTTTAGATGGTGAACCAGCGGTGGTGCTCAATGTGAAAAAGCGTGCCGGTGAAAACATCATAGAAACGGTTGAGCTCGTTAAACAAGTTCTGATTGAAGCGCAAAAGCAGACTGGTTGGCCGAATAACCTGCAAGTTAAATACACTTGGGATCAGTCTGATGACGTTAAGCTGATGCTTAGCGATCTGCAAAACAACATTCTGTCTGCAATTATTCTGGTCGTTATTGTCATCATTGCCATTCTGGGTGTTCGAACGGCACTGTTAGTTGGTATTTCTATTCCGGGCTCTTTCTTAACTGGCTTATTGGTGTTGTCGGTTTTTGGTTTGACCGTCAACATCGTGGTGCTATTCGCACTGATTATGGCTGTAGGCATGTTAGTCGATGGTGCCATTGTTGTTACGGAATTTGCTGATAGGCGGATGCAAGAGGGCACACCACGTAAAGAAGCATATAGGGATGCAGCAAAACGTATGGCATGGCCGATTACTGCTTCTACAGCAACCACTTTGGCAGCGTTTGCACCACTGCTATTTTGGCCGGATATTACTGGTGAGTTCATGAAATACTTACCATTAACTCTCATTGCAACCCTCAGTGCTTCGCTAATGATGGCATTACTTTTCGTCCCTGTGATTGGTGGAATCATTGGTAAGCCTCAAGTCGTCGATGCACAGCGTCAGCAAGAGATGGTTGACCTGCATAATGGTGAATTTGATAAAGCGACAGGCATTACCAAGCTTTATTACCAAACCCTGTCTATCGCGATCCGACATCCATTGAAAGTGTTACTCAGCGCAATTTTGCTCGCGGGTGGTGTTGGCTTTACTTACAACAAAGCCGGCTTAGGTGCGGAGTTCTTTCCTGAAGTGGATCCCGCCTTCTTTACGGTCAAAGTTCGTTCTTATGGTGATTTGTCGATCAATGAGAAAGACATCGTAATGAAAGAAATTGAGAAAGTAATGCTAGGGCATGATGAGTTTGAAAGCGTCTACACACGTACTGGCTCCGATTCAAATGATGGTGATGAGATTGGTCAAATTCAGATCACGCCGGTGGATTGGCAATATCGCCGTAAAGTCAAAGATATTATTGAGGAACTTAAGCAAACCACCAATCAATTCTCCGGTGTTGAGTTGGAATACAAATTCCCCGATGCAGGACCACCAGTTGAGCATGATCTCGTGATTGAAATGTCGGCGCAAAACTCAAGTATCGATCAATTGGACAGTGCCGCCAAAATGGTTCGTTACTGGGCTGATCGTAACCCTGCGTTAACTAACTTAAGTGATACAACGAATAAAGAAGGAATTGATTGGCAGATTGATATCCGCAGAGACGACGCTTCTCGCTTTGCGGCCGATGCAACTTTGGTTGGAAACACCGTTCAGTTTGTTACCAACGGTTTGAAGATTGGTGATTATCTTCCGGATGATGCCGATGAAGAAGTCGATATCTTAGTACGTTATCCGCAAGATAAGCGTGATATTGGGCGTTTTGATCAGCTGAGAGTGAAAACGGCTGCGGGCTTAGTACCGATTACTAACTTTGCTCAAATTAAACCGGATCATAAGCAGGATACGATTCGCCGAGTTGATGGGCGCCGAGTGGTAAATATCAAAGCGGATATGGTTGAGGGGTATAACCTCGCACTGGAGCTACCAAAGATAACGGCGGAAGTGGCGCAATTGGGTTTACCGGCTGGGATTGAGTTTAAAATTCGTGGGCAAAACGAAGAGCAAGAGAACTCTTCCGCTTTCTTGCAAAATGCTTTTATGGTTGCTCTTGGTGTGATGGCGCTCATTTTGATTACTCAGTTTAATAGCTTCTATCAAGCCTTTTTGATCCTAAGTGCAGTGCTTTTCTCTACGGTCGGTGTGTTTGCTGGATTGCTGATTTTCCAAAAGCCATTCGGCATTATTATGTCGGGCATTGGGGTGATCGCACTGGCCGGGATTGTTGTGAACAACAATATTGTATTGATAGATACTTACAATCAGATGCGTAAACGAGGGCTAGAAAAGTCAGAGGCAATTTTGCGTACCGGAGTACAGCGTCTGCGACCTGTATTGTTGACCACAGTAACGACGATACTTGGCTTGCTGCCAATGGTGCTAGAGATGAACATCGACTTAGTTAACCAGAAGATTGAATTTGGTGCACCGAGTACGCAGTGGTGGTCTCAATTAGCAACTGCAGTTGCAGGTGGGCTCGCATTTGCAACCGTGTTAACTCTAGTGCTTACTCCATGTTTATTGATGCTAGGTAGAGAGCACAATATTGATGAACCTGAAACAAAAGAGGCAGCGTAAGCTGCCTCTTAGGTATTGTCGTGAATCACGACTTATTTATTTCATTGCGAGCAACTTACTGTAGCGTTCTAGTTTTGCCATGCTCACTTTTGCGTTCGCCATGAAGGTTTGTTTTGCTTTACCCGTTAAAGATTTTGACTGCGGAAGCTTAACTGTTCTAGCGTTCTTGTGTACGCCGTTTACCAAGAATTCGTAGTGCAAGTGAGGTCCCGTAACCCGCCCAGTGCCGCCGAGCGTACCAATGGTTTGTCCTTGTTTCACTCGCTGTCCTGTCTTAACCATGCGTTTAGTTAAATGCAGGTATTTGGTAATGTAAGTGTTGCTGTGTTTGATGAACACATAGTTGCCGTTAAACTTATTGTAGGCAGACTTTTGTACCACACCATCACCAGCAGCCCAGATCGGTGTGCCAACAGGCGCAGCGTAGTCGGTGCCTCGGTGAGGACGAACCTTACCAGTGACAGGGTGTAAACGACGAGGGTTGAAATTAGACGTTACGCGACGGAAGTCCAATGGCGCACGCAAAAAGGCTTTCTTCATGGCTCGACCATTTTCATCGTAATACTTGCCGCTCTTTTCATCCAAAATTGCAGTAAAGATATCACCTTGGTTCTTAAACACTGCAGCAATAATTTTTCCTCGCCCAATGACTTCACCTTCGACGACTTCTTCTTGGTAAAGCACACGGAAAGTATCGTTTTTACGAATATCCAATGCAAAGTCGATGTCCCAACCAAAAATGCCTGCCAGCTCCATAATTTGGTTTGCATTCAACCCAGATGAAATACCGGCATTCCAGAAGTTAGATTTAATCGTCGCTTCAGCGTAGTTGTACTGATAATCGACTTCTTTTTTATCGATCTCTGAGACGTATTTGTTGCCTTGCAGCTTAATGCGGAAAGTTTCAAACGCATTCAGCGTGCGTTGAAGTTGAACAAAGTCGTTGTTTTCATCAAACCCAAATTTCAGCTTATCTCCTGGACGAAGACGAGAGAGCTGCTGTTTGATTTCTTTATCTGAAGTGATCAGTTCATGCAAAAGACGAGGGGATAAGCCGACGCGGTTAAAAAGTACCGCTGCACTTTCCCCATTTTTGACCTTATATGTTTCCCAACGCAAGACAGAAGGAAGATTAGAAGAAGCGCTGCGCTCTGGTGATTCGACAGATATCGACACTGGATAATGCTCGCCAACTTTAAGGCGGCTTTGCTGCGGATCGAGGTCTTGCGGATCGGGTAAGAAAAATAGCGCGACGATGATAAGCGCACTAAAAAAGCCGATCAGTACTTTGTGCAAGAGTGGGAGTCGGACAAAAATCGAATGCATGAGGTACTTGATTACTAAATTAAACGTAAAAATTGACAACTACCTAGTCTAACGTGTTTCAAAATGCATCGCTATTCAAGTAAGATGTTCAGCTATTATATTTTTGCCAAATCTGTGGGAGTGAACAAGAATGGCGAGCATTGAAGCTGCACTAGCCGAGATTAAGCGCGGTGTTGAAGAGCTGATTCCAGAAGAAGAGCTGATCGCAAAACTTAAAGAAGGTCGTCCTCTACGTATTAAATTGGGCGCCGATCCAACAGCACCTGACATTCACCTAGGCCATACGGTTATTTTCAATAAGCTTCGCTTGTTCCAAGAACTAGGTCATGAAGTGACATTCCTTATCGGTGATTTCACTGCAATGGTTGGTGACCCAACAGGTAAGAACACAACTCGTCCACCGCTAAGCCGTGAAGACGTGCTACGTAACGCAGAAACGTACAAAGAACAGGTGTTCAAAATCCTAGACCCAGCTAAGACAAAAATTCAGTTCAACTCTGAGTGGCTATCTGAGCTTGGTGCAGAAGGCATGATCCGTCTTGCTGCAAACCAAACTGTTGCTCGTATGCTAGAGCGTGATGATTTTAAAAAGCGTTACGCTGGTGGTCAGCCAATTGCTATCCATGAGTTCATGTACCCACTACTTCAAGGTTGGGACTCAGTAGCAATGGAAACTGACGTTGAACTGGGTGGTACTGACCAGAAGTTCAACCTACTGATGGGGCGCGAGTTGCAAAAATCTCACGGTCAAAAACCACAAGTTGTTCTTATGATGCCACTTCTAGTCGGTCTAGATGGTGAGAAGAAGATGTCTAAATCTTCTGGTAACTACATTGGTATCAGCGAAGCACCAAGCGAAATGTTTGGTAAGATCATGTCCATCTCTGATGATCTAATGTGGAGCTACTACGAGCTGTTGTCTTTCCGTCCTCTAGAAGAAATTGCACAATTTAAAGCGGATGTAGAAGCAGGCAAGAACCCTCGTGATATCAAAGTACTGCTAGCAAAAGAAATCATTGCACGCTTCCACAGTGAAGCAGATGCAGATGCGGCAGAGCAAGAGTTCGTTAATCGTTTCGCGAAAAATCAAATTCCTGACGAAATGCCAGAGTTTGATTTTGAGACTGGCACGCCAGTAGCAAATCTATTGAAAGAAGCGGGTCTATGTGCTTCAACTTCTGAAGCTATGCGCATGGTTAAGCAAGGCGCAGCTAAGATCGAAGGCGAGAAAGTTGCTGATGCGAAGTTTGTTCCTGGAGCAGGCACTTACGTATTCCAAGTAGGTAAACGTAAATTCGCACGTATTACTATTAAGTAATCAATAACTGTTCAAAATGAAAGCGCCTTATAGGCGCTTTTTTTGTATTAAAATTTGGTGAATACACGCGAGATTGACTGTAAAAATGGTCGAACTTTGTTACTATACGCGCGCTGCTACGTGAGCAGCTTTATCGGAGATTTACATGAACAATACCGACCATCCTCCCAGTTGTTGGGTGAGTAAGATTAAGGGAGCGAAATAACCCGCTTCGGTATTGGCGATCTCCGCCTTACCTTAGTGGTGAGGCATCTTTTCTTCTAGTTTTCCTTTTATTATTTCCTTTCATAAATTCTGAATAGACAGTGCTTTGGCATTGATGTTTTCGCGCGTCCTGCATTTGTATTTATACAAGTCGGGTGTGCAGAAAGCTTTTTGCGTGCGTTGTCGATGGTCGTTACCAATGCCAATCGGGAGATTCGCCATGACGGTAATGAACAACACTTTTATTGAAACAACACCAAACTTCTCAGAAGTGGAGATTGGTGCCGCTCGTAATGCCTTTTTGCAATACGAACAAGAGCAACAATTGCACCTACTAACGATCATGCCTATTGATGAGGCGGTTGGTATTTTGCAGCACTGCTCGGTTGGCTATGTGAATAGCCTTATCGCTCAACTTGAACAAGCTGGATATGATAAACGTGCTCGTCACTATGCTCACCAATTAGGTTTGCATATGTCGGAAGTCGATACACCAGATGGCTACTTATCGACTAGTGTGTTGGAACATGTGAAGCAGCGTATTGGTTGGATCATTGCTCTTGCCCTTTTAGGGATAGTGTCGGGTTTGATCATTGCTCAGTATGAGGACACTTTAAGTCAACTTGTATTGCTTGCCGTGTATATGCCCGTAATCGCTGCTGCTGGTGGTAATACCGGAACTCAGGCTGCGACCTTAGTCATTCGCGCACTCGCCACTGGAGAGTTAAAGAAACGCCAATGGTTAGAAGTTTTGTGGAAAGAAAGTCGCGTAGCGCTGTTTATTGCCTTGGCGATTGCGATCGTGATGATTGGTCGAATCATGCTATTTAGTGGTGGGCAATCAACAGGGGGCTTTGCACTGGAAGATATCGCATTAGCCATTGCGGTTGCGTTATTTATTCAGGTGACTATCTCAACCACACTTGGAGGATTACTTCCTATCATAGCGCGTGCATGTAAACTGGACCCCGCCGTATTGGTGAGCCCAGTATTAGCATCGATCGTCGATATCTCAGGTATGTGGATCTACTTTACCGTGGTGAACTACTTCTTAGGCATTGCCTGACTAAAACTCACAATGTCTTGGTAGAACAATTTCTCAAAACGAGTAATAGGGGCGACGACAGGCTTGTTATCGTCCCTTTTTTCTGGGAAATAGTCCGACACAAACTGAACAAATAGCGTGTTTGGTTTGCCGTTTTTATCAAGCCCATACCCCGCCATATTGTACGTGCCGTACAAGGACCCGCTTTTTGCAATCAACTGTCCTTTGATAGGAGCTTTACGCATACTCTGGCGGTACTGCAATGTTCCTGATTCACCGGACTTTGGCATAATTGCTATCAAGTTGAGTTCTTGTTCGTGTTGCCAAATGTAGCGCAAGATAGCAGCCATCGACTTCGCTGAAATGCGGTTATTGCGTGATAAACCTGACCCATCTTCTAATCGGGCATTGCGAATGTCGATCCCCGTATTGGAGAAAATGATTTGTTTGATTGCTTCAGTGCCGTTAGTAAAACTGCCAGGTTGCACAAAGAACTTAGCGCCAAGTGTTTTAGTAAGAGTATCGGCAATTAAGTTATCTGAGCGTTTTAACATCTCATCAAGCAACCGTGGTAATGGTTTTGATTTGTGTACTGCCAATAACTTGCGTGACTTTTCAGGTGCTTTGCCGACTCGAATTTTTCCTTTTAATGAAATGCCGACTTGCTTGAGCAATTTCTCTACTTTTTGGCTTGTGTAGCCTTCAGGATCTTGCACTGCAAACTTGAGGGGGAGCGGTTTATCGCCACGGTCTACTAAGCAGCCGGTTAGTTGATATTGGTTGTTTGGGTTAGCGATGAGCTCTAAATCACAATGACGGCTCTTCTGGACGCTTTTTGACACGGTTTGAGCGCTGGTGGCGACATTAATTGGTTGATGCTCAGGAACATAAACACGAGTTGTACCGTTTTTTTGTGTGTATATCGATGCTTGAACGCAATTTTCATTCAGTGTCACAGCAGATGCAGGAGCGCTATAGCAAACGCCTAGAATATCCCATGGCCATCCAACGGCACGGTTGTAGCCAGTAAAAGCGCTGTTATCTAACCAAAGATCCCCATTGATTCGGTTTAGACCGTTTTTTTTCGCTCGTGTCAGCATGGTTTTAAGATCTTGCGTTACAAGCGTAGGATCGCCGGAAAAAGTGAAGACGGCGTCAGAGTTGGAGCTTTCTAACGTTGTACGAAAAGTAAAGCCATTGCCCAGCTCAAGCTTTGCAGCCAAGGCTGTCACAACTTTTAATGTACTTGCTGGGGGGAAATACTGCTCAGTGGGATGAATGCCTTTTAGCTCACTTTGCCCATTAAGTTTTTCAGCAACCAAACTGATACGTGCTCCGTCTGGCAGCACCTCTTGGTGGGGATAAGCAAAAGAGAGAAGTGGAGTAAGGCTAGAGAGTAGTAACAATGACCAACGTAAGCGCATAGTAATAGTTCGTAAGGTTAGTTATGCAATTGAGTATATACCGAAAAATCGCAGAATTCTGGATATAAAAAATGCCCGCATAAGCGAGCATTTTATCTTCAAGTCGTAAGACTGAATTAGAAGTCGTAACGTAGACCTAGAGCTAGCTCGTCTTCAGAATCGATCTTCGTTGCTTTGTAGTTAGCAGAAGTCGTTGAGCCCATAGCATCGCCAGCATCAATTAGGTTGAAGTTGTACGATACGTAACCACGGAAGTTAGGCTTGAAGTAGTAAGACGCGTCAACTGCGAAGTTGTTTGCAGAAGTTTCGTTGTTAGTTTCTGCGTTGTTGTACGTCGTTGTGAACACTGTTTGACCTAGAGTGTAAGCACCTGCTAGTTCGTAACCAGTGTAATCTACAGTTTTCTTGAATGTTGCTTCTTTTTCACCGTCAGTGAATAGACCTGCAAAGTATAGGTCGTTCATTGTGTAAGAAGCAGCAAGCATGTATTCGTTAGCGTCAGATTGGTCTGCGTAACCAGCACCTAGGTCAAGACCAGTGTCGCCTAGAGTGTAGATAGCAGATAGAGAGTAGCCATCTTCGCCGTTATCAGTGTACTCAGTACCAGCTGCGTTTTCTACGCGGTCAGCGAAACGGTAGCTAGCTTTAACTGCTAGGTTTTCGAATTGACCTTTGTAAGACAGCATGTTGTCTGAACGGTCAGCTGCAGCTAGTTTGTCAGCAGCAGAGTTACCAGCGTACGCCATGATATCTGTGAAGTCAGTGATAACGCCTAGCGCACCGTCGTTTTTACCGTAAGTAACTTCACCGAATGCACCGCCTAGACCAGCGTATGCGTAACGAGTGTCAAGGTTGCTGTTGCCGTCTACGCCGCCTTCTTCAGCAGTAGTAAATTCACCTTCCCAGAAACCAACACCGTATAGGTTGTCGTTGATTGCTTGTGTGCCAAGGAAGTTTAGACGGATACGAGAGTTGTCCGCTACGTCGCCATCTTTCATAGATAGACGTGCTTCAGCACGACCGCCCATTTCTAGAGAAGTGCCGTCTTGGTTGTAAAGTTCAGCTGCGTTAACGCCAGTTGCCATAGCTGCTGCAGATACAGAAAGAGCAATTAGAGTCTTTTTCATCTTATTTGTCCTAGTTAGCTGTCCATAATCATTGTTTTATGGGGGAGAGGTTATCTCTCACAAGCTATTGTTGTTCGTATAGTTTCATTCGCGGCAAATGCCCACACTCGAAAAAGCCATAACGAAATAACTTGCCGGACATGTTTTACTGCTAAAGTTTCCTTATGAGTTAGTAAAATGATATAAATCCAACTAATGAACACTGTTCAATTGGTTGTTATTTTATCTTAAAGTGTTGTTTTTAAATGATTATATCTTGCCTAACATTGGTCTGACATTGATTTGTTTTTATCTTTTTTGATGTTTTTAGTGTAATGAACAGTGTTGTTTTTCAATAAATTGCGATGATGCGTAAATCTAAAAACGATTGATGGCGTGGTATTAACCACACAACTGAGTCGCGAAATCGAATTAAGGTGATTTCACACCCTAGTTTGTTTAAACTAACCAAAACAGAATCTTTGAACGTACTACCCAGTCCCTATGATTGGGTGGGATTTTTTTGTCCAAAGACACCTTTGGCCTTGAGGTTATATAATGGAAAAAGTTCCAATGACACTACGTGGCGAACAGTTGCTACGTACAGAACTCGATCGTCTACTAAAGCTTCGCCCGCAAATTTCAGAAGCAATCGCAGAAGCGCGTGAACTAGGCGACTTGAAGGAAAACGCAGAATACCACGCTGCTCGTGAAGAGCAGGGGATCTGTGAAGCACAAATTCGTGACATTGAATACAAGCTATCTGTTGCTCAAGTCATTGACGTAACAACGATGGACAACACTGGTAAGGTGATTTTTGGTTCAACCGTTACTCTGATTGACTGTGATACAGAAGAAGAGAAAACCTACCAAATCGTGGGTGATGACGAAGCAGATATTAAAGCGGGTCGTATTTCGATTAGCTCGCCAATTGCTCGTGGCTTGATCGGTAAAATGGAAGGTGACGAAGTTGTTATTCAAACTCCTGGCGGAGCGAAAGACTTCGAAATCGACAGCGTTGAGTACATCTAACTTCGTGTTCTAACGGTTAGTTGAAATAAACTCTAGATGCAAAAAAGGTCGCCCATGGCGACCTTTTCTTCTTCCGCTGCGCAAGCAGATATTACTTACGTGGGATTTCGATTTTACGCTCTTCAGACTGGCGGTATAGCACAAGTACCTTACCGATTGTCTGAACTTTTTCAGCGCCCGTCTCACGTACGATAGCGTCGATGATCAGCTGTTTTGTCTCACGGTCTTCTGATGCAACTTTAATTTTGATCAGTTCGTGGTGGTCAAGAGCGATTTCAATTTCTGCTAGCACGGCTTCTGTAAGTCCATTTGCGCCCATTAGCACAACAGGTTTTAAACTGTGAGCCAGGCCTTTTAGGTGCTGCTTTTGTTTGGTGCTTAGGTTCATTACGCGGCCAATTTTCTTTAAAATAAGGGTTGAAAAAAGCTATTTTAACGCCATCTATTGCTGAAGACTATAATTTATTGAGTAATAGGTTGAGCCTATTAAAACAATAGCTCCTAATTACGCCTTGTTGGGATTAAGATGAGTAAACAAAAACATTCGGCTAGTTCTGGTCGTTGGTTGAAAGAACACTTTGACGATAAATATGCGAACGAAGCTCGTAAAAAAGGCTATCGTTCTCGTGCTTACTTCAAAATTGAAGAGATCCAAACAAAAGATAAATTGTTGAAATCTGGGATGACAGTCGTCGATTTAGGCGCCGCTCCAGGTGGATGGTCTCAATATGCTGCTAAGATAATAGGTGAAGAAGGTCAAATCATCGCATGTGACTTATTACCTATGGATCCAATCGCTGGTGTAAGCTTTTTGCAAGGTGACTTTCGTGACGAGGCGGTTTTAGACGCTCTATTGGAAAGAATCCAACCTTCGATGGTGGACGTAGTAATGTCTGATATGGCTCCAAACATCGCTGGTAACAATTCCGTAGATCAGCCACGAGCTATGTATTTAGTTGAATTGGCTTTAGATATGTGTCGACAAGTTCTAGCACCTAATGGTAGCTTTGTCGTAAAGGTTTTCCAGGGTGAAGGCTTCGATCAATTTGTGAAAGAAGTCCGAGACATGTTTAAAGTCGTAAAAATCAGAAAACCAGACTCATCGCGAGCTCGCTCACGAGAAGTCTTTGTTGTAGCCACTGGTTACAAAGGTTAACTATTTCGCTCGTTTAGAGCATGGTTAACACTATAGCTACAGCTAATAAACTGTAGTACCCTACCTTTAATTACAATTAGTTATCGAGAGGCTGACACCTTGAGTGACATGGCAAAAAATTTAATTCTGTGGCTTGTTATCGCTGTCGTGTTGATGTCGGTATTCCAGAGCTTTGGCCCTGGAGAGAGCAATGGCAGAACCGTGGATTACACCACGTTTGTACAGGAAGTTGGCCAAGGCCAGATTCAAGAAGCAACTTTTAAAGACGGTGAAATTAGTTTTGTTCGTCGTGGCGGCGGTGCCAAAATGGTCACTTACATGCCTGTGTACGATCAAAAGCTTCTAGATGACCTAATTAACCAAAACGTGAAAGTGCAAGGTACGCCTCCTGAAGAGCAAAGCTTACTTGGCACAATCTTCATTTCTTGGTTCCCTATGATCTTACTGATTGGTGTGTGGATTTTCTTCATGCGTCAAATGCAAGGCGGCGGCGGTAAAGGCGCCATGTCTTTCGGTAAGAGCAAAGCTCGTATGATGAGCGAAGAGCAGATCAAGACGACTTTTGCGGATGTCGCAGGTTGTGATGAAGCAAAAGAAGACGTTAAAGAACTGGTTGACTACCTACGTGATCCAAGCCGATTCCAAAAATTGGGCGGTAAGATCCCGACCGGTGTACTTATGGTTGGTCCTCCAGGTACTGGTAAAACGCTTCTAGCGAAAGCCATTGCTGGTGAAGCAAAAGTGCCTTTCTTTACTATCTCTGGTTCTGACTTCGTAGAAATGTTTGTTGGTGTTGGTGCGTCTCGTGTGCGTGACATGTTCGAACAAGCGAAGAAAGCGGCACCTTGTATCATCTTTATCGATGAGATTGATGCAGTAGGTCGTCAGCGTGGTGCTGGTGTAGGTGGTGGTCACGATGAACGTGAACAAACCCTAAACCAAATGCTCGTTGAAATGGATGGTTTCGAAGGTAACGAAGGTATCATTGTTATCGCCGCGACTAACCGTCCAGACGTGTTGGACCCAGCACTACTGCGCCCTGGTCGTTTTGACCGTCAAGTTGTTGTTGGTCTTCCAGACGTACGTGGTCGTGAACAGATTCTTAAAGTACACATGCGCAAAGTACCTCTAGCAGGTGACGTAGAGCCTTCTCTAATCGCACGTGGTACACCTGGCTTCTCTGGTGCTGACTTAGCAAACCTAGTAAACGAAGCAGCCCTATTTGCTGCGCGTGGCAACAAGCGCAACGTTTCTATGGTTGAATTTGAACTAGCGAAAGACAAAATCATGATGGGTGCAGAGCGCCGTTCAATGGTGATGTCTGAAGAAGTAAAAGAGTCAACAGCTTACCACGAAGCAGGTCACGCGATTGTTGGTCGCCTAGTACCAGAACATGACCCTGTGTATAAAGTCTCTATCATTCCACGTGGTCGTGCGCTTGGTGTGACTATGTACCTACCAGAGCAAGACCGTGTGAGCATGTCTCGCCAACACCTAGAATCTATGGTTTCTAGTTTGTACGGTGGTCGTCTTGCTGAAGAGCTAATCTACGGTGCTGATAAAGTATCGACGGGTGCATCGAACGATATCGAGCGTGCAACTGATATTGCTCGTAAGATGGTGACGCAATGGGGCTTCTCTGAAAAACTTGGTCCGCTTCTATATGCGGAAGAAGAAGGTGAAGTGTTCCTAGGACGTAGCGTGACACAGACTAAACATATGTCTGATGACACAGCGAAGCTAATCGATGATGAAGTTCGTAAGATCATCGACCGCAACTACGACCGTGCGAAGCAAATTCTGGAAGACAACATGGACATCATGCATGCGATGAAAGATGCGCTAATGAAGTATGAAACCATTGATGCTGGCCAGATTGATGACCTGATGGAGCGTAAGACTGAGATTCGTGAACCTGCTGGTTGGGGTGATAAGCCTGCAAACAAACCAGAAGATAACGATAAGCCTCAGGCTAAACCTGAAGTGAAAGCGGAAGAGAAACCAGTTGAACCGACTAAACCGGTAGAACAACCAACGTCTCAAGAAGCGACTTCAAGTGAAGCTCCAGAAAAGAAAGACTCTGAATAAAGAGTAGCGTTAATAAAAAACCCCGAGTTAGGCTCGGGGTTTTTGTTTCTGTTGTGATTATTAAAGCTATGATTATTAAAGCAAACAACAAATCTCTCGACCTTTCCCACTCGCATGTTATGGCGATCCTCAATGTCACTCCAGACTCGTTTTCTGATGGTGGTAAATTCAACTCGTTAGAGCGTGCACTTGCTCAAGTCGAAAAAATGATTGCTGCTGGCGTTAGCATTATTGATGTTGGCGGGGAGTCTACGCGTCCAGGGGCTCCAGATGTTGCATTAGAAGATGAGTTGCAGCGTGTGGTCCCTGTAATCAAAGCGATTCGCGCAAAACATGATGTGTGGATTTCTATTGATACCAGTAAAGCGGAAGTCATGCGTCAAGCTATTGAAGCTGGGGCAGACTTGATTAACGATGTGCGTGCTCTCCAAGAGCCGGGGGCGTTAGAAGTTGCCGCGAAAGCAAACCTTCCTATTTGCTTGATGCATATGAAAGGTCAACCGCGCACTATGCAGACTAATCCTCAATACGATGATCTGATGGATGATGTCTCTGCATTTCTTCAAGAACGCATTGCTGCCTGTGAGTCTGTGGGCATCGATAAGTCTCAACTTATTCTTGATCCAGGTTTTGGCTTTGGCAAAACCATTGAACACAATTATCATATGCTGGCACACCTCGATAAGTTTCATGAATTCGGTCTGCCAATTTTGGCCGGTATGTCACGTAAATCAATGATCTTTAAATTGTTGGAAAAACCTGCAGCAGAGTGCGCAAATGCTAGCGTTGTCTGCGCGACAATTGCTGCGATGAAAGGTGCGCAGATCATTCGAGTACATGACTTTGAAGAAACCATTGAGGCAATGAAAGTTGTTGAGATGACGAACAATAATATCTAAAAGAATTAAGGAAATTTTATGTCTGATAAAAGACGTTATTTTGGTACTGACGGTGTACGCGGGAAAGTAGGACAATACCCAATTACTCCGGACTTTGTACTAAAGCTTGGCTGGGCGGCTGGTCGTGTACTAGCAAAACAAGGCACTAAGAAAGTTATCATCGGTAAAGATACCCGTATTTCAGGTTACATGCTTGAGTCTGCACTTGAAGCTGGCCTAGCTGCGGCAGGTCTAAAGGCTACCTTTACTGGTCCGATGCCAACGCCAGCAGTTGCATACCTAACACAAACTTTCCGAGCGGAAGCTGGTATCGTTATTTCAGCGTCACATAACCCATACTACGATAACGGCATTAAGTTCTTCTCATCTGAGGGGACTAAACTTCCTGATGACATCGAACTGGCTATTGAAGCTGAGCTAGATAAAGATATCGAATGTGTAGAGTCTGCTGAACTTGGTAAAGCAACTCGCCTTAATGACGCCGCGGGTCGTTATATTGAATTTTGTAAGAGCACCTTCCCGTCAGAACTTAGCCTAGCAAACCTTAAGATCGTTGTTGACTGTGCACATGGTGCGACTTACCACATCGCTCCTAACGTATTCAAAGAGTTAGGTGCAGAAGTGATTGCTATGGGTGTTGAGCCAAACGGCACTAACATCAATGCAGAAGTCGGTGCGACAGACGTTCGTGCCCTACAAAAGCGTGTTGTGGAAGAGCAAGCTCACCTTGGTCTTGCATTCGATGGTGATGGCGACCGCATCATGATGGTTGACCATTTGGGCAACAAGATTGACGGCGACCAAATTGCCTACATTATCGCTCGTGATGCTCTACGTCGTGGCGAACTAAAAGGCGGTGTTGTTGGTACGCTAATGACCAACCTAGGTATGGAAAATGGTCTAAAACAACTGGGTATCCCATTTGTTCGTGCCGCAGTTGGTGACCGTTACGTGATGGAGCAACTACTTGCTAAAGGCTGGAAGATTGGCGCTGAAAACTCAGGTCACGTTATCTTACTAGACAAAGTCACTACGGGTGATGCAATTGTTGCTGCACTGCAAGTTCTTGCTTCTGTAGTTGGCAGTGATATGACACTACACGACTTGTCACAAGGCATGACGCTTTATCCTCAGGTACTAGAAAACGTGCGTTTTGCAGGTCAAAGTAACCCACTTGAAGCGCAGGTTGTACTAGACTCAGTAGCGGAAGTGGAAGCTGAGCTTGGTGACAAAGGTCGCGTATTGCTACGTAAATCTGGTACTGAGCCTCTAATCCGAGTCATGGTAGAAGGTAAAGATGCTGAACTTGTACAAAGCTCTGCGCTTAAGATTGCAGAAGCTGTAAAAGCAAGTTGTTAATCATTGCTTTAACCTGTTTTGCGAGAGAAAAGGGCATCTTTTGCCCTTTTTTTGAGCGCTTAATGCGTTAGTGGTGACTTTTTACTAATTTTCCCTTGTCAGCGTTACTGGCTTTCGCTAGTATTGCTCCGCCTCCCGTTAGGAGGTCGCTAGCCTTGTTCATGAATAAAGACGATTGTTTTTGAACGGCGCTGGCTCAACAATTTGGAACATAGGTGGAAAAAAATGTTTTCAGTTCTACTTGTGATTTACCTGTTGGCGGCGCTTGGTGTGATTGGCCTTGTGTTGATTCAACAAGGTAAAGGCGCAGATATGGGAGCCTCGTTCGGTGCAGGTGCTTCAAACACAGTGTTTGGTGCAAGCGGCTCAGGTAATTTCTTAACCCGAACAACTGCTATTTTAGCAACCGTATTTTTTATCGTTAGCTTGCTACTTGGTCGTATGTCTACGCACAAGACTGAGTCACAATGGGTAGACCCAACACTAGGTCAACCAGTTGTAGAACAAGTTAAAGATGCAGCAAGTGAAGTTCCAGCACCAGCAGGTGATGAGATTCCACAATAAGCTGTAAAGGTTTATGTAGCCGAGATGGTGAAATTGGTAGACACGCTAGCATGAGGTGCTAGTGCCTTAGGTGTGAGGGTTCGAGTCCCTCTCTCGGCACCATGAATTTACAAACTTGTAAATCACTTGTGTGAGCGTATAATGCTCATCAAGTCGGACGCGGGGTGGAGCAGCTTGGTAGCTCGTCGGGCTCATAACCCGAAGGTCGTCGGTTCAAATCCGGCCCCCGCAACCAATCTCTTCTTTCAGTTGGAAAGGATGATTCGATTGGCAAGTTTGCACAGTGCTAACCACACTGTGAGTTAAGAAAAGCATTTCTTGGCTATTCTTAACGTATCAGGGTCCAGCAGCATAAAACCCCGACTTTCGGGGTTTTTTGTTATCTGAGTTTTTGTAAATGAACTCAGATACTGCTTGGTTTTTTGATTGGGCTCTGAGCCCTTTTTTTGTTTCTGGAGTGGTTCAAATGACTGGTTTAGAAAGACAACTTACTGAAATGCTTGAAGCTCCAGTAGAGGCATCAGGCTACGAGTTGGTTGGATTAGAATTTATTCGTGCGGGTGCGCACTCAACGTTACGCATCTACATCGACCATGAAAATGGTATCAACGTAGATGCTTGTGCAGAAGTAAGCCATCAGGTTAGCGCAGTACTAGACGTTGAAGATCCAATTTCTGTTGCTTACAGCCTAGAAGTTTCTTCTCCAGGCTTAGAAAGACCACTTTTCAAAGCAGCACATTACGAGCAATTTATTGGTCACGAGGTCAGCATCGTATTGAAAATGGCTGTTGCAAACCGTCGTAAGTGGAAAGGTATTATCCACAGCGTAGATGGTGAGACAATCGCAGTTACTTGTGAAGGGCAACAAGAAGAGTTTGCTCTAAGTAACATTTCAAAAGCTAACCTGATCCCTAAATTTTAGTTCCCTAAAAAATTTGAAGCTTAGAGGCTAAATACAATGAGTAAAGAAATTTTAGCGGTAGCAGAAGCGGTATCGAACGAAAAAGCGGTACCTCGTGAGCGTATCTTTGAAGCTCTTGAGATTGCTCTAGCGACTTCTACAAAGAAAAAATACGAAATCGAAATCGATGTACGTGTAGCTATCGACCGTAAAACAGGTGAGTTTGAAACATTCCGCCGTTGGTTGGTTGTAGAAGACGTTGAAAACCCAACAAAAGAAATCTCTCTAGAAGCTGCACAATACGAAGATGCAGACATTCAACTAGGTGATTTCGTAGAAGACGATATCCCGTCAGTTACATTCGACCGTATTACGACTCAAACTGCTAAGCAAGTTATCGTACAAAAAGTACGTGAAGCAGAGCGTGCACAAATCGTAGAACAGTTCATCGACAACGAAGGTGATCTGATCACTGGTGTTGTTAAAAAAGTGAACCGCGATACAGTTGTACTTGATCTAGGTAACAACGCTGAAGCGGTAATCCTACGTGATGACCAACTTCCTCGTGAAAACTTCCGTCCAGGTGACCGTGTTCGTGGTCTTCTGTACAAAGTTGCTCCTGAAGCGCGTGGTTTCCAACTGTTCATCACTCGCTCTAAGCCAGAAATGTTGGCTGAGCTATTCCGTGTAGAAGTGCCAGAAATCGCTGAAGAAATCATCGAACTGAAAGGCGCTGCACGTGATCCAGGTTCTCGCGCTAAGATCGCTGTTAAAACAAACGACAAACGTATCGACCCTGTAGGTGCGTGTGTTGGTATGCGTGGTGCTCGTGTTCAAGCAGTATCTGGCGAACTTGGTGGTGAGCGTATTGATATCGTTCTTTGGGACGATAACCCAGCTCAATTCGTTATCAACGCAATGGCTCCTGCTGACGTTGCTTCTATCATCGTTGATGAAGATGCTCACTCAATGGACATCGCTGTTGAAGCGGACAACCTAGCGCAAGCTATCGGTCGTAACGGTCAGAACGTACGTCTAGCGTCTCAACTAACTGGTTGGGAACTGAACGTAATGACTGTGGCAGATCTTCAGAAGAAACACGCTGAAGAGTCTCAAGCGTCTATCGAAAACTTCATGAAGTACCTAGACATTGAAGAAGACTTCGCTCAATTGCTTGTTGAAGAAGGTTTCTCAACACTAGAAGAAGTTGCGTACGTTCCTGTTAACGAACTACTAGAAGTTGATGGTCTGAACGAAGAGCTTGTAGAAGAGCTTCGTAGCCGTGCGAAAGACGCACTAACGACAATCGCTCTAGCACAAGAAGAGTCATTCGAAGGTCTAGAGCCTGCTGAAGATCTGCTAGGTCTTGAAGGTCTAGAGCGCGAAATGGCGTTTAAACTGGCAGCTAAAGGCGTAGCAACACTAGAAGACCTAGCTGACCAAGGTATCGACGATTTAGAAGGTATTGAAGGCCTGACAGAAGAGCGTGCAGGCGAGCTTATCATGGCTGCACGTAACATCTGTTGGTTCGGCGAAGAAGCATAATATCAGCAAGGAGGAAGCGGCATGACACAATTAACAGTTAAAGCTCTGAGTGAAGAGATTGGTACTCCAGTCGACCGCTTAATGGAACAACTTGCTGACGCTGGCATGAACAAAGCGAGTTCTGACCATGTATCGGATGAGGAGAAGCAGAAGCTTCTCTCTCACCTGAAGAAAGAGCACGGCGATAAGTCGGGCGAATCTGAACCTACTAGACTGACGCTTCAACGTAAGACTCGTAGCACGCTAAGTGTTGCAGCAGGTGGCGGCAAAAGTAAGGATGTTCAAGTAGAAGTGCGTAAGAAGCGCACATATGTGAAGCGCAGCACTATCGAAGACGACGCAAAACGTGAGGCTGAGGAAGCAGCAAAACGTGAAGCTGAAGAGCTTGCGAAGCGTGAGGCTGAAGAACAAGCCAAACGTGAAGCTGCAGAGAAAGCACAGCGCGAAGCCGATGAGAAAGCGAAACGTGAAGCGGATGCAAAACGTGAAGCTGAAGAAAAGGCAAAACGCGCACAAGCTGATAAGGCTAAGAAAGAAATGAATGCAAAAAATGCGGATGCTAATGCGCAAGCTAAGAAAGAAGCTGATGAGCTAAAAGCACGTCAGGAACAAGAAGCTCAACGTAAAGCAGAGCAAGAAGCTGCAAAACTCGTTGAAGAAGCTCGTAAGCTTGCAGAAGAGAACGAAGCTCGTTGGTCTGAAGAAGAGACTAAGAAGAAAGAGCTAGAGAACTCTGACTACCACGTAACTACTTCTCGTTACGCACGTGAAGCTGAAGATGCAGCTGACCGTCAACAAGAAGGCGGTGCACGTCGTAAGAAGAAGAAACCAGCTGGCAAAGAAGAACAATCACGCGGTGGTCGTAACCAACGTGGTGGCAAGGGCCGTAACAAAGGCAAACTTGCTAAACCAACTTCTATGC
This sequence comes from Vibrio sp. NFR, assembly GCF_027587095.1. Lineage (NCBI taxonomy): Bacteria > Pseudomonadati > Pseudomonadota > Gammaproteobacteria > Vibrionales > Vibrionaceae > Vibrio > Vibrio sp. NFR. Next base: position 165,845 of record NZ_JAPPTN010000006.1, read on the forward strand.
AACACGGTTTCGACAAGTCTGCGACTGTAGCGAAACAAGATGTAGTAATTGGTGAGACAATCGTTCTTTCTGAACTTGCTAACAAGATGTCGGTTAAAGCGACAGAAGTTATCAAAGTAATGATGAAGATGGGCGCTATGGCGACTATCAACCAAGTGATCGACCAAGAAACAGCACAACTTGTTGCTGAAGAAATGGGTCACAAGGTAGTTCTTCGTAAAGAGAACGAACTGGAAGAAGCAGTACTATCTGATCGTGATACAAACGCAGAAGCAGTACCTCGTGCTCCAGTTGTAACAATCATGGGTCACGTTGACCACGGTAAAACGTCAACACTTGACTACATCCGTCGTACTCACGTTGCTTCAGGCGAAGCGGGCGGTATCACGCAGCACATCGGTGCTTACCACGTTGAAACTGATAACGGCATGATCACGTTCCTTGATACTCCTGGACACGCGGCGTTTACCGCTATGCGTGCTCGTGGTGCTCAAGCGACAGATATCGTTGTTCTTGTAGTAGCAGCAGACGATGGCGTGATGCCACAAACAGTTGAAGCGATCCAGCACGCGAAAGCGGCAGGCGTTCCTCTGATTGTTGCTGTGAACAAGATCGATAAAGAAGACGCGAACCCGGACAACGTTAAGAATGAGCTAGCTCAATACGACGTAATCCCTGAGGAATGGGGTGGTGAGAACATGTTCGTTCACATCTCTGCTAAACAGGGTACAAATATCGACGGTCTTCTAGAAGCAATCCTTCTTCAGTCTGAAGTTCTAGAGCTTACAGCTGTAGCAGAAGGCATGGCGTCTGGTGTTGTTGTTGAATCTCGTCTAGATAAAGGTCGTGGTCCAGTAGCAACAGTACTTGTTCAATCAGGTACGCTAAACAAAGGCGACATCGTTCTTTGTGGTCAAGAATACGGCCGTGTTCGTGCAATGCGTGACGAACTAGGTAAAGAAATCACAGAAGCTGGTCCATCTATCCCTGTAGAGATCCTAGGTCTTTCAGGCGTACCATCTTCAGGTGACGAAGCAACAGTAGTACGTGACGAGCGTAAAGCACGTGAAGTAGCGAACTACCGTGCTGGTAAGTTCCGTGAAGTGAAACTTGCTCGTCAGCAGAAATCTAAACTAGAGAACATGTTCTCTAACATGACTGCTGGTGAAGTTGCTGAGCTAAACGTAGTTCTTAAAGCAGACGTACAAGGTTCTGTGGAAGCGATTGCTGACTCACTACTGAAACTGTCTACTGACGAAGTGAAAGTAAACATCGTTGGTTCTGGTGTTGGTGGTATTACAGAAACTGATGCAGTTCTTGCAGAAGCTTCTAACGCAATCATCCTTGGCTTTAACGTACGTGCTGACGCATCTGCTCGTCGTGCGATTGAAGCAGCAAGCGTTGATCTACGTTACTACTCAATCATTTACCAATTGATTGACGAAGTTAAACAAGCAATGGGCGGTATGCTTGCTCCAGAATTCAAGCAAGAAATCATTGGTCTTGCTGAAGTACGTGACGTATTTAAGTCACCGAAACTGGGCGCAATCGCTGGTTGTATGGTTACTGAAGGTCTAATTAAGCGTAACAACCCAATCCGCGTTCTACGCGACAACGTTGTTATCTACGAAGGTGAGCTAGAATCACTTCGTCGCTTTAAAGATGACGTTCAAGAAGTTAAGAATGGCTACGAGTGTGGTATCGGCGTTAAGAACTACAACGACGTTCGCGTGGGCGACCAGATCGAAGTATTCGAAATCGTTGAAGTAAAACGTACTCTAGACTAATTGACTAAAATTACTAACCGTCTGAAAGACAAATAGTAATTGGTTGTTGAATACACCATGGGGGGCTGGCTTGACCATCCCCCCATTCTTTCTATCTAAGAGAATGAATATGTCAAAAGAATTTAGCCGCACGCAGCGCGTATCACAGCAGCTGCAAAAAGAACTAGCGATGATCCTTCAACGCGAAGTTCGTGACTCTCGCCTAGGCATGGTTACGATTTCAGATGTAGAAGTATCACGAGATCTTGCTTACGCAAAAGTATTCGTTACTTTCCTATGCGTGGGTGAGCAGACGCCAGAATCATGCCTAGCAGCGCTACGTGAGCACGAAGTGCACATCCGAATGATGCTAGGTAAGCGTATTCGCCTACGTCTAACGCCTGAAATCCGTTTCTACTACGATAACACGCTAGTAGAAGGTATGCGCATGTCGAACCTAGTTTCTGAAGTTGTGAGCGAAGATAAACGCAAACAACAAGATTCTGGTCGCGAAGAAGATCAGGCAGGGGAAGAGTAATGGCTCGTCGTCGTAAAGGTCGTCCAATTAATGGCGTTATCTTGTTGGATAAACCAACAGGTATTTCTTCAAATGATGCACTGCAAAAAGTAAAGCGTATCTACTTTGCTGAGAAAGCGGGTCATACGGGTGCATTGGACCCATTAGCGACGGGCATGTTGCCAATCTGCTTAGGCGAAGCAACCAAGTTTTCTCAGTTCTTGTTGGATTCAGACAAGCGCTACCGTGTAATCGCAAAACTGGGTGAGCGCACTGATACGTCTGACTCTGATGGCGAAGTGGTAGAGACACGTCCTATTGATGTGAATCTGGAGAAGTTAGAAGCGTGCATTGATACGTTCCGTGGTGAATCAGACCAAGTACCTTCAATGTTCTCAGCATTGAAATACCAAGGCAAGCCGTTGTACGAGTACGCTCGCAAAGGCATTGAAGTACCACGTGAATCTCGCAAGATCACGGTATATGAAATCGTACTTCACCGTTTTGAAGGTGATGAAGTTGAGATGGAAGTGCACTGCTCAAAAGGTACTTACATCCGTACAATTGTTGATGACCTAGGTGAGATGCTTGGTTGTGGCGCACACGTGACTATGCTTCGTCGTACTGGTGTTGCTAAATACCCGTACGAAAAAATGGTGACGCTAGAGCAACTTAATGAGCTGCTTGAGCAAGCGCATCGTGATGAAGTGGCACCAAAAGAGTTGCTTGATCCACTGCTACTGCCAATGGACACTGCCGTTGAAGATTTACCCGAGGTAAACCTAAACGCAGAGCTGACTAACCTAGTACAACACGGTATGCCCGTGCAGGTGTTGGGTGCGCCAGAGGGTACGCCAATTCGTATGACTTCTGGTGAAGAGAAGCTGTTTATTGGTGTAGCAGAAGTTAACGACGATGGAAAAGTAGCACCAAAACGTTTGGTGGTTTTCCGCGACGAAGAGTAACTTCGCAAAGCTTAAAAAATACCGGCATCATTGCCGGTATTTTTATATTGCGCGAGTGAGGAAACTTCCTTATAATTCGCGCTCCTCGTGTCGGCTGAATCAGAGATTGGCTGGCACAAATATTAACCTACTCTTATTAGGAGAGAATTATGTCTCTGAATGCAGAAACTAAAGCAGCAATCGTTGCAGAATACGCACAAGGCGAAGGCGACACTGGTTCACCAGAAGTTCAAGTAGCTCTACTTACAGCTTCTATCAACCACCTACAAGGTCACTTCAAAGCACACAAAGGCGATCACCACAGCCGTCGTGGTCTTCTACGTATGGTTTCTCGTCGTCGTAAGCTTCTAGATTACCTAAAAGGTAAAGATCTAGCTCGCTACCAAGACCTAATCAAGCGTCTAGGCCTACGTCGCTAATAAGCGACTGCATAGCAGTTTGTCTAAAAGGGGCTTTATGCCCCTTTTTTGTTGCCTGTTACTTATTTTGACTGCTATAGCTTAGCCAAATCAGACTTATGCCGTTATACTACACGCGGCTTAATCTCGTTTAGAGATTTTCACTAAGCTCATTGCATTACAGTCAACCTCGTCGACCAAAAGGTCGCGACTATTAAAAGTGAACTGAATACTAAGTTAGTTTGTTTTTACTAGTCGCGATTCGTAATGCCTTGGGTATCAATCAATACTCTCTAAGCAAATCAATCGATGCGCTTGGAAACAAGGAATAACAATGTTCGAAAAACCAGTTGTTAAAACGTTCCAGTACGGTAACCACACAGTTACTCTAGAAACTGGCGTTATCGCACGTCAAGCTACGGCTGCAGTAATGGTTACTATGGACGATACAGCAGTATTCGTTTCTGTAGTTGGTAAAAAAGAAGCGGTTGAAGGTCAAGACTTCTTCCCTCTAACAGTTAACTACCAAGAGCGTACTTACGCAGCAGGTAAAATCCCTGGTGGTTTCTTCAAGCGTGAAGGTCGTCCTTCTGAAGGCGAAACGCTAACGGCTCGTCTAATCGACCGTCCAATCCGTCCTCTATTCCCGGATGCATTCAAAAACGAAGTTCAAGTTATCGCGACAGTAGTATCTGTGAACCCAGACGTTCAACCAGACATCCCAACGATGATTGGTACGTCTGCTGCGCTAGCTATCTCTGGTATCCCGTTCAACGGTCCTATCGGTGCTGCACGTGTTGGTCACATCGACGGTCAGCTAGTACTTAACCCAAGCAACACTGAGCTAGAAGCATCTAAGCTAGACCTAGTTGTTGCGGGTACTGAATCTGCAGTACTAATGGTTGAATCAGAAGCTGACAACCTAACTGAAGAAGAAATGCTATCTGCTGTTGTATTCGGTCACGATCAACAACAAGCGGTAATCAAAGCAATCAACGAATTCAAAGCTGAAGTCGCTACTCCTGCTTGGGATTGGGTTGCACCAGAAGAAAACACAGCGCTTGTAACTAAGATTGCTGAACTTGCTGAAGCTAAACTGGTTGAAGCTTACCAAATCACTGAGAAAATGGCTCGTTACGACCGCATCCACGAGATTGCTGGTGAAGTTAACGAAGTTCTTCTTGCTGAAGATCCAGAAGCAAACACAAAAGAAATCCACACTATCTTCCACGATCTAGAGAAGACAGTTGTACGTCGTAGCATCATCGCTGGTAACCCACGTATTGATGGTCGTGAAAAAGACATGGTTCGTGCGCTAGACGTACGTACTGGTGTTCTTCCACGTACACACGGTTCTTCACTATTTACTCGTGGTGAAACTCAGGCGCTAGTAACTGCGACTCTAGGCACGCAGCGTGATGCTCAAATCATCGACGAACTAACGGGTGAGCGTAAAGATCACTTCCTACTACACTACAACTTCCCTCCGTACTGTGTAGGCGAAACTGGTTTTGTAGGTTCTCCTAAGCGTCGTGAAATCGGTCACGGTAAACTGGCTAAACGCGGTATCGCAGCAGTAATGCCTTCTGTTGATGAGTTCCCATACACAGTACGTGTTGTATCGGAAATCACTGAATCTAACGGTTCATCATCAATGGCTTCTGTATGTGGTACTTCTCTTGCTCTTATGGATGCAGGTGTGCCAATCAAGTCTTCTGTTGCGGGTATCGCAATGGGTCTTGTTAAAGAAGGCGACGACTTCGTTGTTCTTTCAGACATCCTTGGTGACGAAGACCACCTAGGTGACATGGACTTTAAAGTAGCGGGTACTAACACTGGTATCACTGCACTTCAAATGGACATCAAGATCGAAGGTATCACTAAAGAGATCATGCAAATTGCGCTTAACCAAGCTCAAGGCGCACGTAAGCACATCCTATCTGTAATGGATGAAGCTATCTCTGGTGCTCGTGAAGACATCTCTGAATTCGCTCCTCGCATTCACACAATGAAGATCAGCGCAGAGAAGATCAAAGACGTTATCGGTAAAGGTGGTGCAGTTATCCGTGCTCTAACTGAAGAGACTGGTACTACTATCGAAATCGAAGACGACGGTACGATCAAGATTGCAGCAACTGAAGGTGCAGCAGCGAAAGAAGCTATCCGCCGCATCGAAGAGATCACTGCTGAAGTTGAAGTAGGCCGTATCTACACTGGTAAAGTTGCACGTCTAGCTGACTTTGGTGCATTCGTAACGGTTCTTCCTGGTAAAGATGGTCTAGTACACATCTCTCAAATCGCTGAAAAACGCGTTGAGAAAGTGTCTGACTACCTAACTGAAGGTCAAGAAGTTCAAGTTAAAGTTCTTGAAATCGACCGTCAAGGTCGCGTACGTCTAAGCATGAAAGAAGCAGTAGAGAAGCCAGCAGAAGAAGCGTCTGACGCATCTGAAGCTAAAGGCGAGTAATCTAAGATTCGACTTTTGGTCTTTTATTAGCTTAAGAGCCTGAAAGCATGCTATAAAAGGGGAGCATTTTCGCTCCCCTTTTTTTTGGCCTGTTTCGTCAAGTTTAGCCTCAAGCGAAGTTAAATATCCTATAGTGCATAAAGAGAAACAGACCCAGAGCGGTCCAAACAGGAGTACCAATTAGTGAAATGGTTTCAAACCGCAAGTTTATGTGTCGCTATCGCGCTGACCGGTTGTGCTAACACCTCTCAACAATCGGCACAAAAGTGGATCTATCCTCCGATGGCGGTACCGCTACAACCAAGCGTGCAACAAGAAGTCCAGATTGCTCGTCTTTCTCAGTTATTACAACGTCCAGATTTGAGTGACGAAGTTCGCGCTAAGATGCATTACGAGCGCGGTAACTACTACGACAGCGTTGGTTTGCGTGATCTTGCCCGTTTGGATTTTAATCAGTCTTTGCAACTTAACCCTGCTCAACCAGATATCTTTAACCTACTAGGGGTGTATTTCACTCAAGTTGGTGAGTTTGATGCGGCTTACGAAGCATTTGATTCGACATTAGAGCTTGCACCAGAGAATTCATACGCAGAGCGTAACCGCGCGATTGCGCTTTACTATGGTGGTCGTATCGATCTGGCTTTAGAAGACATGACCAAGCATTACCAAGAAATGCCGAGCGACCCATTCCGCGCGTTATGGTTGTACATCATCGAAGCAGAACAAAATCCAGAGCAAGCGAAAGCGAACCTAGAAAAGCGTTACCAACGCGATCGCAGTGAAGAGTGGGGCTGGGTTCTAGTTGCCATCATGTTGCGTGATGTATCTGATGACGCAGCGTTAAAAGCCATCATGGATGGTACGCGTGAAAACTACCGTCTTGCTGAGCGTCTAACAGAAACTTACTTCTACCTTGGTAAGCGTTACCAACTAGAAGGTGATATTGCTGATGCGATTTCATTGTACAAGCTAGCAATCTCTTTCAACGTTTATGAATACGTAGAGCACCGTTACTCCTTCTTGGAACTGGCGCAAATCTACGATCAGTTGCAGCAAGAACAACTTGCTAAGCTCAAAGCTGAGCAACAGAAGCAAGAAGAAAAATAGCCATTAGCCGCTCAACTAGAGCGGCTTTTTTGTGCTTGAAGAATTTGGTGAGCTTCTCTAAAATAGTTAGCCTTGCTAACTAAATGGGCGGAACGTAATGGCATTAGAAAAAAGCCTGATCGATTTAGAGCGCTTTTGTGCAAAGGCGTGGCGAGTGTATGCCAAAGAGGATCCGCTTTCGCATCTGAGCTTTAATGAGTTTGATTACTTGCGAGTGATCCAGCTTCATCCAGAAGGTATACGCATTACTGACTTGGCGGAAGAGCTTCATGTTACCAAGCCTTCGGCTTCAAACATGGTGGTTCGTTTGGAGAGAAAGGGCTTGGTGAAGCGTATTGCTTGTAATGAAGATGCTCGTTCTAAGCGCGTGCTGCTAACAGAAGAAGTAATCGAAGAAATGTCATTGGAACAGGTGGTATATAAAGACATTTCACAGCAGCTTATGTGTAAGTTGGATGCGAAAGAAGCACAGCAATTGAAAGCGCTATTAGATAAAGCGCTCGGAAACTAAACCTATTTTTTATTCTTTTATCTATTTAGTTAGCCTTGCTAACTATTGGTGGTAGTCATGCAAAACTCTATTTATAAACAGTTTTGGAAATACACAATTCCGACCGTCGCAGCCATGCTGGTCAACGGTTTATACCAAGTCGTTGATGGTATCTTTATTGGTCGTTATGTAGGTGCTGATGGATTAGCGGGGATCAACGTTGCGTGGCCGATCATTGGCTCGATACTCGGTATTGGTATGATGGTGGGGGTGGGGACGGGCGCTCTAGCCTCTATCAAGCAGGGTGAAAAAGACCGTGAGGGCGCGAAACGCATCCTTTCTACTGGTTTATTGCTTTTAGTTGCTTTGATGCCAGTTGTTGCAACAACATTGTTCTTCTTCGCCGATGATTTTATTCGCTGGCAAGGCGCGGAAGGTCGTGTTTATGAGCTTGGTTTGCAGTATCTGCACATCTTAAGCGTCGCGTGTGTGTTCTCGCTTGGGTCAATTGCGGTGCCGTTCTTGTTGCGCAATGACGATAGCCCGAATTTAGCCACCATTTTGATGGTGATTGGTGCTGTCATCAATATCGTGCTCGATTATATCTTTATCGCTTGGCTTGGCTGGGAGCTTAAAGGAGCGGCAATCGCAACTGCGTTAGCGCAGATGGTGGTGACGATTCTTGGTGTTGGTTACTTCTTTACTGCAAGAGCGAAGATGCGCCTGTCGACTGGCGATCTGAAAATGCAGTTTGATGTCATCCCTAAGATTGTCATGATCGGCACATCGAGCTTCTTTATGTATGCCTATGGCTCAATGATGGTCGCACTGCACAATGCGCTATTTGCCCAATACGGCAGTGCATTGCTTATTGGCGCTTACGCTATCTTGGGCTACATAGTGACGGTTTACTATTTGATTGCGGAAGGCATTGCCAATGGTATGCAACCTCTAGTGAGCTACAACCATGGTGCGCGTAATCAAGACAATATTCGTAAGCTGTTGAAGGTCGCAATGGGGACTTCGGTGCTAGGAGGGGTTGCGTTTGTTATTCTGATGAACATTTTCCCATACGAGTTTGTGTCCGTGTTTAACAACGCCGACCAACATCTTATTGATGCGACGGTGGTGGGGATTCGTCTCCATATGTTTGCGCTGTTCTTAGATGGCTTCTTGGTGGTTGCCGCAGCGTACTACCAATCGGTGAACAAAGGCAGCAAAGCGATGTTCGTGACCATTGGTAATATGGTGATTCAATTGCCGTTCTTATTCATTATGCCAAAGCTATTCGGTGTTACTGGTATCTGGATTGCGTTCCCATTATCTAACATAGCTTTGAGCTTAGTGGTGATGACAATGCTGTGGCGCGATATTAAGAAGCTAATGAACGAGAGCTCTGTAGAGGCAAGTATTCAAGCGTCTTAACGACGAATAAAAATAAAAAAGCGAGGTTATAACCTCGCTTTTTTATTGCTTTGAAGCCCGTGAGAAAGAGTTAGATGTTCTTCACTTCCAGACCCGCAAGTTGATGCCAATAACCGTTACATTGGCGGTCTTGGATCTTGCCTGGGTTAGTACCTTTCTCATTGGAACGGAACTGATCCAGTTCAGAGAAGGTGCTAAGACCAAGTGGGCTCAAACGTACCACGTCAACTAGACCTTCCATGCTTGGCAGATCGTTGATCAGGTTGTAGCAGTAACCAGACTGAGTTTGGATACCGTTTAGGTTAAATACTTCCTGACCCTCTTGGCTGCTTACTTTAATGCCCGTTGGGTACTTAATACAGCAGGTTTCGCAGTCATCTTTGGCTTTGTTTTCTGCACGAGCTGTAAAGCAGCGCGCCGAGTAAGCCAGAGGCAGATAACCATGGCTGAAGACTTCTACTTCAAACTTATTACGAATACCAAGTTCATCACATTGAACCAGCGTGTTGCTGAGCCATTCGCGTGATAGTTCTACTGGCATGCACCAGCGGATCATGCCTTGTTTTAGAAACAAGTTAAGCGTGTGAGCGTTGTAAGTATTAACTGCAGGGCCAACGACGAAAGGCACTTTATGCTCAGAAGCCAGTTGAACCGCGGACACGTCATTGGCTTCAATCGCGAAGTCACCGTTGTCGATGTACTTCTTCATGATGTTCACTTCACTTGGCGCTTCTAATAGTGCCATCGTTGATAGCACGACTTGTTTGCCAGATGCAGAGAGTTCTTTCGCGATATCGAACCAATGTGCAGGCTTCATTTCACGACGTTTCGAACATACGGTTTCACCAAGGTAGATGATGTCCGCAGAGCTTGATTTTGCTTGTTCATAAAACGCTTCAACATCTTGCTTTGGCCAGAAGTACAACAGTGGACCAAGCGCGTATTTCATTGAGTTATCCATCTTAACCTCTACTGCCATTTACGGTGGTAAGCACCAAGAGTGGTTTGCGTGCCTTCAGACACGTTTGCCAACGTTGCATCCCAAGCAGCTTCTACTTGGTAAGCTTCTGGGTTTGCTTGGTAGCGATCAATCGCTGCACGCCATGTGCGCGTTACTTGTTCTACGTACGCAGGACTCCGTTGGCGACCTTCAATTTTTACTGAAGCGACATTAGCGGCAAATAGCTCTGGCAGCATCGACAGGGTGTTCAAACTGGTTGGTTCTTCCAGTGCGTGATAACGTTTTTTCTCGCCTTCAATTTCAGCTTCAAAACGACCTTTACATAAGGTTGGGTAGCCCGCGTTTTCACCTGCGCTGTAGCGATCGATCAGAATGTCGTTAAGACGAGACTCCAGACCATTCTCAGTCTCTTGCCAGCGGACGTATTTTGCTGGAGAACATGCACCAACGGTGTTTGGTGATTCACCTGTCATGTATGACGATAGGTAGCAACGACCTTCTGACATGATACACAGGCTACCAAAAGCAAAGACTTCTAGCTCGACATCACTGGTGATATTGCGAGAAAGCTGTTTTACCTGATGGATAGACAGTACGCGAGGCAGTACTACGCGTTTTACGTTGAAGTTTTGTTTGTAGAAATCAACGGCTGCAACGTTGGTTGCTGAAGCTTGCACAGAAAGGTGCAGCTCGAGCTCTGGGTATTTGCGAGCAGCGTACTCAAGTACCGCAATGTCAGCCACGATCAGTGCATCGACACCCAGTGCTGCTGCATTGTCGACAGCGTTTGTCCAACGTTCGAAACCATTTGGATGGGCAAAGGTGTTGAGTGCAACGTGGATCTTTTTGTTGCGGTCATGAACGTATTGCACCGCTTTTTCTAGCTTCTTGCCGTTGAAGTTCAGACCAGCAAAGTGACGAGCGTTGGTATCGTCTTTAAAGCCGATGTATACGGCATCTGCACCGCAATCAATCGCAGTTTTTAACGCAGGCAGGTTACCCGCAGGACACAAGAGTTCCATATGCTCACAATCATAGAGAATAAAAAGGTGCCCGCATTTTATGAAGAATTATGAATAGCGAAATTGACCTAAGTTAGGTTTAGCTCAATAAAGTTGAGATTTACCCCTTGAGAGTAAGGGGTAACACTCAGATTTTGTTGCAGTTGAGATCAGTTCTTATGACGGCGGTTTTGCGCAAACAACTCTTCCACTTCGTGTTTAGGTTGAGGACGGTAGAAATGGAAGCCCTGAATCGAGTTACATTGTAGGTTCGATAGCAGTGTTGCTTGCTGGTGGGTTTCTACACCTTCGGCAACAACGGTCAAATCTAATGATTTACCAAGATTGATGATGTTCTCAATCACCGTCACCTGTTTCGGTAGTGTATCGATGTCGTTGATAAACGCACGGTCGATTTTTAATTCATCGATAGGGAAGCGTGCTAAGTAGGAAAGGGAAGAGTAACCAGTACCGAAATCATCGATAGACAGCGCGAAACCAAGCTTCTTGATCGCATTAAGCATTTGCAAAGTGTGTTCGCTATCGCTCATTACCGCACTTTCGGTGAGCTCAAAGGTAATGCAGCTTGGGTCAAGTTCAGTAGTGCGCAGTAACTTCTCCATATAGTCGATCAGTTGTGGATTACCGAACTGCTCTGGAGAGAGGTTGATCGCCACGCGTCCCGGTAGAATGCCTTGCAGTTTCCAGCGTTTTACTGTGTTAAACACATCGCGCATGACCACGCGACCAAGGTGTTCAATTAAGCCTGCACGCTCGGCGACAGGGATAAATGCGCCCGGACTGATGTAGCCTTCGACTGGGTGCTTCCAACGTACAAGCGCTTCGGCGCCGTTAATGCTGAAGTCGCGCGCGTTAACCTTCGGCTGGTACCAGACTTCCAACCCGTTTTGCTGCAAGGCTTTCTGCAGTTCAATTTCTAGCCATAAACGCATGCGCGCTTCTTTGTTCATCTGATCGTTGAATTTAATCAGACGGTTCCGACCGCGATCTTTCGCTTCATACATTGCAGTGTCAGCATTTTGCAGCAGAATGCGTGCATCTTGCCCATCTTCTGGGTAACGCACACTACCGATAGAGCATGCAAGGCGTTTACTGAAGTGATGGAGATCGAAAGGTTGGTTAATCAGAGAAATAATGCGCTCAGAGAGAATCTCCGCCATGCGAGTGTTTTCTGGCTCAGGTAGAATGATGCCAAACTCATCGCCGCCCAAGTGCCCAATGATGGCTTGATTAGGTAAAGATCGTTTTAAGCGGGCGGAGACTTCTTGAATCACTTTGTCACCGATGTGGTGACCAAGTGAGTCGTTAATGTTCTTAAAGTTATCGATGTCGAGGTAGAAAACCAGCAACGGTGTCTGGCTCTTAATCAGTTGCTCTAATCGTTTCGTAAAGCCAAAGCGGTTATACAGTTTGGTCAGTGAATCGATGTGTGCGTCTTCATTGGAATTAGAAGAGAGCAGCTTGGGCGCGTCATCGGCATCTTGGATCAAAATGATTTGAGATTCACTCCCAAGAATTGCTGTGGTATCAGCATGCAACTGAACTTTCCGTTCGAAGCCACAGCGGGCGCTGGTCAGACACACAAAAGGTTTTTCAGAAAGTAATGTGCTGATGCGATGGGTGAAGACTTTTTTGCTGTTTTCATCGATAAACAAGCGAGTCAGCTCTTCACCAAGTAGCTCATGAGGCGAGTTCAACCCGAGTAAACGTGCGGAGGCTGGGTTGGCAGAGATGATGATGTCATCTTCTACCAATAACAAACCGTCAGGCAGTAATTGGGTTAATTTGGCGAACTTACTTTCTGACTCTTCTAAAGAACGAACCAGAATTTGTTTCTCAGACGTATCGATGGCGTGGAAGACCACGAAGCGGATTTCATTTTCTTCATGAACTGGAGAAAGGCTAAAGTGAAGGCTGGTTTCAAGGTCCGTTTCGTCAAGCGTGATTTCCGCTTCAACATGATCGCCTTTGAACGCGCGTTGGTAGTAGGGCGCGAGCTTCTTATAGAACTGCTCTCCCAGTACTTGGCTGTCGTTCAGACCAACGATGTCGTCGTGTCCTAAGCCTGCAATGTCACAATAGCGATCACTTACCATTCGATAATTGTGTTTCTTATCAAGAATGGCAAAAAAGAATGGGCTATTTGAGGTAAGCGTTGCAAACCAATGTTGTAATTGCTGGGAAGGCATTAAGGTGTTACCGATCTCCAATGAGCCTGATTATTCGTCCGTGTAATAAAAACGCTATTTTGATAACTATAACTTTGAACATACCGTTATTAAAGCGTTTATCCACGTCTTCGCGTCAATAATACACGTAAGGTCAAAAAAACGACGCTTGGGTGAGTAAAACTGCCTATTTCTAAAACAAACAGATTTATTGATACATAACAGGTACTGGTATTACTCTATTGCGTAAGATAGACAACCTTATGACAAAGTAACGGATAATTAGCGTGTTAAACAAGATTCGCAGTCAACTAGTAAAGAACGCAGCATCAATTTTGCGATCTCCAGTCCAGTTATTGCCACAAACTGTTCAGAAAAAAGCCTTATTGGAAGGTTTGAAAATGGTGTTCAAAGAAGCCCTAGAAGATGGCGATTTTGAGTTCCTTGAAGACAAGTGGTTAAAAGTTGCGATTAAAGACTTGAACTTAGCATGGTACATCAGCTACCAAGATGAAAAATTAGTGGTAGCAGAGAAACCGGTTCAGGAAGATGTAAGCTTTAGTGGTAACCTTAACGACCTAGTACTTATTGCTGGTCGCAAAGAAGACCCTGATACGCTGTTCTTCCAACGTCGTCTTTCTATCGAGGGCGACACTGAGCTTGGCTTAGAAGTGAAAAACCTGATGGACAGTGTCGACTTAGAGCAGTTACCAAAAGCGATGCAAGTAGCACTGAACCAATTGGCTGACTTTGTTCAGAAAGGGGTTCAAGCGCCTGCACAAGAAACCGGAGTAGCGAATGCTTATTCGAACTGAAGCCCCTGCGGACATTCTCACCATTGACCGCTTATTAAAACACGCTTTCCCAACGGATGCGGAAGCCAACCTAGTGATGCGTTTACGTGAAAACGGTAAGCTCACTCTGTCTTTGGTGGCATGTACCGATGAAGGTGAAGTGGTTGGTCACGCGTTGTTTAGCCCTGTGACGTTGAATGGTGAAGATTTGTCATGGCAAGGTCTTGCGCCTTTGGCCGTACATGAAGATTACCGCCGCCAAGGCATTGCCGCTGAGTTAATCAAAGAAGGCTTTGATTCACTGCGTGATTTTGGTTACCCAGTGTGTGTGGTATTGGGTGAGCCGGATTACTATGCGCGCCAAGGCTTTACAGCCAGCGAAGAGATGGGCTTCGACTGTGCGTGGGAAGTACCGCAAGGTGCGTTCCGTGTAGCAGAATTGGTCGAAGGTCAGTGTGACGGACGCTCTGGTCGTATCGATTATTCGCCAGAGTTTTCTGAGCTATAATCGCCAATATTGAATGACAAAGCCCGCTGAAAAAAGCGGGCTTTGTTTTTGAGCCGATTTTTTGACTGGCAAAAGAGGAAAGGTGGATTAATCCTGTTCTTGGACGCGTTTTTTACCCCAAACTTCGATTTTTGCCTTTTTACTCATGCCAGCAGCATTCAATGTCATGTTACCCCAGCTTTTGTATTCCATCTCTAAACGTTTGAATTTCGCATCTTCAGAACCCGGCAGTGTCCAAGCGCGCGTCGACATGCCTTTGGTCAGAGTGCCAACCATGGTTTTGAGTTTTTTCTCGCTGCCATCGGTCATGGTCACTTTCATGTTCTTAATACTCATGGTGCCTTGAGTGCACTTAATTTTGATCTTGCTGAATTTACGGTTTTGAAACAGACCGTTTGGCTCTACTGTGTCGGTTTCTGTTTGGAAGTTCACGGTTTTCTCTGCGATCAGCTCCCAACCATCGTTGCTATCCTTAGCGAATGCGGTAAAGCTGGTGGTGGCGATAAGTAACGTAATAGCGATTGATTGGAAAAGCTTCATAACACCTCTGACTTTAAATGCGAAATTTTGATAGGATTGCCTCGTTCAAATAGGTGACAAAAGATGTCAATTAACGAGAAACAATATTTACATGAAATGGGGATCAGCACTTGGGAGCTGAGTCACCCAGAAAGGCTGGAAGGCTATCAATCGCCATTATTGGATTTGCAAAGTTCTTGTAAACTCCTATTGGTATCGCCAACGTGTCCAGAAAACGAGACAGCTTTGATGTTTGAGCGTGTTTTAAAAAGCATTAAGCTCACGCTTGACGACGCGCTGCACCTAGAGCCTGAACGCTTATCCATGCTGGGTGAGCATCAACTAGAGTGGGTGTGGTTCGCAGGCTGTGAGGCAGATGCCAGCATCAATGCCAAGCAACTGATTTCACCGCTATTACAAGATATTGATGGCAACAACGAACAACGCCGTGCATTGTGGCAACAAATCTGTTCGTACTCTTAACGGAGCTAACGCGTGACAATTGAAATTACGCCGATGGGTGCGGAGCACCTTGACCAAGTTTGGCAAATCGAACAGCAAGCGCATTCTCACCCTTGGGCAGAATCTTTGGTTCGTGATTTATCCAGTCGCGGTGCTTGTCATCATGTGATGCTGGAAGGTACTCAGGTGGTGGGTTACTTCTATGGGCAGAATATTGTTGGGGAAGTGACGTTATTGAATATTGCCGTAGCGCCATCTCATCAAGGCAAAGGGCTTGGGCAAAAATTACTGGATGCGTTTATCGAATACTGCGAGCAAGCCAAAGCAGAAAGCGCTTGGTTGGAGGTACGTGAAAGCAACCACCCGGCAATCCATATTTATGAGCAAGCGGGTTTTAATGAAGTGGATCGTCGTTATAACTATTACCCAGCTAAAACGGGTAATGGGAAAGAAGATGCCATCATCATGAGCTACCTGTTTTTTAATGAGTAAGGTCTGTGGATAGCAAATAAATTGCACACACCTTAAGTTCATCGTCACATTAATAAGCCTCGGAATTCCCGAGGCTTTTTACTTTCTGGCATTTTACTTCATCCTTTTGACCGATTTGCCAAGCTTATTTTTGTTCGCTTTATTACCATGTAGGTTATAAGTTTATAAATTATATGAAACAAGATCTTGTCGGGAGGAAGAATTTACGATGCCGTATCCGCAAAAATTCGATACTCCTGTTGCTCAGTTGTTTGATGAGCAGAGTAGGGGAACTGTTCTAACAGTCTTAATGTTGGTGACCTTGGCGACATTTGTGCCACTTGGTATTAAAAATCTCCTGATTGGGGAGACATTCCTTGGGTGTGTTTTACTGGCTTTCCAACTGAGTTTCATTATTGAGTTTGCTGCATTGTTTATCCTTGGTGAAAGTAAAATTGGATATCGTATTCCACTGTTTTTGCTTTGGTTATCAGTGGTTTTAAGTGTGCATATCTTTGGCATCATCGCGACGTATTGGGTATTTCCGGTCATTGTGGCTTTGGTATTTATCATCCCGAGTAAAGATGCGTTGGTTACCAATGGGTGGATCATAGCTGGCTGTACATTCTCTGCTTGGTATCAACTTGAATGGAGCATCACTTTACGTTTTGTTGTTGCGGTAATTTGCTGCGCCATAGTTGCGCATGTGGCAGTGCATAAAATTGTTGAGTTGCAGGATAGGTTGAAGTTTCTTTCTACTAGAGACTCGATGACAGGTGCTCTTAATCGAGGGCAGTTAGAAGCTTTTCTTCTACGAGCCTTAGATGAAAAAAGAAGCGGTACCACCTCTTCAATAGCAGTCATTGATATTGACCATTTTAAACAGGTAAATGATTTGTACGGTCATGATGTTGGGGATGAGGTGATCAGTCAGATCGTTACAACGCTCAATGACTATTCAAGAGAGTACGATTTGCTGTTTCGATTGGGGGGAGATGAGTTCTTGATCTTGTTTGAAGGACTTTCCGATCAAACCGCGCAATTTATGATGAGTAGCATCAGCGATAAGGTGCGCGCCAAACATTATCCTCGCCATGCAAAAGTGTCTTTGAGTGTGGGCATTTCTGAGTGCTTGCTCGATGATGACACACCAGATCTTTGGCTAAAGCGTGCTGACATTGCTTTGTACGATGCAAAGCAAAATGGGCGGGACCAAATTGTAGTGGCTTCTACCATTGCTGCTGAAGTCGAATTGCTGGACTGGCAGGACGAAGCTCAGCAACGTAGTTATCTATAAACTCGCGAGGACAAACTCACGAGGAAAGTTGCCCCTAAAGCAATAATAAGCGAGAATACCGCGCAATATTGAATCGAATAAAGCTTGTTTGAATTTCGAGCAAGTCATCAGACATCAAAGAAGACCAGTTTCATGTCAAATACACCTTTTCTAGGCGAAGTTTCTAAGCGTAGAACGTTCGCTATTATTTCTCACCCGGATGCGGGTAAAACCACCATTACTGAAAAAGTACTGTTATTCGGAAACGCGATCCAAAAAGCAGGTACGGTTAAAGGTCGTGGTAACGCACAGCACGCAAAATCAGACTGGATGGAAATGGAAAAGGAACGTGGTATCTCGGTTACTACTTCTGTAATGCAGTTCCCTTACAACGATTGTCTGGTAAACCTACTTGATACTCCTGGACACGAAGACTTCTCGGAAGATACTTACCGTACTCTAACGGCAGTTGACTCATGTCTGATGGTTATCGATGCAGCGAAAGGTGTTGAGGACCGTACTCGTAAACTAATGGAAGTTACACGTCTACGTGACACGCCAATCGTAACCTTCATGAACAAACTTGACCGTGACGTTCGTGATCCAATGGAAGTATTGGATGAAGTAGAAAACGAATTGGGCATGATGTGTGCGCCAATCACATGGCCAATCGGCTGTGGTAAAGAGTTTAAAGGTGTTTACCACATTCACCGTGACGAGACGATTCTGTACGAATCAGGTCATGGTCATGAGATCCAAGAAGTTCGCATCATCAAAGGTCTAGACAATCCAGAGCTAGACGAAAAAGTAGGTGAAAGCCTAGCAGAAAGCGTTCGTGAAGAGCTTGAACTTGTCATGGGCGCATGCCCTGAGTTTGACTTAGAGTTATTCCTAACGGGTGAACTAACGCCAGTTTACTTTGGTACGGCACTGGGTAACTTTGGTGTTGACCACATGCTAGATGGTCTGACGGAGTGGGCTCCTGCACCGAAAACGCGTCAAGCAGTTGAGCGTGATGTTGAAGCAACAGAAGACAAGTTCTCTGGTTTCGTATTTAAGATCCAAGCAAACATGGACCCAAAACACCGTGACCGTATTGCCTTCATGCGTATCGTATCGGGCACTTACACGCAAGGCATGAAGATGAACCACGTTCGTCTTGGCAAGCAAGTGAGTATTTCAGATGCGGTAACCTTTATGGCGGGTGACCGTTCTCGTGCAGAGCACGCTTACGCGGGTGACATCATTGGTCTACACAACCACGGCACTATCCAAATTGGTGACACTTTCACTCAAGGTGAAGCGCTGAAGTTCTCTGGTATTCCAAACTTTGCTCCGGAATTGTTCCGTCGTATTCGTCTAAAAGATCCATTGAAGCAGAAGCAGCTACTAAAAGGTCTGGTTCAGCTGTCTGAAGAAGGTGCGGTACAGGTATTCCGTCCATTGCAAAACAACGATCTTATCGTAGGTGCGGTTGGTGTACTTCAGTTTGACGTGGTTGTAGCTCGTTTGAAGTCAGAATACAACGTTGAAGCGATCTATGAAGGCGTGAACGTGGCAACTGCTCGTTGGGTTGAGTGTGGCGATGCGAAGAAACTGGATGAGTTCCAGCGTAAGAACCAAACGAACCTAGCATTGGACGGTGGCGATAACCTAACTTACATTGCACCGACCATGGTTAACCTAAACCTAGCGCAAGAGCGTTTCCCTGATATCGATTTCCGTGCGACACGTGAGCACTAATCGAATCTAACTCGCTTTACATCGCGTACTAGATTATAAGCCGCCGTTAGCTATACACTTAGTTAACGGCGGTTTTTTTATTTGGTTTACAAAGAACTCTATGAGCTAAAAAAGGGTGGGCAATGAACTGGTTTAAAAAAGGACTTAAACGCTACGATGATTGGTGCAAAGAGATGGGACTAACACCCGACCAAAAGCGCAGTTGCGTGCCGTTCAAACAAGACCCAGCTAATGAGCCATCTTCAACAAAGAAAGAAGAGCAAGAGAAGCCAAGTAATGAAACTATTTGATACTCATTGCCACTTTGACTTCGATGTCTTCCAAGATGACTTTGCATATCAAGTTGAGCTTGCGCGTGAGCAAGGAGTAGAGCGCATCCTTATTCCGTCTGTCGGGCCAAGTAATTGGACTCGCATTCAAGACCTCGCCAATCAATATTCTCATCTCTATTATGCACTGGGTTTTCATCCCTATTTTCTCCAACAAGAGTTTGAGCTATTTGCTCCAGAGTTGGAATCATTGCTTTCTTCGTCCAACCAGCAATGCGTTGCAATAGGAGAGTGCGGTTTGGATTTCGCCATCGAAGTGCCAGTTGAGCGACAAGAGCGCGCGCTTGAGTTGCAATTTGAGCTAGCAAAGCGGTTTGATTTACCGGTGATCCTGCACAGCCGCAAAGCGCACAATCGACTTATTCAGATGGTTAAAGCGGCACATTTACCAAAAGGTGGGGTGTTGCATGCGTTCTCAGGCAGCTACCAACAGGCGATGGAATGGGTTCGATTAGGCTTTTCGATTGGCGTCGGAGGCACCATTACGTATCCGAGAGCTAACAAAACTCGCGACGCAATTCAAAGATTACCCCTTGAACATCTCGTCTTAGAAACGGATGCCCCAGATATGCCTATACTTGGCTATCAGGGTGAGCCGAATCATCCCTCACAACTTATTCATATTCTCAATGAATTAGCTTCTTTACATAGCAAAAGCAAGCAATCGATTGCTTCTCAGCTGTGGGAAAATAGCAATTCTGCTTTCTTTATATGTGAATAAAATCTAAAGAAGCTGTTTAAAAGCGAAAACGTTTTCCTGCTTATTGTGAGTTGACTCACAAACGAGAGTGAATCAATGATGAATCTTATAAGAAAGTGTGAGGGTGGCATTACTTTAATTGATTCTGCATGAGTATAATTGCCCCCGCTTTATAGCTCCATTTTGTAACACGCCAACAAATAACTTATAAGGAAGTCATAAACTATGAGCCTGTTTATGAGCCTAGTCGGTATGGTAGTGCTTCTTGCTATCGCATTTGCATTTTCCAATAACCGTAAAGCTATCAATCTAAGAACTGTGGGTGGCGCATTTGCTATCCAATTCATCCTAGGTGCATTCGTTCTTTACGTACCTTGGGGCCGTGATCTACTAAACGGTTTCTCTACTGGTGTTTCTAACGTTATCAACTACGGTAACAACGGTTCATCATTCCTATTCGGTGGTCTTGTTTCTGACAAGATGTTCGAAGTATTCGGCGGCGGCGGCTTCATCTTCGCATTCCGCGTTCTTCCTACACTGATCTTCTTCTCAGCACTGATTTCAGTTCTTTACTACATTGGCGTAATGCAGTGGGTTATCAAGATTCTTGGTGGTGCACTACAAAAAGCGCTTGGCACTTCTCGTGCGGAATCAATGTCTGCAGCAGCTAACATTTTCGTAGGTCAAACTGAAGCACCTCTTGTTGTTCGTCCTTTCGTTCCAAAAATGACTCAATCTGAGCTATTTGCGGTAATGTGTGGTGGTCTAGCATCTGTAGCTGGTGGTGTACTAGCAGGTTACGCTTCAATGGGTGTACCTCTAGAGTACCTAGTAGCAGCATCATTCATGGCAGCACCAGGTGGTCTACTATTCGCTAAGATTCTTCACCCAGAGACTGATCAGCCTCACGAAGACATCGAAGAAGCAATGGACGGTGGCGACGACAAACCAGCTAACGTAATCGACGCAGCAGCGGGCGGTGCGGCTTCTGGTCTACAACTAGCACTAAACGTTGGTGCAATGCTAATCGCGTTCGTAGGTCTGATTGCGCTTGTTAACGGTATGCTAGGTGGCATCGGCGGTTGGTTCGGTATGCCTGAACTGACTCTAGAACTAATCCTAGGTTACGCGTTCTCTCCACTAGCATTCCTAATCGGTGTTCCTTGGGACGAAGCAGTTGTTGCTGGTTCATTCATCGGTCAGAAACTAGTTATTAACGAATTCGTTGCTTACTTGAACTTCACACCTTACCTAGGTGACAGCGCTCAAGTAGTTGCGGCAACTGGTGAAGTAATGTCTGAGAAGACTACAGCTATCATCTCATTCGCACTATGTGGCTTCGCGAACCTTTCTTCTATCGCGATCCTACTTGGTGGTCTAGGTAGCCTTGCACCAAACCGTCGTTCAGATATCGCTCGCATGGGTATTAAAGCAGTTCTTGCTGGTACGTTGTCTAACCTAATGGCAGCGACTATCGCAGGCTTCTGCCTTAGCCTTGCAGCATTTTAATTAGAATCGGTTCTTAATATATAGACGCCGTTTTAAACCATGCCCTGTAGCAAGAGATTGCTGCGGGGCATTTTTCGTTTTTTGGACCTGAAAACTTAACCGCACGTAGGTCTACGTGAGTGGCTTACGCAGTCGGTGGAATAGGGGCTGGAAAATTTTGAGATACAAACCGTTTGCGCTCTATTTGGTGCTACAGTTTTGCGGTGAATATCTATAATGTAGTAATCACGAGATCGTGGTTATGATAACCACTTAATCATAGAGTGAATATTACATACTCGATGGGCAAATGAATTGCCCTCAATATCAAATCAAACAAGCGTTTTATTGTTTGATGTGATATTAAAGACACCGCAATCATAGATTGTTGTGCCATAGGCCAAACTGGTACTGTGCGGTGACAAGGATAGCAATTGGCATATGACTTTTTCGCAGTATATGCCGAGTCTTCAGGGAACCAAGTCCGTTCATAAATAGACTGTTTAGCCAATTTCTCACACTGTCTCGACTTGTTGATTATAGTTAGAGAAGTGATGTGAGGCTGAGTAGTGAATTTTTTGAATATTGATCGGAGATAGAAATGAGCGATTTAAAAGCAGCAGCGCTACGTGCACTGAAACTTATGGACCTTACTACGCTAAATGATGATGACACTGATGCAAAAGTGATCTCACTATGTCATGACGCGAAATCTGCAGTAGGCAACACAGCTGCAATTTGTATTTACCCTCGCTTTATTCCTATTGCTAAGAAGACACTTCGTGAGCAAGGCACGCCAGAAGTTCGTATCGCAACAGTAACGAACTTCCCACACGGTAACGACGATATTGAAATCGCTGTTGCTGAAACAAAAGCGGCTGTCGCTTACGGTGCAGACGAAGTTGACGTAGTTTTCCCATACCGCGCTCTAATGGCGGGTGATGAGAAAGTGGGCTTCGAGCTAGTTAAGCAATGTAAAGAAGCTTGTGGTGACATCCTTCTTAAAGTGATCATCGAAACTGGTGAACTTAAAGAAGAAGCGCTAATCAAGAAAGCATCTCAAATCTGTATTGAAGCAGGTGCTGACTTCATTAAAACTTCAACTGGTAAAGTGCCAGTAAACGCAACGCCTGAATACGCTCGCATGATGCTTGAAGTTATTCGTGACATGGGTGTTGCAGAAACTGTTGGTTTCAAACCAGCAGGTGGTGTGCGTACTGCTGAAGATGCAGCGGCATACCTAGCAATGGCTGACGAAATCCTAGGTGATAACTGGGTTGATGCTCGTCATTACCGTTTCGGTGCGTCTAGCCTGCTTACAAACCTACTAAATACATTAGAAGTATCGGACGAAGTCGCTGATCCAACAGCGTACTAATTCCAACAATACGTCTGAACGGTAGCACCAACTTTGGTGCTACCAAACCTCTTCTATCCTACTTATACCATGGCTCAAAATGAGCTTGGGAGGCACTAATGTATTTACCACAAGAAATTATCCGTAAAAAACGTGACGGCGAAGTTCTAACAGCCGACGAAATCAACTTCTTCATTCAAGGCGTAGCGAACAACAGTGTATCTGAAGGTCAGATCGCTGCATTTGCTATGACAATCTTCTTCAATGAAATGACGATGCCAGAACGTATCGCACTAACGTGTGCAATGCGTGATTCAGGTATGGTTATCGATTGGAGCCACATGAACTTTGGTGGTCCAATTGTCGATAAGCACTCTACCGGTGGTGTGGGTGACGTAACTTCTCTAATGCTTGGTCCAATGGTGGCTGCATGTGGTGGTTTCGTACCAATGATCTCTGGTCGTGGTCTTGGCCATACTGGCGGTACGTTGGATAAGCTTGAGTCTATCCCTGGCTACAACATCACGCCAACAAACGATGTTTTCGGTCAAGTGACCAAAGATGCTGGTGTGGCTATCATCGGTCAAACGGGTGATCTTGCTCCTGCGGATAAGCGTGTTTACGCGACTCGCGATATCACGGCTACTGTAGACAACATTTCACTAATCACGGCGTCGATTTTATCGAAGAAGCTTGCTGCTGGTCTTGAATCTCTAGTGATGGACGTAAAAGTTGGTTCTGGTGCATTCATGCCAACTTATGAAGCGTCTGAAGAGCTAGCAAAATCAATCGTTGCGGTAGCAAACGGTGCAGGCACTAAGACAACCGCTATCCTAACGGACATGAACCAAGTCTTGGCGTCTTCTGCGGGTAACGCAGTGGAAGTACGTGAAGCGGTTCGCTTCCTAACAGGTGAATACCGTAACCCACGTTTACTTGAAGTAACAATGGCGTCATGTGCAGAAATGCTGGTACTTGGCAAACTTGCTGAGAACACAGAAGACGCACGTGCAAAACTGATGGAAGCGCTAGACAACGGCAAAGCTGCTGAGTGCTTCGGTAAGATGGTTGCTGGTCTAGGTGGTCCTGCGGACTTCGTAGAAAACTACGATAACTACCTAGAAAAAGCAGAAATTATTAAACCTGTGTACGCAACAGAAACTGGCGTTGTATCTGCGATGGACACTCGTGCTATCGGCATGGCTGTTGTTTCAATGGGCGGCGGTCGTCGCGTTGCGACAGATGAAATCGACTACGCAGTTGGTTTCGATAACTTCATCCGTCTAGGTGAAGTAGCAGATAGCGATAAACCTCTTGCGGTTATTCATGCTCGCACTGAAGAGCAATGGGAAGAAGCCGCTAAAGCACTTCGCAGTGCAATCACTGTAGGTGGTGAGTACACACCAACTCCAGAGGTTTACCGTCAAATCCGTGCAGAAGATCTTTAATCGAATAAGTAATTACACAAGGCCTACTCAACCATAATAAGAAGCCGAGTGGGCCTAAGGAACGAGCAATGAAAAGAGCATTTATTTTAGTACTAGACTCATTCGGCATCGGCGCAGCTGCAGATGCAGAACAATTTGGTGATGTAGGTTCAGACACATTAGGTCATATTGCAGACCAGTGTGAGCAAGGCTTAGCAGATAACGATCAACGTAAAGGTGCACTTCGTCTTCCAAACCTATCTAAGTTAGGTTTGGCAATGGCACATAAAGAGTCAACAGGTCGCTTCGCACCTGGCCTAGACGCAGATGCAGAAATCATTGGTGCGTACGGTCACGCAGCAGAGCTTTCTTCAGGTAAAGATACTCCATCTGGTCACTGGGAAATCGCTGGTGTGCCTGTTCTGTTTGATTGGGGCTACTTCACTGATAAAGCGAACAGCTTCCCGAAAGAGCTGACTGACCGCATCCTTGAGCGTGCGGGTTTAGACGGCTTCCTAGGTAACTGCCATGCATCAGGTACTCAAGTATTGGATGACCTTGGTGAAGAGCACATGAAGACAGGTCAGCCAATTTTTTACACGTCTGCTGACTCTGTATTCCAAATTGCATGTCACGAAGAGACTTTCGGTCTAGACCGTCTACTAGAGCTTTGCCAAATTGCACGTGAAGAGCTAGAAGATTACAACATCGGTCGTGTTATTGCGCGTCCTTTCATTGGTCCTGGTAAAGGTCAATTTGAACGTACGGGTAACCGTCGTGACCTTTCTGTTGAGCCACCATCAGCAACTGTTCTTCAGAAGCTAGTTGATGAGAAGCAAGGTGATGTGGTTTCTATCGGTAAGATTGCTGATATTTACGCGAACTGCGGCATCACTAAGAAAGTGAAAGCGACAGGTATCCCTGCATTGTTCGAAGCAACACTAGAGCAAATCAAAGAAGCGGGTGACAATACTATCGTATTCACTAACTTTGTAGACTTCGACTCAGCGTACGGTCACCGTCGTGACGTAGCGGGTTATGCTGCGGCACTTGAGTATTTCGATGGTCGCATCAACGAAGTGCTAGAGCTAATGGAAGAAGACGATGTTCTTATCCTAACGGCAGACCACGGTTGTGATCCAACATGGTCTGGTACTGACCATACTCGTGAGCACATTCCAGTAATTGTTTATGGTAAGAAAGTACCAGCGGGCTCACTAGGTCGTCGTGATAGCTTTGCAGATATCGGTCAAACATTGGCAAGTTACTTCGGTACATCACCAATGGATTACGGTAAGAACTTCCTATAATTAGGTAGGTTTTGAAAACTAGGAGCTTGATTGCTCCTAGTTTTATGTTGGCAGCATGAAAATGTTGCTTGTCGGAAATGAGAATATTCTAGCCAAAACCGCCAGTAGCAGTGCGGATCGCTAGAGACAGGTTAAGGAAAAGAAACATGGCAACTCCACATATCAACGCAGAAATGGGTGCATTCGCAGACGTCGTTCTAATGCCGGGTGACCCGCTACGTGCTAAATACATTGCAGAGACTTTCCTTGAAGATGTAGTTCAAGTATGTGACGTTCGTAATATGTTCGGTTACACCGGCACTTACAAAGGTCGTAAGATCTCAGTAATGGGTCACGGTATGGGTATTCCATCATGTTCAATTTACGTGACTGAGCTAATCAAAGACTTCGGTGTGAAGAAAGTGATTCGTGTAGGTAGCTGTGGCGCAGTGAACGAAGATATCAAAGTACGTGATGTTGTTATCGGCATGGGCGCTTGTACTGATTCTAAAGTTAACCGCATCCGCTTTAAAGGTCATGACTTTGCCGCTATTGCTGACTACAAAATGGTTCGCGCAGCAGAAGAAGCAGCGAAAGCTCGCGGCGTAGACGTAAAAGTAGGTAACCTGTTCTCAGCAGAACTGTTCTACACGCCAGATCCAGAAATGTTCGACGTAATGGACAAGTACGGTATCGTAGGTGTTGAAATGGAAGCGGCTGGTATCTACGGCGTTGCTGCTGAGTACGGCGCGAAAGCTCTGACTATCTGTACTGTTTCTGACCACATCAAAACTGGCGAGCAAACCACATCTGACGAACGTCAAACTACGTTCAACGACATGATGCTAATCGCACTTGATTCAGTATTGCTAGGTGATGAAGAGTAAGGGCGAACAGCCTTCTATTCTTTTGCTTATCAGCATAAAAAAACAGCCCGCATCATGCGGGCTGTTTTATTTTGATAAATTGGTTTTTGAATTACTTGGTTAGCAATAGGTTTTCACCTTTTTTACGGCGGATCGGCTGTCTGCGTAAAATCATGATGAACAGCATGCCACATGCAAAGCTCATCAGTACCATCATGTACATGTAACGGTCACTTTTACGGTAGTGATGATCAGAGATTGCCGTTACACGACCGGTTTCAAAAGTCACTCGTACAAAGCCAATCACTGCGCCATCTGCCAGTACCGGTTCAACGAGCTGCTGACGTCCAATCGACGCTGTCGCAAGTGGCGTATCTAATCCAAGTACCTCTCGTACAGACAGCGCTTCTTTGCTGGATGCAAGACGCACACCTTGCGCGTCATAGATGGTCGCATCGAATACCAGACGGTCTTGTGCTAACTGATTCGTCAGTTTAAGCAGACGTTCTTGGTCTTTATTTATGATCATTTCACTGGCAGATAACGACGCCTGCGAAATCAAAACTTTGGTCAGGGTTTCAAGCTGCTGCGCTTGTATCTTCTCATTACCCTTACTGATGACGACACTGTTTTTGATGGTGACAAATAGCATCACACACAGCAGTATCAGCGCCAGAATTCGTAGGGCATTCCTTACTGAGAATAAGGATTCACTCATGCTCTTTACTCGTCCATTCAAAACAAAACAAAGACTTGCCTTTTTAGCTTGTTGAGGTAACGTTTTAGCAAAGTCACAAGGGATTATATACATGGACGCGTCAAAAAGCTTGCCTATCAGAAGGCATACGACTCTTTTAAAACGACTACCCGAAACTCGCTTTGCTACTCAGCTCGATAAAGCCAAGGCTAACTGGATTGTATTTGGTGAGCACCTTGAGCCTCGCAATTTTGAAGACATCGATTTTTTTACCGGCTTCTACAACCCAATTTTAGATACTTGGAAGGTAGGTCAGTATGAAGTGGCATTGATGGCGGGTAACCTTACGCCAGAGCATGAAACCATTCTGAAAAGCTTAAATCTGGATTACGCTTCTTTAAACGAAGTACCGGATCTTTCTGCGCCGGGTTTGGTTGTGTTTGATATGGATTCAACTGCGATTCAAATCGAGTGTATCGACGAGATTGCTAAACTTGCCGGTGTAGGCGAAGAAGTCGCCGAAGTCACCGAACGAGCCATGCAAGGTGAGCTGGACTTTGAACAAAGTTTACGTCAGCGCGTTGGTAAGCTGAAAGGGGCTGATGAAGCCATTCTTGAGCAGGTACGAAGCCAACTGCCATTCATGCCAGACTTCGAAGCGTTGATTACAACCTTCAATGCATTGGGTTGGAAGACTGCGATTGCCTCTGGTGGATTCACTTACTTCTCCGACTTTATTAAAGACAAAGTGGGATTGGATTTTGCGCAATCCAACCAACTAGAAATTGTTGATGGCAAATTGACGGGTGAAGTGCTTGGCGATGTTGTATCTGCCCAAACCAAAGCTGACATTTTGGTAGAGCTTGCAGAAGAGTACGAGATTGAGCAACACAATACCGTCGCAGTCGGTGACGGTGCAAATGATCTGGTGATGATGTCTGCTGCAGGGCTGGGTGTGGCTTATCACGCTAAACCTAAAGTTGAAGAGCAAGCGCAAACTGCCGTTCGATTCGCAGGTCTAGGTGGTGTGCTGTGTATTCTTTCTGGCGCTTTAGTTAAGCAGCAGAAAATCAGTTGGAAAGCGAAACCATAATCTGGGTTTTCACGACGAAACACGATAGAAAAACACCGCCAGTTTGGCGGTGTTTTGTTATTCAGTCAGTTCTAATCGCACGATCACTTCTTCAGTAATGTCTTCAAATTCGCTGTAGCCAACTAGTGCGGTCAGCTCTTTTTCTAGTTTACTGGCTTGATGAACCCCAAATTGGGTTAAATCACTCAAGTCCTGGCGCAGCAAAGAAGTCATCGGATCAAAGATTGGCGCGGTAGAAATACGGGTTGCGTAAAACTCACCCATCATGCGGGCTTTCTTTATGAACTGAATACGTTCTTTGACACTGGTAAAATCTTGTTGCAGCTTCGACTCTAGCCCAGTGATTTTGCTACCAACTTTCGCCACGCTGATGTAAACATCTTGATGTCTCGCCTGAGCGCCATCAATACGTTTAATTGGTTCGGCGATCAGAGTGCTAGATCGTCCCTTAAATAATGGTTCGAGAGAGAACTGCTGATTGTGACCAAGGCGTGCGTATAACTCGATGTGCTTCGCTAATGGGAAGTTGACACCAATAACGGGAGTTTTCACCGAAGAGGCTGCGCTTTTACTAATAAAGATTGGCGTACTCAAAATACGTGAGAGTAGGACACTGTGCAGCCTTTCCAACAATGCGTTACTTGGCAGCATCTCTTTTTGTGGGATGAGTTTGTCTTGGTTGTGCTCGATAATGCTGTTGAAGAAAGCAATAACACGCATGGTTTTGCTGTCTTCATCTATGACCAGTTGCACGCTACGACCATCGGGACTCACCCGAATAATCCGATAAGGGACTTCTGAAAGAGGCAATTTCTTATCGTATAACTGTAGCTCTCGGAAGTTGATGCGTACTTCTTGCCCTGAGCGTAATTCCGTCGGCTCATCCAAGCGTAAGCCCAAGCCTCGCTTAGAGATATCCATGGTAAAGCCTGCAGCTTTCGCACTTCCGGTATTAAGCACTAAAGGGGTTTTGAAGCGATAACGGGGCTCTTTTCGACGAGATTGGGCGTCAAAGTAAATACCTTTTGGATTGCCGATGATCTTACGTGGATGGCGAAAAGCATTAAGTGTATTCGCGGGCACGCGAGGCTTTTCAGTAAGCAAATAATCCTGTCCAGACTTCTCATCGGCAATTTCTTGCAAAATGCCTACGTGGGTCAGTTTTTGCGAACTTTCGGCTAACTCAGAAGAAAACGCAGCAAGGTCTTCTTTTTCTTGTTGAGACAGTTCAAAAATCGAAATGCGGAAAGCACGCCAACTGGCGCGTTTGGCTCCCAGGTGCCAGAACAATTGACGCTGCTCTCTGGTCGCTTCTGGGCGCAGCATTGAATAGAAGTACGTTTTGTTGTCATGCTCATGAGTAAAGGAATAGAGCACGTTGGTAGCCCCTTTGACCCCTGGCGCAATTAACGAAGCCATCCTTTTCGGATTGAACAACGAACCAAATACTTGCTGGTTACGCTCATCATGCCAGTATTGCCACATCTTTTGGTTATTTGGTGTCAGCATTGCGAGCTTGAGTTCGCTGCCTTCAAAAAACAGAGGGAGGTTGCTGGTGTGCTTCAGGGCTATATGTTCGTAACCACGCGTGCGAGCGCGAATGATTTTATCTTGGTTATCATGACGAGCACGTTTTGCAGCGCTGTTGAGAGCTTCATCAATCAAGCGAGCAACGACATTGGTCTCGGTCAAGCGAATGGTTCTTAGATAACGAACAGCATCGTTCTCGTAGCAATCATCCACTGCGAGCACACGATAAGTGATTGGCTTTTCAACGCCGGCAACCTGAGATTTGCTGGCAAACTCGGTAAAGGTAACTTGAATGACTTCGCCCAAGCTGTATTTGAATGCACTTGGGACTTTGAATTTTGCTCCAGAGCTAGAAAGGTCAATACTCAGACCGTGGATCACTTGGCTTTTTGAGCGAATGATTTCTACCTGAGACTGTACTTTTAAGCGCTTTTCTTGGCGCTTTAAGTCGTAACCAAGATGAACCGGTTCGGCAAGGAATGGACTTTTAGGGTCGGTCAGCGATTGTTCTTCATTCTTACCGTTGTTTTTACTCATTACACGAAAGTTGTTACGTGTATTGACCAAGGCTTCCCACATGCCTTCAGTGTAAGCACCGAATTTTTTTAAGTTTTTGTGGTAAGCGTTGAAAGCGACGTCATCCAACCAATGAGGGATGCCATCTAATAAGTATTCACGACATTCACCTTTCACTCGACCTCGCAAATCAATGCTTTTCTTGCAAGGTGCCATGACACGGTTGAGTTCCATCTTTACAAGAATTTTGGCCGATGGCGGTTCCCCCTCGGTCAATTGACCAAGGACGAAGTCAAAGTCATCAGAGCCATAAACTGGGATGAGTCGTTCTGCGAGCGAGAGAATTTCAGATTGCTGCATTATTTCTGTTAAAGTATGTCGTTATTCGAATTATATCGGCTAAGCAAAGCAAAACTTGAGTATATCAAGAGTTCATGTCCAATAAGGTCAGACATGGCAGTGTTTGGTCACATTTGTTGAAAAAACCGAGTGTTGAAAAGATCGAGGCATCATGGCGAAAGCAAAACGAGCGTATGTTTGTAATGATTGTGGCGCAGATTTCCCACGTTGGCAGGGGCAGTGTAATGCGTGTGGTGCATGGAACACGATTACTGAAGTTCGTATTGCTGCATCGCCAACGGTAGCGCGCAATGAACGCTTATCTGGTTATGCAGGCTCAGCGACGGAATCAAAAGTTCAGACGCTTTCCGAGATTGATCTGCAAGAAGTACCGCGTTTCACCAGTGGGTTTAAAGAACTCGATCGTGTACTTGGCGGTGGTGTGGTTCCTGGTGCGGCGATTTTGATTGGTGGTAACCCAGGGGCAGGTAAGTCAACGTTACTTCTACAAACCATGTGTTTGTTGTCGGCGCAAATGCCTACGCTGTACGTAACGGGTGAGGAATCACTTCAGCAAGTTGCGATGCGTGCTTCCCGTCTTGGTTTGCCAAAAGAGCATTTAAAGATGCTGTCAGAAACGAATGTCGATAAGATCTGTCAAATTGCAGAGAAAGAGCAACCACGCATTATGGTTATCGACTCGATACAGGTTATGCACGTTTCTGATGTTCAATCCTCACCGGGGAGTGTCGCTCAAGTACGTGAATCGGCAACCGCCTTGACGCGTTACGCAAAGCAAAACAATGTTGCTGTCTTTATTGTTGGTCACGTAACAAAAGATGGTACCCTTGCGGGACCTAAAGTACTTGAGCACATTATTGACTGCTCCGTGTTGCTAGATGGTGGGACTGATAGCCGTTTCCGTACGCTTCGTAGTCACAAAAACCGTTTTGGTGCAGTGAACGAGCTCGGTGTTTTTGCCATGACAGGGCAAGGGTTAAAAGAAGTGAACAACCCATCGGCGATCTTCCTTTCTCGTGGTGAAGAGGAGACGTCGGGTTCCTCCGTGATGGTTGTTTGGGAAGGTACGCGCCCTCTACTAGTAGAGATTCAAGCGCTAGTAGACTATTCACAACTGGCAAACCCACGTCGTGTCGCGGTTGGCTTAGAACAAAACCGTCTCTCTTTATTACTAGCGGTACTGCATAAGCATGGTGGTCTACAAATGGCAGACCAAGATGTATTTGTGAATGTCGTTGGTGGCGTCAAAGTCACAGAGACCAGTGCTGACCTTGCGTTAGTTATGGCGCTTTTATCGAGTTTCCGCGACCGTCCACTACCAAAAGATGTGGTGGTGTTTGGGGAAGTGGGCTTGGCGGGTGAGATTCGACCTGTACCAAGTGGGCAAGAGCGTTTGAATGAAGCGTTTAAGCACGGCTTTAAGAAAGCAATCGTTCCTGCAGCGAATATGCCCAAGGGCGGTATTCCTGGTATGCAAATCCACGGCGTGAAAAAACTATCGGAAGCTATCGAAGCATTTGATGAGTTGTAAACGCTATCTTGTGCCCCAATTCTAGGGGTAACAATAATGTTGAATCTGTCCTCATTATTGTCGAATTAAGCACACATATTGCGAAGTTTGACTATTATTTGAGGACGGAAAATCGACGTTAAAATTTTTTTTCTTCCATCCGCACGCAAGGGTATCAGTATTGACAGAATGTGATATACTCTGCGCGCACTTTATACCTTATTAACAGAGTAAGACAATGACTGATTTATCAAAATACAGAAACATTGGTATTTTTGCTCACGTAGACGCGGGTAAAACTACCTCTACAGAGCGTATCCTAAAGCTAACTGGTAAGATCCATAAGATCGGTGACACTCACGACGGTTCAACTACTACTGACTTCATGGAGCAGGAAGCTGAGCGTGGTATCACAATCCAGTCTGCAGCAACAACTTGTTTCTGGAACGATCACCGTCTAAACATCATCGATACTCCTGGACACGTTGACTTCACTATCGAAGTTTACCGTTCTCTAAAAGTACTTGACGGTGGTATCGGTGTATTCTGTGGTTCTGGTGGTGTTGAGCCTCAGTCAGAAACTAACTGGCGTTACGCTGACGAATCACACGTATCTCGTCTGATCTTCGTTAACAAACTAGACCGTATGGGCGCAGACTTCTACAAAGTTGTTGACCAAGTACAAAACGTTCTAGGTGCTACTCCACTAGTAATGACTCTACCTATCGGTATCGAAGAAGATTTCGTAGGTGTTGTTGACGTACTAAGCCAACAAGCTTACGTATGGGACGAGTCTGGCCAGCCAGAGAACTACGAAGTTCAAGACATCCCTGCTGATCTAGTTGAGAAAGCGGCTGAATACCGTGAAATGCTAATCGAAACTGCTCTAGAGCAAGACGAAGATCTAATGATGGCTTACCTAGAAGAAGGCGAAGAGCCATCTCTAGAAGACATCAAACGTTGTATCCGTAAAGGTACACGTGACCTAGCATTCTTCCCAACTTACTGTGGTTCAGCGTACAAGAACAAAGGTATCCAACTTATTCTTGACGCGGTAGTAGATTACCTACCATCACCAACAGAAGTTGATCCACAGCCTCTAACAGATTCAGAAACTGGTGAGCCAACTGGCGAAGTAGCAAAAGTATCTGCAGACGAGCCACTAAAAGCGCTTGCGTTCAAGATCATGGACGACCGCTTCGGTGCTCTAACGTTTATCCGCGTTTACTCAGGCCGCATGAAGAAGGGTGACACAATCCTTAACTCTGCAACTGGTAAAACTGAGCGTATCGGCCGTATGGTTGAGATGCACGCAGACGAGCGTAACGAAATCGATTCAGCTCAAGCTGGTGACATCATCGCTGTAGTTGGTATGAAGAACGTTCAAACTGGTCACACTCTATGTGATCCTAAGCACGAATGTACTCTAGAACCAATGATCTTCCCAGATCCAGTAATCTCTATCGCAGTTAAGCCTAAAGATAAAGGCGGCAGCGAGAAGATGGGTATCGCGATCGGTAAGATGGTTGCAGAAGATCCATCATTCCAAGTAGAGACTGATGAAGAATCTGGCGAAACTATCCTACGTGGTATGGGTGAACTTCACCTAGATATCAAAGTAGATATCCTAAAACGTACTTACGGCGTTGAGCTAGAAGTAGGTGCTCCTCAAGTTGCTTACCGTGAAACAATCACTCAAGCAATCGAAGACAGCTACACGCACAAGAAGCAGTCTGGTGGTTCTGGTCAGTTCGGTAAGATCGACTACCGTATCAAACCAGGCGAAACTGGTTCAGGCTTCACGTTCAAATCAACAGTTGTTGGTGGTAACGTACCTAAAGAATTCTGGCCTGCAGTAGAGAAAGGCTTCGCTAGCATGATGGAACACGGTGTTCTAGCTGGCTTCCCAACTCTAGACGTAGAAGTTGA
Organism: Vibrio sp. NFR; assembly: GCF_027587095.1. NCBI lineage: Bacteria > Pseudomonadati > Pseudomonadota > Gammaproteobacteria > Vibrionales > Vibrionaceae > Vibrio > Vibrio sp. NFR. Next base: position 199,995 of record NZ_JAPPTN010000006.1, read on the forward strand.
ACTATTCGACGGTGGCTTCCACGCAGTTGACTCTTCAGCTATCGCTTACGAAATCGCTGCTAAAGGCGCATTCCGTCAGTCTATGCCTAAAGCTGGCGCGCAACTTCTTGAGCCAATCATGAAAGTTGACGTGTTCACTCCAGAAGATCACGTTGGTGACGTAATCGGTGACCTTAACCGTCGTCGTGGTATGATCAAAGACCAACAAGCTGGTACTACTGGCGTACGTATCAAGGGTGATGTACCTCTATCAGAAATGTTCGGTTACATCGGTACTCTACGTACTATGACTTCTGGCCGTGGTCAGTTCTCTATGGAGTTCTCACACTACTCGCCATGTCCAAACAACGTTGCTGAGCAAGTAATTGCTGACGTTAAAGAGCGTAACGCTAAGAAGTAATTCTTAAGTTAACTCTGTAAGACATCAAAGCCCCGCCTAGTGCGGGGCTTTTTACTATCTAGCATCTGTTTACTTGTCTATCTGAACGGAGCTGATGTTTTCCAAAATTTATTGCTTACTTCATTCTTCTTTTAATTGAATCGTTTCAAAGTCTCGAACGGTACTGCGTTCAAATTCAGCAATCTCTTCTTTTATCCATTGACTAAATAACTGTGTTTTTTGACGCTTCAAATATCCTGTCGGCGCGCAAAGGTAATAGGCATACTTAGGCTGAATGCCTATGTCACCAATTCTTACCAGTTTTCCTTCTTGGATGTATCGATAAGCCAAGCTGTGCTTGACCAACGCTACGCCTTGCAACGAAAGAGCACCTTCTAAAACCAAATGCGAGCCACTGTACTTGAGCGTTGGTTTTGCCGCTTTATGACCTAATGTGTTGAGCCACATATTCCAGTCTAAGTCCGGCCATAAATCTTCGATCAACTCTGCTTTATTTAAATCTTGGACGCTGTAGATACCATGTTCTTTTTGGTAGATAGGATGGCAGGCAGGGTAGAATACTTCATCCATCAGCCATTGTGATTCCAGATTCGGGTAGTATCCATGGCCATAACGGACACAGAGATCTATCTGGCTATCTTGAAATGAAACCAGTTCATTCGTTGGCTCCATGAGTAGCGAGATATCTGGATGTCGTTGTCGAAATGCAGCAATCCTTGGTACTAACCAATGATGAGCAAAAGAAGGCAGTGTTGAGATGGAGAGATGATTTGGGTTGGGATCTTGGTTAATTAATCGCACACCCTGTTGGAGGTGATTGAAACCTCGTTCGGCTTGGGCAAACAGCAAGTCGCCTTCTGCGGTGAGCAGTATCTTTCGATGTTGGCGCACAAACAAGTCGGTACCCAGAAACTCTTCCAATTGACGTATCTGTTGGCTAATCGCTGCTGGTGTGACAAATAAGTATTTGGCAGCCGCTTTAAAACTGCCTTCCTTTGCCGCGATGTAGAAATAATACAGCCCTTGTAGCGGAGGCATACGTTCTTTCACATTAGTTTTCCTTAACTCAATGTCAGATTCTATCGTTTGAGAATAACAGGGTAGTCACTGATTATTAAGTGGTCAATGTGAATGAATCAAGGAGGATATATGAACAATGCAACGCAAACCTGTGGTCACTTAGCATCGAAGCCACGCAAGAGCTTAGTTCAGTATATCTTTTCTAAATTAGCCGTATGGAGAAAAAACTACCGTACACGCCGTCATTTGTCTGAGTTACCTCCCCACCTTTTGGATGATATCGGCTACAACGAAACTGAAGTCCAAAAGGAAATTCAGAAACCATTTTGGCGTGATTGATCATCGTCGAAAATGAAAAACGCTCCCTTTATGGGAGCGTTTGAATTGTTGGTTCTCGGAGTGTGAGTAAGAGATTATAAATCTTCTTCCCATACAACCAGTTCGCCTTTTGGCCAGTTGTGTCCGATTTCATGATATTTCTGCTCAAGAACGTGGCGTTTGATCTTCAAGGTCGGTGTTAGAATGCCGTTTTCAATACTCCACGGGTCTTGGATCATCAACACCCCTTTGATTTGCTCGTGCGATTCAAGTTCTTGGTTCATGCGAGCGACAACCTTGCGTGTGGTGCGGGCGTAACGTTCTTTATCAAAGTTCGGGAAGTCATGTGGCACAACTAATAAAATGGGTGCTGGCAAGCCTAAGCCGATCAAACACATCATTTCGACGCGGCTATACTCAAACAGTTTCTTCTCGATAGGAACCGGAGCAACAAACTTACCTTTGGCAGTTTTGAAGGTGTCTTTTTTACGACCTTGAATGGTGAGGTAACCATCCGCATCTATTGAACCGATGTCACCAGTGTGAAGCCATCCTTCTGAGTCAAACGACTCTTGTGTCGCGATGTCATTTTTGTAGTAGCCAGAGAACAGCCCTTTGCCGCGAACCATGATCTCATCATCGTCAGCGATCTTAAGTTCAATACCTGGTCCGGCATTGCCCACAGAGCCAATCTTATCGGCGCGGAATGGGTAGTTTAGTGTGCTGTAGGCGAAAGACTCTGTCATCCCCCAAGCTTCAGTGATGTTTAGACCAACACTGCGGTACCACTCAAGCAGTGCTGGCGACACTGGGGCAGAACCACAACCAAGGACGCGGGCTTGATCCAAGCCGAGACCATCAGCCAATTTCTTCTTAATCAGTGAATTAACGAATGGGATCTTCAGCAGGATATTGAGCTTTTTCTGAGGAAGTTTGTCTTGAATACGTTGCTGGAACAGTGTCCACAATCGCGGTACAGAGATGAAGAGTGTCGGGCGATGCATTTTGACATCTTCAATGAAAGTATCGAGTGACTCAGGGAAAGCCGTTGTTACGCCACCCATAATTGATGAACCGAAGATGTAAACTCGTTCTGTGATATGAGCGAGTGGTAAATAAGAGAACAATCGATCGTTTTCTTGGATGCCAATGTGATTGATCAGTTGTTGAACAGACCAACTGAACGCGCCGTATGTCAGCATTGCCCCTTTCGGCAGCCCTGACGTACCTGAGGTGTACACGAGAGACATAAGCTTGTCATCATGGTGTTGTGGACGCTCTGCGCTTGGCTCTACGTCGGCAATAATCTCAGTAAACTGATATTGGCATTTCGGCGCAGTATCGTAAGGAAGTGCAATGCTAATTAAATCTGGCATTGAATCGATTACTTGTTGCGTTGCCGCTGGATCATCTAACTTACCGCCAATCAGTGCTTTACTTTCGCTGTGGGTAACACAGTACTCAATGGTGTCAGCGCCAGCTGTCGGGAAAATTGGCACACTCACGTAGTCGCCAAGCATCATGGCTAAATCGCAGATAAACCATTCGGCACAGTTCTTCGAAACCAATGCGACTTTTTCACCGGGTTGAACACCCAAGTTGCGCAGAGCGGTAACCAGTTTAAGCGCCTTATCGGCGACCTCGGCATAAGTAAATTCAACAAACTGTCGATTAATGATTTGTTTTAAGTAAACCTCATTTGGGCGTTCCTCTGCCCATTTAAGGATCATTTCATTTGGCGGCGGGAGAGCGCAACCAGCGGTCTGTTCTAGGTTAGGCTGATTCATTGTAGATGACTCCATGTCTTCTCTCGTTTGTATTTATAGTTGTTAAAACATTGTTAACTTTAGCATGTTAAATCATTATACGGGAATGCATTTTGATGAAATCTGTGGGAAAGGTTACGTTAGAGAAGGCAAAGTTGCCCAAGTCGTCATTCTTTAAAACTGTTGCCGATAGCTTGCGGGTGAAAGTCCAGTTTTCTTTTTGAAGATGCGAGAAAAATACGAGACGTCACGGTAGCCGCATTGATACGCAATATAGGCAATTTTCATTGAGTCTTCTTCTGTAAGCATTTTCTTGGCAAGAGAGATGCGCTTTTCCGTGATGTAATCGCGAAAACACATTCCAACTTTTTGGTGAAAGAGTTTAGAAAAGTAATTCGGGGAATAATGGCAAAGTGCTGCGGCTTCTTCCTCTCTTAGATCTTTGTGTACATTGTTCGCGATATAGTGGACAACATCGACAAAATTAGACTTACCGTTTTTAGTTAAAGCGCTCTCCGACGAAAGAAATTGTTCATCGAAATTTTCAGGAGAAAAGTATTTGAGTTTGACTTGAGATATCCACTCGTACGTCGAGTCCATTTCTACGCGATGATATTCAGCCACAATATGCTCTGGTGGCAAATTGCTTTCCTGCTGACCTTGATGGATCACGATAAGCTTTTTATCAAGGTTCTTGCAAAGAGTAAGGAGGCTTTTCTGAGGTCTATGGTGTTCTGATGATTGGCAGTAAAAGAAATAAGTGAATGCTCTGTCACTCAATACCGAGACGTCATCACCACTCTTAATCAGGGTGAAGGTACTCTCTAATACTGAGCGAAAGGTGTTGGGCAGGGATTGAGGAGCGTCTCCAATCCAGTAGGCCTTTATAAGTTCTGTCATGTTGCTTCCATTTATTTTGAACTTTGCCGAAGGTCGATCGTAAAAGGCTTCAACTAACCTCGATCCGTGAGGCTAAAAACTAAACCTTTCGTTTATTAAGCTTAGGCTTATATAGATATCCTGCAAGTGTGAAAGGTGTCACATATTGATGTAGTGAGTGTCTCACATTTGCTACAAATGCATTTTGTTGCCCTCTCTAGCAAGAAAGTGCTAGTGCTTGGCAAGAAAGTCCTAACTCCCCAATTTTTCGATGACTAAGGTTTAGACATGATTTAGGCGCACATGTAAGCCGAGTCATCAACGAGCGAGAATCATTAAAAAGGGGATATCTTATGGAAAACTTTCGCAACCTAATCAAGGACTTCATGGAAGATGAAGAAGGTCTAACTCTACTTGAGTACATCCTAGGTGCTGCACTTATTGTGACTGCATTTTTGACATCAGGCTTCTGGACTACGCTGTCTGGTAAGTTCACATCAGTGGCATCTCAAATCAACAATTCGTAATGACGCTAGAGATTGTCATTTGGTCATTACTTTTTGCGATAGGCGTGTCTGATGCGCAAAAGCATCGGATACCAAACAAAGCCGTTTTATTGCTGTTAATCGTTGTTGCTGCAAGCGCATTACTCAGTCCTAGTACTAATAGTCTAGATCATTTCTATGGCGGGTTGGTTGCGTTTGCAGTCTGCTTTGTTCTTTATCTGTTTAAAGTAATGGCTGGAGGAGATGTTAAGTTACTCGCCGTATTAGGGGCTTGGATAGGGTTGAGTAATTTAGGGGACGCATCTATCGGAATCATTCTTGCTGGAGGAGTGGTGAGCTTATTTTACTTAGCTCTCCATGTTTCATCCTCCTACGTGAAGTTTTCAGATCAAGTGAAGGGATATTGCTTATACAAAGTGACTCCCGGATTGAAATCGGCACAACCGCTGGTTATTCCTTTCGCACCTGTAATCGTTATTGGATTAGCGTATTTCTCCTACACACATTAAAACAACAAAAATTACAAAGACTGGCGTTAGATATTCAGTTGACTAGGCAACGTACAGAGGGGAATTGTAATGGGGTCTGTGTATTGGGAAAAACTTGTGCCGCAAATAACGCCGCCGAAAGTCCCATCAAATATTGAAGGGCTTGGCATACCAGTTTCGGTTGTCGAAAATTTAGTGTTAAAACACTTGTCTGCATATCCTAAAATCGATTTAGTCGAGTTGACTCAACGGTTGGGAGTGGTCTCCACGATTGTAGATTTAGCGCTAGCACAACTGAGAAAGCGCAGTTGGGTTGAGGTCTATCAACCGACCAGTGACAAGCTCAGCAACACCTACACAAACGTTCGATATAGCCTGACAGAGCTTGGTCTGGCGGAAGCCGATATTGCGTTTAGAAAAGATGCCTATGTTGGTCCGATACCCGTTTCCTTGGAAGAATATTGGGAGGTGGTCGAAGGGCAAGATCTTCGCAAGCATCCCATTACTCGTGCCGATGTTGAGCGCGCACTTTCAGATGTTTTTGGCTCTGAGCGTCTAATCCCCATTCTAGGTCCTGCCATCAATTCAGGTCGAGCAATGTTGTTATATGGACATGCTGGTACGGGTAAAAGTTTTGTCGCTGCGAGAGTTCTCAATGCCATGAGTACATCCGTGTTCATCCCTTATGCAGTTTATGCAGACGGCAACATCATTAAAGTCTTCTCTGAGCAACACCATCGCCGACTGGATAACTCTCATTCCAAAGTGTTTGTAAAGCTTGAAACCCATTACGACAAGCGTTGGGTTTTATGTGAGCGACCAAATATTCAAGTTGGTGGCGAGCTCACCATGGACATGCTGGAAGTTAACCATAGTGAGCATAATCGGGTCTGGAATGCCCCTCTGCAGATGATGGCTAACAACGGAATTCTCGTCATTGATGATTTAGGTCGCCAAGCTATGCCAGTTGACGCGTTGTTAAACCGTTGGATTGTTCCGATGGAATATTTATTCGACCACCTAGCACTTCCCAATGGTCAACAAGTCACTGTTCCTTTCATGCTGACATTAGCCTTCTCTTCTAACTTTGCACCGAGCCAGTTGGCCGATCCAGCCTTCTTGCGTCGACTCGGTTACAAAATAGAGTTTAAGCCTTTGAGCCCTGAAGACTACAAAGCTCTGTGGTTGTCTTTATCTGGCGACCTCAAGATGGCACTTGGTCCTGATTTTTTTGACACATTACATCAATTACACCGCGACAATCATGTTCCTTTCTTCCCTTGTTTACCGAAAGATTTGTTGGGAATCAGTCGCGATATTTTAGTGTTTGAAGATAAAAAGAAGCTTGTCTCTCCAGACACGTTAACCCGAGCTTGGGCGCTGTATTTTACAGTGGATGAATAGGGAGATTTAGTTATGAGTAAGACTCAAGTTGTCATGTTATTGCTGCTCTCCATTGTGTTTGGTCTTGCCGCTGTTTTGATTGCAAAACAATGGATTGATGGTCAAAACCAACCAACAGTAGAACTCGAAGAAGTCGAAAGACATCCGGTACTGGTGGCTGCGATGGAACTAGAGCCTGGCACTGTTTTAGAAGCAAAGCACCTAACCACCAAATTGATGGAAGTGGATTGGATTAAAGAAGAAACATTAAAAGTACCGGAGCAAGCGGTTGGTCGCATTGTTGCAAACACCATCTATTCAGGAGAAATGGTGAATCCAAATCGACTTGCTCAGCCGGGAGAAGGGGCGACGCTCGCTGCATTAATCCCAGAGAACAAACGTGCGATTACTATTCGAGTTAATGACGTTATTGGGGTTGCCGGTTTCCTTTTGCCTGGGAATAAAGTCGATATTCTCAATACCATCAGTTCTGGTAAAGGCAAAAACGCTTCCACCAAAACAGTCTTAAAAAACATCAAAGTTCTAGCCGTAGACCAAACCGCGAAAACCAATGATAACAAACCTGTAATCGTGCGTGCTGTGACGTTAGAAGTGACACCGAAAGAGGCGGAAAAGCTGCTATCCGAAAACAGCAAAGGCACGATTCAGCTTGCTTTACGCAACCCTCATGAAGTCGATAAACCACCCGTTGCACGAAAATACACACCGCGACCTAGTGTGACCATTATTAAGGGATCTCAGGCATCCAATGTCCGAGTCAGTAATTAGGTGATTTATGAAAAGAATAATATTACTCATTAGCCAGTTACTTTTTGTCAGCTTGTCTGTGAATGCAGCACCGGCGCAGTCAGGGAAAGTGGTGAGTGTTGCTCATCACCAGTCAACCCAGTTAATTATTTCTGGTAAGGCGAAAAAGGTGACATTAGGGGACCCTGAGGTATTAGACATTATTGTTTTGCGTTCCAACGAGCTATTTTTAGTCGGTAAAAAGCTTGGCACCACGAACGTTTCAGTTTGGGATAGCAGAGGACGTTTAATTGAGCAGTTTAATGTCGAAGTGACCCATGATCTCAACACGTTGAAATCGAAACTCTACCAATTCCTCCCAGACGAAAGTATTGAGGTCCACAGTGCGCAGGAAAAAGTGGTACTAAGGGGCTTAGTCAGCAATCAGCAAAATATGGATATCGCCGTCAAGATTGCAGAAACGTTTGCAGCAGGTGATGCCGCGGATGAAAAAGAAGATGAGGATGATACAAGAGATGACAGTATGGTGATCAATCTCTTGAGCATTGGTGGCGCACAGCAAGTGACGCTTGAAGTGACGGTAGCTGAAGTTCAACGCACACTGGTTCGTCGTTTTGACTCAAACTTTCATTTCTTTCAAAAGAGTGGCGACTTTACATGGGGAGCAACCACTGCTGGTGGCGGTATCGATAATATCGGTCCTATTTTGAACGTGCCAACAGTGGAAGATTTTGGTTTCCTTGGTTCATTCATCGATAGCAATACACTGTTTACGTTTGCATTAGACGTTGCCAGACAAAATGGTGTTGCAAAAGTCCTTGCCGAGCCAAGCCTTACTGCTTTGAGTGGAACACAAGCCGAATTTGTTGCTGGTGGTGAATTTCCTATCCCAGTACCAAATGAAGATGGCATCACAATTGACTACAAAGAATACGGTGTTCAACTCGATTTCGTGCCGTACATCCTTAGCGATAAGCGTATTAACTTGAAGATGAATGTCAACGTCAGTGAAATCTCCAACTCTGGTGTATTGACCTTCAACCCGAATGAAGTCAATGCGACTTTCTTTATCCCGCCAATTACTAAACGAAGCGCAGGTACAACAATTGAGCTTGCTGATGGGCAGACCATTGGTATTGCAGGCTTATTGAGTGAAAACGCGCGTAATGTTGCTGATGGTATCCCTGGAGCGAGTGATCTTCCTGTTCTAGGTCGACTGTTCAAGAGTGAAGAGTTTACATCCGGTGAAACCGAGCTTGTTATTTTAGTGACACCAAGGCTCGCGACCCCAATTGACCGCCGTCGAATTACCTTGCCGACGGATGGTTTTGTTAGTCCTAACGATGTGGAGTTTTATCTGTTAGGTAAAGGTGCCGAGTTGGATTTTGATCGATACCAACTCAATGAAATTAGAGAAGAAGAAACAAACAATCGTTTTGATCAATACGGTTCGTCAGAAGGTGGCTCTGAGGGCAAATTCGGGCACAGCCTATAAGTGGAGGATAAGATGAAAAACATAATGATAATGACCATTTGTTTTACTTCATTCGGCTTGTTTGGCTGTGCGAATGACCCTGAGCTTGGTATCTCTGTTAGTCAGCTACGTGCAGAACAAACACTGAATCCGGAAGCATGGTACGAGAATCTTGGGTATCTGCCAGAAGGGAGCGGACAACGTACGCAGACCAGTTTAGAGGTATATGACAACAACGGGGTAGCCAAAGATGATTAAGTGATTTTCTCACTTAGGAGGGGCTATGCGACGGAAAATGCAAAGGGCAACAAGGCGAACTCAAAAAGGGATTACCTTGGTGTTGATCAGCATGGTATTGCTGATTTTATTGGGCATGGCGGCGTTTGGTATTGACCTTAACCACCAAGTCTTAAACAAAACGCGTTTACAAAATGCGGTTGATGCTGCAGCACTAGCTGGTGCTGTTGTCGTTGATGATAACGGAAATGTTTCAGCGGCTGAGAATGCGGCTAGAGCAACATTAACGAGCATTTCAGCGTCTGAAGGAAATGCGGAATTAACCTTCACAGATAGTAATACTGCTGTGACGTTTTCGACAGATAGATCGACATTTGTGAGTGCTGCGAGTTTTACGCCTCCAATCTCAGGTGAGTATGACATTTATGTCCGAGTAGCAGTGACAGATATTGGTTTAATGCAGTATCTGAGTGATCTCTTCGGGATTAATAAAAACGTATCTGCAAGTGCTGTGGCGGGGCGTAGTGCTGCTATCACATATACTTGCAACATATCACCAATAGCTATGTGTGCTGATACGAGTTCACCAAATACAACTTGGGGTTATGTTCCGCAACCTGGTTATGATCCTACCGTGGATAGAATTCCTAGCACGCTTTACCAAATGAAACCTGCCGATCACAAGAGTGGAGGAATTGGTCCAGGTAATTTTCATCTATTGGACCTTGGTACATCGGGTAAAAATGCTGTTCGTGATGCATTTGCTGGTGCTACAAACAACTGCATTACCATAGGGAATAACATTGATACAGAAACGGGTAAAGGGACTGGACCTGTTGCACAAGGTATTAATACTAGGTTTGGTAAGTTTAATGGACCGACTCAAGAAGGTGGTACGGTTAAAAGCGATAAATACACTGAGGAACCGTCACCTAATCTTAATGAGAACACATTCCAAAACAGTAGTTTTTATTACGCTGATTATGTTGCCGCTCTAGCCAGTTGTGAGTCTGGTGGAGCTTGTAACAATTCACATTATGACGCTGATGGCTCCAGTGGTCGCAGGATTTTGAGAGTTCCGATTATCGATTGTGACTCTACTACTGGCGGTAAGCAATCAGTTACGGTGTTGGGGTTAGGATGCTTCTTTCTTCTTCAAGAAGTGAAGCAAAAAGGTAATGAATCCCAAATATTTGGTCAATTCTTAGAAGATTGCGTGATCAACAATGGCTCTACAGGAACTGACCCTACAGATAAAGGGCTGTACAAGATTCAGTTGTATAAAGACCCGTTCTCGGGAGCGTCATGATATGAAAAAGCTATTCAGCTCGTCACCAAAACACATCATGGCATCGCAAAGGGGGCTTGCGATCATCGAGTTTATTATTGCATTACCTATATTGCTTATTATGAGTGTTCTAATTATCGATGTATGCCGTGCATTTATCCAATACACAGAGGTAAATAAAGCGCTGCAAAATGGTGCAAGGTACGCACTGGTTGATACTTACGGCACGCTAGACTTTAGTGCGATAGCGGATGAGTCCAGTATCAAAAATGTGGTTGTATACGGAAAGCCTACAGGAGGAGGGACACCAGTAATTGATCATATTGGTGTAGGTGATATCACGATTACACAACCGACAGCAGCGACAAAACAAGTCACCGTTTCAGCTACATATGATTATGTGCCTATATTTTCGTCTTTGCCTTTTTCTGGTGAGTCTTTGCAGTTCAGCATCGGGGCATCTTCAAGTATGAGGACTGGACCATGATTCGAATGAAAAAGAAGCAGAAAGGAGTCACTCAAGTAGAGTTTTCCATTATTGCACTTGCTGTCATTTTGGTGCTGTTTTTGATTATGGAATTTGCCCTCTATTTCTTCTCTGTTCAGATGGTAAATGAGGTCACCAGAAGAGCGGCACGATTAGCGACGGTTTGTTACATTGCTGATCGAGATGATATCCCAAACTTGCCTGCAGTTTCGGACTTATATCCTTCTGGTTTTACAGCTGAAAATTTAGAGATAGCGTATCTTGATTCCAACGGCAGTAATGTCGACGTATCTGGTTTTTTGTCCAATCCACCGGCAGACAGTGCAACATTGAACTCTCAGTTTTCTCAGATTAAATACGTTAGAGCACGAGCGGTTAATTATACTTTTCAGTTTTTTGTTTTGGCTGCTTTAATTAATGCTGTAGGAACAACACCTGCTTTTGAAACAATATTGCCTGCTGAAAGTTTGGGTGTTTTAAGACCAGAAGGCACTAGCGTAAAAGAGAATTGCTGATGGGGTGGGAATATGCTTAAGTCAATAAAGATGAACCAAGATAGTTATAAAAACTTAAAGACAAACTTGATAGTTTGGGTTGTATATTCTACGTCCAATTTCAAAGTGCATTTAACGAATGAGTTGTCCCAATGTGTCAATGTTAATATTGAATGGATTGAACTCAGTTTATTTAACCTTGATTTGGTTAAGAATAAGCAAATTCCAGATCTTATTTACATTGAAACTGGCGAAAGTTGGGCTCAGAAGGTCGCTCATGTTTATTCTAGCGATAGTAATTTGCAGCACAACCATACTGCATTGATCGTCTTTGGTGATGAATCGGACACCGCCTCTTTAAAGATGGCGCTGCGATTAGGGGCGACAGATTACTTCTCACGCACGGTTGATTTAGGTGAGCTTTACCCGCTGCTCAAATCCACTGCAGAAGAAAAAGTCTATAACAAGAAAATGGGTGACCTAACCTTATTTATCAATACCAAAGGCGGTTCAGGTGCAACAACACTAGCGCTCAATACAGCGATCGAGCTATCCAGTTATGCGAAGAGTAACGTGTTGCTGGTTGATCTCGATATGCAGTTCAGTGACGCTGCTGATTACCTAAACTGCAAGCCAAAATATAATATCCATGATGTTATCGATTCCGTTAATGACTTGGACGAACTCTCATTAGAGGGGCTCGTCCATAAGCACCCTTCAGGGTTAAATTATTTATGCTTCGAGCAGGGTAATTTGCAGAATAATCATAGATATGCCAGTGATGTGAGTAAATTACTACCGATTCTTAGACAGTTCTATTCACATATTATTGTTGATATGTCTCATGGTGTTGAGCATGTTTTTCAACAGATTGTCTCTCCGGCGACCCATATATTCTTGGTCATGCAACAGAACGTCACGTCGGTAAAACACGCAGTAAATTACATTAGAACCTTAGAACTGGACTATGGTTTAAATAATCATCAGGTCGAACTTATCGTTAATCGATTCGAAAAAAAATCGACCATTTCATTGAAAGATATTGAAAATGCTGTTGGTGGGCACTCAATACACTTAGTTCCAAATAATTTCGCTATCGCGATTGAGAGTGCAAATTTAGGTAACCCAATTGTTCAATCTAAGAAAAACAGTGCGATAAAAGCATCGTTAGCTGAAATCTCACATTTATTGGAAAGCCCAACCAAGGAAAATCAAAGTTGGATTAAGAAATTATTTTCTTAATAAGGGGGAGTCATGTTTTTCAAAAGAAAAAGCGTCGGAAGTGCGTTTGGTCAGGTCGATGCCGAAAAAGAGTCACAAACAAAAGATGAAGACGTTGAACGTGTCGAAAGTGAAGAATCGAGCGCAGAGAAAGCATCGATGTCTCCGGTTGAAGCTAAGCTAAAAGCGATTGAAGAGCAGAAAAAACTGCTGGAACAAGATCTTGCCATCAAACATTACTATCATAAAAAGTTACTCGATACTTTGGATCTAGGTCTACTTTCCCACCTGCAAGAAGACCGAGCAAAAGAAGAGCTTAGGGAAGCTGTAGTTCAATTAATTGCGGAAGACCAAACTCACCCCTTAAGCTCGGAAGCGCGTAACCGCGTGATTCACCAAATTGAGGATGAAGTATTTGGTCTTGGTCCACTTGAGCCGCTTTTAGATGACCCAACCATTTCCGATATTTTAGTCAATGGTCCGAAAAACATTTATGTTGAACGCTTCGGTAAGCTGGAGAAAACGCCGCACACCTTTTTAGATGAGCGCCACCTGCGCAATATTATTGACCGTATTGTAAGTCAAGTAGGTCGACGTATTGATGAAGCGTCACCTATGGTGGATGCACGCTTGAAGGATGGCTCTCGTTTCAATGCCATCATCCCTCCTTTAGCTATTGATGGACCTTCCGTTTCTATTCGTCGTTTTGCCGTAGAAAGGCTCAACATGGATAACTTGCTTGAACTGAACTCGCTATCGCCAGAAATGGGTAAGTTTCTCAATGCCGCTGTTGTTGGGGAAATGAACATCTTGATCTCTGGCGGTACAGGTTCAGGTAAGACGACGACATTGAACATTCTTTCTGGGTTTATCCCAAGTGATCAGCGTATCGTGACGATTGAGGATTCAGCGGAGCTTCAATTGCAACAACCACACATCATTCGCCTTGAGACGCGCCCTTCGAATATCGAAGGAAAAGGGGAAATCTCTCAGCGTGATCTCGTTAAAAACTCACTGCGTATGCGCCCTGATCGTATCGTTATTGGTGAGGTTCGTGGTGCTGAGGCGGTGGATATGCTTTCGGCAATGAATACGGGTCACGATGGTTCTCTTGCGACGATCCACGCTAACACCCCTCGTGATGCATTGAGTCGAATTGAAAACATGTTTTCCATGGCAGGGTGGAACGTATCAACGAAAAACTTAAGAGCGCAGATAGCTTCAGCAATCAACATCGTTGTCCAGATGGAACGACAAGAAGATGGTAAGCGCCGTATGGTCAGTTTGCAGGAAATTAATGGTATGGAAGGAGAAGTGATCACCATGTCAGAAATCTTCACCTTCCGTCGAAAAGGGGTAGACAAAGAAGGCAACGTTCTTGGGGACTATGAAGCCACAGGGATTGTCCCTAGCTGTCACGATCATCTTGTTAAACGAGGCTTAGACGTACCATTCGAAATCTTTAACGAAAAAGCCCGTTAGGAGAGTGCGCTATGGAAAGCCAATTCCCACTTTTTCTTGTGCTGTTATTTTTGTCTGTTTTCTTTATTAGCCAAGCGTTAATACTTCCGTCTGCAGGTAAAAAAGTAAAACATAAACAACTAATTAAACGGATTCACGATAGCCACAAGCACATTGATGAAGAAAGTATCTCGTTACTTAGAGAGAACTCGCTGAAGCACCTTTCTCCGTTAGAGCGTTGGTTAGTGAATTTTAGTCTCTTCGATGGTTTGAAGAAAAAGCTCGAACTAGCGGGCATTTCGATGGGCTTTACACGCTTCTTATTTTTGTCTTTTCTTGCAGGTGTCGCCGTTGGTCTGGTTATCTTCTTGTTTGGTCAGGTCTGGTACATGTGTGTTGGCGTCACCATTGCGTGCTGGGTTGCTATCTACTTTTATCTTCAAAAAATGATTGCCGATAGGTTGATGAAATTTGAGGAACAACTGCCAGAGGCACTGGATATCATCAAACGTGTATTGCAGGCGGGTCAACCCATTACCCAAGCGTTTGGTGAGGTAGGGAGAGAAATGAGTGCACCGCTTGGACCTGAGTTCCTTAATACGTTCAACCTCTTAAACTATGGCTATGACTTGAGGCTAGCCATAATGCAAATGTCAGAGCGTACCCCCACTGTATCAATGCTGGCGTTCTCGAGTGCGGTGCTATTGCAAAAAGAAACCGGCGGTAATTTGGTTGAGAACATTGAGAAGCTTTCTCAAATCTTACGTGCTCGTTTCAAACTGGCGCGAAAAATCAAAACCATTTCTGCGGAATCTCGAATGTCTGCCTGGGTGCTTGTACTCGCGCCATTTGGGCTCTACGTCATCATTTCACTTGTACGTCCTGAATACATTGAATTGCTTCATACCACGCCTATGGGAGTCAAGATGGTCGTGGGGGGCATGGTGTCTTTGTTTGTTGGTACCTTGTGGATTCGAAAAATCGTCAACATTGAGGTGTAACTATGGATATAGAAAATATTCAAGGATGGTTGAGTGACCTCGCTGTAAATCAAGAGACTCTGTTATTTGCATTGATCTTGATTACGACGGTATTGGTGGTGATGACTGTTGGCTCGATTGTTATTGGTGTCAATTCGCCGATCAAGAGAAAACTTGCTGAGCTGTCTGGTGATAAGAGAGAGGCTACCCCCACAAACAGCAAAGTAGCAGACACGCTTGAGTCATTGGCTCCACTGACTTCTCCAACCAGCGAAAAAGAACGTCAAACAACACGTAATAAACTGATGCATGCGGGTTTTCACCAAAGTAATTCGCTGTCGATGTTCTACGCCATTAAGTCAGTGACCACCATCTTTGGAGTGATGGTCGCAGTGCTCGTTTACTTAACCATTCCAGAATCTAAATATCTCTACACCTTGATGGCATTGGCGGTGTTTGTCGGACTTGTCATTCCAGACTTTATTCTTCGCCGCATGATCAATAGTCGCCAAAAGGCCATTCGTGCTGGGGTGCCAGATATGTTGGATTTGCTGGTGGTGTGTACAGAGTCTGGTCTCGGCTTTAATGCCGCGTTACGCCGTGTTGCAGATGAGCTGGTCATTTCTCACCCTGAGTTGGCTGACGAGGTAGATACTGTATGTAACAAAATTCAGGCCGGTAAGCCAATGCCTGAAGCACTTCGTGAACTGGTTTATAGAACAGGGTTAGATGAGTTGATGGGGCTGGTGAGTATGCTCAGTCACGCATCAAGAATTGGGGGGAGCCTAGTCAACTCCTTACGCGAATACACCGAAGATTATAGGGATAAGCGCCAACAAGCAGCGGAAGAGGTAGCTGCCAAAATCCCAGTGAAAATGATGTTTCCAATGGTGCTGTTTATTTGGCCATGTTTTTTTATTGTGGCGATAGGTCCGGCGCTGATTTCACTGGCTGAAGCATTTAAATAAGAGCAGAAAAGGGATTTGTTATGTGGATTAAGAGATTTGCCATTATTTCGTTGTTATTGCTTACAGCATGTTCAACAACCGATACATCATCGGATTTTGACTCGGAACTCTACTCCGGTAAGCCAGTTGAATCGCTGACCAATGATGAGCCACCGAAAACAGAAGAAGAAGCGATTTCCCGCGGTGATATCGCTTTGAGTAATAAAAATGCGGACCTAGCGCTGTACGAGTATATTCGCTCTTTGTCCTTCCCCAATGCGCAACACAAAGACAAAACACTGTACACCGTTGGGCGTATCCACCTCGCACGTAATAACTTAGAGCTTGCGGATAAATCGTTCCGTGCTTCGCTTGCTGAAAACCCAGACAACGTAGGCTCGCTACAAGAGCTTGGCGCGATGTACACCAAACGTGGTGATCGAGAGGCAGGTAAAAGCTATTACTTAAGAGCGCTCAATGCTGATCAAATCCGTTTAGGTGGTGATCCAAACATCACCAAAGACAACATTTCTAAAGAGAGCATTGCCACCTACCGTTATGATGATAAATCACCCGTTGGTGCTTATTCCGGGCTGGGTGTCTTGTACGATATTCGAGGGGACCACGATTTAGCTCAGACTCTATTTCGAAAAGCGTTGGATGTTGATTCACGAAACGTCAATGCATTGGTGAGTTTAGGTTACTCCTATTACATGGAAAAAGAGTATTCAAAAGCGACACACTTTACGAAAGCCGCTTTGGGGCTGCAACCAAGTAATGAAAAAGCGATAAACAACCTAGGGTTAATTGCGATTGCAAAAGATCAACCACGACAGGCACTCAACATCTTTAGTCGTCATATGACTGAACCTGAAGCGTTAAATAACGTTGGTTATTTCCTAATCCTCAATGGTAAGCCGGATGAAGCCATCCCTTACTTACAACAAGCCATTGATAAAAACCCTGCTTATTATGATTTAGCCAATAAAAACTTAGAGCGTGCACTTTCTATGGTCAGAGAGCAAAAAGACACCTCTACGGCATTCCTTCAATAAAGCAATAGTTCGGTAAAGCCACGCCCTAGTAAGCGTGGCTTTTTTATGTCGACAGGCTTATCAAGCGAACAGTTGAGGAAAGCGATGGATAAACGCTCCTACGGCTTTCCAAAGCAATATAGTAAGGATTGTGGCAAGGTATCCATCAATCGCATAATGCCAAGCCAAATGAACGGAACCTATTTGAATTAACAGCGCAAATACGTAAGCCATGTAACCTGCCACTTTATTGATTTGATAGATGCTCAGAGCCAGTAATACTGCAATGGATACGTGCATACTCGGCATTGCTGAAATGCCTGAGCCAATGCCATTTGATTGTTCAATATAGTCATTCCATAGGTGATCTTGCGTGGCAAGCGCCCACAACTGACCCACTTGGATGTCTTGTAGATATTGGCTTTGTTCCTGTAGCGTCCGCATCAATGGCGAAAAGTAGGTGTTGTCCGTTAAAGGTTCAACGTAGCAGGGACCTGCTGAGGACAACAACGTGGCAAGCACGAAGCCAATCACCATCCATGACAACACAAATGTCAGAAAAAACTGCTGCCGAAGTAGCGGTTGCTTTTTGTAGATCAGAAAGAAGATCAACATTCCCCACATAAAGAAAAACCATGCGTTGTAAGCCGTGTTGATAACCAGCGACGCCCACGGACCCGGCAATATTGTGTGGGTGATAACCCAAGGATCGATGCCAAAGTGCAGGAAGCGATCAATATCGATAAATGCGCTGTCGAGGGAGAACGGGTGAAATATCGGGATCAGTGACTTTAAGAACGTGTGGTTAGAAAACACAATGGTAAGAACCAATAACAGTGCGATGACAGACAGCGTTCTGGTAAGAGGAAAAAACATCCGTCTAAGTTTATTGAGAAATTGTTTAGCAGGATGAGGCTCTTTACGAAAAATGAGAGAGAAGTAGTAATAAGTGCACCATGCTAAGAAGGTGACATAGCTTGCTAGCCCAATGGTTTCGAAATAAGTGGTGAGTGAATAACGAATCGGTGAATCAAGATACAGAGAGCACGAAAAGATGAGGAATGTTGTTGAAGCACAATAGAAGTAGAGAATTTTGTCTTTGAGCAAGTTTGCTTTCAGTTCGCTAAGCCAAAGAGAAACTTTCTGTTGCCAGTTAAGTTGCAGGTCATAGTTATTGTTTTGCGCCATAGATGGTCCATCATCCTGATTTTTCCCACATTCTATAAGCGTAGTTGAGAAAACGAGCACTCGTGTTTGAGTGCCCGTTGTTTATTGCTTGATTAAGTCTGTGCCACTCTCTACATCATGCCGGTCACAATGCCTGCTGCGACAAAGAATACGATCATCCAAAGTACAGATAGATTGAGCTTTTTATGTAGGTAGAAACCGGCAATGACTAATGCGATATCAATCGGAGCAATCACAGCACTAGTGAATACTGGTTGGTAAAGTGCCGCTAAGAGTAAACCAACTACTGAGGCATTCACGCCATTAATTGCGCCAGATACCGCAGGTTTACCAGCTAGAGCTTGCCAGTTTTTCAGCACGCCAAGTAACAGCAAAAAGCCCGGAAGAAAGACACCCAGTGTTGCAACTAGCGCCCCTAGAATTGGTGTATCCGATAGCTCATAGCCAATGTAAGTTGCGAAAGTAAACATCGGTCCAGGTACAGCTTGCGCTGCTGCGTAGCCCGTTAGGAAAGCATCTTGGCTGAGCTGATCGCCAACGATGTTTTGCAGCAATGGAAGAACCACGTGACCACCACCAAACACTAAACTGCCGGCTTGGAAGAAGTCGCTAAATAACCCCAGCATCGGTAGCGTGTGAGCCACCACAGGCAAGCCAAGGAGAAGTACGGCAAACAGAGCGAGTGGAGCGATAGTCGGTTTAAACGGCTCTGCTGGTGCGGTTGATTCTTTCTTTAGATATTGAGTACCAATCAAGCCTGCCACTACTAAGACCAACATTTGTGTCATGATGCTAGGTGCAACCAATAGCGCTATTGCGGTTGCTACACACAATCCTGCTGTTAGTTTGCTTTGGCAGAAATTTTTGTACATTCCCCATGTCGCATCGGCGACCACCACAACAGCCAGTAACTTCAAGCCGTGTACGATGTTTTGGAACAGTGCCGTATCCGTGATTTGGCTGCTCACCATTGCAAGTGCCAACATGATGATCACCGAAGGCAGCGTGAATCCAAGAAACGCCATACAAGCGCCGCCCAGACCTCCGCGTTTGTAACCCAATGCAAAGCCAACTTGGCTTGACCCTGGTCCCGGTAAAAATTGGCTCAACGCCACGATTTGTGCGTATTCGCTATCATCAATCCACTTGAGTTTTTCTACGAACGTTTGGCGGAAGTAACCGATGTGTGCTGCAGGACCACCGAAACTGATCCAACCAAGCCAAAAAAAGGTTTTAAAAATGGTAAACATATTGAGCCTGTTAAATCTCCAATAACACTCCAGTTAATGTATGAAATGTACTAAGATGACTCAAATTAATAGTTTTAATTTCATCTATGAATGAAATGGGATTGGGTGATTTGTGAAAGATGATATTCAGTGGCGTAACATCGATTTGAATCTGTTGGTGACCTTCTCTTATCTGTATCGCTATCGCAGTGTGAGTTTGGCTGCCGAGAAGAGTTTTGTCAGTCAGTCCGCCATGAGCCACAGCTTATCGCGTTTGCGTGTGCTGTTTGATGACCCTTTGTTTGAACGCAAAGGGCATAAAATGGATCCGACTGAGCACGCGCATCATATTGCGCCAACAGTGCATCATCTATTGGATTCCATTGCCAAAGACTTGCTGACTAAGTCCGAGTTTCAGCCAGAAAACTACACTGGCGTGTGTCGCATTGGTCTTACCGATTACGCGGAGTTCATCTTCGCACCCCTACTTTATGATGAAATCCGCAAGCGTGCGCCAGAAGCGCAAATCAGCTTTATCAATGTTAACCGTAGCAACTATGTCGCCATTACTGAACATGACAAGCTCGATGTCATTCTTGGTAGCATGCCCGTACTCGATGACAACTTTGATAGCCAATATCTCTACACTGAAAAGCATGTGTGCCTATGCGATAAGCAGGTTTTAAACGGTGAGACTGAATTATCGATTGAAGCATTTGCCAATATTGAACAAGCCTTGGTGAGCCCGGATGGCAGTTTAAGTACACAGGTAGACAAAAAACTCGCGGAACATGGTTTAAGCCGCAAGGTAACAGTAGCTTCACGTAACTTCTTGACGATCCGTAACCTGCTTAAACAACGTAATTTGATTGCCATTGTGCCGGAAAAAATGGCATCAGCAGAAGGCTTTTCAGATGGCTTAGTGTCAGTGCAGCCGCCGATTGCGGTTGCCGATTTTGATATTGCTATGCTGTGGCACACCAGTCGTAACAATGAAGACAAAGGGATGTGGCTACGTCAGCTGGTGGCAGATATCGTTACTTCAACGCACTCTCGCTGAACCTAGCATTTCGAGGTTACTTGGGTATAAAAAAGGGCACCGATGGGTGCCCTTGGTCTGACGAATGTGGTCAGGTGCTATCAAGCGTTATGTGTAAGGCTTACATTGCTTGAGTTGCTGGCGCTGCTTCTTTGGCGCGCTCTTCTTGGTCGAGTGATTTTTCGTATTGGCTGTACTTCCACCAAGCAAAGCCAAGGAAAATCACAATGCCACCAACGTTGTAGAAAATAATCGTCATGATGTCTGCGCCAGTTGGGAAGGTTGACGCTAGGAAGCCCACAGTAAAGATAACGATAAGCACAGAAACCGCAGCGATACCTGTCATACGAGAGCCCATTTTGAAATCACGTTCTAGATGGTCCAGTTTTAGGCGTAGGTTTAGGTAAGCCAACATGATAAACAGTGGTGGCAACATTGAAGCCGCAGCCGTCATATTGATGACCGTGTTCATCAGATCTTGCGCTGTGTTCGAGCCCAAAGTCGGGATGATCATCAGTGGAATAACGATAAGGAATTGGTACCAAGCTGCACGAGCAGGCACGCCGTTTTCATTTAGCTCTACGGTTTTCTTACCAAAGATACCTTCTGGAATTTCAGAGAAGAAGATTTTCACTGGTGTCGCTGTCCACATTAGCAGAGAGCCGAACATTGCAGTAAACGACACTAAGCCTACAAAGCGGTTCATCAATATTTCAGGCAAGCCGAAGTGCGCCGCTAAACCTTCAAATACTTGTACAGAGCCACCCGTGTATTTAAGTGTTTCGCTAGGTACGAATACGTTAATCAGCACTGAAGCGACACAGTAAAGTACGCCGATGAAGATACCTGCAACGATGATCACTTTAACAAAAGACTTTGAGCCACCTTTCACGTCATTTACGTAAACCGCCACCGATTCAGCACCGCCTGCTGCCATAAAGATCCAAGTGGTAATGCCGAGGAATGCCCAGCTAAAGTCTGGCACCATGGCTTCTACCGTGATTGGGTCAGCAGGTTGAACGCCACCGACTAATGCAGCGCCAGCAAGCAGGATGTACGACATAGTCAGTAGCAGCATCAAAGAAGAAGTGACTGAGGTAATTGGACCTAACATCTTCGCGCCGTTAGTTGATACGTAAGTTGCGAACGCAAACAGAATCATACTCAGTGCTGTTGTGGTGAGTGGGGTCAGAATGTATTCATAGCCAAGGAACGCGTATGACGCATAAGCAATAACGCGAGGCAGCAATGACGTGAAGAAAAATAGGTTAACAAACCAGTAGGTGTAGGCAGAGATAAACGCCCAACGTCCGCCAAGTGAGCTTTTTACCCATGCATACACGCCGGCTTCCGAGTCTTTGTTTAACGATACAAACTCTGCGATGATCAAACAGAAAGGAATAAAGTAAAAAATGGTTGCCAAGAAGAACATTGGCGCTGAAGCAAGACCGATCTCAATGTTGTTATTAATTACGTTGTTGAAGCTAAAGACCGCGGCAAAGGTAAGGGACAACAACCCGAATTTGCCTATCGTATTACGTTTGGATTCAGACATTTTCTATCTCCGATGAATCACGTTGGAATTGTAGGGAGGAAGGGCTTGCATTGCTGTGAGCGCAGCCCTTCTCTTGTTCTTTGCTTTTGTTATTTATTTAAGAAGTAGCCATCTTCGATAGTGACTTTCAGCACGACCTTTCTAACGCGGTTATCACCGTGGAAGCGGTAGGCTTTGGTGTTATCGAAAATTGCTACTTGGCCCTCACAAAGCTCACGAGTATCCCCTTGACCGGAAAGGAACTCGCGGTCAGTTTCATCTTGGTAAGCTTGCTCAGGTTGTAGGTTTTTCTTGTCAGCGAACTCCACCGTTTCGCGACCTTCAAGGTAGTAATGCACGTCGAAGTAGCGGCGGTTGCCTTCAAACATTTCAGTTTGTTTTGTGCCGTCTTGAATCATGTAAACCAAGGAGTCTCCGATGGAATACATCACGCCATCTTTAAGGTTTACGGTGTTCTCAATTGCCTCGACACAGCGCTGCCATTTACGCCCATTGCGGTACACGACTTTGAATTGGTCTAAGTTGTCTAACACGATCATGGATTACGCCTCGTTTGCTGTTTGAGTATTGGATTGAGTGAAGAACGCATTGTCGAAATCATGGTTTGCCATGGCTTGTGCACTGCAATCGCCAACTTGAAGCGGTATCAGCGTTAAGCCATAACGGAATTCATCCATGTACACGCGGTATGAGTCGAGCACTTCGCTTCCCCACGAGTTTGAGCCCAGTCCCATCACTTGATGGTCAAGGTTGAGCGTGATGTAGCCGCTCTTTTCTAGCTCAATGGTGTGTTGCGCTTCGTGCAGGTTTTGGTTGGTGTAGAACCACGCGCTGAAGTTGATTTCTTGTTGTGGTTTCACCAACAACCCCGTCCCGTGACGATTCGTTAGTGATGCCCAACGAACGTGTTGGCGGTTACCGTTGTTTTGTGGGAACGGGTAGTTCTCAAACATGTCGGCTACCGTGCTGTGGTAAACATCAATCAAGTTGGCTTGGCGGCTGTCTTGGTAGTTTTCTTCAGGACCGCGACCGTAGTAACTGACTTGGTCAAAGCTGCCGTTGATGCCCAAATCCAAACCAATCACAGGGATAACATGCGGGTAATCGCCGTAGCGCTCGCCACTCAGTTCCACATTTAAATGCCCTTGTGCGTTGATTTGGTAGCGGTAGGTACAGCGCATGCCAAAATCGAACACCGGCGGTGCAATGATGCTGGTGGTCGTGATCGAAACCGAATCATCGGTTGCTTCGACTTGCAGCGTGCGGAAGTGCTCTTGCATGATTTGCAAGTGTGCTGGGTGCCACAAACCTTCGTACTCTTGTTTGTGGTTATCAATCATTGGCTTGAAGAAGTTCAGTCTAGGCTCAGATCGAATCAGCTCTTCACCATTGACGCGCCAAGAGGTCAGCTTGCCGTTGACTTTAGAGAAAATCAGCGTGAAGTTGTGGCCTTCAATCACGTGTTCCAAGCGGCTTTCTGTCGTTACTAACGCTTGCGCATTGTGGTTAACAAACTCGGCTTCACTTGCTGTGTTTTCTTTTAGCTGGAACTGGTAGCTCGCGATGTCGTGGTTTGCTTCGCTGTACAGAGTTCGACTGTCTTTACGCACGGTGAAGTTAATAAAGGCTTCACGCTCGTCCAGTTCAGGCAAATTAATCGTGATTTCACGTGCGCTGTTCGCTGCAAGCTCTTCGACCTTAAACTGCACGCTGCGCAGCGTTTCACCTTCCGCTCGGATATCTGCAGTGATGGTGTAATCATTCAGGTTGGTGAACCACAATTTGTTTTCTATGGTAAAGCGGTCTTTTGTGCCTTCCACCGCGTGAATTTTCACTGGTGCGATAACTTGTTTGTATTCTTTTAAGCCTGGTCCCGGCGTTTGATCTGGGTAAATCAAACCATCCATACAGAAGTTGTAGTTGTTTGGATAATCGCCGTAGTCACCGCCGTACTTGTAGAACTCTTGACCATTTTCATCGCGCGCTAATACGCCATGGTCACACCATTCCCAAGCGTAGTGACCTTGAATGTGGTCATGCTTGTAGAACACATTTTGGTATTCCGTCAGACCGCCAGGTCCGTTACCCATCGCGTGTGCGTATTCGCAGATGATGCGAGGCTTGTCGTGCGGGTGTTCACCAAAGTGGTTCATGAGCTGAGCACGTGAGTACATGGTAGAAATCACGTCGACGACTTCTGCATCGCGGTCCTCTTCGTAGTGCACTAAGCGAGTGTCATCAATCGCCTTAGTTGCGCTGTACATAGCGCGGATATTGCAGCCGTAACCAGACTCGTTACCTAGTGACCACATGATGATCGAAGGATGGTTCTTTTGAGCATGAACATGGCGCTCTGCGCGATCGA
Source organism: Vibrio sp. NFR (assembly GCF_027587095.1). Classification (NCBI taxonomy): domain Bacteria; kingdom Pseudomonadati; phylum Pseudomonadota; class Gammaproteobacteria; order Vibrionales; family Vibrionaceae; genus Vibrio; species Vibrio sp. NFR. Next base: position 224,522 of record NZ_JAPPTN010000006.1, read on the forward strand.
CAAACACACTTTCCCATGCTGCATCGTTGGTGATGCGGCTGAGATCGCCAACGTTAGCGAAGCCGTGGGTTTCTACGTCGGTTTCTGCCATTACGAACAAGCCGTAAATGTCACACAGCTCGTAGAAGCGTGGGTCGTTAGGGTAGTGCGCGGTGCGAACTGAGTTGATGTTGTGTTGTTTCATCAAGATCAGGTCTTTCTCGATGCGATCCATGCCAACAGCGCGACCTTTTAGGTGGTCATTATCATGACGGTTTACACCGTGTAGCATCACGTATTGGTTGTTGATGTAGAACAGACCATCACGCACTTTAATGTCTCGGAAGCCAACACGTTGCGGAATCACTTCGACAATATTGCCTTGTGCGTCTTTTAGTGTAATGAACAGTTGGTAAAGGTATGGATTTTCCGCTGTCCAATGGGTTGGGTTCACCACATCAATGGCAAAGCTTGCTTGGCTGTTGCCTTGGATAGTCAGTGAATCACATTGACCGCTTACAACCACAGTGCTTTTATCTTGAAGGGCATATTCCAGCGTGTAACCAGACGCAACCGTAGTCGATAGGTTTTCCAGTTCAACTTGGCAGCTTAAGGTGGCACTTTGGTAATCGTCGGCGAAATCAGTACGAACAGTCAGATCTTGGACGTGAACGTGCTCTTTTCCGACAAGGTACACATCGCGGAAGATACCCGCCGTCCACCACATGTCTTGGTCTTCAATGTAAGTCGAATCTGCCCACTGCATCACACGTACAGACAGTAAATTTTCACCTTGTTGTACATAAGAAGAGATGTCGAACTCTGCGGTCAATCGACTGCCTTTGCTAAAGCCAACGTAATGACCGTTTACGTAAACTTCGAAGTAGGTTTCAACGCCATCAAATTTGATGATGGTTTGTTTGTCGTTCCAGTTTTCACCCAGAGTGAACGTGCGTTGGTAAGCTCCTGTCGGGTTATCTGTCGGAACAAAAGGCACATCGATAGGGAATGGGAAGCCTTCATCTGTGTATTGAAGGTCGCCATGACCTTCCATTTGCCACATGTTTGGAACGGTAATTTGTCCCCATTCTTCCATTTTTTGTGAGTAAAACTCTTCTGGCACCAAGAGAGGATTGGTGAAGTAGTTGAATGTCCATTGACCACTTAGCAGTTTGAAGCGGCTGCTCAGTTCTCGTTGGAATGTTTGTGCGTTTTTAATTGAATCGTAAGAGAAGAAGTAAGCACGTGGTGCCATACGATTCTCATGCAGGTGAAGGAAGTTTTCCCAATTGTTCACGTTTGTTCTCCCCTCGGCTTAGTTTGGTAGCAGGCAAAGGAGGAGTCCAATGCTTGAAGTTATCCAAAAGAAATGCAGCCGATGTCATTTGAAAAAGAGTGATGAATTATCTAGGAAAAGATATTAGTAAAAGTTTTACTAAAATAAATTAGTGAAAACTTTTAACTTTAACTTGGTCACGTTTTATTGGACGATCATTGAACAAGATGTGATCAGGATAAAGGAATGGCATCCCAAGGCGATTTCTTAGGTAAAGTGGATAAAAAATAGCTAGATTTAAAGAGGGGATAATAAAAAAGCACTGAATATTCAGTGCTTTATAAATTTGATAATGTGAAGGGAATTACTGAGTGGTGCCGCGGAGTTTTAATTTGCTCGGCACATGCACTTGTAGAGGCAGTGCGCGACCGTCGCGGTATTTTTCTACTAATAAATTTACCCCTTGAATACCCATCATCTCAGAATGAATGCGCACAGTTGAGAGTGGTGGGAAGGTAAATCGGGCGGTTGGAATGTCATTGACGCTGATTAGGGCAATGTCTTGTGGAATGTTCAAACCGAATTCATGAATCGCGCGTAAAACACCAATTGCAATTGAGTCTGAAGCGATAAAGAGCGCTTTAGGAAAATCGCCTTTTGCTAACATGGCTTTTGCTAAATCGTAACCAGATAAGCTAGAGAAGTCGCCGCGATAAATATCGTCTTCTGACACCACGCCTTTTAAGCTGCCGTATTCTACAAATGCATTTTCACGAATGTCTGCAGTGTTTGGTTCATCTTGACCACCAATAAAACCAATCCGTGCGTAGCCTTGTTCAACAAAGAAGTCGACCACTTGTTTACTGATTCGCGCAAGATCGATATCAACACAGTCGTATGTGCTATCGCTGTCAGAGAAGTCGATATAGCAAATGCTGTCAGTAAGACGTTTAGGCAATTTACGAATCACGGCGCTGTCAGTTTTACCGACCAGAAGGATACCGGTGATCTTTTGCGTTTCTACATCGATGATGCTGTCGTAGCAATTGGTTAGCGTAATGCCCAATTTGTCACACTGGGTTTCAATCCCGTGACGAATCGACAAGTAATAAGGGTCATTCACCTCGGCTTCTTGCTTGTAGTTATACAAGGCTAAGAAGTGGTGTTTTTGTCTTGCCTCTTTGGTGGCTTTTTTGGAACTGCTGGTGCGGTATTCCAGCTTTTCTGCGATTTCTAAGATGCGGTGTTTGGTTTCTTCTTTTACGCTCAAAGTCGGATCATCATTTAACACGCGCGATACGGTCGCGAGTGAGACGCCAGCTTCAGTAGCGATATCTTTTAGTGTTGCCATGTGCACTTCCCGTAGGCAAAGCTCACTGTCCCAGTGAGAAAAGCAATAATCCCACCATTGTAAACAGCTACTTATGGATGCACAAACTTTTAGTAAAACTGTGCGATCGGGGAAGTGAAGTTATCTGCCGGAAGAATACGTTAAGCACTCGTTGCTCTATCGTATTTGATGGTATTAAGGTCTGAGAAAAAGCGAACAAAGGCACCATAACAGTGCCTTTTCTTTGGTTACTGGTTATTTATTCGCGTTGATGACTAAAGTTTGTAGTGGCTGCAGGGTTATAACTACTGGGTCGGTGTAGTGAGATGGAATTGTGTTGTTTTCACCGTAAGCCATTTTTAGCTTGAACTGCCCATTTGCGCCTGTAGGCAATTCAAAATCACGATTGAGATCCAAGTAATATTTTTGTGGTTTATCCGATGGGTTACGCAACGAAATTACGGCTTTGTTTTCATTCCATGACGCAAAACCATACACCGCTAAGTTAGTTGGATTGCCACCAATCCAATGTGAATCCACTAAAACATCGGCGTTCTCTCTTGCCCATTTAGCTGCTTTTGCAAGAGTGTCCCATTTAGTTGAATTGAGCATATCTGGCGTAATATACATTTCTTGTAGTTGTGTGCCAGTTGCAAAATATGACCATACTTGATCGGCAAAATCTTGATCGGATTGTACTTTCTCAAGTCCATAATAAGCGTTTTTGGCGCTGACAATACCGTGAAGCATTATCGAACTCATCGGGAATAATGGACCTTTACGGACAATCGAACGATATGTTTCAGCGTCTCGGTAAGTGACCCACTGTTGTGTTGGAGAGCCATCACCATAAAGGTTGATATCATCACCTTGGCGCCAAATGGAGTCAGCGAAGAATAACCATGATGGGCTTGCGTTGGTCCCGGTCGTTAGGTTGATAAATACTTTATCATTGGCCTTGTGCATGTTCTCGATCAACTGAACTGACGCATCAAAATCGGAAGCAAATTGACTGCCTTTTAAGTGAGATGTTGCGTTGCCCATTCCATCAAGTTTAAACGATGAAATATGTTCGTTTTTAATCAGATTGGTGATTTTGTCATTGAAGTTTTTGAAGTACACCGGACCTGAGAGAGCAAACTTGCCATCCACCGTTTCGAAACCATTTTCCTTTGCATGTGAAACGCGAATGTCACGTGGCTTGTTATAGCCTCCCCAAGGGGAAAGCCACAAACCCACACTAGTATTCATTGAATCGGCTAGCTCTTTTACGCTCCCAAACCCATCAGCAAATGCTGAGCCAAAATCCCAGTTTCCTGTTAAGTCATCCCAGCCGTCATCAAGTAAGAACCCATCAAGAACTACGCCGCGTTTTTCCACCAACTCATGATAAATCTCTTTCATTCGTCCTTTAATGTCACTTTCTGTATAAGGAGTGAAAAAGCCAATATCCATCCATGAATTGTAATGTAAATATGGTTTGTAGGGACGTGGTCGCATTGCTTCAATGAACTTGTTGAAGTCGCGTCTTAATTGACTGACTTCGCTAAACGTACCGATATAAGTTGTATATTTTAATGGGGCGTTTGTGCTTATTGGAGTGACAATATCAATATTGAGGTTGGTTTTCGTTTCGTAAGCATAGGTATTTACAATCGGTTTACGCGGCAGCATGAAGAACGTATCCGCGATAATTGGTGAGCTGTTAATGCTACCGTCAACATAAGGCGCTTGCGTTTGTTTTTTGGTTGGCAAGAAAGTGATTTTTTTGATCTTGCGATCGTTACCAACAGCTTTGATTTTGTAATCAACACTCACATATCGTTGTTTGATTACGTTCAAAGTGACATCCACTTCAAAATCATTGCGAACAAAAGTGAGATTGATGCTGTCACCATCTTTCTTGTACTTTTCCAACTTAAAATCTTTGGTATGAAGTGTTGTTTCATTCGGTAGAGTAATGAAGAAAAGTTCAGTTGGGGTGATTTGTTCATCCGTATTATTATTGATCAATGACACGACACCTGAGTTATTATCAAATGTTATTGCCATTGCATCATTGGCTATTTCCATTGAGTACGCATTCCCTATGTAAGCTGCCGAGACTATAACCGCCAACCCACTAGCTTTCAAAGTCTTGTAGTTCATCGATTTTCCCTTACTGATTATTTATTGCTCTTACATTTGAAATCACCATCCCTGTTTTCGTTGAGCTTGCTGTCACAAATCTTCTGCTTTTCCAATTTGCGCAAATTGTCTTTCGATTTAAAAAGAGTGAAATCCAAAAACTTTATTTTCTTAGTGATGAGGGGTGAGCTATTGATGATTTCGTTTTAGCAAACGAAAGGGTGGTTATTGATAGTGATGTTCTTCTCGTTGTTATTCGCTTCTGATTTATCTCACATTTTTTGTATTTTATAGAATTTAGGTGGGTGGGGTTGTGCTGGAAAACAAACAAAAGCCCAAGTGGCTAGGACATCCACTCAGGCTTTGTTTATTGGGTGTTGTTCTGGCGTATTTAAGACTTCACCTTATTGCTGTCGTCTTTGTCGTGATGGACAAGCAAGTGATCAAACACATTTCGAATGAACGGCGCGCCCACTTTAGAGCCACCATTACCGTGCTCGATAACCACGGTCGCCACGTATTTGGGTTTATCGTATGGTGCAAACGCGGTAAACAATGCGTGGTCGAGTAGGTGGTTTGCGAGTTTTTTGGAGTTGTAGACTTCGTCTTTGCGCAGGCCAAATACCTGCGCAGTCCCTGACTTACCGCCACTGCTGTACTCTGCGCCTCTAAATGCACGGCGACCAGAACCATGAGCCCCATTATTTACCAAACGCATGGCGTTGATTGGAATATCCCAGAACTTCTCTGGTACTCCTTCGATAGAAGGCAGCACTTTTGGTTTAACATCGACTTGGTTTTCGAAGTCTTCCCCATGTTCAATCACGGCTTTGAGAAGGTGTGGCGCTTTCATTTCGCCATGATTAATGAGGAATGATGTTGCTTTGGCTATCTGCATTGGTGTTGCTGTCCAATAACCTTGCCCAATACCGATAGGCACCGTATCACCTTGATACCAAGGGGTGCGATGACGTGCGATTTTCCATTCTCGTGTCGGCATGTTTGCGCTGCTTTCTTCGTAAATATCGATGCCCGTTGGCAAGCCAAAGCCAAATTTATTCATCCATTTCGAAATGCGGTCAATCCCAAGGTCAAATGCGGTCTGATAAAAGAAGGAATCAACCGATTCTTCAATTGCCTTGGTGACATCCACGTTGCCGTGACCCCAACGTTTCCAATCTCGCCATGCTTTTGAATTTGGTTTAGAGCCAGGAATACGCCAGAGGCCGTGATCGTTGCGCACGGTACTTGGTGTGATGACGTGTTCTTCAAGCCCAGCGACAGCCATAAAAGGTTTTACCGTAGAAGCAGGAGGGTAAACGCCAAGCGTTGTACGGTTTACAAGTGGGTGAGCTGGATCATTGAGTAAGGCACGGTAGGCTTTGCTAGATATGCCGTTAACAAAAGGGTTTGGGTCATAACTCGGACTTGATGCCATGGCTAATACGCTATTGTCGCGTGGATCGAGCACGACTGCGCTGCCTTGGCGATGGTTGAGTTGTTTGTAGACATACTCTTGTAGCTCAATATCCAGATTCAATACGATGTCTTTTCCGGGAACTGGCGGCACATATTTGATCGTACGAATCACGCGACCGCGACTGTTTACCTCTACTTCCTCGTAGCCTTTGGTGCCGTGGAGGATGTCTTCGTAATAACGTTCAACACCTAACTTGCCGATGTTTTGCGTTGCCTGATAATTCTGTGCTTTGCCTTCTTCATCCAATCGACGCAAGTCTCGATCGTTGATGTGAGAAACGTAACCCAAAACATGGGTCAGTTCTTCGCCGTAAGGGTAGTAACGTTTGAGATCTGCGGTAACAAAGACGCCGTTAAACTCGTGCTGATGAACAGAAAAGCGCGCCACTTGCTTGTCATTCAGTTCGTTCATGATCGTGACAGAACGAAAGCGGCGAGTGTGCTTGTAACGCTTTTTAAAGGATTCGACTTGATCTGGGGTGATATCAATATAGTGACGCAGTTTTTCAATTAATGCATCTGGATCGCCCGCCTGTTCTGGGATCATATCTAAGTTATAAACAGGACGGTTCTCAGCCAACAAAACGCCATTTCGGTCATATATAAGACCACGGGTAGGGGCTATTGGCAGGATCTTGATTCGGTTGTCGTTCGAGCGAGTTTGGTAATCTTTGAAGTGATTAACCTGCAAGTTATAAAGGTTAGCAACTAGTCCTCCCAACAAAATAACCATGCCGATAAAAGCAACGATGGCGCGGTTTTTAAACAATCTTACTTCCTGATTGTGGTCTCGGAATTCGTTTCGCTTGCGTAGCATGGATGCCCTTTAGGTTTGGTCTTTGTGCTCAATGTGCCCCAATAAAAGAGAAGACATGGATTTTAGTCTTGTTACAAATGGTTACATTTGGGGCGGAGCTACTGTAACGAGCTTTGCTCCTTGTTTTGTAAGAGCAATGTCAGGGATCTAAAGCGAAGCCTGATCTTTCTTGCGTTGCGCGTCACCTTTTAATGTTGCCGTGAAGATGTAAACGTTTATACATTTTGTCTAGGATTTTTTTGTTTTGATTCCTTAAATGAATAAATTTGCTTTAATCTTATTAAGTTTTATGTGTTGTGTAATTTTGTGGAAACGTTTACACAAGTTTGAGTTTGATCACGGATCTGGATCGGTTTTGGTTGGTAGACTTTTAACCAGTTAAGCGATCAGCGAATTTGCTTGGTTAATAGGCTCAAATCGTTACCAAGCATGAGCAGCAACAATGGGGAAGCAAAAGTGAAAGTTCTTATCACAGGCGGTATGGGGTACATCGGTAGCCACACATGCGTACAGATGATTGAAGCAGGTATGGAGCCAATCATTGTCGATAACTTGTGTAACGCCAAAGTAGAAGTGCTTAGTCGTATTGAAGCGCTGACAGGTAAACAACCCGTCTTCCATCAAGGTGATATTCGTGATGAAGCCTTTTTAGACTCGGTTTTTGCTGAGCATGATATCCAAGCCGTGATTCACTTCGCTGGTCTAAAAGCCGTTGGAGAATCCGTTGCGAAGCCGTTGGAGTACTACGATAACAACGTGAATGGCTCGCTCGTTTTGGCACGCAGTATGCGCAAAGCTGGGGTGAAAAGCATTGTCTTCAGTTCATCCGCGACGGTGTACGGCGACCCTGACATTGTACCTATTACAGAAGACTCGCCAACGGGCGCAACCACCAACCCATACGGTCGTAGCAAGTACATGGTGGAAGAGTGCTTAAGTGATCTGTTCAACGCAGAAAACGATTGGAGCATTACTTTACTGCGCTATTTCAACCCAGTGGGTGCACATCCATCCGGCACCATGGGTGAGGACCCTCAAGGTATTCCAAACAACCTCATGCCGTTCATTGCACAAGTCGCAGTCGGTCGCCGTGAAAAACTGTCGGTATTCGGCAATGACTACCCAACACCAGACGGCACGGGCGTTCGTGATTACATCCACGTGATGGACTTAGCGGACGGTCATATCGCAGCGCTGAAATCGGTCGGTGATAAAGCCGGTTTGCACATTTACAACTTAGGTACGGGAAAAGGCTCTAGCGTGCTTGATATGGTGGAAGCGTTCGCGTTGGCTTGCGGTAAGCCAGTGCCTTACGAGCTGTGTCCTCGCCGTCCTGGTGACATTGCAGAATGTTGGGCAAGTACTGAAAAAGCAGAGCGAGATCTTGGCTGGAAAGCGACTCGCAGCGTTACTGAAATGACGGCGGACACGTGGAAATGGCAGTCAAATAACCCGCAAGGCTATTCCCCTGCGTAATTGATGCTGCAGCGTTGTCGCATGTACTTTCCAATTCCAATCACATAGAAAACCTATGCTCATGGATATTGGAAAGCTTACCGCCTAGCAGCAACTCCAATTTCATTGGGGAATGCAGATGAAAGAAATTTTAAAAGTTGAGTAAGTAAGATGTCGAATGTTGAATTTAACCCAGTGGATCACCCACATCGTCGCTACAACCCACTAACGGGTCAGTGGATTTTAGTGTCACCGCATCGTGCAAAACGCCCTTGGAGTGGTGCCGATGAGAAACCGTCTATCGATCAACTGCCTAGTTACGATGAGAAGTGTTTCCTATGTCCAACGAACGAGCGCATTTCTGGAGATGTAAACCCAGATTACCAAGGCACCTACGTATTTAAGAATGACTTTGCTGCGTTGATGGTGGATTCTCCAGATGCACCTGAGTCAGACAGCCCTTTGTTCAAGACTCAAGGCGTGCGCGGGTTGAGCCGAGTGATTTGCTTCTCTCCCGATCACAGCAAAACGCTACCGGAACTACCAGTCGACAAAATTCGTGGCGTGATTGACACCTGGAATGAGCAAATCGAAGAGCTTGGCAAAGACTACGTGTGGGTGCAAGCATTTGAGAACAAAGGCGAAGCGATGGGATGTTCTCAACCTCATCCACACGGTCAAATCTGGGCGAATAGCTTCTTACCAAATGAAATTGAGCGTAAAGAGCACAACTTAAAAGCGTACTACCAAGAACATGGCAGTAACTTGCTGGTGGATTACGTGCAAGCTGAACTCAAAGATGGCTCACGTACTGTGGTTGAGACTGAGCACTGGATTGCTGTTGTCCCTTACTGGGCTGCGTGGCCATTCGAAACCATGCTACTTCCTAAAACGCACATTCGTCGAATGAGTGAGCTAACCGATGAGCAGCGTGATGACCTTGCGGTTGCAATCAAAAAGCTAACCAGCCGTTACGACAACCTATTCCAATGTTCTTTCCCTTACTCAATGGGTTGGCATTACGCGCCATTCTTTGAAGAAGGTACTGATATCGATCATTGGCAACTGCATGCCTTGTTCTACCCGCCGCTACTGCGTAGCGCAACAGTGCGTAAGTTCATGGTGGGTTATGAAATGTTGGCAGAAAACCAACGCGACTTAACCGCAGAGCAAGCAGCACAGCGCCTACGTGACCTAAGCGATGTGCATTACAAAGAACAGACCTTAAAGATAAATACGAAAGATGTCATTCCGTATAGCGAGGAACGAGCGTGATACGGAATCTACCATCAGAGTGCGCTGAACGTAGATTCCGGATGCTCGCTAGGGCTCGCCCGGAGTGACAAATGTTAGACAATCAAATATGTCGTTTCTGATTGCGAGATATGAAAGCTGTCGAGAATTCACACAAAAATTTTATGCTGAGATTTTACTATGTCTGATTTAATCCAAAACGTTAAAACCTCTTTTGAACAAGTGCTGGGTTACGCTCCAAGCCACATTATTCAAGCACCTGGTCGTGTCAACCTGATTGGTGAACACACTGATTACAACGATGGTTTTGTATTGCCATGTGCGATCAACTACCAAACGGTTGTGGCAGCAGCAAAACGTGAAGACAACCTAGTGCGCGTGGTATCTGTGGACTACGGCAACGCAGTTGATGAGTTCGATATCACTCAAGAGATTACTTTCCAACAAGACAAAATGTGGGCCAACTACATTCGCGGTGTGGTGAAGTATCTTCTCGCACGCGGTTACCAATTTTCTGGTGCGGATATCTCAGTGAGCGGCAATGTGCCTCAAGGTGCGGGCTTGAGCTCATCGGCAGCATTGGAAGTGGTGATTGGTCAAACGTTTAAAGTGCTGTTCAATCTAGAAATCAGCCAAGCGGAAATTGCACTGAACGGTCAGCAAGCAGAGAACGAATTTGTCGGCTGTAACTGCGGCATCATGGACCAAATGATTTCGGCAGAAGGTCGTGAAAATCACGCGATGTTATTGGACTGCCGTAGCCTAGAAACCGAAGCAGTATCGATGCCAGAAGACATGGCAGTGGTGATCATCAACTCGAACAAAAAACGTGGCTTGGTAGACAGCGAATACAACACTCGTCGTGAGCAATGTGAAGAAGCGGCGCGCATCTTCGGCGTAAAAGCACTCCGTGATGTGAGCATTGAGCAGTTTAACCAGAAAGTGTCTGAGCTGGATGAAATGGTGGCAAAACGTGCTCGCCACGTGATCACAGAAAACGATCGCACGGTCGAAGCCGCACAAGCTCTTCGCGCACACGACATGAAGCGCATGGGTGAGTTGATGGCAGAGTCTCATGCTTCAATGCGTGATGATTTTGAAATCACAGTAAAAGAAATCGATACATTGGTTGAGATGGTGAAAGAGGTCATCGGTGAGCAAGGCGGTGTACGCATGACTGGCGGAGGCTTTGGCGGTTGTATTGTCGCTCTTGTACCGCCTGCATTAGTGGATGACGTGAAAGCAACCGTTGAAGCTAAATACCAAGCAGCAACAGGGTTGAAAGAATCTATCTACGTGTGCCAAGCGAAAAATGGCGCTAGCTTAGTCGAAGTGCTTTAAGCGCACCGCAGCTTTAGTAGGAGCGAGAGATGACCGAGCCATTAACCATCACGATGACACAGCAGGCTGCTTTTGATGGCGAGCCTGCCAAAGTGATCGAACTGAAAAATAACACAGGCATGAGCGTTTCCTTTATGGATATTGGCGCGACATGGCTGAGTTGTCGTTTACCTTTGGCGAATGGGGAGTTGCGCGAAGTGCTTCTCGGAGTGGGGACGATGGGGAGTTTCATGCATCAACAGTGTTATATGGGTGTCACTGTTGGTCGCTACGCAAACCGCATCGCCAATGGGCTTTTTGAGGTTAATGGCGAAGCATTTCAAGTCTCCACTAACCAAGCGGGAAATTGCTTACACGGTGGTGAGGAAGGGTTTGATAAGCGTCGCTGGAACATTGAGTCTCAGTCCGAACAGCAAGTGACGTTTTCTTTGTTGTCTGAAGATGGTGATCAAGGTTTTCCAGGGAACCTCGAAGTCCATGTGACGTATACCCTGACTGATGACAACCAAGTGAGCATTGCGTATTTCGCAAAGACAGACAAAGCAACACCAGTGAACTTAACCAACCACGCTTACTTTAATTTGCTTGGTGCGGAAGCCGATTTGGATTGCCGTTCTCACCGTTTAACCATCGCAGCAGATCAATATCTACCAACTAATGACGTCGGTATTCCTTTGGGCGCATTGCAAGATGTGAAAGGAACAGGCTTTGATTTTAGAAATGAAAAGCCAGTATCGGAGCATTTCTTACAAGATGAGCAGCAGATTGCAGCGAAAGGTTATGATCACAGCTATCTATTTGATGCTCATCGCGACGTTTCAAAACCCGTTGCGCGGGTGGTTTCTCCGGATGGAAAAGTGCATATGTCTGTCGTGACCAATAAGCCTGCCATGCAATTGTATACGGGTAACTGGTTAGCGGGTGCACCAAACCGTCGCGGTGGGGAATACCAAGACTACGCGGGCTTGGCGTTAGAAACTCAGTTTTTGCCAGATTCACCGAACCATGCTGAGTGGGGGCAACCAAGTTGTATTCTTGAACCTGAGCAAGCGTATCGATTCAGTACCACGTTTCACTTTGCTTTTTAGTTAAGGTATTGATTTTTAGCCTTTTGGGTTGCCATGAGCTTTTTGCCTACAGTAGGTCAAAAGCTTAGTTGAACTAAAAACAAAAAAGCTCTGGTACTTCTGTAGCAGAGCTTTTTTATTTCGTATTTTAGATTGGGTGCAGAGTTAGAGGCGGTCAACCGAGTTGCGACGAACTAAGGTTGGGCTGAAGATGATCGTGTCTTCTTCCACTTGTTCATCTCGTGATAATGCCAACGCTAGTCGAGCAGCGCGTTCTGCCATCATTTCGATTGGGTAACGAATTGTCGTCAAACTTGGATTGACGAAGCGAGCAATTAAACCATCGTCAAAACCGACCATAGAGATTTTCTCTGGTACGCTGATTCCGTTTTGATCTAATACGGCAAGTGCCCCGGCTGCCATGTAATCGTTGTAAGCCACGACACCGGTGATTTCGAGTGATTTAGTCAGTAAGTTGGTCATTGCTATTTCACCACCATCACTGTTTGGTTCACCATATTCAACGTAACTTTTCGACAGTTCAATCTTGTGGTCTTTCAGCGCAGCTTGGTAACCTTGCAAGCGCTCATCGGTATCTTCAATGTCATGTGAAGAAGCGATACAAGCTATCTTGGTATGCCCATGACGAAGTAAATATTCTGTTGCGAGGTACGCACCTTTACGGTTATCGAGAGAGATACAACGCTCTGCTAACTCAGGAATGTGGCGGTTGATCAATACCATCCCTTTTACTTCTTTGGCATAGCCAATCAATTCTTCATCTGATAAGCCTTTAGAGTGGATCACAATCGCCTCACAGCGGCTATTAATCAGCAGCTCTAACGCTTGTCGTTCATCTTCTGGATTGTGATAACCATTGCCAATTAGAATGTGTTTACCATTTTCTCTTGCGACGTTATCAACCGATTTGACCATGGTGCCAAAGAAGGGGTCTGAGACATCACTCACCAGCACGCCCATCGTATTGGTACTTTGACTGACGAGTGCTCGTGCTGCCGCGTTAGGGCGATAGCCAAGTTTGCTCATCGCTTTAGTCACTGCATCGATAGAAGTTTGGCTTGCCTTGGGTGATTTGTTGATCACACGAGAAACGGTAGCGACTGACACCCCCGCTTCTTTCGCGACATCCTTGATTGTTGCCATGAGGAACCTTTCGTTGGCTAAAAACGTTAACCGGAGTATTAAACACCCATTGTGTAATAAGTGCAATTGGTACCTATTTATATTGCAACTAATGGCTCATTACTCTATGAATTTATTAGAGATATATGATGTGTAAACGTTATCTTATGCAAGAAAGGTTTGAATCCTTTTATAGTGAGAAAACAAAAATCGCGGTCATTAGAGATCACCGCGATTTGTCGTTTATGTTTTTAACATGTAGACCATAGATAATGGCATTTGGGGCACTAGTTATTGTTCATCCAGTCAACCATTTGGGTTTTGTACACATCGCTGTTTCCGCCGAAGATAGCTTGTACCCCAGTGCCGACTCGTACGACGCCTGCTGCGCCAAGTGCTTTCAGTTTTGCTTCGTCGACTTTGTCTTGATCTGTAACTTGGATTCGCAAACGAGTGATGCAAGCATCCGTGCTTAAGATGTTTTGCTTGCCACCAAATGCACTGACTAGTTCACTGGCAAATTCTGAGCTCGTGTCATTGATGGCTTCGCTGCTATCTTGCTCTTCACGTCCAGGTGTTTTCAAATCGAACGTCTTAATAAACCAAGTGAATACGATGTAGTAGAGCGCTGCGTATGCCAAGCCTAATGGGATGATCATCCAACCTTTGGTGGAAATACCAAAGAAGGTCACGTAGTCGATCAGACCAGCACTAAAGCTGTAACCATGTTTGACACCCAACATAATACACAGCGGGTAAGCCAGACCTGCAATGATCGCATGAATCACGTAAAGCACTGGTGAGATGAACAAGAACGCAAATTCGATAGGTTCAGTGATACCAGTTAGGAATGACGTCAGTGCCGCTGAGATCATGATGCCCATAACTTTGGTACGGTTCTCTGGCTTCGCAGCTCGACCAATTGCAATCGCAGCAGCAGGCAGACCAAACATCTTAAATAAGTAACCACCTGCCAAGTTGCCTGCATTCGGATCGCCGGCGAAGAAACGAGGGATTTCACCGTGGAACACTTGACCTGCTGCATTCACAAACTCCCCAGCTTGTAGCTGAATAATCACGTTGATGACATGGTGCAGACCAAATGGAATCAACGCTCGCTCAGCAGTGCCGTAAGCCCAGAATGCGACTAACGGATTTTGTTCTGTTGCCCACGTGCCGAACCAATCAATGCCTGCACCGATAGGTTGCCAAACAAAGGCAATAGCGATGCCTAAGAACAACATAGAAAATGACGTTACGATTGGGACAAATCGCTTACCAGCAAAGAAGGCCAAATAAGCTGGCATCTTAATGGTGTAGAAGCGATTAAACATATACGCACCAACCGCACCAGAGATGATACCGCCGAGTACGCCAGTGTCGATGTGATCCATTCCCAGTACGCCTGCCATGACTTTTAAAGTCGCGACTAATACGTAGTAGCCAATACCTGCGGCAACCGCACCAACGCCGTCGTTGTTGGTAAATGAGATAGCAACACCAAGCGCAAAAATAAGCGGTAGGTTGCCAAACACTGCACCGCCAGCTTCCGCCATCAATTCAGATACGACGGGGGGAATAAAACCAAATTGTGCCGAGCCAATACCTAAAAGAATACCCGCTGCCGGCATCGAGGCAATTGGCAACATGAGCGCCTTACCGACCTTAGAAAGGTTGGCAAAAAAGTTAGCAAACATAAATATACTCCAACGTGTTATATGAAAATCTTGGTGGGCGCAGTCATGAACAAACTGTGGGAAGCGAGGGGATTAGCGATAGCATCGCGATTATGGTTTGCGGGGGTTTGGAGCATAAACATAAAACAGGTTGCTATCGCTAAAGCTTTATAAATAACGTGTTCGAGTGAAAGAACGAGGTGCTTTTATAATTTGAAACGGCATTTTTCAATCACTCAACCATAGGACTGCGTCAGAATCTGAGAGTATTTTGATTAAAAATAAGGCATGAAAAAACAGAGTATTTTTTGTTTTCTTGGTTCCTGATATTTAAGTTTTTAGACCTTTTTACTTGAAAGAGCGGGGTTGTAGCTAATATAAGGAATAGGAAATGAACTTTGGAGAGCCTGTTTTGGAGAGTATTAATCTATTTCGATACTACGAACGTTTGGAAACATTTGAATTGCGAGAAGAGCACGCTGTGACGTTAGCCGACATAGCAGAGAAGATGTTTACAGGTTCAAGACATGCTCGGACGATTCTTAAGCAAATGAATGAGCTTAACTGGATAGCGTGGATACCAAGAGTAGGGCGAAACCAGCGCTCAACCTTGATCCGTAAGTTTGATCGAGCAGAGGTGAAATGCGCCATCGCGTTGGAATGGATTCAAGAGACAAAATACGACCGAGCTTTAGAGTTCCTCGATTATGATCAAGCCGTGTTCGAGCAACTGTTAAAGCAAACCTCTGGCGCTCAAATCACCGAAGGAAGAGTGAACGTTCAACTGACTTACAATCGTACATTTGCGCCTTTAACCCCTGCAACTCCCCACCGAAATAGCGAGCGATTTTTAATTCGTCAAATTCATGCCTGTTTGGTCGATATGAACTCAAAAGGGGAAGTTGTCACCAATATTGCCCATTATTGGGAGGCGGATGAGGCGTGGCGAACGTGGACTTTTTATCTTCGTCCGTCCGTCTGTTTTCATTCGGGCGTCAAAGTCGATGCCGTCGTTATTTCACAGTTGCTAAGCCAACTGAAGGCTCGCTCGTATTATAAGAATGAACTCGATCACCTTGAAAACATCATTGTCGAGTCCCCTTATCGTTTATCGATAGAACTTAGCCGTCCTGATAAAGGTTTTGCTGCTCTCCTTAGTGATTTGAAATATTCTCTGCAACCACCAGAGCAATTGAACAAGCATTCGCCGGATATTGTTGGATGCGGGATTTTCTCTTTAGAATCTCACACCGATAGTAAATTAACTCTGGTTGCGAATGAGCGTTTTCATGCGTTTCGTTCGTTGACAGACAAAGTGACGATCTGGTCGTTGAATAGTGTTCATGCGGTTTCTGAAAACACCACGCGTGAGCTCTCTGAGACTGAACAATATTCGAAGAAAATTATCACCAACCATAATGACGACTTTAATCAATTCAGCATAGATAAAGAGCATACCCGTTCTCGAGCTCGTATTGAGGAAGGGTGTTTAATTATGCTTTTCAATCAGCACAACTCAAACCTCTCCTATTCTCAACGCCGTTGGTTAAGTGACAAACTCAATGGGAACAAGATTTGGCAGCAGCTTGAGCAGAGCAAGACAACGTTTGGAGCCGAAGTTGCACACAATTTTTTCCCTTTCTGGCATAACGTAAAACACATCAAAAGTCATAAGGTGGTGCCGCCCGATTCTATTCGCATCGCCTGTTATTCCCATCTTGGTTTGCAACGTTGTGCAAAAGCCACTCAAGAGATATTGGTCAAAGAGGGGATTGAGGTGCATATAATTGTTTACTCATTTGAGGCGTATATTGAAAAAGCGTTGAGTGAAAGCTTTGATGAAGAGATCGTATTTGGCAGCTTTAACCTAGATGATAACCGTCAAGTATCTGCGCTTTTATATTTCCTCAGTGACCCGGTTTTACATGCGTCGATTGGCGCTGAAGTGAGAGAGTGGTTGATCACCGAAATTAACCAGATCCGTGCGCGCTTTTCTCCTAGTGAATACTTGAATCAATTAGAACAGTTAGGCTCCGTCCTTATATACGAAGGCTTGGTTAGCCCAATGCTTCACCATCAACAAACACTAAGCTTTCAAGATATTTTCAAAGGTGTTGAGATTACGGCGTGGGGATGGCCGAAACTGAGTGATATTTGGTAAAGGATATTTGCAATTCATACGACCTTTACGCATCAAAATGCGATCTTCACCTCTTGTATTTAAAGCCTTAACTGTTAATGTTGAACTTGTTTTAGTAAAATTTTACTGGAGTTTTAATTAATGGAAACGATCGCTTACTCAGACTTTGCAAAGTTAGAAATTCGCACTGGAAAAATTATTGAGGTGGCGCGCCACGAGAATGCAGACAAGCTGTACATTGTGCAGATCGATGTCGGTGAGAAAACCCTGCAAACGGTCACGAGCCTTGTACCGTACTACACAGAAGAAGAGTTAATGGGTAAACAAGTGGTAGTGCTGTGTAATCTAGCAAAAGCTAAGATGCGTGGTGAAACCTCTGAGTGTATGCTGCTGTGCGCTGAAACTGATGATGAGTCGGAAAGCGTATTACTGACACCGGAACGCGCAATGCCATCAGGCGTGCGAATTGTTTAAGCTGTAAGTTAAATTTATTTATATAACAAATGCTTATGGTTTATGTCTCATTTTATAAATGAGTAAGTTGATTCATATTCACCTTTATTTATAATTTTCTTGATTTAAAACTGTTTAACAGTATGAAAATATAGGAAATTATAATGAAAAAGGTTTTGCCTTTATTGGCTTTAGGTGCAGTGGTTGCTTCAGCGTCGGTTCAAGCAAATAGTGGTTGGTATATTGGTGCGGATATTCATAACACTGAGATCGATACAGAGTTGAACATTGATTCATCGTCTTCAACAGGCTTTGGTATCGCTGTTGGTAAAGAGATGGCGCTCTCTCAGCAGTTTGTATTAGCTTTTGAGGGTGAGTTTATTCACTTTGGCAGCTTTAAAGAGAACGGACACTTCATCGATCAGTTTGGCACTGCGCACAATGCGAGCATTGAAGTTGAAGGTTACGCTGCGAATCTTAATGCGAAACCTAAATACTACTTCACAGGCACAGGTTTCTACTTAGGCGCTGTGGCTGGCTTGGGCGTGATGGGTGTTGACCTGAAGTTGGATGTTCCAACTGCATCTTCTAGCTCAATATCAACAGATGGTAGCGATATTGGTTTCAACTACGGTGCTGAAGCAGGTTATGAATTTGCTTCTGGTCTGATTGTTTCTGGTGGTTACCGTGCGTCTTCAGTCACGATTGATGTTGAAAATGGCGGTGATTTAGATTTTGATTTTGATGGCTTTTACGTAGGTCTAGACTACAAATTCTAATCAGATATTTGTCGAATATGAATAATGGAAGGGAGCCACTAGGCTCCCTTTTTGATCAGGTTATCTATTAATTCATAATGATGATCTTGCACACCCGCAAGGTTGCCATACTTGGGCTGGTGGCGGTCATTCTCTTTGGCGTGTTGCCAACCTATAGTATGGCGAACAAAGTGTTCAGCAAACGCGTGAGAGACTTCCAAGCATCCTGCTAAAACAGTATCTACATAACTTTGCATGATTGGGCTGAGCGTGCAGGGTGGAAGGGGATCGCTTTTCACGTAAACCCAAATCTCATGATCTGGATTAAAGCTGATGTCAGTTTCGATTTGTTCAGGACGAATTTGAATACGATGATAGCCACGTTCGCGGCGGTCAAATTCAGTCAGCGCTTGGTGGTCTACTTCGAGCAGCACACCGTTCACTTGCCCTTCGCCTTCATTCACAACCAGCGGTGACAAGATATAGCTGTCGTCGACTTTGCCCCAATAGCGCACTAACCCATGGGCAATAACGGGAATTGCTTCCCCCGTTTGCCCTGTAAGCTCACGTGAGGCCGAATTGATTAAGCTGCCGTAGCCAAATATATACATCGTGATTGTTCCCTTTTACTTCGACGAATTCCGTTCTATCCGTTATACCTAAATATGATATCTAAGTCATTCTTACTGAGCCCAGCATTTTTACGTTCTTGGGAGGAAATGCCTCCACGGCATCAGGCGCAATGTTTTACCTCTAAAGGATAGTCTGATCTTATAACATGTATTTTTTATGCATGTTTGTGTTAAGATCGCTGACGTTAAGTTTTTCGACAGTACGAATTGGTACGTAAGGGCATCACAATGCTGAATATCACCGATAAAAAAGTGGAAGAAAAAATCCCCGCATGGCTGCGACTTGGGTTTAGACCGTTTTTCCTGTTTGGCTCTATTTACGCCATCATCGCGATTGCGTTGTGGGTATGGATGTTTCAAACAGGGCAGCCTAGCGCGTTGAGTGTTCCGGCTTTGTGGTGGCATGTACATGAAATGCTGTTTGGTTTCTCTATGGCGATTGTGGTGGGGTTCGTTCTGACTGCGGTACAAAACTGGACGGGGATCAATGGAACGAAGCACTACACTTTGCTAGCCTTGTTTTTGTTATGGCTTGCTCCTCGAGTTCTACTTTGGACGCCTGCACCACTTTGGTTAACCAGCAGTGTTGAAGCGCTGTTTTTACTGTTTGTAGCGTATGAGGTCGGCATACGAGTTTATCGTGCTAAAGGGTGGCGTAACCTATTTTTTGTTCCGTTATTCTTACTTGCAATCTTTGCGAACTTTGCCAGTTATGCCACGGTGAAAGGTATGCCTCCATTTACCTCTTCTGCTGTGTGGCAAGCAATGCTGTGGTGGTTCACTTTACTGCTTTCTGTCATGGGTGGGCGAGTAATCCCTTTCTTTACTGCACGTCGTTTCAACTTTGAAAAAGCTCAACCGCTGATGTGGCTAGATTGGCTCGCCAACCTACCATTGGTCATGTTGTTTGTACTGAGTTTCTTCCCTGTGACGTTTGCTGAACTTGGGAAGCCGCTGATGTTGTTTGCTGGTATCACCCAATTGGTTCGATTCTTACGCTGGAAACCTTGGTTGACTCTGAGCGAGCCACTTGTTTGGTCTTTACATGCGGCTTATTTGTGTCTGCCTTTAAGTCTTATCCTACGTGGCAGCTGGGATAACGCGTTTGCCAACCACAACTTGATTCATTTGTTTGCGATTGGTGCGCTAGGTGGCTTAATCCTAGCAATGATTACTCGTGTCACCATGGGGCACACTGGACGTATGATTTACAAAGGTCCGAACATGAGTATCGCGTTTGCGGCGGTGATTGCTGCGGCGTTAGCGAGAAGCTTAGGTGTGATATTTGCTCCTTCACAGATGTTCTTTTGGATTGATATCAGCGCAGCATTATGGATTCTTGCATTTGGTATGTTTGTGTGGCGTTTTGGTGTGATGTTGATAACTCCGCGTGTGGATGGTCATCCGGGATAATCGAAGAAAAATGAAAGTGAAGAAGGGCTTGGCGAGATGCTAAGCCTTTTTTGTTTGATGTTGCTTCAGCAAATAACCCATTAATAGTAAGGAAATTATTAAGAATGTGAAAAACGTTGAATTCTAATCTGAGTTTTGCTCGTGCCAGAAAAGGCGGAGTTCGATACTCTGTATCTGTTATTGCTCGTATGAATATGAGTGATTAACTAGCCAATTGACGTTTTAGACCCATAGGTGTCTTTCGTGTAATTACATGGCCGCTTAGTTCTATACCTCCGTGGAACTAAGCGGCGTTTTTCGTTTTGTGGCTAGGTAAAATTAGATATTCCCTTGGCTGAAGTCTTTCTGGAAATAAAGAACTTTCTGTAGATAGCGTCTCGCTTCCCCTTTTGGGTGTTGAGTGGTTAATGCATCATAAACTTGAGTTGGGTTGAGGCTGTTAAGTTCATTCATTGCACGCTTACGGTCGCTATCAAACGTCGAAAGCACACCACCAGTGCCGCCGTTGTAGGCGGAAATCATACTAAAGTGCTTCGAGGTTGGATGTTTCACGTCTCGTAGATAGCGGTTTTTCAATATATAGAAATACGCTGCACCAGTATCAATGTTATTGGCAGGATCGAATAAGTATTCTTTGGTCGGAATACCTGGTTTGTTTTTTACTAAATTAAACACATCCGCACCCGCTGTTTTTGGGATCACTTGCATCAAGCCGTAAGCGCCAGCATGAGAAACCGCATAAGGGTTAAAACTACTTTCGGTTTTGATCACGGCAAAAATCAGATCTTCTGATAAACCATATCGTTTTGCAGCGTCACGTATCAAGCCAGCGTACTGGTATTCGCGTTGTTCTAGATGATCTTTCACCATGTTGATTTCGACATAGTAAGCACTGCCGTGTTTGATGGCTTTTTTTTGCAGTTTGTTGTCGAGTAGGTAGTCTGCGTAACGATTGGCGCGCCATTCCCATTCAATCGGTTTTCCATCGTGATCGAGAACTTGCCCCAATAAAAAAGGCTTACCACGTAATACCGCTTCCTTGTCACTAAACAACTCCGCATGTGCTGGATCGGCAGGCATGAGTAGTGTCTGTACAATCGCTTTTTGTAGCTTTTCCGTTGGCTGGTATTGGGAAATTGTCGAAACGTAGATTTTTCCCGCTTCGAAGTCGATATGAGCGCGGGTGTTATAACCATCAAGGTATTTCACGTAGCGGTGTTTTCCCGCTTCGACGAACTCATCTTCACCCCAGCGATCTTTGGCTTTTTGCGCAATGTAAGCCAGTAACTGTTGGATATTCTCTTGGTTAGATGCACTTGGCGGCTTTACATAGGGAGGTACGTAGTCATCACATGCGCAAGGTGGTGTTTCTTCAGGAGCAACAGAGCAACCACTGAGGAGAAGTAAGCTCAGGAATAGCGATTTCTTCATCGGATACCGATTTAATTAGAGGTGAGGGCAATTGCCGACTGAAGAAAATAATAAGTAAGAGTGTTAATTGTCTGAAATTAAAACTTTTTGTGCTTTCGATAGAAGGTGTTGATATTAGAATTTAGCTCCAAAAAAAAGCCTGCGGGGTGCAGGCTTTGTATTAGGAGAGTCCAATTTAACTTACTTGTGAGAGGCTAACGACCTTTTGTTGCAGCTTCTCTTTTAGATATTCTGCCAGTGCGATTTTCTCCTCTTCGTTCATGTATAAGCCAAGTTTTGTACGACGCCATAAGATGTCTTCATCGGTTAGCGCCATTTCGTGATTCATCAAGTAATCAATTTCACGTTGATATACGCCACTTGCTTGCTCTGAGAAGCAGTGACCAAGATCTTCTACGCTGTTAGTGCCTTCCATCAGATCCCAAGTTTGTGTACCAAACTGAGTCACGTAGCGCAGCAACATTGCTTCTGATGCCCACGAGTATTTCGCATGAATCATCTTCGCAAGTTGCTCACGGCTGCAACTGAAGTTACCACCAGGAAGAGTTTGGTTTGCCGTCCAGTCTTTACCCATTTCAGGTAGGTAAGGTGCAAGTTTCTTCATTGCCGCTTCGCCAAGCTTACGGTATGTCGTGAGCTTGCCGCCGAACACTGAAAGTAAAGGTGCGTGGTCGTATTCAGCATCCAACTCTAGTGTGTAGTCACGTGTGATCGCTTGCGGTGAGTCAGACTCATCATCACACAGTGGGCGTACACCACTGTAAGTCCATACCACATCTTCGCGGCTTAGCTGGTGGACAAAGTGTTGGTTAACGATATCGATCAAGTAATCGACTTCATCTTCGGAGATCGCGACTTCACGCGGATCGCCTTTGTATTCCACATCTGTGGTACCAATGATCGAGAACTTATCTAAGTAAGGGATCATAAATACGATGCGGTTATCTTTGTTTTGTAGGATGTAGGCTTGCGGCTCGTTGTGGATACGAGGAACAACGATGTGCGAGCCTTTGATCAAACGAATGTTGCGAGGGGAGGTTTGCTCTAATCCTTCATCAAAGAACTGTTTCACCCATGGACCAGCAGCGTTAACCAGAGCTTTCGCTTTACGTTCGAAACGTTGGTCTGTGGTGACGTCATGAATAGTGACATGCCAAATGCCGCCTTCACGGTGTGCTTTTTCTACGCGGCAGTAGTTGCGAACTTCTGCGTTATTCTCTTTTGCAGCCAGAACGTTAAGTAAGACTAAGCGCGCATCGTCTACCCAACAATCTGAGTATTCGAAACCGGTTTTCATTTCAGGTTTCAAAAGACCTGATTTTGCTAGGTTGACAGTTTTGCTGCCTGGCAGTGTGGTTCGTTTACCCAAGTTATCGTAAAGGAACAAACCACAGCGGATCATCCAAGCTGGGCGTAAAAATGGGCGATGAGGTAAACGGAAGCGCATTGGTAGAGCCACATGTGGTGCTTTACGTAAGATCACTTCACGTTCAGCGAGCGCTTCCGAAACTAAACGAAATTCATAGTGTTCAAGGTAACGTAATCCGCCGTGGATCAGTTTTGAACTTGCAGAAGAGGTTGCCGATGCGAAGTCATTCGCTTCGTACAAACCGACGCTTAAACCACGACCAGCAGCATCTGCAGCAATACCAGCCCCGTTAATGCCGCCACCGATCACGATCAGGTCTAAAGTAGGGGATGCGTTAGTCGTGGAAGCATTTTGTTGGATACTCATAAATTTGACCTCTTGGTGAGCGAACGAGCATTTTAGAACATGAGTTTATCCTAGCTTAGGTTTCGTTTGTGGTCATTATTTATTTTCGTTTATGAGCGTTTTGTGTGATTTGGGCACAAAAAAACCTCTGCCTAATTAAGACAGAGGTCATTTATTCGTATAGAAAGAGAGGTAATTTGCTATTCGTTCTCAGATCTTTCTATTTGTGTATCAACCACTTCAAGGGGAACCGAGGCATCTTTTAGAATCGCAAGAATCTCTTCTGGTGGTTGTTTGTTGGTGAATACCATGTTCAATTGCGCGATATTGCCCAGTTTCACCATAGCATTGCGACCAAATTTCGAATGGTCAACTGCAAGGAACACACTGCGGCTGTTATCAATAATTGCCTGTTTAACGCGAACTTCATGATAATCAAAGTCCAGTAGTGAGCCATCAAAATCGATACCACTGATGCCTAAAATGCCGAAATCGAGGCGGAATTGTTTGACGAAATCGAGCGTCGCTTCACCGACAATACCGCCGTCACGGTTGCGAACTTCACCGCCCGCCAAAATAACTTTGATTTCTGGGTTTGGTAAAAGAATGGTGGCAACATTAATGTTATTGGTCACCACGCGAAGTTGTTTGTGGTTTTTATTGAGCGCTCGAGCGACAGCTTCTGGCGTGGTACCAATATCAATAAACAAGGTTGCGCCATCTGGAATGTGTTTTACTAGTTCTTCCGCAATGACATCTTTTTCATTGAAGTTAAGCGCTTTACGCGTGTTATATGACGTGTTCTCTGAACTGAGAGGAATGGTAGCACCACCGTGGTAGCGTCGAATCTTGTTTTCATCAGCAAGGTCGTTTAAGTCGCGACGGATGGTTTGAGGACTGACATTAAATTTTTCTACCAGCTCATCCGTGCTGACGTAGCCTTGTTTTTTCACCAACTCAACAATCTGTTGGTGTCTTGGTATTTGCTTCACTTAGCACTCCCTTGTGCACTGGTAATCGCCAATGCTTCAAATTCGAATATAGAAACTCGCTCTATTGTGCTCGAATTAGCGCATTGTGAGAAGTCGTGGGAATAGGGAATCCGCGATCGAACGCAAAAAAAGAGCGCCAAGTCGGCGCTCTTTACGATTAATCAGGGGGAAACTAATCGTTTATCAGAAATTAATCGTCTTCGTCGTGAAGCTCAGACCAAGTTTGAGCACACTTGACTGCGCGCTTCCAACCTTTGTAACGACGGTTACGTTTTTCTTCATCATCGTGTGGTTCGAATGTGCGATCGAGCACTGCTTTGTCTTGCAGCTCATCAATGCTATTCCAGAAACCAACCGCTAGACCGGCTAGGTATGCTGCACCCAAAGCGGTCACTTCAGTTACTTGAGGACGGTGAACTTCGGTATTAAGAACATCAGACTGGAACTGCATTAAGAAGTTGTTCGCCACTGCGCCGCCATCTACACGAAGGTTCGCGAGCTTGATGCCCGAGTCTGCTTGCATTGCATCCAGCACATCACGAGTTTGGTAAGCGATACCTTCCAAAGTTGCACGGATAATATGGTTAGAGTTTACACCACGAGTTAGACCGACAATCGTACCGCGAGCGTAAGCATCCCAATATGGTGCGCCCAGACCAGTAAACGCAGGAACCACGTAAACACCATTTGAAGTATCAACTTTGGTCGCAAAGTATTCTGAATCTTCGGCACCAGCCAGAATCTTCATTTCATCACGTAGCCATTGAATTGAAGCGCCACCCATGAATACCGCACCCTCAAGGGCGTAAGCTGGCTCACCCTTTGGACCGCATGCTAGCGTGGTCAACAGACCATTTTTCGATGTTACCTTCTCTTGACCCGTATTCATCAACAAGAAACAACCTGTGCCGTAGGTGTTCTTCGCTTGACCAGCTTCAACACACATCTGACCGTAAAGAGCGGCTTGTTGGTCACCTGCAATGCCTGCAATTGGGATACGAGTACCACCTTTACCACCAATGTTGGTTTGACCGTAGATTTCTGATGAGCGTTTTACTTCAGGCATCATGGATGCAGGGATGCCCATCTCATCCAGCATTTTTTGATCCCAGCATAGGTCATTAATGTTGAACAGCATGGTACGAGAAGCATTGGTGTAGTCGGTTACGTGAACGCGACCTTGTGTCATCTTCCAAACCAACCAGGTATCAACAGTACCGAATAGCAGCTTGCCTGCTTCAGCATCTTCACGTGCGCCTTCAACGTTATCTAGAATCCACTTCACTTTTGTACCCGAGAAGTAAGGGTCTAGAACCAGACCTGTATTGTCGCGAACGTAATCTTCTAGTCCGCGCGCTTTTAATTCTTCACAAATATCGGCAGTGCGGCGGCATTGCCATACGATCGCGTTGTAAACCGGTTTGCCTGTTTCTTTGTTCCATACAATCGTCGTTTCACGTTGGTTGGTAATACCGATACCTGCAAGTTGGTCGCTACGGATGCCGGTTTTCGCAAGTGCTTCAACCAAGGTAGAGCTTTGAGTTGCCCAGATTTCCATTGGGTCATGTTCAACCCAACCAGCCTCTGGATAAATCTGAGTAAATTCTCGCTGAGCGACGCTTACGATATTCGCGTCATGATCCAGAATGACAGCACGAGAGCTTGTCGTGCCTTGGTCTAGGGCAACAATGTATTTTTGCTCAGTCATGGTAAGAATCCTTTTGTTTCGTTATTTATATTTTAGTAAATGTTCGAATTGGTAGGGGTTAAGCTTGCGCTTGTTCTGCTTCTTCTTCGGTTTCGCACTGGTTAGGGATAGTGCAGCCGTGACCTTGCTTTGGCAGATATGCAGCAATCGCTTTCGGGTACAACCAACCACCGAAGCAAGCACCTGCGATAGGAGCAAGAATTGGAACAATAAAGTATGGAATTTCACGCGCGCCAGTCAGGGCATAATCCCAACCTGCGAAGTAGGCAAACAGCTTAGGACCAAAGTCACGTGCAGGGTTCATCGCAAAGCCTGTTAGTGGACCTAGAGAACCGCCGATTACCGCAATTAGGATACCGATCAGTAGAGGGTTCATCGCGCCGCGAGGTGCGCCATTGTTCTCATCACCAAGAGCAAGAATGGCAAACATCAGCACTGCAGTAATCACGAATTCCACAGCAAAAGCGCCAAAGAAAGAGAGAGAAGCATGTGGGTAAGTCGAGAAAATGCCCGCTGTGGCTAATGCGTCTTGGCTGCTACGAACGAAGTTGTGTGCGATTTCGTAATCCGTAAAGAGGTTGCTGTACAAGCTGTAGACCAAAGCAGCAGAGCAAAATGCACCTAGCATTTGCGCAATGATATAAGGCACAACTTTCGCCTTATCAAATCCATGGAACATCGCCAGTGCGATAGTTACGGCAGGGTTGATGTGTGCACCGGATACGCCCGCAGTACAGTAAATAGCGATGGCGACGCCAAAGCCCCATACAATACTGATTTCCCATTGACCAAATTGAGCCCCGGTCAAAACGAGTGCAGCAACACAGCCTACGCCAA
This sequence comes from Vibrio sp. NFR, assembly GCF_027587095.1. NCBI lineage: Bacteria > Pseudomonadati > Pseudomonadota > Gammaproteobacteria > Vibrionales > Vibrionaceae > Vibrio > Vibrio sp. NFR. Next base: position 251,544 of record NZ_JAPPTN010000006.1, read on the forward strand.
AAAAGATAAGTAATCCTGTACCGATAAACTCGGCCAAACATTCTCCGAGCAGTGAGGGGTGTTTGTTCGTTGTCATGTTAAGAGTCCTTTAATATTTATGCTTATCTAGCACGGTTCTATTGTGCATATATAAACGTTTGCGAAAACAAACGAGCGCTAAAAATGAGCGTTTGAGCATAAATTTGTTAATCAAACTCTTCGTTTTTGTTAATTGACGCATCTTTTGCTCAAAAAGGAAACTCGATAAAACGAATTATGGTCTTCAATTTTGCTTTGATGGACTAAAACTACCGATGTGAAAATCAATGCACAAACTGGTAAGAGGAGTTTTGTGAACCTGCTTCGCGAATGGTGGGAAAATACTCAGATTATTGGTCGAAAACTAACCCTAAAGAGCTAGCTAATACTAATGATGATAAGGGATTGCTGATATTCATTCGCTCGTTGCTAAGAGCTACGCCATCTCAAAGAAAGAAGACCGTTTCCCGTAGCACATATGCCATCTTTTGCTTGGAGACGAGCTCTAAATGTACGTTGGAAGCGGTGGGATTATGTTGACCCTAATTGTTAACACGATGACATTGTTGCAACACGCCACAATTGAGGCGTTTGATGGCTTAAATCACGTGCTTCGTCTCTTCAACTTCCATCTTTTATCCATTTTTGTGGTCATTTGAGCACTTGATTCACTTAATATTGTGCTGATTTTGTTCGTTTGCGCACTTCGTGTTCTATGTGGACAGTAACGAAATCTGCAGAAAGTGGAAGCGCAGTCTAATTAAAAGCCTCTAATTTTCTGTATTTACTGAAATTTAATTCTTATGCAACATTTGTCACAGAAATAAAAATCGAATTTCATAAAATGCATTCACTTTCGAACGAAACTCCTTTTTGCTCGTTCGCGATTTTATACTCCCTACCATCGCTCACATTATTAATGAGGTTCCTATGTTTGGAATATTCAAACCTAAGGCGCACATCGATCGTTTATCGTCCGATAAGATCGATGGCACTTATTCCCGCTTACGTTGGCAACTCTTTATCGGCATCTTTGTTGGTTACGCTGGCTACTACCTGGTTCGTAAAAACTTTAGCTTGGCGATGCCTTATCTTATTGAACAAGGTTTTAGTCGTGGTGACTTAGGTGTTGCCTTAGCTGCGGTATCTATTGCTTACGGTTTATCAAAATTCTTAATGGGCAGTGTTTCTGACCGCTCAAACCCTCGTTACTTTTTAAGTGGCGGTCTATTAATGTCAGCGCTTGTGATGTTCTGCTTCGGCTTTATGCCTTGGGCTACTGGCAGCATTACAGCGATGTTTATTCTATTGTTCCTAAACGGTTGGTTCCAAGGTATGGGATGGCCTGCCTGTGGTCGAACCATGGTTCACTGGTGGTCGCGCAAAGAGCGTGGCGAGATAGTGTCGGTTTGGAACGTGGCACATAACGTGGGTGGTGGTTTAATTGGTCCGCTGTTCATCCTTGGTCTTTGGGCATTCAACGACGATTGGCGCACCGCTTTCTATGTACCTGCATTTTTTGCCACGCTCGTAGCTGCCTTTATTTGGTTCACCGTAAGAGATACACCGCAGTCTTGTGGTCTTCCGCCAATTGAAGAGTATAAAGATGATTACCCTGATGATTACGACAAGTCACACGAAAAAGAAATGACGGCGAAGGAAATTTTCTTCAAGTATGTCTTTTCTAATAAGTTGTTGTGGTCAATTGCGATTGCGAACGCGTTTGTTTACCTGATCCGCTACGGTGTGCTGGACTGGGCGCCGGTATACCTTAAAGAAGCGAAAGACTTCTCGGTTGATAAATCTTCTTGGGCTTACTTCCTATACGAGTGGGCTGGTATCCCAGGTACGCTATTGTGTGGTTGGATTTCAGACAAGCTATTTAAAGGTCGTCGTGCTCCTGCCGGTATTCTATTTATGGCGTTAGTAACCGTAGCGGTGTTGGTTTACTGGTTCAACCCAGCAGGTAACCCAGCAGTAGATATGATGGCGCTGGTTGCAATCGGCTTCTTGATTTACGGTCCGGTAATGTTGATTGGTTTGTATGCGCTAGAGCTTGCTCCTAAGAAAGCGGCAGGTACGGCTGCAGGTCTAACTGGCTTATTTGGTTACTTGGGTGGTGCGGTAGCGGCAAACGCGATTCTTGGCTATACAGTAGACCACTTCGGCTGGGATGGCGGCTTTATCATCCTAATCGGTTCATGTATCACCTCTATCGTTTGTCTAACTTACGCATTTCTTGGCGAGCGTGCTCACCATGAACAAAAAGCGCGTGAGAAAGAAGTATTGGCGTCATAAAACATTAAAGGGGCGGTGGAATACTGCCCCTTCAATAAGCTAAGGAAAGAACAATGAAAACAACGTCAGTTTGCATGACGGTTCTCGCTCTGAGCATCTCAGCTGGAGCTATTGCACAACCGCTTGTTATCGCGCACCGTGGCGCATCGGGTTATCTACCAGAACATACTTTAGAAGCAAAAGCGTTGGCGTACGCGATGAAACCAGACTACATCGAACAAGATGTGGTGATGACCAAAGACGATCAACTCGTTGTATTGCATGATCATTACCTCGATCGCGTGACCGATGTAGCTGAGCGATTCCCGGATCGTGCTCGTAAAGATGGTCGTTACTATGCGATTGATTTCACGTTGGCAGAAATCAAATCATTGCGAGTCACTGAAGGCTTTAATATTGATGATAAAGGTAACAAGGTTGCTGGCTATCCAACACGATTCCCAATGTGGAAATCAGACTTCACCGTACCTACTTTTGCTGAAGAGATTGAGCTAATCCAAGGCTTAAACAAAACGCTGGGTTATGACATCGGTATTTACCCGGAAATCAAAGCGCCGTGGTTCCATCGTCATGAAGGCAAAGACATCTCAAAAGCGGTGCTTAACGTTTTAAAGCAGTACGGTTACGATTCGCAAGACGACAAAGTATACCTTCAGTGTTTTGATGCGAATGAACTTCAGCGCATCAACAGTGAGCTCATGCCTGCAATGGATATGGATTTAAAGCTCGTTCAGCTCATGGCTTACACCGACTGGAACGAGACCATGGAGTACAAAGGCGAAAAAGCAACACCATACAGTTATGACTGGATGTTTGAAGCCAATGGTATGAAGAAGGTCGCGGAATACGCGGAAGGGATCGGTCCTTGGAAACCAATGTTGGTGGATGACAGATCAACAAAGGATAACATCATCATCAAACCTTTGATGAAAGCGGCAAAAGATGCGGGTTTGCAAGTGCATCCTTATACTTTCCGCGCGGATCCAGGGCGTATTCCTGCTTACACCGACAGCTTCGATGGCATGATGGACATCTTCTACAATCAGGTGAAAGTGGATGGTTTGTTTACTGACTTCCCTGATAAAGCAGTGAACTTTCTGAACAAGTAAAATTCTAAAAAGCTGAGTATTTGAAGTTCTCAGTATTACGTCACACGCCATGTCGTAACAATGTGCCCTCTCTCAGGCAATAAAAAATCCCCCAACAGTTTCCTGTTGGGGGATTTTTCGTAGGGCTAATTCACTGCAATACCTAAATGACTTCAAGATGCTCAGTTCAGAGTCTGGTCACTGATAAAATGACGAAGTGAAATAGCTCGCTATTTTCAAGTTATTTGACGTGGGAATCGTGATAGTGACACGCTCCCAAAGGGCGAGTTGTCTTGGCTTTCAAGCTTTGTTAACGAGCTTTGATTTAGATTGACTAGATCTTCAACTCGTTGCCGCGCCTGCAAGCCAAGTCAGCCTCGCTGAATCAAGCATCTCGAGGTTATTTGGGTATTCTTATTAGTTGTTTTTATGCAGTTCGCTGTTCAGTTCAACCGCGCTCTTGTTTGCAAGACACTCGATTTGACCTGTTACAGAGTTACGACGGAATAGTAGGTCAGAAACACCAGCAAGATCGCGTGCTTTTACTACTTCTACTTCTTGGCCTGCAGAATCTAGCATGCGCACTTTAGAGCCAGCGGTTACGTATAGACCTGATTCGATAGTACAACGGTCACCCATTGGGAAACCAAGACCTGCGTTTGCGCCTAGTAGAGAGTTTTCACCGATAGAAACTACAACTTTACCGCCGCCAGATAGCGTACCCATGATAGATGCGCCACCGCCGATGTCAGAACCGTTACCAACCACTACGCCAGCAGAGATACGACCTTCAACCATGCTCACGCCAGTTGTACCCGCGTTGAAGTTGATGAAGCCTTCGTGCATTACCGTTGTGCCTTCGCCAACGTGTGCGCCAAGACGTACGCGAGAAGTGTCAGCGATACGAACACCAGTTGGTACCACGTAGTCCACCATTTTAGGGAACTTGTCTACGCAATCTACGCTTAGTGCACGACCCGCTAGGCGAGCTTCGATTTGACGCTCTGCTAGTTCAGGTAGGTCGATTGGACCTTCATTAGTCCATGCGATGTTGTGTAGTAGACCGAAGATACCGTCTAGTACCGTACCGTGTGGTTGAACTAGGCGGTTAGAGATAAGTTGAAGTTTTAGGAAACCTTCAGCAACGCTTTGTGGCTGCTCGTCAGTTGCAAGGATAACCAGTACAAGTGGTTGTGCTGATTCTGCTGCTTTTGCTGCGAAAGAAGCGTTTGCCGCATCGCCGTTTGCTTCAAATGCTGCTGCCAGTTCTGCGCTTTGTGCTGCAGAGATCTCGATAGCTTGGTTGCCTTGCTCGTAACCTGCTACTGCTGCTAGTGCGTTAACAAGCGCTTCGCTTGGGTTAAGAACTGGGTTTGGGAAAAACGCTTCGATGATTTTGCCGTCGCGATTTTTAGTTGCCGTACCAAAGGCTAGAGAGAAGAAAGCCATAGTTGATCTCCATGTGTTGAGTCTTGTGTCTCGTCTGTTCACTGACAAGAAATAATTAAGTTGTCAGTCATCATAAAGAGAGTGTTGGGGAGTTTAAAGAGGGGAAATGGAGAAAGTCTGTAGATGGATACCTTTTGTCTTTTTAGAGATATGTTTGTCTGATGAGAAATGTGTCGCAAAAGCCTTCTCAGACCGATTTGGGGTAAAGACAAAGTGAAGTTGGAAAAGGGGCATAGCAAAAAATAAGGGGAGGACCGAAGTCACTCCCCCTACACTGGGTTTGTTGGATTTAATCGCTTTGGATAGAAAGCGATTAAATCGGCTTAAAGGCTAAGTTCACCGACGGCTACGGCAAGTGCAACAGTTGCACCTACCATTGGATTGTTGCCCATACCGATGAAGCCCATCATCGCTACGTGTGCAGGTACTGAAGAGCTGCCCGCGAATTGTGCATCGGCGTGCATGCGACCCATGGTATCGGTCATACCGTAAGAGGCAGGACCTGCCGCCACGTTATCTGGGTGTAGAGTACGACCAGTACCACCGCCTGATGCCACAGAGAAGTAAGGCATGCCTTCACGGTTACGTTCTGCTTTATAGATGCCTGCTACTGGGTGTTGGAAGCGAGTCGGGTTGGTTGAGTTACCAGTGATGCTCACATCCACTTGCTCTTTATGCATGATAGCCACGCCTTCACGTACATCGTCTGCACCGTAGCAAAGGATCTCACCACGTGGACCTTGGGAGAAACGGCGACGTTCTACTTCCACTAACTCACCAGTTTGGTAGTTGTATTGAGTGCGTACGTAAGTGAAACCATTGATGCGTGAGATTAGGTAAGCGGCGTCTTTACCTAAACCATTCAGGATCACTTTCAACGGATTTTTGCGTGATTTGTTCACGTTTAGTGCGATTTTGATTGCGCCCTCTGCTGCTGCGAATGACTCATGACCGGCAAGGAAAGCGAAACAGCCACTTTCTTCATTCAATAGACGAGCCGCCAATGCACCGTGACCGATACCCACTTGGCGTTGCTCTGCCACGCTGCCGGGTTTAGTGCACGCCTGAAGACCTTCACCGATGATGTTTGCTGCTTCTTCTGCTGTTTTTGCTCCGCGGAAAATCGCCAAAGCGGTGCCCAGTGTGTAGGCATCTGCCGCGCTTTCAAACGCGATAGGTTGAGTGTCCATCACTAGTGCTTTAGGGTCGATACCACGATCCATACAGTATTGGTAAGCCGCTTCCAGAGAAGAAAGTTGCATTTCGTCTAATGTGCGACGTACAGATTCAGTAATTGGAGTGTTCATAATCTCTTTCCTCTTGGTGGCAATTATTGTTGGCGTGGGTTAATAGTCGTTACGGCTTCGTCAAAACGACCGTAAGTGCCCGTTGCTTTTTCTGCTGCTTCTGCTGCAGATACGCCTTCGTTGATGGCTTTCATCATCTTGCCTAGGTTGAGATATTGGTAACCAATCACTTCTTTGTTTTCGTCTAGCGCGAGTTTGGTTACATAGCCTTCAGCTAACTCCATGTAACGCACGCCTTTTGCTTTGGTTGAGTAGCTTGTACCCACTTGGCTGCGTTGAGTTTGACCAAGATCTTCCAGTGCCGCGCCAATTTCCAAGCCGCCTTCAGAGAAAGCAGATTGAGTACGACCGTAAACAAATTGAAGGAAGATTTCGCGCATCGCGACGTTGATAGCATCACACACTAAGTCAGTGTTGAGTGCTTCAAGAATGGTTTTACCGGTTAGGATTTCTGCGGCCATCGCTGCAGATTGAGTCATGCCTGAACAGCCGATCGTTTCGATCAAAGCTTCTTCGATGATGCCGTTTTTGACGTTAAGGGTCAGTTTTGCTGCACCTTGTTGAGGAGCACAAGCACCAACGCCGTGGCTAAGACCGGAAATCGCGATAACGTCTTTTGGATTGATCATTGCGCCTTCAACAGGGATCGGTGCAGAAGCATGAAGATCGCCGCGTTGAATCGGGCACATTGATTGGATTTCGTGTGAGTATTGCATAATGTTTTCCCAGTGTACGATATCCAGCATATTGGTCAGACTCAACGGCGTTGACTGCTCTTATTCGCTCCATCAAATAGAAAAACTATGTTCAGGAGGCTTACGCGTTTGTCGCCTTGTTGAGTTAACAACTATTTGGGATATCTTTTTAATTTTTGAGAAAACAGGAGCGGGGTTGGAGAAGAGTTGAATTGCTCACTACAGAACTCTTACTTTCACAATATAGGTGAAAGCATTTCCAACAGGGCTGACCTGTTCTCGTTTCTGTAGGAGTCATTAGCTTTAAAAGCGGTTTGAATCTTTCGATTCCGGTGGCACCCCATCACCGTGCCCATTTAGATTAGATCTAAGTCACACTAATCTGCAACATGAAATTTAGAGCAATTTGGGATATTAAATCGGTTCTTTATATTCTCAGAGATATATGGCGACAAACGGAAGGCATAAAAAACGCCGCATGGTGCGACGTTTTTTAAAACAAATGAGAGGCTTACGCAGCGTCTTCTTGTTCGCTATCTTCTTCAACAGCTTCAAGCTTCTTTGCTTTTTTTGGCGCAGGCTTACGTTTTGCACCCAAAGCGTAAAGTACTTCTTCTTTGTTTTGCGCAAGGAACATTGCAAGATCTTCTTGCTTACCTTCGTCTTCTAGAAGTTCACTTTTACCTAGCAGTGAGAATAACTCGTCCGCCATATCCAGCATTTTGTCGTATGCGTCAGCTTCCGCTTTAGAGGTAAAAGTCATTTTCTCTTCTCCATTGCGTTCTACCACGTACTTGACGATTACAGCCATGGTTGGTCCTCTAACTTGATGAATTTATACTGGCTTTTTATACAGTTTTTGACCAATTAAGTCTAGCGACAAGCCTCAGAATGAGAGCCGGGTACAACTAACTGACCAGCATTTGAGCTATCTACCTTGGATTCTCTACCTTGAACTATCCACCTCGAACTAGTCATCTTTAAGGTGCGGGTTCTCTGGGCGTTCCCAATTTTGGCAAAATTCAATAAACGTGCGCAGAAGTGGGTTTTGATACTTCTCTTTGTGGATCAAAAGCCAGAAACGGCGCTTCATATCCAAAGGCATGTTGAGCATCTTCACTCGACCATCGCGAATTGCAGGTTCTGCGGATAAGCGCGACAAACAACCTAAACCAAGCCCAGCAGATACCGAATTGATCAGCGCTTCAGTGGTGTTGAGCTGAAAAGCCTCATGCCAATGCTCTAAACGCGGAGCGATAACGCGCATAAAAAACTCTCGAGAACCAGAACCAGCTTCACGCAGAATCCACTCGGTGTCTTCGAGTTCATTTAGGCTGATAGGTCCTTCGTCATAGTTAGGGTAATCAGGTGGACAAATCACACACATTTCATCTTCGCTGAATTGCGTTGATTCTAGCTCTGGGTGTATGGTCTTGCCCTCAATGAGCGCGATGTCGAGTTCGTAAGCGATCAACATGTCACAAATCTGGGCAGAGTTGGAGATGAACAAACTCTGTGATTGGTGATTCGTTTCATCACGAAAATCACTTAACAGGTAAGGCGCAACTTGGTTGCCGATGGTGTCACTGGCACCGATGCGAAGCAGCCCTGATAAGGTTTGGTCGCCATCGAACACACTCTCAATATCCCGAGCTCGGTTGAGGAGTTCATCCGCGAGGGGCAAAAGTTTTTGTCCTTCTTGGTTGAGAATTAAGCGGTTGTTCACCCGGTCAAATAGGTGATGTCCGATTTGTTTCTCTAACTCAGACAATGCCATACTTACCGCTGCTTTCGAAAGAAACAGGCTTTCTGAAGCCGCTGTCAGCGTTTTGTGCTGAGTGATCGTAGTAAAAACTTTCAGTTGTTTAAGAGAGATATGACTAGGCATGATATTCCGTTAAGTAAATCTGAACGTTAGTTTTAAATAATTAGATATATTGGAACGAAGTGCAAGAGTAATATACACCCCATAGAAAGTTAGCCTAGATTTTGAGGTCGTAATGATTCAAAGAACAAAAGCAAAAGTAATGGGAGCACCAACCCCAATGGCGGGTCTGGCTCTTGGTATTGCGAGCTTGGGTTGGAGTTGGGAAAACTTCGCCGAATTACATGGCTATGGACAGTGGATTAGCGCAGGTATTGCAAGTGTATTGCTAGCAATCTTGGCGGTTAAATTTCTTTTTCACAATCACTTGTTAAGACAAGATCTTGCGCACCCTGTGGTGGGTAGTGTCGTTCCAACTTTCGCAATGGGAACCATGGTGGTTTCAAACTCACTAGGGCATTTCTTCTCTGTTGCAGGTGACGTGCTTTGGTTAGTGGCGGTAGCTTTACATATCGTGTTCCTTGTGAGCTTTTTGTACCACCGCGCGAAAGACTTCGAACTACACCACATGGTGCCAAGCTGGTTCGTACCGCCTGTGGGTATTATCGTTGCAGACGTGTCTTTCTCTGGTAACCCAGTGCTTGCACCAATTGCACATGGTGCATTGATCTTCGGTATGGTGGCTTACGCTGTGATGCTGCCAATGATGATCTACCGTTTCATGTTCACTCATGAAATTCCAGATGCAGCAAAACCAACAATGGCAATCATGGCGGCACCAGCAAGCCTATCGTTGGCCGGTTACCTAACTGTAACAGCGACGCCTTCACCAGTGATTATTGCTCTATTGTTTGGTATCGCGGTATTGATGACAGCCATCATCTACTTAGCTTTCTTTAAACTGCTAAGACTGCCATTTAGCCCTGGCTATGCAGCGTTTACCTTCCCAATGGTGATTGGTGCGACAGCTCTGTTCAAAACAGCAAATTGGATGGAAGCAAATGGTCTAGCAGCGCACTATGTACAACAAGTTCGTGGTCTAGCAGGCATCGAATTAATTGTGGCAACGATTGTGGTGACTTACGTAGGTTTGCAATACATCAATAACTTGCTCATTCAACCACGCTTGATGACCACACATCACGCATAAAGCTGAAGTTTTACTCGTAAAGCAAAGTCTTTTGGTCTCTCTCGCCAAGAGGCTTTTTTTATATTGGTAGACTAGGTTATACGTCGACGAATAGATTCTATGTTGACGAGTAGATAAAAAAGCCACCCGAATAGGGTGGCAGGAAAGTTCGACACAATACTAATTCATCAAACTAGGGACTGGTTATCCCTTGTTGTAAAAGCGCGACATTTCATCCAACGATTGTTGGATGGCGTTCACTGGTACTTGGTGTTCGTTATCAACTTTCAATTGGTTATTGAGTTGCTGAGAGTGCCCACCAGGGTTTACCACTAACATAGTTTCTTTACCTACCAGCGCATAGTTGTAATAGCTTCCAGCGATGAACCAATCTCGCGGAACGCAATTGTCAAACAAGTCTCGTCCTACACTGTAAGATTGGGTTTCCCCTTTAACGTCGAATAGCTCGTTCATTAGGGTTGGCACGATATCAAAGTGCGTTGTGCGGTAATTAATTTGTTCCGGCTGATGATCTGGCAGATAAACGTACAGCGGCACGTGTACTTGAGTATCACTGTAGTTACCCGTATGACCCCAGTAGTTCATTTTATGATCGTTAAATTCCTCCCCATGATCGGAGGTAATCACGATAATAGTGTTCTCCAGATCAACGTTTTTCAGAACTTTTTCGATCAAACTATCAATGAAATATAACGAGTTCTTATAGCGGTTGTGGTAAAGCGAGGCGTCAAAATCGTTATCGAGCAGAATATGATCGACGCGCTCCCAGTAAGGTTTGAATTTGGCAAATTCAGGTTCTGGGAAACTGGTGCCGTGGGCAGAGTCATAAAACAAGAAGCTAAAGTATGGTTTGTCGCTATCCTGCTTTTGAAACTGAATAAACTCATCGGTGATCTGTTGATCTCGTTCGATTTGTGTTTCGCCAGTCTGCTTTAACGTAAGATCTTTCACCTTCTTAAAGACAGTGCGAGACAAAGGTGGGCTGGTTAATGGTGCGGAGCCAAAAATGCCCATTCGATAGCCTTGGTTTTGCAATGTATCCATGAATACAGGCGATTTCTGACTCGCATAAAAGCTGTTCCAATACGTTGCTGGTAAGCTGTAGAACAGGCTGAAAATGCCCGCTTGAGTAGAGTTGCCACCGCTCATGTGTTGAGAGAAGTTGACCGTTTTTTCGGTGAACTTGCTGACATTTGGCATGATGTCAGGTGTTGCATCGCTGTAGCGCCACGCATCAACCAGTATGAAAAGGACATTAGGTTGTTTATCTTTACGTTCGACTTTAATAGGCGCCAATGGGTAATTGAGTGAACTGCTTTCAATATTCTTGAGTTCTACTCGGTTTTGAGATGCGATGCTTTGGTCAACTAAACCGTGACGGTAGATAAATTGGCGTGCAGTGAGTGGATAATACAGTGGCCAGTTATTTGAAAATTGGCTGACTTCATCATCGTAGAGCGCATTTTTATAAGCGTGGATCATCTGGCTACTTAGCAGCAAAGCAAACCAAATGCTGAGCAGGATAAACTTCCCCCGGCTCTGAACAAGTTTGTGACTAAGCCAAACGGTACATGCGAGACCAATGATAAGCAGTGCAATGTCGCTAACAAAGATCAGCCAGCTCATCCAAGAGATTTCAAATACGTCACGACCGCCTTCAAAGAACATGCGGATCAGTAGACCATTGATGTGCAGTTTGTATTGCTGGAAAACGAGGATATCGACTTTCAGCATGATCAAGATTGCGATTGCAATGGCGATCACAACGACTTTGAACATGCGTGTCGGCAAAAAGGACAGCAATAAACAACCTAACATCATTGGCATAGCAATCAATCCCAGCCAGCCTAGTTGTGTCGCGACTAAGTAGTACTTTTGCAGAAATGTGAGCGGTTCTGCTTGGCTATTTGACAGCAAAAATGGGTAACAAGCGATCGACAGATAAAGAGCAAAGCAAGCAAAAAAAGCCATCAGCCAAGCACTATTAGAAGAAAGTTTGCGTAACATACTTTGATATTCCAGTATTTCTCGCCCATTTAATTGAACTTAGAGTGGATATCCACCGAAGAGAGGTGCAATTTCGCCTCCAATTGTTGGTTTCAAACCAATATTCAATATGATGGGTATTGTTATAAAAATTTGTGATGATTATAAAACAGTGTTTTTTATCATGAAATACTTGTGACTGATGTCACGCTTTGTATTTGCGTGTAAGACGTTGCTTACAAATGTCAGTTGTTGGTTATTTGAGCACAGTTTGAGTGTTCTCTAACCTTTTGTTATTTAAGCTATCGAGATCGCTCTAGGAATAAATGCGGCTGTGCTAAGCTTGCTAGCAGTTTCCAATGGCATTCGGTGCACTTACTTTGTTTACTGTCTATCACTCCAATCAGGTCGATGTTCTCAAATCACTTCTTGTTGAACTGATTCGCATCAACCCATTAGAAAACCCATTCGAAAAAGAGCAAATTCTGGTGCAGAGCCCGGGTATGTCTCAGTGGTTAAAAATGGAATTGGCGAAAGAGTTTGGTGTTGCGGCAAACCTAGAGTTTCCGCTGCCAGCGACCTTTATCTGGGAAATGTTTACCCAAGTATTGGCTGATGTGCCAAAGCGCAGTGCCTTCAACAAAGAAGCCATGACGTGGAAGCTGATGCACTTGCTTCCGGGTTTGTTGAACGAAGCGTCATTCGAACCTTTGGCACGTTATCTTCAAGACGACAGTGACAACTCCAAGCTGTATCAATTGGCAGAGAAAATTGCCGATATTTTCGATGGTTATTTGGTGTATCGCCCAGAATGGATTGCAAGCTGGGAAGCAGGACAAACGGTACCTGAACTTGAAGACGAACACCCATGGCAGCCGATTTTGTGGCAGGCATTGTACGACCACACGGTTACCCTTGGGCAATCGCCTTATCATCGCGCCAATTTGTACGAACACTTCATTGATACGCTCGAAAACTTCAACGGCAATTTTGATCATCTGCCGAAGCGTCTGTTTGTGTTTGGTATCTCTTCACTGCCACCACGTTACATGGATGCGCTAAAAGCCATTGGTGAACATATTGATGTCCATCTGATGTTTACTAACCCCTGTCGTTATTACTGGGGTGAAGTACGCGACCGTAAATTCCTAGCTCGCTTAGCAGCAAAACATCGTCAGCACGTGGTGTGGCAAGAAGGCCATTCTGAAGTGCAAGGTGAGACTGAGCAGTTAAAAGGTTCACTAGAAGAAAACGTGGTGGATGAGCTGCATACCGATGTGGTGGGTAACAGTTTGTTGGCTTCGATGGGCAAACTTGGGCGCGATAATATGTATCTGTTGTCGCAGCTTGAATCCCATGAGATAGAAGCTTTTGTTGATGTTGAGCGCGACAGTCTGCTCCATCAACTTCAAGCCGACATTCTTAATTTAGAAGAGCACCAAGACGACGAGCAAATCGACAGCAGTCAGCACAAACAAGTGGTGAGTTTAGGTGATAAATCTCTGAGCTTGCACTCTTGCCACAGCCCAATGCGAGAAGTGGAAGTGCTACATGACCAGCTTCTGGCGATGTTCGATGCCGATCCGACACTGAAACCGCGCGATATTATTGTCATGGTGGCAGACATCAATGCCTACAGCCCTGCGATTCAGGCGGTATTCGGCAATGCGCCGGGTGAACGATTCATTCCTTACTCGATTTCAGACCGAACGGCCGATCAAGAAAGCCCAATTTTGGCGGCTTTCATGCTACTTGTTAATTTGCCGAATACACGTTGCTTGGCTTCTGAATTACTTGAGTTGTTAGAAACGCCGGCGATTTTGAAGCGATTCGACTTAAGCGAAGATGATTTCCTTCAAGCCAAACAATGGGTAGAAGAATCCGGCATTCGCTGGGGGCTAGATAGCCATACCGGCAGCGAATTTGAACTGCCAGAAACACGCCAAAACACATGGCAATTTGGTATCCAGCGTATGTTATTAGGTTACGCGATGCCAGAGTCTGCTGGTTTGTTTGAAGCGCAAGAGGGTAGCCTCTCGCCATACAATGAAGTGCAAGGTATGGGCGCAGAACTGGCCGGTAAGTTAGCTCACTTTATTCAACAAGTTAGCCAATATCGCCGCAAACTTTCCCATGTTCAGTCGATTGATGCATGGCGTGAAACCTTGGTGGCAATGTTGGATGACTTCTTCTCTGTTGAGTTAGAAGGGGAAATGGCGCTTAAGTCGATTCGAGATACCCTGAGCCAACTGAAAGAACAGCTAGCTGATGCGGCATTTGATGATGCCTTGTCGCCTTCCATTGTTAGCCAGTATCTACAAAACAAGCTGTCAGGGACGCGGGTCAGCCAGCGCTTCCTTGCTGGACAAGTGAACTTCTGTACGCTGATGCCGATGCGCTCGATCCCATTTAGAACCGTATGTTTACTCGGTATGAACGATGGTGTGTACCCGCGCTCAATGCCACCAGAAGGTTTTGACCTAATGACAGGGCGTACTAAACCGGGCGACCGTTCACGTCGAGACGATGACCGTTACCTATTCTTAGAAGCCGTGCTGTCTGCACAGCAAAGTTTGTACATCAGTTATGTTGGACGTTCTATCCAAGACAACACTGAGCGCGTGCCGTCTGTGCTGGTGTCGGAGTTGATGGAATATTGCCACCAGAACTACTGCTTAGATGGCGATCAAGACCAGCCTGTTGATGACTCCGGAGATAAACTACTCAACGAGTTAGTGAACGTACATGCCATGGTACCATTCAGCCCAAGCGCATTCCAAGGTTCTCATTCAAGCTATGCCAAAGAGTGGATTCCAGCTGCGTTGACCCAAAGCAATCAATCGCAAGGTCATGCGCGTGGCGAGTTTAACCGCGCATTGGATGATTACTTACTTGGCGCAACCTTCCCAATCGAATTGGACTTGGTGGAATTACAACGCTTCTGGCGTTTGCCTGTACAGTATTTCTTTAACCGTCGTTTGAAAGTGATGTTCGAGCCGCCGTTACCTGTGATGGAAGACGATGAGCCGTTTGTTTTAGGTGGCTTAGAAAGCTATCAGATGCGCGATGAGTTATTAGAAACCTTGCTCGAAACCGCCATTACTCAACCGTCCGCAAAAGCAGACGTACTCAAGCACTTCATGAGTGAGCAACGCGCGCAAGGCAAATTACCGGTTGGGGCATTTGGTGATATCGAGTTTGAAACCAACCGCGTGCAAGCGGAAGAGCTGGTGGATAAGTTGGCGTTTTTATCCGGCGCACCGCAAGACGATTTAGAAATCGACCTTACCTTCGATGTGCTTGGTGAAGGAAAAAACATCCGTCTAACCGGTTGGCTAACTCAGTGTTATCAGTCTGGGTTGATTCGCTACCGAAGCGGTAAAATTCGTGCGCAGGATTATCTTGCTGCATGGATTGATCATCTTGCTATGTCTGCCTCTGGTCAGGCTAGAAAGACCCACGTTATCGGTTATGACCGCAAGGAAGGCGCGGTGCATTTAGTTTACCCTGCAATGGCAGACGCTGAGCAAGCGAAACAATTTCTTGCTGAATTAGTACGTCTGTTTTTTGAAGGCATGACTAAGCCATTGCCATATTTCCCGAAAACAGCACTGGCGTGTGTCGAGGCGGGCTTTAGTCGTGGCCACTGGGCTGATGACGAAGAGAAATCGCTGAAGAAAATGGCGGACGCATTCAATGATGGGTACATGAGCCCAGGCGAAGGAAACAATGCGTATATTTCGCGTATTTGGTCTGCTTGGAATGATGAGCTTGCAGCAGAAGTTCGCACACTGACTGCATTGGTTCTTCAAGGCGCAAGATTGGCAGCACAAGATGCTGATGATGAAAAGTAAGTTGGAATGATTAAGGATGAAAAGGAGTAGGGTGGCCGCCAGAAAATCATTATTTTTTGTAGGGCGTTCGCTGTACGGCCACAAGGTCAGAGGGACCATGATTCGTTTGAGTGTAGCCGCCTGAATGGCTTGGCTTATCTCGTGAGGCGCATACTAACGGTACTCCGTAATGATAACCGTGAGTGAGATCCCACAAAGGTTTAAATATTCCAACCTATTAGACTCATTAATAAAATTTTTAACGATAGATCACATTATAGGGTTTGTTGATCTTTAGATGCGAAACGCCTTTGAAGATCCACATGTCCTTGTTGAATACTTGGAGAGATTCAGCGTTATGGCGCAAATGTCAGTTCCAACTCCACTGCAAACCATGACTTTTCCGCTGCATGGTGCAAGGCTAATTGAAGCATCTGCGGGTACGGGTAAAACCTTTACCATCGCGGGTTTGTATCTGCGACTCCTACTAGGGCATGGCACGACTGATACCAAACATCGCGTGCCGTTGACTGTGGATCAAATTCTGGTAGTGACTTTTACCGAAGCCGCAACTGCAGAGTTACGTGATCGTATTCGTGCGCGTATTCACGACGCGAGGATCGCATTCGCTCGCGGACAAAGCTCAGATCCTGTGATTCAACCTTTGCTGGAAGAAGTCGAGGATCATAAGCAAGCCGCTGAGATCCTATTGCAAGCAGAGCGCCAAATGGATGAAGCCGCGGTTTACACCATTCACGGTTTCTGCCAACGCATGCTGACGCAAAACGCATTTGAATCTGGTAGTCGTTTCAATAATGAGTTTGTGACCGACGAAAGCCATCTTAAAGCGCAAGTGGTTGCCGATTACTGGCGTCGTAACTTCTATCCTCTGCCATTCGCTTTGGCAGGAGAAGTGCGTCAACTATGGGGCTCGCCATCGGATCTACTGTATGACATCAGTAACTACCTCACGGGTGCGCCGCTAAGTCTCTCTGTTCCTGCAATGCAAGGTAGCCTTGCCGATTTGCATGAGCAAAACTTAAAGCAAATTGATGCTTTGAAAGCCCAATGGTGTGATAGCCAAGAGGATTTCCTCGCACTGATTTCTGATTCCGACGTCAACAAACGCAGCTACACTAAAAAGTCTTTACCGACATGGTTAGAAGCGGTAAACGCATGGGCTTCGACAGAAACCACGGGCTATGACTATCCAGATAAGCTGGAGAAGTTCGCCCAGAATGTGTTGTTTGAGAAAACCCCGAAAGGCACTGCGCCACAGCACCCGGTGTTTGAGGCGATAGAAGCCTTCCTTGCCAACCCAATCAGCTTAAAAGCGCCATTGTTAGCTCATGCGATTGAGCATTGTCGCGTGATGCTGGCAAAAGCAAAAAATCAGAAGCAATGGTTGTCATTCGATGACTTGCTGACTCAGCTTTCTGCCTCGATTGATACCGATGAAACCGCACTACTGACAGAGCGCATTCGCACGCTTTATCCGGTTGCGATGATCGATGAATTCCAAGATACCGACCCACTGCAATACAGTATTTTTAGCCGCATTTATTTGGATAATCCTGAGTGCGGTTTGTTTATGATCGGTGACCCGAAGCAGGCGATTTACGGCTTTCGTGGGGCGGATATCTTCACTTACATTAAGGCTCGTAACCAAGTTAGTGCTCACTACACGCTTGGTACTAACTGGCGCTCAAGTGCCGATATGGTATTGGCTGTGAACCAGATTTTTGCTCTGCCAGATAGCCCGTTTATTTACGACTCCGACATTCCATTCCACTCCGTGGATTACAGCCCAAGTGCCGACAAACGCGTTTGGACTATGGGTGGTCAAAAACAGCCTGCACTGACTTATTGGCTGCAAGAAGCGGAAGATAAACCTCTGCCAAAAGGTGAATACCTCACCGCTATGGCAGAGGCGACAGCAAGCCAAATTCAAACCATTTTGACCTCAGCGCAACAAGGTCAAGCCTGTCTGGTTAATGGCGAAAAGCAAAAACCAGTCAAAGCGGGTGACATTGCGGTGCTGGTACGAACGGGTAGCGAAGGTCGCATGGTCAAACAGGCGTTAGCAGACCAAGGCATTGCCAGCGTGTATCTTTCTAACCGCGATAGCGTGTTTACCAGTTCCGTCGCACAAGATTTACAGCGTTTGCTGCAAGCGGTGTTAACGCCAGAAAATGACAGAGCATTGCGTGCCAGCCTAGCATCAGAATTATTTGCTCTAGATGCAGCCAGCTTAGACGCCCTCAACAACGATGAAACCGTGTGGGAAAACGCGGTTAACGAGTTCAAAGAATACCGTAAGCTTTGGGTGCAACGTGGTGTGCTTCCTATGCTGCGAGCAGTGATCAGTAAGCGTCATATTGCTGAGCGTTTGCTAGAAGAAGGGGCGAGCTCGCAAAGTGAGAACGGTGAGCGAGTACTTACCGATCTGATGCACATTGGTGAACTATTGCAGCAAGCGAGCAACGAATTAGACAGCGACCATGGTTTGCTGCGTTGGTTAGCGCAATCCATCAGCGATGCAGAACATGGGCTAGGTGGCAGTGATGACCAAATTCAGCGTCTGGAATCAGAGCGTAACTTGGTGCAAATCGTCACCATTCACAAATCTAAAGGTCTGGAATATGACTTGGTCTTCTTGCCATTTGTGTTTGGTTACCGAGAAGCAAGTGAAGCCAAATACTACGACGCAGAGAACGATCGCACCGTACTCGATATCACTGGCAATGATGCGTCGTTAAAACAAGCAGATAAAGAGCGCCTTGCTGAAGACTTGCGTCTTATATACGTAGCGCTAACGCGAGCCGTGTATGCCTGCTTTATTGGCGCTTCGCCGCTGCGCAATGGTCGCTCAACCAAAGAGCCAACCGGCGTGCATCACAGTGCGATTGGTTACTTGGTGCAAAATGGTCAAGAGGGTGGCATCAACGACCTGTTTGTTGGGTTGAAGAAGCAGCAAGAGAATCTCGATAACGTCGTGATTTGTGAGCCTCCAAAGCAGCACGATGAGATGTATGTTGCGGAGCAAACTGAGTTAGAAGCGTTGACTGCCAAAGAGCTGCAAAAACCGATTGATAGAAACTGGCGCATTACCAGTTACTCGGGCTTGGTTAAGCAAGGTTCTCATCATGCTGAACATGACGCGACGATTGAAATCACCGGCTTTGATATCGATTCTTCAGAAGAGCAAGATGAGGCGGAATTGGTTGAGCCAGAACGCTCTATCTTCAACTTCCCGCGTGGCGCACGTCCGGGTACTTTCCTGCACAGCTTATTTGAGGAAATAGAGTTTACTCAACCTGCGACATCGGAAGAGAACACCCAAATCATCCTCGGTTTAATGGAAAGTGAGCAGCTTGATGAAGAGTGGCTGCCAATCCTGCAACAGTTGATTGATACCGTGCTGGCAACGCCGTTGGATAGCAAAGCCCTGCTGCTCAATCAAAAAGGCCCGGCGCAGCGTTTGGTTGAGATGGAATTCTTATTGCCGATTGAAGTGTTGTCTGCACCTGCATTGAACCGCGTGATTCAACGTCATGATCCGCTGTCTGCCAAAGCGGGCGATTTGGGTTTCCAAACCGTGCAAGGCATGTTGAAAGGCTTTATTGACTTGGTGTTTGAGCACCAAGACAAATACTACGTCCTCGACTGGAAATCGAACCACTTAGGTGATGATGTATTCCATTACCATGGCGATGCGTTGAAGTCGGCGATGGCGGATCATCGCTACGATCTGCAATACCAAATCTACGCTTTGGCGCTGCATCGTTTCTTGCGTAGCAGATTGCCAAATTATGATTATGAACAGCACTTTGGCGGCGTTTATTACCTGTTCTTGCGTGGTATGGATGGGCAAAGTGATCATGGTGTTTTTTCTGCCAAGCCAACCTTTGAATTTTTACAAGAGATGGATCATTTGATTGATGGTCAAGCACCTGACACGCGATCCAGTGAATCTGGTCAGATGGAGTTAATTTGATGAAAACCAATGATCTTCTTTCTGAGCAAAGCAGCCCTGTGGCAACACGAGATCTAGCGGCAACACCAGATCTATTGGCAACGTTAGAATCGCTAGCAAACAAAGGGGCGATTCGCCAATTGGATTTCCAGTTCGCACGCTTTATCTATTCGCAAGTTGAGCAACAAGAAAACAGCCAAGAACTGGCTTTTATTGCTGGTGTGGTCAGCAGTGAGTTGGGGAAAGGACATATCTGTTTGCCTCTGTTTGATAGCCAAGGGCAACCAGCGGACCTTGCCAGTAAGCTTGGTCTGTTTGGAGAGTCTGCGTTAGCGCTTAATACTCAGCTGCAAGGCGTTAACTGGGTTGAGCTTCTGCAAGCGTCGCCTTTGGTTGGTGCTCAAGGTGAAGCCTTGCCAATGATGTTTGATGGTGAGCGTCTCTACTTACATCGTTACTGGCACTATGAAGTGACGTTGGCGGACAAGCTCAATCAACTCAGTGCGGCTGTAAATCTACAGCCTCAAGAGTTCACACGTTTGTCTGAGTTGCTGCATCATTTATTCGCTCGTCAGTACCACTTTCTGTTCAATGCATTAGCCAAAGCGACAGAGGCAGGAACCAGTAACCAGGTGCTACGCCAGCAATTAGTCTGTGACCATTTGGATGTGGTCACTGTAGACAGTCTCGATTGGGCAGCCATTGATGCGGCAGTCTGCCAAGCGAAACAAGTTCATGAATTGCAAGTACTGAACAAGCTTGTACCATTATCGGCTTGTGTTAACTGGCAGAAGGTCGCTGCTGCGGTGGCACTGACGCGTCGTTTTGCGGTGATTTCCGGTGGTCCGGGGACGGGTAAAACCACCACGGTAACCAAATTGCTTGCCGCGCTGATTGAGCAAGCAGGACAAGAGAAAAACCTCACCATCAAGCTGGTGGCGCCAACAGGTAAAGCCGCAGCACGTTTGACGGAGTCTATCGGTAAAGCGATTCAAGAGTTGCCAGTGGAGCCTGAGCTTAAAGCGAAAATTCCAACCGAATCGAGCACTTTGCATCGACTACTGGGCGCGATCCCGAACAGTGCAGAGTTTCGTCACAACAAACAAAATCCGCTACATCTCGATATTTTAGTAGTGGATGAAGCCTCCATGGTCGATTTGCCGATGATGTACAAAGTTGTCGATGCGCTGCCAAAGCATGCACGTTTGATTCTACTGGGAGATAAAGACCAGTTGGCATCGGTAGAAGCGGGTGCGGTGCTCGGTGATATCTGTTCGTTCCACGCATTTGGCTTTGGCAAAGAGCAGGCGTCTGCAGTCGCGAAGTTAACAGGCTTTGACACCTTGGCGTACAGCACCAACAGTAATGCTTCGATTGCCGATAGTTTGTGTATGCTGCAAAAGAGTTACCGATTCGATGCCCGTTCTGGTATCGGTCAGCTAGCGAAAGCGGTCAATGCAGGCTCAGCCGCAAAAGTAGACGACGTGTGGAATCGTGATTTTGCTGATATCGAGCATTTCGCACTGAGCAGTCAAAACTACAATCAGATGATGCAGACTTTGGTTGCCGAATATGGTCGTTATTTAAAACGCATCGGACAGCAAGAGATTGACCAGAAGACTGGGGAGCCAGAAACACTGACCCACAAAGCCAAAGCCGTGTTGGATACCTTTAATCAATGCCGATTATTGTGTGCCATCCGTGAAGGTGATTTTGGTGTGACGGGTTTAAACCAACGCATTGAAAAAGCACTCGCGGCACGTAAGTTGATTCAAACCCAAGAAGAACTTTGGTACCACGGTAGACCAGTGATGGTCACGCGTAACGATCATGGCTTGGGATTATACAACGGTGACATCGGCATTTGTATGCGAGACGACAGCGAAGGTGAACCGCGTCTTAAAGTGTTCTTCGAACTGCCGGATGGCAGCGTGAAGTCGGTGCTGCCAAGCCGAGTCCCTGAGCATGAAACCGCATATGCGATGACCATTCATAAATCACAGGGCAGTGAGTTTGAATACACGCTGATGATTTTGCCGCCAGATTTCAGTCCAATCCTCACTCGCGAGCTGATCTACACTGGCATTACTCGCGCGAAGAAACGCCTTGCGATGTACACCGAGATGAGTGTCCTCAAGCGCGGTATTAAAGTAAAAACCACTCGAGCAAGTGGGTTGGTTGAGCGACTTAGAAATTGAGTTTACTCATTCAAAAATGAGAATTTTTCACGAACTGAATATGTTTTTTATGTGGCGGGTCGTAATCCCGCCATTTTTATGTCTGCAATTCTTTTTCAAAATTGAAGTGTTGGAATTCTTGGCGATATCATCCTATGCATTTTGGTGCACTTAAGGCTTTCCATGAACACAACTCACTTCAATAGCGTTAATCGATATACTTCGATCTATAGCGTAAGACCAGGCGATACCTTATCAAAAATAATACTCAAGTTTTATCAAGTCAGATATGGAAGTAATGAATATAAAGCTGCACTTCAGCAAATTACCTCAGATAACCCTCAAGTCAATGACCCCGATAAGATAAAGATTGGACAATCGCTCATTCTTAGAAAGTTAAACACTCCGACTGGTGTTGAAAGTCGACCAATTAGTGCAAATGCCCAAACTATCTCTGAAGCAGACCAAAAACAGTTTGATTCTACAGTTAAAGCATTATCTATACCTGAGCGAGAAGCTTTTTGGGCGCTGTCTTGGTTAGATGATAACTGGGGACCTGCAAGTGCTGGAATAGGTGCTAGTTTTGCTTCAATGGGATTTTTGTTAGGGAGTGAATCCAAAGGGAACATATCAGAACTCAAAAAGCTCGATGGACTTTATCAAGACTATAAAGCCGGTAGATTAACAAAAGGTCAGTATGACTATCGCAGAAGAAAGCTGTTGGAGACGGTCGCAAAAAATCTAGGTCCCACAGAAAAGCTCTTCTTTAACGGTCAGAAAGCGCGTGAATCAATGAGGATTTCAAGGAAGGGGGGAGTTCCAGCAACATCTGCTATAAAGAAAAATACAGACAAACTTGCTAAGTTGTCAAAAGCGGTAGCAAAAGGAGGAACGGTTCTAACCGCTGTGAATCTTGGGTTGGCTTGTGACCAAATTGCACGTGCTAAAACTGATGTAGAGAGGAGTTCGATTATCGTAGAAACCGCGGCGAGTACAGCCGTTGGCACTCTCGCAGGCGCAGCGATAGCTCTAGTTGTTCTTGCAACGCCTGTTGGCAGGGTCAGTGCACTAGTGCTGGGTACAGTGTCTTCTTTTGGGAGTTACACTATAGGTAAAATGGCCGCAAGAACTTATAAGGAACATTATTCGGATATTAATATTGCTGCAAATACAGGAATTGGTGACGTATGCAGTTATTAGATATTGCGTTTGTTACCTTTTTTGTCTCGGGGGGGGCGTTATTAGCCTGGTTTGTGGTGTTAGGTGCTTTTCTCGTCTTTTTTACACCCAAAAATATAAAGCAATACGCTTTCAATGAGCGACATTTTTCTGAAGTTGAGCTAGCCATCAGTTCCGGTTTTCATTTTGGCTCTCTTATCTATGGAGTTGGTTTGATCGCTAGCGTATGTTTCCCCCTGTTGGGAAGAAAGCGAGGGCTGGCAGATATTCGAAGTGTGTGCGGACGAGGGTTTATTTATGTGTGTGTGTTTTATACAACGGTAATGTTGCTTCTGATGTTAACAGTCATTATTTCAATGATTACATGGCTATCCATCTCTTAATTATCAAAGGTAGTTGGACTTAACATGTCTTTGGTAGATCTATCGTTTGTCGTATTTTTTATAGCTGGTGGTCTGCTCATTTTTTGGTATCTGATTGTCGGTATAATTCTGACATGTGCCACTCCTGAAGAGATTAAGCAATACGCTTATACACGGAAGCATTATACTGAGGTTGAGCTGGCTTTGGTTTCTGGCTGCCATCGCGTTTCCTCGACTTGGTCGAAAAAGAGGACTGAGCGATGTACGCAGCATAAGTCCTCAATGGCTGATTAAGGTTAGCTTGGTTGATACTGCTAATCATTCTATTCGTTATATTCTCGACGTTATTAATTATGGTCTTTTACTGAGCATACGTACGAAAAGACCGAGCGCGATGCTCGGTCTTTTTTAATTTTGTGTAAACGCATTGGTAAATGACACGCTGCGAATTTTGTACTGCTGCTGATAAGCCAAGATAAAATCTCTGATAGCATCATTGACGGGGAACACGCAATGGACATCAAGCCCTTCCAAAAACTGGTTGTCTGCCATATCCCAAAAGCTTTGAAGCGAATTGCAAATAATGGTTCTCATAACAGTGCTCATCTTATTCATTTTAAGAGTAACAGCTGTCCTTGATGTATCGTGCTGAGTTGTCAAAGCTCTCAGCACTTTAGGGTGAAGAACGTTCACCTAGATCCATACTGTTGATTGATTAAAACTCAATCAAACATTGAACAGAGTATAACCAACAGTATGTATATTGAAAAGGTTAAATTGCGACCAGTGTCAATGTAATGCTTTGCATAATAAGATATGTAGTTTTCGTGCCCTTGCTCGTTGTTTCTACAGATCTAAAGCTAAGATTTTTGACTTGCGCTGGAAGTTATACAAACCTTGCTTTGCTCCTGGTAAGTAATCGACGCCTACTTCATAAAAGCCTTGTTCTCTGAACCAATGTAAGCTGTGCGTAGTGAGTACGAAGATTTGGTTGATGTCGTCAGACTTAGAGCGATGCTTCATATAATTCAGCAATAACAACCCTCGATTGCCATCGCGATAGTCTTGATGGATGGCGACACACGCCATTTCTGCTTTGCGTTCTTCGACATAGGGATACAAGGCGGCGCATCCGATAATCAGACCGTCTTTTTCGATAATAGTAAATTTACCAATTTCTTGCTCCAATTGTTCTCGGGAACGTCTCACCAACACGCCTTGTTCTTCCAAAGGTCGAATCAATTCTAAGATACCACCGATATCATCAATATTGGCTCCGCGCACTTGCTCTGCACTTGCCATGACGACTTGTGTACCGATACCGTCAAAAGAGAACAATTCTTGGATAAGTGCGCCATCCACCTTGTAACTAATAAGGTGGCTTCGAGGTACTCCAGCTCGGCAAGCTGCAATCGAACCGTTAAGAAAACGCAGAGTTCCAGAGTGGTAATCGCTGTCTGGGGATGTATTTTCAGTGAGCTTTTTAATGACATGTTCGGCTTCGATAGGGAATAATTCCGCCACCGCATTGCCATTGTCATCAATGACCCCTTGTTCTGAACAGAACCCAATCAGTTTATCTGCTCCCAACTTGATCGCAAGTTGAGTCGCCACTTCCTCAGAAAGCAGATTAAAACATTCACCAGTTACTGAGCTGGCAATAGGACCGAGCAACACAATCGAACCTTGATCGAGTGTACGGTGAATAGCATCGGTATCGATTCGACGGATGCGACCGCTATGGCAATAGTCGACGCCATCATCAACACCAAGAGGTTGAGCGATGACAAAGTTACCGCTTACAACGTTAAGCTGCGTGCCTGCCATTGGTGTGTTGTTAAGGCTCATAGATAAGCGTGCGGTAATGGCTAGCTGAAGTTGTCCCGCTGCTTGCATAACTACCGAAAGTGCGGCTTCGTCGGTGATCCTGATATTCTTATGATATGGCGTAGTAAGGTCTTGTTTTTCCAGCAGTTGATTGATCTGTGGTCTAGCGCCATAGACGATGACGACTTTGATGCCAAGGCTGTGCATCAATGCAATGTCATTGATAATGTTGCCAAAGTTCTTATCAGCAACCGCTTCGCCGCCTAACATCAGCACCATGGTTTTTCCACGGTGTGCGTTTACATAGGGCGTGGATTGACGGAATCCTTTAACCAGAGCAGTACTACGAATTTTCACTACAGCCATTCCTTGTGTTTATTTATGCTCTAATATTGTCTTTTTATTCAATTGTTGGCAAGGCAATTTTTTGGAATAGAGTCCAAACATCGAGAGTATGATACTTGGTTCTGTTTGGGCGAAGAGGGTACAATGCTCCGGTCTAGTTTAATTACGTGAGCCTCATGTCTTCAGTTGTAAATAAGAATGCTGCGATCACTGCTCAAACCGAGCAAAATTCATCAACCAAATCGACATTACGCAAGTGGACAGAGCGTTCTCTGATGTTAACTGCGCTTGTTGGGACAATTGCCGTTCTTTTGATGTACGGCGACTTAATTACGCGCTATGTAAATCCGCCGATTCCTAAATCTACCGTTTATGGCAAGTGGGTGGAGCAAGATGTTGCACCTTATGCCCGCGAAGAGTTCATCCTGAGTGAACGAGGGGTGATGGTTCGTGGCTCCACGGTCGCTACTGACTTTGAGTTCGATGGTGATAGCTTGTCTTATAAAGTGGGTTCAACTGTTCGCACTTTTGAGTTTGTCGGGCAGCACTATGCCGAGATGAAATTAGATGCGAATGCCCATTATCTGCCCGTTTTTCATTTAGAAGGACACTCTAACTTAGCGGTTCGATAACCCACTCTTTTAAAGCGCGATTCGTTGCATGATGGCAGGGCGTCGCGTTTTGTCACATCTTTATGTTCTTGCGACTTTTCACAAACATTTTCCGGACAATCGTTTGATTCCATTGCTGTTATCATTCTCAACCCAGTTTAAATGGATAAATTGACAGCAAACAGAGCATTTGCCTTAGCGCTGATACACTTTGTCGCAGCTTTTCAATTGCGTCGTGTGCATTTGTTTGCCATCCTTTTGCTATCTTCTTTTATGGAAAAAACACGTGCTTAAAAAACTCCTTCCTATCGTCTCTTTAGCTTTGCTATTTGGTTGTGCCGCCGATCAAAACGATCGCGCTCAACAATATTTAGATGGCGAGTTTCCAAACATCCTAAATAAAACGGATGTGGTGGAATCAAACAAACCGCAAGACTTTACTGAATTCAATAAGCAAGCAGAGCAGGTGGTGATTAACTCTCCTTCAATGGCAAAAATGTACCAACCGTTGTATGAAAAATTGAGCGAGTGGGCATTGCAAAGTGGCGATACGACAGCTTTGAGTGCATATGGCATTCAGGCTGCGCAACTTGGTGGTGGGGATAAAAAGGGCAACGTGTTGTTTACTGGATATTTCTCTCCGGTGATGGAATTACGCCATGAGCCAAATGAAAAGTTTAAATACCCAGTGTATGGCAAGCCGACGTGTAGCTCAGATTGTCCGACTCGTGCCGAAATCTACAACGGTGCACTAGAAGGGCAAGGGCTTGAGTTGGGTTACGCGCCAAATATGATCGACCCATTTATGATGGAAGTGCAGGGCAGCGGTTTTGTTCATTTTGAAGATGATGACACGTTGGAATATTTTGCTTATGCAGGCAAGAACAACAAAGCCTATGTGAGCATTGGTCGAATTTTGATTGAACGTGGAGAAGTACCACGTGAAAAGATGTCATTAAAAGCAATCAAAGAATGGGTAATGGCAAACGATGAAGCAACGGTTCGTGAGTTGCTTGAGCAAAATCCGTCTTATGTCTTCTTCGCGCCACAAGCGGATGCGCCGGTAACGGGTTCTGCAGGTATCCCTCTATTACCAATGGCATCGGTGGCGGGCGATCGCTCGATTCTTCCTATGGGTACGCCAATTTTGGCAGAAGTACCGTTACTTAATAAAGACGGTACATGGAGTGGCGCGCACCAACTCCGCCTTCTTATTGTGCTGGACACTGGCGGAGCGGTAAAACAAAACCATCTCGACTTGTACCATGGTATGGGGTCACGTGCAGGTACCGAAGCGGGTCATTACAAGCACTTTGGTCGAGTATGGAAGTTGGGTTTGGAAAACACACCAACGCAAGCGCCTTGGGCTTTACCACCAGAGAAGTTACAATAAGCGCCTAGTGAGAGGAATCACCTCTCATCATCTAGACATTTCCTCAAAGAGTGCGTATAAATCGCACTCTTTGTTTTTCTATCGATCATCTGGAACTTCAATATGCGTGAACTCGATACTCCGGCATCTGACAGCTACAACCAACGTTTTGGTGGCACTCGTCGTCTCTACGGCAACAGCGAAGTAGAAATTCTTCGTGCTGCACACGTGTGTGTGATTGGTATTGGCGGTGTTGGTTCATGGGCGGTAGAAGCGCTGGCACGTACTGGTATTGGTGAGTTGACGCTTATCGATATGGATGACGTGTGTGTGACTAACATTAACCGTCAAATTCATGCGATGACTGGCACGGTTGGTCAAAGCAAAATTGAAGTAATGGCAGAGCGTGTTAAGCTGATTAACCCTGAGTGTAAGGTCAATCTGATTGACGATTTCATCATGCCAGATAACCAGCACGAGTACTTGAGCAAAGAGTTCGATTACGTGTTGGATGCGATCGATAGCGTAAAAGCAAAAGCGTCGCTATTGGCTTACTGCCGTAGTAACAAGATTAAAGTGATCACAACCGGCGGTGCTGGTGGTCAAATCGATCCAACCCAAATCATGGTGGCAGATCTGACCAAGACAATCCAAGATCCACTGGCTAAGAAGATCAAAGACACATTGCGTCGTCATCATAACTTCCCGAAAAATCCAGCACGTAAGTTTGGTATCGATTGTGTGTTCTCTACCGAGCAATTGAAGTACCCACAAGCCGATGGTTCAGTATGCGGCGTGAAATCGACAGCAGAAGGTCCAAAACGTATGGACTGTGCGAGTGGTTTTGGCGCAGCGACGGTTGTAACAGCAACGTTTGGTTTTGTTGCGGTATCTCGTATCGTTGAAAAGCTGATCCAAAAGCATAAGAAGTAATTCAGAGAAGAGAGCGCATCATGACTGATTTTCCTGTTTCGCCGTTTGGCACTGACATTACCAGTGAAGACATCGCTGCAACCATGCAGCAATTTAAAGGTTGGGAAGACCGTTACCGTCAGGTAATTCAATGGGGTAAAAAGTTGCCTCAAATGCCTGAAGAGCTTAAATCAGAGCAAGTTACGGTATCTGGCTGTGAAAGCCTAGTATGGCTGGTGAGCAAAGAGCAAGACGGTGTATGGCACTTCTGTGCTGATTCTGATGCGCGTATTGTACGTGGTTTGATTGCCTTGGTGATGGCGGCTTACGACGGTAAAACGGCAGAGCAAATTCAAGCGTTTGATATTGATGCTTACTTTGAAAAACTCGGTTTAATTGCTCACCTAAGCCCATCGCGTGGTAATGGTTTGAAAGCGATTGTTGAGCAGATCAAAACACAGGCTCAGTAGTTGGCGTTAGTTAAAATCGCGCAAAGAACAAAACAAAGAAAAGGGTTGAAGCCAAGTGGTTTCAACCCTTTTTCTATGTATCTAGATTGGTATCTTGATTGTTAAAGCATATCGACCGCTTTCTCGACTGCTGCAATCAGCTTTTCAACATCTTCTAACGTATTGTAGATACCAAAAGAAACGCGCACCGTGCCTTTAACGTTGAGCGCATCCATCAGAGGGTGCGCACAGTGATGCCCGGCACGAACAGCGATACCTTGTTGATCAAGCAGCGTGGCAATGTCTTGGTGGTGAACGCCATCCATCACAAAGGTAAGTACTGAAGCGCTCGGTTGGTAACCGAGGATTTGAATGTCGTCCAACTGGCTTAGTGCTTGGTAAGCTTTGTCCTGCAGAGAATGCAGATGTGCCTCTACTGCGGCTTGGTCGAAGCTTTGGTACCAATCGATGGCTTTCGCTAGAGCAATCGCGCCGGCGACGTTTGGTGTGCCTGCCTCAAACTTACCCGGCAAGGCAGAGAAGGTGGTTTTCTCAAACGAGACTCTTTCGACCATTTTGCCGCCGCCATGCCATGGTGGCATTGCTTCTAAAAGTTCAAGTTTGCCATACAGTACGCCAATCCCAGCGGGGGCATACAGTTTGTGACCGGAGAAGACATAAAAATCAACATCAAGCTCTGCCAAGTTCAACGGTTCATGAACGATACCTTGAGCACCATCAACAACAACAACCGCACCTGCTGCATGTGCCGTTGCGATGATTTTCTCGATAGGTTGACGAGAGCCAGTGACATTGGTGATTTGTGCACACGCCACGATTTTACAGCGCTCCGACAATAGTGCTTCAAACGCATTGATATCGAATTGGCAATCGGAGGTCATCGGAACTTTAACGATTTTCGCGCCCGTTTGTTCCGCGACAATTTGCCAAGGCACGATGTTCGCGTGGTGTTCCATTTCACTGATCAGGATTTCATCACCTGCTTGGAGTGTGCTGCGAGCATAAGTTTGTGCGATTAGGTTTAGTGCTTCGGTTGCGCCTCTAGTCCAAATGATTTCTTTTGAACTGCTTGTCCCTATGAACTTCGCAACGGTTTCACGAGCCGCTTCAAATTGACTGGTCGCGTTGGCTGTTAAGCTGTGACTGCCACGGTGCACGTTAGCATTTTGTGCACTGTAGTAGCGGCTAATCACATCGATCACGCACTGTGGCTTTTGTGTTGTTGCTGCGCTATCAAGGTAAACCAAAGGCGATTGGTTGATGTCTTGATTTAGGGCTGGGAACTGTTCGCGTACAGCGTTTACGTCAAACATTATTCGTCACCGAGTTCGTGATAATGCAGTGTTGGGATAGTGACTAACGGCTCAGCAACCATCCATCCATGTTCTTTACCGGAAAGTTTGATAATGATTTCCATCGCGAACTCAAGTGCAGTTCCTGGTCCCTGACTTGTCAGTAGGTTGTGATTCACATCCATGGTGACACGTTTAGCTCGCCATTTGTCTTCAGGAATATGAGATTGGAAGCTTGGATGACATGTCATCAGGGCTTCAGGGTAAAGGTTGTGATGTTGCAAAACCAAAGCTGGCGCTGCACAAATCGCGGCAACCAGTTTTCCTTCGTACATATGCTGTTTCAGAATCTCAATCATGATGGTGCTATCACGGAAGGTTTCTGCGCCGCCAACACCACCAGACAGAACAATTGCATCAAACTCATCGTCAGCAATATCAACCAATTTACAATCCGCTGTCAGTGTTACACCGCGAGAGGCCTTCATTGTAAGGGCACCATCGAAGTCTGCACTTGCTACCGTCACGTCATAGCCAGCACGAACCATCATATCGATAACGGTTACTGCTTCCATTTCCTCTGTGCCCGGAGCGATAGGTACTAAGATCTTTTTGTTCATTGTTCTGTCCAGCTTTGTTCAATCTGTTTGATGCGTTGATAGAGTTTGGCGTTCTCTGGCGTACTAATGTGATGCTTTTCAGCGGCTTTCAGCAAATAGCCGGTAATAAAATCAATTTCGGTGCGACGTTGGTGGTAAACATCTTGTCTCATTGAAGAGTAGTTGGCTGCCGTTGCGTTCACCACTTGCATAATGGTGGTGTGAAGAGAATCAAAATCGACCTTTATCTCTTCTTTATTCATCACCTCCACCAACTCGCGGGTGATGTTCGCCAACTCGGAGGCAAATTCCGGAGCGGCAAGTTCACCATTCTTACATTGATGAATGGCGGTCAGAGGGTTGATAGCGCAATTGATCGCAAGCTTGGTCCACAATGCAGCGTTGATATTTGGGTTCCAATTCACCTCAGGCAAAGCGTGATTCATCACCTCAGCTAAGAAGTCACATTGAGCACCTTTTGCATTAAAACCACCTAGTTGAGTATTTCCCTGACCAGTATGCAGAACCTGTGCTTTGCTTGGTTTATAGGCACCGTGTGTGGTGGTTGCAATCACGATAGGGTTATCAGTGAGCTTTGTTTCCAAAAGTGGTGCTGTTCCCATGCCATTGTGCATCAGCATTACAATGGTATCAGTGTTGATATACGGCAAAAGAGGGGTTATCGCTTCGTCCACTTGCCATGCTTTTACTGTCACAACAATCAGGTCTGCGGCTTGTACAGAAGGAAGGTGTTGATTAGCAAAATTAATTGCAGGAGAGTCATCAAGTTGAAGCAGTTGCTTACTATCTGAGGTTCTTCCCCACAAGGAGACGTTGTGTCCGGCAAGTTGGAATTTGGTCGCCCAGAGTGAGCCAACGGCTCCAGGTCCAAGGATAAGAATATTCACCAAACGCTCTCATTAAAAAGGTTTGCTGCAAGGATAATGAGGGAAAAAAGGAAAGCAAATAAAAATGGCGCCAGAAGGCGCCATTTTTGGGGAACTTATGGGTTCTATTAGAACTTGTAAGTTACAGCTAGGTAGTGACCAAAGCCAGTAGACTTGAATGCGTCAGTGTCTTTGATACCGTAGATGTCTTTGTAACCTTTTAGACCGTAACCCACTGCGAAGCGGTCAGAGTGCCAGTAGATACCGTTGAACATTGCGCCGCCACTGCTAGCAGTTGTGTATTCATCTTTCATACCGAATTGGTAATCGATGTAACCTTGGTAAGAAATGAATGAACCGTTCTCGAAGAAGTAGAATGGTTTGAACCAGTTAGTCGAGATTTGGAAACCGTTCCAGTCTTTTCGGTTTGAATCGTAAGTACCGTATAGGTTAAGACCTACTTTACCGAACCAAGGAACCATTACGTCAGAACCAAGACCTACTTTTTGAGTGTTAACTTGAGAAGCGCCACCCCACTCCATAAGAGTAGATACGTAAAGCTCTTGAACTGGACCGAAAGATAGGTCTTTACCAGTTAGTGCGTCTAGAGACATACGTGGTGCGAACTTCATGAAGATCTTCTCTGCACCAGCTTTGTCGCTGCCTGGATCTGAAGTTAGGTTGAATACGTCAACGTAACCGTATAGGTCGAAGATACCAGAGCGACCGCCAAATTCCATTTCTAGGTAGTCGTGTGAAGACTCACCTGGAAGTTCGTCAAATGCACCCATTAGGTTGAATTGCATCCACTTGTAATCGTTTTTGTGGATGTCGCCGTCTGAGTAGTCAGCAGCCATTACAGGAGCTGAAGTAGCCGCTAGAAGGCTAAGAGCTAAAAGTGATTTACGCATAAGGGGACTCTCTATGTTTGTAATGATTCAGAACACGCAATCTTTGCTGCGCTTTCCAATTGGCGGGAATAATAGCGATAAAAATCCCAAATGAAAGTGATAAAGGATGCAAAAATGAAGGTTTTTAGTGAAGCTCGTCACGAAATAAGTTTATTTCACGGAACTTTTTGTTTGTTGCATCGTTTTGCAATAAATATGTGACGCATGTCGTTTGCGTAAACGTTTTTATGACTTTTTAAGCCAGTCGATTAACCAACATAAATCGTTAGTGATCTCTCCAATACACCGTTCGTATGAGTTTGGGAATCAAAGAGGACGATTTAATGAAAGAAGTCATGTTATTCCCTTTAACCTCGGTTGTACTGCCAGAAGGAAAAATGAATTTGCGCATTTTTGAGCCACGGTATCAACGCATGGTGAAAGAATGCAGCGTTCAAAATGTCGGGTTCGGCGTTTGCCTTGTTGGTAGTGGAGAGGATCCAAAAGCAGTAGGGAATGTGTCGTCTATTGGTACTTTGGTCACCATCGTTGATTTCGAAACACTGAGTGATGGGCTTCTTGGTATCACCGTTGTTGGTGAAAAGCGTTTTACTGTCACGCGCGTACGAGCAGATTCAGATGGTCTTCGTCATGCTGAGGTTGAGTGGATTGAAAATTGGTGCGAACCAACGCCCACTCCCAACTTTCTTTATTTGAGCAAGCAACTCGATCATATATACGAACAGTTTCCTCAGGTGGGCAGGCTCTACCAGCATCGTTTTTATGATGATGCTTCGTGGGTCACCCAACGTTGGCTTGAATTACTGCCGCTCGACAGTGCGTTGTTTGAGAAGCTGGTTGGTGCAAAAGATTGCCTGCCAGCATTGGAATTTCTCAATCAAGCCATAGACGCCCCACCGAAAAGAGAGACTAGGATATGAAAGGACTAACTAAAACCGCAGTAACTTTGGTTGCTGTGCTAGGGATTGCTGCGTGTGGTTCAGACAGCGACTCGATTGAATATTCGAATTTACAAGCGGTACACGCGTCGGCAGATGCCCCTTTAGCGAATGTTTGGATTAACGACCAAGCAGCGTTAACCGGGGTGGATTACGGTGTGGGTTCAGGTTACGTAAAACTGCGCGAGGGTACAAACTCGGTTCAAGTTGACGTACAACTGCCGGGTGGCGAAGTTGCAACCGTGGTTGATAAGACGTCGTTGGATTTAGACTCAGACCTTAAATACACCGCATTTGTTGTTGGTGATGCTGCAATGGGGTCGGCTAATCCAGTGGAGCCATTGATCGTGACAAGAAGCGCAATGTCGATGGCTGATGAAAACAGTTTGGATGTACAAGTTGTGCATGCGGCTGCTGGTGTAGGTGATGTTGACCTGTATGTAACAGCCCCGGGTGCAGACCTTGCTTCTTCTTCGCCTATTACCACTCTTGGGTATAAAGACTCGACAGACGTCCTCAATATTGCTGCAGGTGATTACCAAGTTCGTCTTGTTGCAGGTGGTAACGTTGCTTTTGACTCCGGTACCATACCGCTCCCTGCAAACGCAGATTTGACCATTGCTGCCATTAAAACCGGCGGCACGATCTCGGGCTCACCAGTCAAGCTACTAGTGCTAGATGGTATGGGGTCGTCTATTATTTTAAATACAGGCAGCAAATCTGAGTTGAGAGTAGGGCATCTTGTCGATGGTGCACCAAATGTGGACGTCGCGCTGGATGGCAATGTCGTACTTAACGACGTGATGTTTAAAGATATCTCTAATTACCTTTCGGTTGATGCAGGTACCTACAATGCAACAGTTGATGCGGGGCTAACTGACCCTATTATCGATGCTGATGTAACTTTGGATAGTGGCATGTCTTACAGTGTTTACGCTGTGGGTACTGCGGTACCACTTGCGGTAGAGCCTCTTGTGGTATCGGACAACAGAAGATCGATTGCGACAAGCGCGGTACTGAATGTCACTCACGCAGCAGCAAATCCAGCAGCCGCAAGTGTGGATGTTTATCTAACACCGTCGCAAGATATTTCTCAAAGTGATCCAGCATTAGCTAACTTTGCGTATAAAGATAGTGCTCAAAATGTTTACGTCACTGCTGGCGATTACTTTGTAACCGTAACAGCGCCAGGTGATAAAACTCCGGTCATTGGTCCTGCGCCGTTGCCTACACTAGAAAATGGCATGGTATATCAGGCGATTGCAATTGATGACAATGGTGGTTTTGGTCTGCTTGTTGGTGACATTACCAAGTAACATAGGATGGGAGGGGGCAACTCCTCCCAACAATTAAGGCTGATTATGATGAGTGAAAGCCCACAAAAATTGGGGCGAAGCGAATGGAATGAATACATGAATAAAGTGAAAGCGCGTGATAAAGACGCTTTTGCTTTCGTATTTCGTTTCTATGCACCAAAGCTTAAGCAGTTCGCCTACAAACATGTCGGTAACGAGCAAGTTGCGATGGAGATGGTGCAAGAAACTATGGCAACGGTATGGCAAAAGGCTCATTTATACGATGGTACCAAGAGTGCTTTGTCGACATGGATTTACACCATTATCCGTAACCTTTGTTTTGATTTACTAAGAAAGCAAAAGGGTAAGGACCTACACATCCATTCTGACGACATTTGGCCATCAGATTATTATCCGCCTGATTTGGTGGACCATTATTCGCCAGAGCAAGACATGCTCAAAGATCAGGTGGTGAAGTTTTTAGACATCCTGCCGAAGAATCAAAGAGACGTTTTGCAGGCAGTATACCTCGAAGAGTTGCCACACCAACAAGTCGCTGAGTTGTTCGACATACCTTTGGGGACCGTGAAATCACGATTGAGACTCGCGGTAGAGAAGTTGAGGCATTCAATGCATACGGAGCAATTATGAACAAACATCCAGATAACAACTTGTTAGAAGCTTACGCTTCCGGAAGTATTGATGCAGTTTCTGGTCTGGTGGTTGCCACACATCTAGAAAACTGTTCCAAATGCCGAGAGTATGTAAATCAGTTAGAAGCTGCACAGGCGAATGTTGTCGTTGATGACATTTCACCAGAATACGATGCAGAGTTCGACAGTATGTTTAACGACATTATTACGGCAGAGCCCAAACCAGATAGCATTATTATTAAAGATGTAGCGAAGGTGGCGGTTGCGGGTAAAGATTTCAAGCTTCCAAAAACGCTCAGTCGCTTTTCAGATTTAGTGGGGGAGTGGAAGAGTTACGGTGGAAAAGTGTATAGCGCTCAATTGGATTTAGGGGAAGATGCGCGCGTTAACCTTATGTATATAAGCGAAGATGTTCGTATTCCACAGCACACGCACAAAGGACAAGAATCGACACTTGTACTCCATGGTGGATTCAGTGATGAAGATGGTCACTACGAAGTGGGAGATATGCTGGTAAGAGATGCGTCAGTAAAACATAGCCCTTTTACTAAGCCCGGTGAAGACTGCTTATGTTTGACAGTACTGACCGAGCCAATGATATTCACACAGGGTGTCGCGAGAATCTTCAATCTGTTTGGTAAAGGCATGTATCCATAAGCTAGGAACTCGAACAAAAAGCCACCTTATCTCGGTGGCTTTCTTCATCATCTTTTCTTTAATTTCTTTGTCTTGCCTTTTCCAGCAACTCAGTAAAGTAGTGTCGCAATGAATAGAGCATGATCAAGCTTGGCACAACCATTACGGCAGTAATAACGAAGAATGTGGTCCAATCATTCAGATAATCGACCAGTTCGCCACTGAATGACGCCAATGTTGTTCGCCCAAAGTTACCTAGCGACGCCAACAATGCGTATTGAGTCGCTGAGAAAGCTTGACCGGTCAATATCGTCAAGAATGATACAAACGCCACTGTCGAGAATGCCGTCGTGAAGTTATCAACAATGATCGTCGCCAAGAACAAGTGTTCATTTGGTCCGACTTTCGCGATCCAAGCAAACATCAGGTTGCTTGCTGCCATTGCAATACCACCAATCATCAAGCCACGTACAATACCAAACTTAACGTTGAACATACTGCCGACAAAGGTGAACAACATGGTCGCACCCCAGCCAATGAGTTTCGAGTAGTAACCGATTTGCTCGTTGCTAAAACCTATCTCTTTATAGAAAGCGATGGACATACGACCTAAGAATGCTTCCCCAATCTTGAATAGGAAAACAAACAATAAAAGCGTGATGGCAACACGAACACCATTTCGATTGAAGAAATCTAAGAAAGGTTCTACAACGGTAACGGTAAACCAAGCGACTAATTTAGAGCCAACTACTTCTTTATGGCGCTGCTCTGCTTCCGATTGAAGCTGTTCACGTTGTGTTTTCGGTTCACCTACCAGCAAAGTGAAGAGCATCAAAATGATGACAATAAACGCCATGCCGTAATACACGCCATTCCAACCGACACTGTCTGCATTGATGAATGCCAAGTAACCAGGTAAAGAGTAGCCAGTCCACCAACCAATTACTGCCATTGCGGAGGCTTGCGGTAATTTCGAATCTTCTGATTTTGGAAAGCTATCAATACGGAATGCATCAATCGCAATGTCTTGTGTTGCTGATGCGGTGGCAATACACAATGCGAGCAGTGAGGTGAAAACTAGGTTTTCCGCTGGATTTACACCTGCAATAAATAGAGTCGCGACCAGCACGACACTTTGGCATAGAAAGATCCAGCTACGACGCTGCCCTAGCAAGCGATGTAATACAGGCAGCTTGACGCGATCGACCAAAGGAGCCCACATAAAGTTGATTGCGTACACCGCAAATACACTGCCGAAGTAGCCAATAGCAGACAGAGTGAGACCTGCATCTTTCAGCCAACCCGACATATTTGAACCAATAAGTACCCATGGGAAGCCACTGGAGCAACCCAACATGAAAACCCAAAGCAGGCGTTTATCAAGGTAACTTTTTACCGTTTCCAACCAAGTGATGGAAGGCAATGAAGACATAAATCAATCCGTTAAAATTGAGCCACTAAAAGAGAAAGCCCTTCGAATATTCAAAGGGCTTATGAGTTTGGCTATTTGAGCAGTGTTGCTTTGGTGATGACGATTTGCGTATCAGGGACATCGCGCATGCGACCGACAGATTTGGTTGGCTGTTGTGCCATCTTTTGAATGACGTCAAAGCCTTCAGTGACTTCGCCAAACACAGCGTAACCCGGTGGGCGAGCGCCATAGTTCAAGAAGTCGTTATCTACTAGGTTAATGAAAAACTGGCGAGTAGCAGAGTCTGGAGCGTTGGTACGAGCCATCGCGATAGTAGCACGGTCATTGTTTAAACCATTGTTACCTTCGTTTTTAATTGGTGCGTATGTCTTCACCATTTGCATATCTTGGTTGAAGCCGCCGCCTTGTGCCATAAAGCCAGGGATCACTCGATGGAAAATGGTGCCCTCGTAGCTACCGTCTTCGACATATTTAAGGAAATTAGCGACAGTAATTGGCGCTTTTTCCTCATTTAACTCAACGGTGAAGTTACCCAGTGTTGTTTCAAACGCAACTTTCGGACCTGCGAAAACACTGCAGCTCAATAGCGCGAGAGAAAGAATAACTTTGCGTAGCATTAGAATCGCTCCTGCATGTATTGACGAAGCTCAGGGTCATTCGCGATTTCTTTCAATGTTAAAGCAACAACATCATTTAATGTTTGCTCAATATCTGAATCTGAAGCGCTTAATGTTCCCGAACGTTTAGCTGTACCAGTATAGGTCTTAACAAGCTTGCCTTGCGGAGTTTCCGCCGTGATCTCTAGTACCACTTTTGCATCCATATGATTTTCCATCACTGAATGCTTCACGTTCACCAACGCTTCTTGAACTTGCAGCTCAATCGAATTGTCACTGTTTAGATCAGAGTGGAAGCCCTGAGAAGAGAACTGCTTCTCTAGCGCTTCTTCAAGAGAAATGCGTAGGTTTTGCTTTGCATGAAGAGGCAAAATGTTTGAACGACCGTTGTCAACAAGTGCAACGTATTGTGCTGCGCGTACATCTTTACTGGTTAGGCTATAGCTCTTACCTTGTACGATAGGGTTTGTGCTTAATGTCGTTTCAGGCATCAGATTCAGTTGAGGTTGTTGTGGCGCTGAACATGCAGCAAGCAAAGCAACCGAAGCCGCGAGTACCAGTTTTTTCATCTTATTATTCCTTTTAAACATTTTGCTAAAGTCAGGACTTTATTGCTTTGCGCCTAATTTAGCAGGATTTTTCGTTGCCTGTAAAATCACGAACTTATTGTTAGAAGCGACTAATTTCACATTTTTGTCGCCAAATAGACGTTTTAGCTTCGCATCGTAACCAAGGTGACGGTTTCCTATGACCAATAGTTTGCCATCTTGGTTCAGTATTTGTTTGGCATCGCAGAACATTTGCCATGCAATGTGATCAGTAATCGCTTGCTGCTGGTGGAAAGGCGGGTTACACATCACCATACAAGTACTGCTTGATTTAAATCCATCCAAACAGTTGTTGGCAATGCACTGAATATCACGCTCTTCTCCTAAATTCGCCAATAAGTTTTGTTTCGCAGACTCGACTGCCATAAAGCTCTCATCGACACAAGTCAGGCGTGCTTGGGGATTCAATTGCCCCACCTTTACGGATAGAACACCATTACCACAACCAAGATCGATGACGTGTTTTAGCTCCGAATCTTGAGGGAGGTGTTGAAGCATAAAACGTGCCCCTAAATCCAGGCTTTCACCAGAGTAAACATTTGGCAGGTTTTTGAGTTCGATGTTTTCGCCGTCAACTCCCCATACTGTCATTGGGTCTACTTCCATAACAGGTTGCGCATTTGCGTGTGAGAAGACTAGACGGTGTTTTTTCCATGCTAGAGAGGTTTTTGTCTCGCCTAAGTATTTTTCGAATAATTTCAGTGTCGAAGTATGGATCTCTTTCGCTTTATTGACCGCAATAATAGGGCAGGTCGCGGGCAACGTTTTACGCAATTGACTCAACAGCCAAACAAGATGTCGGTTGCTTTTAGGTAGCTGTAACAAAACCAAGTCTGCATTCGCAGGAATCTCATCCATGGTGGTGAGAAATGCGACCTTGTTGCCACCATTTTGCTCTAGGTTTTGTTGTGCTCCCTTGTGGGAGATAAAAGAATCACTGACTAAAGTGACATTGTGTTTGTCTGAAAACCAGCAAGCCAACGCACCAAAGTTATCGTTAATAACCACGATATTTTGATTGTCAGGCAGTGCAAGTTCTTCCACGTGATTGATGAGGTATTCATCACCTGCGTCCCATGCTTGAAGAGTCTCATTAGAGCGCATTGGGAAACGATGTAGGGTCAGGCTACGATCATGAAGATTCAATTCGGTTTTCATAACTAAACGTAAGTAGATTCGGAAATTAGTGATTATTGTCGCAAATGATGAAGATTCAAGATACAAAAAGCTGTCAAATTTACTGATTTTCACAGGCTTTTAGCGAACTACCTGGCGTTGAAGAACTCGCAGCGGGGCGTTTCGTTGATTTCATTTAGTAAACTAGAGTATATACTTACCGAATTGGCATCAATGAGGACTGAATATGATCCAAGAAATCATAGAAAAGAAACTGCACAGTGAGCTGCAACCTAATTATTTGAAAGTGATCAATGAGAGCTATATGCATAACGTTCCGCCGGGTTCTGAAAGTCACTTCAAAGTGATTGTGGTGAGTGATGCATTTGCGGGTCAGCGCCTTATTGGACGTCACCGTCAGGTACATACTGTATTGGCTGATGAGCTCGATAATCACATTCATGCATTAGCGATCCACACTTACACCAACGAAGAGTGGAAGCTTGAACAAGATGGGGCACCAGATAGTCCTATGTGTATGGGTGGCGGTCGCTAGAGCGCGATTAAAACACTGATTTAAAAAGATGGTTTCGGCCATCTTTTTTTGTTTTACATCTTTTCGGGACAAAAATGTGGCACAAATAAAGGTTATAAAAAGTGTTAACAGTGTTTCAACAAATGAATGAAAATTAATGCATGTTTCAAAGCATGAATGTTTTTATTCCATATCAAATATATGGGAATTGGCATTTGTGCGTTCGGTCAAACTTATGACTATTCTTTAACCTTTTAGACCTTGTTCTACCGAAATAAACCCTCCTTTCCTAAGATTGGTCATGGCATCAAGTTCCTAAAAAATGCTAGACTACGGCACCTGATAAATCTCGCCTAATATTTGTGACGAGATAATTAATAGGATGTTGCGATTTTGATGTTTTAAACAACATCAAAACCGGACACTGATGTCGTGTCTAAAAGTTACGCAATCAAAAGAATCTTTTTCCCGATAAAAGTAGTGCAAGTGCGTATGATTACAATAAAGAAGGGCTTGGATCTTCCTATCGCAGGAGCTCCATCCCAGGTGATTAATGATGGTAAGACCATCAAAAAAGTCGCCTTGCTTGGCGAAGAGTACGTTGGCATGCGTCCTACCATGCATGTCCGCGTTGGCGATGAAGTGAAAAAAGCGCAAGTTCTTTTTGAAGACAAAAAGAACCCTGGCGTGAAGTTCACTGCTCCAGCAGCCGGTAAAGTGATC
This sequence comes from Vibrio sp. NFR, assembly GCF_027587095.1. Taxonomy (NCBI): domain Bacteria; kingdom Pseudomonadati; phylum Pseudomonadota; class Gammaproteobacteria; order Vibrionales; family Vibrionaceae; genus Vibrio; species Vibrio sp. NFR. The sequence goes on from NZ_JAPPTN010000006.1 coordinate 292,666, forward strand.
GAAATTAACCGTGGCGCTAAGCGTGTACTTCAATCAGTAGTGATTGAAGTAGCAGGCGAAGAGCAGGTTACATTTGATAAGTTCGAAGCAGCTCAACTAGCAGGTCTAGATCGCGAAGTGATCAAGACTCAATTGGTTGAATCTGGTCTTTGGACCGCTTTACGTACTCGTCCGTTTAGCAAGGTTCCAGCAATCGAGTCTGCTACTAAGGCTATTTTCGTAACTGCAATGGATACTAATCCACTAGCAGCACAGCCTGAGTTGATCATCAATGAACAACAAGAAGCATTCGTTGCCGGTCTAGACATTCTTTCAGCCCTGACAGAAGGCAAGGTTTACGTATGTAAGTCTGGCACTAGCTTGCCACGCTCTTCTCAGTCAAACGTAGAAGAACACGTCTTCGATGGCCCTCACCCAGCAGGTCTTGCTGGCACCCACATGCATTTCCTATACCCAGTGAATGCAGAAAATGTGGCATGGAGCATCAACTACCAAGACGTTATCGCGTTCGGTCAGCTTTTCCTAACTGGTGAGCTTTACACTGATCGTGTTGTGTCTCTAGCTGGTCCTGTTGTGAACAACCCACGTCTTCTTCGTACAGTTGTTGGTGCTTCTCTTGAAGACCTAACTGACAGCGAGTTGATGCCTGGTGAAGTTCGTGTGATTTCAGGCTCGGTACTTTCTGGTACTCAAGCGTCTGGTCCACATGCCTACCTAGGTCGTTACCACCAACAAGTTTCTGTGTTACGCGAAGGTCGTGACAAAGAACTGTTTGGCTGGGCTGTACCTGGTAAAAACAAGTTCTCAATCACGAAATCTTTCCTTGGTCACATCTTCAAAGGTCAGTTGTTCAACATGACAACAACGACTAACGGTAGTGACCGTGCAATGGTTCCAATCGGCAACTACGAGCGCGTAATGCCGCTTGATATGGAACCGACACTGCTACTTCGTGATCTATGTGCAGGCGATACTGATAGTGCTCAAGCACTTGGTGCGCTTGAACTGGATGAAGAAGATCTAGCATTGTGTACCTTTGTATGTCCTGGTAAATACGAGTACGGTCTGTTACTTCGTGAATGCCTAGATACCATCGTGAAGGAAGGGTAATCCATGCTTAAGAAATTCATTGAGGATATCGAGCATCATTTTGAACCAGGCGGTAAGCACGAAAAGTGGTTTGCACTGTACGAAGCAGCAGCAACACTATTCTACACGCCAGGTCTAGTAACAAAACGTAGCTCGCACGTTCGTGATAGCGTTGACTTAAAACGTATCATGATCATGGTTTGGTTCGCAGTATTCCCAGCAATGTTCTGGGGTATGTACAATGCGGGTGGCCAAGCTATCGCAGCACTTAACCACATGTACGCTGGTGACCAACTAGCGACAGTTATCGCAGGTAACTGGCACTACTGGCTAACAGAAATGCTTGGTGGCACCATCGGTGCGGAAGCTGGCGTTGGCAGTAAGATGCTACTAGGTGCGACTTACTTCCTACCAATCTACGCAACAGTATTTATTGTTGGTGGTTTCTGGGAAGTGCTTTTCTGTATGGTGCGTAAGCACGAAGTTAACGAAGGTTTCTTTGTAACTTCTATCCTGTTCGCACTTATCGTTCCACCAACGCTACCTTTATGGCAAGCGGCACTAGGTATCACATTTGGTGTTGTTGTTGCTAAAGAGATCTTCGGTGGTACAGGTCGTAACTTCCTGAACCCTGCTCTTGCAGGTCGTGCTTTCCTATTCTTCGCTTACCCAGCGCAAATCTCGGGTGACGTAGTATGGACTGCGGCTGACGGCTTCTCTGGTGCAACTGCTCTTAGCCAATGGGCTCACGGCGGTAGCGGCGCATTGATCAACAACATCACTGGCGCTCCTATCACTTGGATGGATGCATTCATCGGTAACATCCCAGGCTCAATTGGTGAAGTATCAACGCTTGCTCTAATGATCGGTGCAGCGATGATCGTTTACATGCGAATCGCTTCATGGCGCATCATCGCAGGTGTAATGATCGGTATGATCGCAGTATCGACACTATTCAACGTGATCGGTTCTGACACCAACCCAATGTTCAACATGCCATGGCACTGGCACCTAGTTCTAGGTGGTTTTGCATTCGGTATGTTCTTCATGGCAACTGACCCAGTATCAGCTTCATTTACTAACGGTGGTAAATGGTGGTACGGCATCCTAATCGGTGCAATGTGTGTGATGATCCGTGTAGTTAACCCGGCTTACCCAGAGGGTATGATGCTGGCGATTCTATTCGCGAACCTGTTCGCACCTCTGTTCGACCATGTAGTTATCGAGAAGAACATCAAGCGGAGACTAGCACGCTATGGCAAGTAATAACGACAGCATTAAAAAGACGCTGGGTGTTGTTGTCGGGTTGAGCCTTGTTTGTTCAATCATCGTATCAACAGCAGCAGTGGGTCTGCGTGACCAGCAAAAAGCTAACGCTGTACTAGATAAGCAATCTAAGATCATCGAAGTTGCGGGTATCGACGCTGAAGGTAAGAAAGTTCCTGAGCTATTTGCTGAGTACATCGAACCTCGTCTAGTTGACTTCAAAACTGGTGATTTTGTAGAGAAAGCTGAAGACGGCTCTACAGCAGCTAACTACGACCAACGTAAAGCAGCTAAAGATCCTGCTGAGTCTATCAAGCTAACGGCTGATGAAGACAAAGCTAAGATCCTGCGTCGTGCTAACACAGGTATCGTTTACCTAGTGAAAAGTGGTGATGACATTTCTAAAGTTATCATTCCAGTTCACGGTAACGGTCTATGGTCTATGATGTACGCATTCGTTGCGGTTGAAACTGACGGTAACACTGTGTCTGGTATTACTTACTACGAGCAAGGTGAAACTCCTGGACTTGGTGGTGAAGTAGAAAACCCAGCATGGCGTGCTCAATTCGTTGGTAAGAAACTATTCGACGAGAACCACAAACCAGCAATCAAGATTGTTAAAGGTGGTGCTCCAGAAGGTTCTGAACACGGCGTTGATGGCCTATCTGGTGCGACACTAACTGGTAACGGTGTTCAAGGTACATTTGACTTCTGGTTAGGTGACATGGGCTTTGGTCCTTTCCTAGCAAAAGTTCGTGACGGAGGTCTGAACTAATGTCTAGCGCACAAAACATTAAAAAGAGCATTATGGCGCCGGTGTTGGACAACAACCCGATCGCGCTGCAGGTTCTTGGTGTATGTTCTGCTCTTGCAGTAACAACTAAACTAGAAACAGCATTTGTAATGACACTAGCGGTAACTTTCGTAACTGCATTGTCTAACTTCTCTGTTTCTCTGATCCGTAACCACATTCCTAACAGTGTGCGTATCATCGTTCAGATGGCAATCATCGCATCGCTAGTAATCGTGGTAGACCAAGTGCTTAAAGCTTACCTATACGATATCTCTAAACAGCTATCTGTATTCGTAGGTCTTATCATCACGAACTGTATCGTAATGGGTCGTGCTGAAGCATTCGCAATGAAATCTGCGCCAATCCCATCGCTAATTGATGGTATCGGTAACGGTCTAGGTTACGGCTTCGTTCTTATCACTGTAGGTTTCTTCCGTGAACTATTCGGTTCAGGCAAGCTATTCGGCATGGAAGTTCTACCTCTAGTGAGCAACGGTGGTTGGTACCAGCCAAACGGTCTGATGCTACTAGCACCATCTGCATTCTTCCTAATCGGCTTCCTAATCTGGGTAATCCGTATTCTGAAACCAGAACAAGTAGAAGCGAAGGAGTAAGGGCGTCATGGAACATTACATCAGTCTGCTAGTTAAATCGATTTTCATCGAAAACATGGCACTGTCTTTCTTCCTAGGTATGTGTACTTTCCTTGCCGTATCTAAGAAAGTTAAGACCTCTTTCGGTCTAGGTGTTGCAGTAGTGGTAGTACTAACTATCGCGGTTCCTGTGAACAACCTAGTTTACAACCTAGTTCTGAAAGAGAACGCGTTAGTTGAGGGCGTAGACCTTAGCTTCCTAAACTTCATCACCTTCATCGGTGTAATCGCAGCACTTGTACAGATCCTAGAGATGGTTCTTGACCGTTTCTTCCCACCTTTGTACAACGCGCTAGGCATCTTCCTACCGCTGATCACAGTAAACTGTGCGATCTTCGGTGGTGTATCTTTCATGGTACAACGTGACTACAACTTTGCTGAATCTGTTGTTTACGGTTTCGGTTCTGGTGTGGGCTGGATGCTAGCGATCGTCGCTCTTGCAGGTATCCGTGAGAAGATGAAGTACTCAGATGTACCTCCAGGTCTACGTGGTCTAGGCATCACGTTTATCACTGTAGGTCTTATGGCGTTAGGCTTTATGTCTTTCTCTGGTGTTCAACTGTAAGTCGGGTAAACCGCAACAATTAAGGAATAGTCAATGGACATTATTCTTGGTGTAGTGATGTTTACTCTGATCGTACTTGCGCTAGTACTAGTGATTCTTTTCGCTAAGTCTAAGCTTGTACCAACAGGTGACATTACAATTTCTGTGAACGATGACCCTTCACTGGCGATCGTTACACAACCAGGTGGTAAGCTACTATCTGCGTTAGCTGGTGCTGGCGTATTCGTATCTTCTGCTTGTGGTGGCGGTGGCTCTTGTGGTCAGTGTCGCGTAAAAGTTAAATCAGGTGGTGGTGACATCCTACCTACCGAGCTTGACCATATTACTAAAGGTGAAGCACGTGAAGGTGAGCGTCTAGCGTGTCAGGTTGCAATGAAAACTGACATGGACATCGAGCTTCCTGAAGAGATCTTCGGCGTTAAGAAGTGGGAATGTACAGTTATCTCTAACGATAACAAAGCGACATTCATCAAAGAGCTTAAGCTACAAATTCCAGATGGCGAATCAGTACCTTTCCGTGCTGGTGGTTACATCCAGATTGAAGCACCAGCTCACCACGTTAAGTACGCTGACTTCGATGTACCTGACGAGTACCGTGAAGATTGGGACAAATTTAACTTGTTCCGTTACGAGTCTAAGGTAAACGAAGATACGATCCGTGCTTACTCAATGGCTAACTACCCAGAAGAAGAAGGTATTATTATGCTGAACGTGCGTATCGCTACGCCGCCGCCTAATAATCCTGATGTACCACCTGGTATCATGTCATCGTTCATCTGGTCTCTAAAAGAAGGCGACAAGTGTACGATTTCAGGTCCGTTCGGTGAGTTCTTCGCGAAAGACACTGATGCTGAAATGGTATTCGTTGGTGGTGGTGCAGGTATGGCTCCAATGCGTTCTCATATCTTCGACCAGCTAAAACGTCTGCACTCTAAGCGTAAGATGTCATTCTGGTACGGTGCACGTTCTAAGCGTGAAATGTTCTACGTAGAAGACTTCGATGGCCTAGCGGCTGAGAACGATAACTTCGTATGGCACTGTGCACTGTCTGACCCTATGCCAGAAGATAACTGGGATGGTTACACTGGCTTCATTCACAATGTTCTTTACGAGAACTACCTACGTGATCATGAAGCGCCAGAAGACTGTGAATACTACATGTGTGGTCCACCTATGATGAACGCTGCTGTAATCGGCATGCTAAAAGATCTAGGTGTAGAGGATGAGAACATCCTTCTAGATGACTTCGGTGGTTAATCCTCCCAAGTGATTGAATCTATGGCTAGCTCTATAAGGGCTAGCCATTATTTTTTGTAACAAACAAAATGATATTCAACAGTTGATATAGGAAATCGGTTTATCTCAAGAGAACCCATTTTCCATATCAATTTAACGATAATAGGAGTAAACAAGTGAAAAAGTGGCTTGTTGCATTCGCTTCTCTATTGGTTTTGGCTGGCTGTGAGCAGCCTGCGGATCAAATTCATTTAAGTGGTCCAACGATGGGGACTACTTACAACATTAAATACATCGAGCAAGATGGTTTACCTTCACCAGAAGCGCTTCAGACTGAAATCGATCGATTGCTAGAAGAAGTGAACGATCAAATGTCGACTTACCGTGAAGATTCAGAGCTTAGCCGTTTTAATCAACATAAAACTAGCGAGCCATTTGAAGTATCGCCACAAACAGCAACGGTAGTGAAAGAAGCGATTCGCTTGAACGGTCTTACTCTAGGAGCACTAGACGTAACCGTAGGTCCACTAGTGAACCTATGGGGCTTTGGTCCAGAAGCGCGCCCGGATGTGGTTCCAACAGATGAAGAGCTAGCAGCTCGTAAAGCGAATACTGGTATCCATCACCTTTCTGTTGAAGGTAACAAGCTGTCGAAAGATATTCCAAACTTGTACGTTGACTTATCGACGATTGCCAAAGGTTGGGGTGTGGATGTTGTGGCAGATTACCTGCAATCAGAAGGCATTCATAACTACATGGTGGAAGTTGGCGGTGAAATGCGTTTGAAAGGCATAAACCGTGAAGGTGTGCCATGGCGTATTGCGATTGAAAAACCAACCGTTGATGAGCGTTCAATTCAAGAGATTATTGAACCAGGTGACATGGCAATTGCAACAAGCGGTGACTATCGTAATTACTTTGAGAGCAATGGTGTGCGATACTCTCATATCATTAACCCGCATACGGGCAAACCAATCCATCATAAGGTGGTGTCTGTAACGGTACTGGATAAATCGTCGATGACAGCTGATGGTCTTGCAACTGGTCTTATGGTGCTAGGTGAAGACAAAGGCATGGAAATCGCAAATGAGAATAATATTCCTGTTTTCATGATTGTGAAAACGGATGATGGTTTTAAAGAGCTGGCTTCGGAAGCATACAAGCCGTTCATGAAGAAATAACAACAGAAGTGAGCATGTCCTTATGAGTACATTTCTAATTACTTTTGCTGTCTTTGTTGCGGTAATTGCAGCGATGGCAGTTGGTTACATCTTCCAAAAGAAGGTCGTGAAAGGCAGCTGTGGCGGTCTAGGTGCGGTTGGTATTGAGAAAGTATGTAACTGCCCAGAACCATGTGATGCACGTAAGAAGCGCGAAGCACGTGAAGCAGCCCGCGCAGAGAAGCTTGCTGCATGGGAAAAAGATCGCATTGCTTAATATGCGATAATAAGAATGATAAAACCCAGCCAATGGCTGGGTTTTGTTTTTTCGGCTTTGGTTTCTGTTTGAGTATTGAATTAGGTTGGTGACATTAAGTGCCGTCTACTGAGATACGGTTTGATTCCGCCCGTTTCCTTTCGCTTGATACAAACGGTCATCCGCGACTTTAATTTGCTGATCTAAATTGCCCTTGATGTTTGAAACACCGACGCTGATGGTTACTTGAATCTGGTCATCTTGATAAGGAATCGGAGTTTTCTCTACGCGTTGACGCATTTGCTCTAAACGTGTCACAAAGTCGTCGTAGCTGCCGTAGGCTTGGATGCAAAACTCTTCGCCCCCAAATCGTGCAATCACATCATCAGGAAAATAGATTTTTAATATATTGGCGACCATAACAAGTGCAGCATCGCCACCATCATGACCATAGTTATCATTCACTTTCTTAAAGAAATCGATATCTAGCATAGCAATATTGCGTTGCTCATCGTTGTCACATGTTTGCCCAAATAAAAAGCGACGGTTCCATAAGCCAGTGAGTGAATCTTGGTTCGCCATTCTAAATAAATCTGTTGTGGCTTCTTTCATATCCAAGATTTGATGGACCCGACAAAAGAACTCTTCTTGATTAAAAGGCTTGTACAGAAAGTCGTTTGCTCCCGCTTTTAGAAAGCGCGCTGTCATTGAGTGGTCATCACTTCCAGAGATCCCAAGGATCGCCAATTGGTTTTTATCGAGCTTTTGGCGAAGCTCTCGGATCATAGTGATGCCATCTTTGATTGGCATATCATGGTCGGTCAGAACCAAGGTAATATCTGGATTTTGTTCAATAACTTCGATTGCTTGTTGACCATTCTCGGCTTGCAATGTCTGGATGTATTGATGCTCAAGTAATTGTACGACATGGCGGCGAACCGTCATTGAGTCATCAACAACCAGACATTTGTGTTGCTGGTTGTTGGTCAGGCGTTTAATCAGAGGAAGAAGGTAAGAAACGGAGGCCATGCTGTCTTTTAAGATGTAATCGAGTACGCCTTTTGCCAGCATCTTTTCACGAGCATCATCTTGCAACATCGCCGTAAGCACGATGACTTTTTGTTGGTGAGAAAGGACTAAATCGATGATCTCACCGTCCTGCGCATCCGGTAAGCAGTAATCTAAAACTGCACAGAGAAGCTCAGGCTGAGACGTTAAAATAGATTGTGCTTCCGCATAGCTTTCGGCAGCAAGTACTTCATAACCCGCCTGATTTAAGATTTGTTGTAAGTAGTTATTAAAGGCGCGACTGTCTTCGACGACCAGTATTTTATTACTCAAAAAGTTTCCCTACTTTCGTATATAAATCAACTTTAGTGTTATAGAAGTCAATAATAATGAAATGTCACTTTAATGCCATGAAAAATTGTTGCTACCTGACTCCAGATAACACTATTTCCAATACGTGTATTTAGAGCTATACTGTTTTTTTAAACAGTGTTTATTTGTGTGCGGAACGTGATTGAGCGAGTCAGAAAAATAATTCACGTTGATATGGATTGCTTTTATGCAGCGGTCGAGATGCGTGACAACCCCAGTTATCGTGGTATTGCGCTTGCCGTTGGCGGTCATGAGAAACAACGCGGCGTGATCAGCACCTGTAACTATGAAGCGCGTAAATTCGGTGTGCGCAGTGCGATGCCAACAGCCAGAGCGCTTCAACTTTGCCCCCATTTGCTCGTCGTCCCGGGACGAATGCACGTATACAAACAAGTGTCCCAACAGATCCGTACCATTTTCGAGCGATACACGCCACTTATCGAGCCACTATCACTTGATGAGGCGTATCTTGATGTGACTGACTCGACTGCTTGTCGGGGTTCTGCAACCTTAATCGCAGAATCGATCCGCAATGATATCTGGAATGAGCTTGGACTTACTGCATCGGCAGGTATTGCACCGATTAAGTTTCTTGCCAAAGTGGCTTCAGACATGAATAAACCCAATGGACAATTTGTTATTCCGCCAGAAAAGGTTCAAGAAGTCGTAGACAAACTGCCGTTAGAAAAGATTCCAGGAGTTGGTAAAGTGAGCTTGGAGAAGCTACATCAAGCGGGCTTTTACCTATGTGAGGATATCAAAAACAGCGACTATCGTGAGCTGCTACGTCAATTTGGACGCCAAGGTGCTTCGCTTTGGAAACGTAGTCATGGCATCGACGATCGTGAAGTGGTGGTTGAGCGTGAACGTAAGTCGGTTGGGGTCGAGCGCACCTTTAGCGAAAACATTGTGACTTACGATGAATGCTGGCAGGTGATTGAAGACAAGCTCTACCCTGAACTAGAGAAACGATTGGAAAAAGCCTGTCCGGATAAGTCTATTATCAAACAGGGTATTAAACTCAAATTTGCCGATTTTCAACTCACGACAATTGAGCACATCCACCCTCAGTTAGAGCTCGATGACTTTAAAGTACTGTTAAGAGATATACTCAAGCGCCAAAATGGTCGAGAGATACGCTTATTAGGCTTAAGTGTGATGCTCAAGCCTGAGCAACAAGCGCGTCAATTGAGTTTCTTCTAAGCTCGCGCTAATTCAACCTGCTTTAGTACTTGCTCAAAAGAGACATTTGCCATTGACCCATAACCGCGTAACTTGCTCGCTTTCAGTTGCGTGATAATTGGTGTGCTAATTCCACATAAGAAGCGTGCGACAGCTGCATTGCTAATCGCCGTTGGTGAAAGCTGGACAAATTCATCAACCCAAGTCGATAGGTGTCCCAATTCAGGTTGTGTTTGTTGTGGTTGAGGAAAAGATGCGACTTGTCCACGACACACTGAACAGTGACCACATTGAGTTGGAGCATCGTGATCGGCAAAGTACTGCGCCAGTTGGTGACTTAAACAGTCTGACGATTGGAACAGACTCAACATAGTATGAATTCGTTCAATGTCCTTGTGTTCTTTGGATTGGAACAACTCAATTAAATGCTGAGAGATAGCTTCTTGGCTTTGAGTGGCAGGGAGAACCGAGTAAACATCCGTAAGCTGTTTGCTTTCTAATTCAATCCAGCCATTTTGGTGGAAGTAATCTAGCGCCGCAACCACACGGCTGCGCTCAGACTGATAGTTCATCCATAATGCTTCTAAATCCACTTGGCACCATACTTTGGCTTTGGTTGAACAAGCAAAAATGGCTTCAACAAACTGACGTCTCTCGCCTTGGAACTGATTGAGGATGAAACTTTGTTCTTGTAAAAACTTGAAGCGATATTCTGCGAAATAACTGTATTTGGCTTCAATTACTTTTGCCAGCTCTAGGTAAACTAATAAGGTTTTTAGCGGAAGTTGGCGAATGTTGCTGTCGCGAGACAATCGCAACGCCATCACCTCCCACTGCGGAGTGTTCTCGCGAATTTGCTCCAGTACATAATTGATTGAGCTTGGCTCTGGCGTGTCACCGTAAACAAAGTTCTCTAATACCGTTAAGCCGGAGGTATTGCCCAAAAGAATACACTCCGAACGCTGTCCATCACGTCCGGCGCGCCCAATTTCTTGTGCGTAGTTTTCGATAGATTTTGGTAAATCGAAGTGAATAACACGGCGAATGTCAGATTTATCTACCCCCATCCCAAATGCGATTGTTGCGACAATGCAGTCGATTTGCGAGTCCATAAACTGTTGTTGAATTTTCTCACGAATGTCGCTCTTCATACCCGCATGATAAGCGTGAGCATTGATGCCTAAACGGATAAGAGAGCTGGCAACTTGCTCAGCGGTCTGTTGCTGAGTGACATACACGATGCTCGGTAGTTTAGGTGTTGCAGCAATGATGTCATTCAGTTGCGTTTGCTTATTTTCTTCGTCGCAAGGCACCACAGAAATATCGAGATTAGGACGATAGAAGCCAGTAACCGTAATGTTCTCACCAGCGATATTAAACTTGTTTTGCATGTCCTCGATAACCGCTGGCGTTGCCGTTGCGGTTAGCAAGAGCGTTTGAGGGATATTCAGTTCACGTTGGTATTGTGGCAGTTTAAGGTAGTCAGGACGGAAGTTATGACCCCATTCCGAGATACAGTGTGCTTCATCGACCACCATCAAAGAGAGCGGAATCTGACGAATGAATTCACGAAAACGTTCGTTCTTGAGCCGCTCTACCGAAATCATCAAAATCTTAATCTGCCCATTCTTCACGCCAGCCATAACTTGCTGCGCTTCTTCTCGGCTTTGGCTACTGTCGATAGATGCCGCAGCTATGCCTTTACTTTGCAGGAAACCGAGCTGATCTTTCATCAGAGCAAGAAGTGGTGAAATCACCAGTGTTAGGTGTGGTAACTGGGTTGCAGGAAGTTGGTAGCAAAGTGATTTCCCCGAACCAGTCGGAAAGATGGCTGCTGCCGAGTGTCCGTTCATCACTGCTTCAATCACCGGCTGTTGACCGGGTCTTAATGAGTCAAATCCGAACACAGATTGAAGCGTTTGCTGAAGCGAGGCACTTTGCATAATAGGGAAACCTTGGTTTGATGATAAACTGGGTTACATTAACACACCCTGAGTGCCTAACGCGCGCCCTAAAAGTATGAACAAAGCTGATTTAGTCCAAATAATCATTCAACAACTTGAAGATAAATTGCACGTTGCTCACGCCTCGACACAAAGAGCCATTGACGCCGCGACCGATGAAGAAACAGTGCCAGAGCACAAGTACGACACCCTAGCACTTGAAGCTTCGTATCTGGCGCACGGGCAAGCGATGCGTGTGCAAGAAAGTGAAGAAGAGCTTCGTCAGTACCGTGCTCTTGTCCTACGTGACTTTGTCGATGCTCGTATCGCGGTTGGTGCTTATGTGGAATTAGTCGACGAGAACGATGTTGAAAAAACCTTTTTTATCGGTCCTTGCTCTGGTGGACTGACTGTTAAATGGCAAGGCAAAGAGGTATTTGTACTTACTCCAAAATCTCCCCTTGGTCGTGCTTTGATTGGCAGAGAAGAAGGGGAAGAGATTGATGTGAAAATTGGTGATAAAACAAATTGTTATGAAGTCGTGACGATTTGCTGACATCGTATCCATAGTTGGTTGTTATAGTTAAGCGGAATAATCATGAAAAAAGAGAAAGTAATGAAGAAACTGCTCACACTCTCATTGTTGACCATCAGCGCCAGTGGCTATGCAGCCCAGTGTCGCGTCGATATTAACAACGAAGTTCGTATGGATGGTCAGAACTTAGAAATCGTACATACCAATGGTGAAAAAGCGGTTGTCGACGAAGACAATAACCTGTTCATTAAAGGCGAACTGATTGAGCTTGATGATGATCAGAAAGCGGCAATCGAGAATTACCGCGAGAAGATGAATGCTTATATTCCCCAAGCAAAACAACTGGCAAGTGATGGCTTAGCATTAGCGAACGACATTATTGATGACATTGCGGTCAGTCTTGATGCGCCAGACTCGTTTGATAATGTTAAAGTCGCGATAAAGGACTTCTTCGCAGATGTGGAAGCGCGTTACTACAAAGATGGTGATTTTATTCTGCCTGCTGACAGCTTTGAGTCGATGGCAGAATCGTGGTCAAAGGACTTCGAGAAGGCACAAGAAATTTTCAACAAAGAATTCCTAGCCAGCGCTTTTGATGCGTTGTCTGCCAAGATGAAAGAAGATGGTGGTTTGAATTTAACTGCACTGTCTGAAAGCATGACAGAACTGCAAGCTAAGGTACAAGAACGCCTAGCAGAGCACTCGAAAGACGTAGAGAAACAAGCGGAAGATTTGTGTGAATCACTGGATGATATGGCTGGTGAAGAACAGGATCTGCTGAAGAAAATTCCAGAGCTAAAAGACTATCAAGTCTTCACGATTTAATTTGCGAAGCAGAAACAACAAAGAGCGCCTATTATCGGCGCTCTTTTTACATGGGTACTATTCAGTATCTATTCGAGTTATTCAGCATTCATTTGAGTTAACTTGTCACCCACTGGTTTTGAGAAGTTAAAGCCATCGTGTTCATCCCAATTGATTGACCATGTCATCACACCAGCGTAGTTCGGGTAGTTGAACGCTGGTTTCACTGTGCCACATGAAGTGCCCTTGGTTAAGCAATCTAACGCATCAAGGATGTTCTGTGTTGGTGCTTGACCAGAGTTAGCTGAGCTCGGTCCCGATGGCAAGCCAATCGCGACTTGGTCATCACGCAGTGGCTCAAACATGGTGCCATCTGCTAATTCAAAGCCCTCAATCAACATCTTAGATTGCGCCACCATCATATCCACTGAGCCTTCTGGTGCCGATCCTGGTAAGTAAGGGGTTGGCAAACCACCATTGTTGTACAACTGTACGTGTAGTAGGTCGAGCGTGCTGCGCGTCTCATTGATCACTGGAATGTATGCGCCCCAGATGCCGCTGTAAGCCACATAGCCACCTTGCACGTAAGGGTGTTCTGGTGCCATGGTGAGGTACATATCGCCGCCCATGTTCTGTTCAATTTGCAACAAAGCTCGACCTAAACGCGCTTGGATTTGCGAACCATGCAGTAGGTTAGAACCACTTTCTAGATCCACATCCAAACCATCGAAGCCCCATTCGGCAATCAGTGCGGTCAGGCTCGATACAAAGTTTGCTTCATCTTGGTCGGTGTTCAGTGTAATCGTACCTTCAGCGCCACCAAGAGATAGAACAAACTTCTTACCTTTGGCTTGCAATGCAGCCATATCTTGTTTGAACTGGGTTGGATCTAATGCAGGACAATCACTATAGATGTCTCCAGAGTACAAGTTGAAATGTACGGTACCATCGCTGTTGCGGTCATTTTCTGCAAAGGCAATATCAATCACATCCCATGCATCAGACATATCAGCTAAGCGGATAGGGCAGCCTGCGCCGTTCACGAAGTTGTGCCAGTAACCAATCAACTTGTGGCGTTTCTCGGTTTTCTCGACCACGGTAATTGAAGCGGCATCAGAGAGTGCTGTTGTGCCTGAAAGGTCGGTGGTTTGAGCGCTTACCGTAAAGTTGCCTATCGCGGCTGGTGTCCAGTTCGTCGAGTAAGGTGCCGTCGTGTCTGTTGCGACAATTGCTCCGTTCACCATAAAATCGACGTGTTTAACGCCGGAGGTTAATGAGGTTGCATCCGCGCTTAGGACGAGATTTTTACCTAAACCTACGGTTTGACCTGCACTCGGTGACGTCAATGAAATCACCAAGTCTTGGTCACTCACTGTCACGTTAACAACAGACTCGGAAATATTATTATCGTTGTCTGTTGCAACGGCTTTAAGTTGATTTGTGCCAACTAGCGTTGCATTCCATAAAACGGAATATGGCGCTTGAGCGACCACGCCTAAGCTGGTGCTATTAGCAAAGAACTCAACTTGACTCACGTTACCATCTGCATCACTGGCATCTGCTGAGATCTCAACATTGCTACCAGCAAGTAAGACTTGACCTTCACTTGGTGCGGTAATAGCAACTTGAGGCGGCGTTGAGCAGGCTCCTAAGCCAGTCCACGCATCTTGCCAGTACAAACCTTCACCCGGTTCATAAGCCCAGGCTGCATCAGAAGAACACCAACCTGCAACATCACAGCGGTATTTCTGGTTGAGGTTAGAGACTAGTGTACCGACTTCATAGCGGTTACCGGCAACATAAGGCACGGCGTCTGCACAACCACCAGAGTTGGAGTCACTGACGACGAGTGAGACTTCTTGACTCATGGTCGATAGGTTTGAATCGTCGGTTGCTTGCGCTTTAAAGGTATGAGTTCCAACTGCTGCAGTCCAGACGTATTCGTACGGTGCAGTGGTATCGACGGCAACCGATTGGTTGTTTATGAAGAACTCAACTTGGGTGACTAAACCATCGCTGTCTGCTGCATCGGCGGTTACCGAAATAGTGTCACCTACACTTGGTGTTTCTGTGCCTGTTGGGTTCGTTAGAGAAACGACTGGCGGTGGTAGTTCGGTTTGTGGTTGAACGAAGATAGACACATTGGTTGTGGTTACGGCACCTTCATTGTCGGTTGCGATCGCCGTTAACTGAGAGACCCCCTCCAATGCTGTCCAGTCAGCTTGAAACGGGGATTGGGTTACAATAGCCACGGTTTGGTTCCCGGCAAGAAATTCAACTTGAGCGACTTGACCATCTTCATCTGCGGCATTGGCTAATAAGGTGATCACGCTGCCTTCTGGGATTTGCGCATTATTCGCGGGAGAAGAGAAGGACACCGTAGGAGGTAGGTTTGTACTGCCACCATCACATTGACCAAGACCTTTCCAAGCCTCCCATGGACCTGAATTGTTTACCGGATCATTACCTTGTGTCCAGTACGCCGCTTCATACGCAGCCCCTTTGGTTTGCACTTGGTCACCGGAGTTATAAACCGTTGTGTTATCCCATACAGGTAAAGTTTGGCAATTGTAGGCTTGAGCTTGATAGCTAACACTAAGGGTCGCTATCACTGCACCATGCAGTAGAGTGAACTTCATTTTTCTCTCCTTGAGTTACTCGATGTTCGCAAGAACATGAACAGATATAGTTAGATAACTAGTTGATAAATAGACCTCAGGAGAGAAAATCGAAGCGTTATGTTCCACTTTTCAACACGAAATCACGCTGAACTATTCATGCTTTACAAACCGACTCATTATTTTTCGGCTCACTTCACGCTGATTTATAAATTCATCAAAAGGACAAAAACGGATACGTGGTGAATATGAGATGTACGTGGAAATTTACAAACTGAATGTCTGCTAATTGATCCGATTGTCGAGTAATTAACCTAATCACTCTTGTTGAGTAGACGATATTGCTATAGTGTACTAGTCAGCTAGTTCATTGATATTTTGTGTGAGTGGTATGACACAACAAACTTCTTCTCAGCCTCGTGAGCATTTTGGCTCTCGCCTTGGATTCATTTTAGCGGCAGCTGGTGCTGCGGTGGGTCTAGGTAACATTTGGGGTTTTCCTACTCAAGCAGCAAGTAACGGTGGTGGTGCCTTCTTGTTGGTTTACTTGGTGATGATTCTTATCGTTGCATTTCCAATGCTGGTGGTTGAAATGGCGATCGGTCGTCATGGTCAAGCCAACCCAGTTGATAGTATGCGCTCTCTAACAGGCAACCCAATAGGCAAAAAGCTTGGTGGTCTTGTTGGTTGGATTGGTCTGAGTGTGCCAAGTGCCGTTTTGGCATTTTACTCGATTGTTGGCGGCTGGTTGATTTGCTTTATGTTGGGGGCTATTACCGACATTATGGGCATGGAGGCAGCAACACAATGGTTGAAAGGCTTCAGTGTTGAGCGCAATTTGTTTGGTACGATTACATTTTATGTATTAACCATTTTGATCGTACAAGGCGGCGTGAAGCAAGGCATTGAGAAATGGTCTACACGACTAATGCCTGCACTGTTTGTTCTATTTGGTCTGCTGTTCATCTACATCATGACGCAAAACGGTGCGATGGAAGGTTTGAAGCATTACCTAGTGCCTGATTTCGAGAAAGTATGGGATCGCAAGCTTATTCTTGCAGCAATGGGACAAGGTTTCTTCTCTCTGACCATTGGTGGCTGCTCGATGCTTATTTACGGCTCTTACTTAAGCAAGAAAGAGAACCTACCGAAGATGGCAATGAACGTAACCATGGTAGACACCGCAGTTGCCTTTATTGCGGGTCTAGTGGTGATGCCTGCGATGTTCGTTGCGATGCAAAAAGGCGTTCAAATCTACGCAGAAGATGGTTCGCTATTGAGTTCTGATACGCTGGTATTTACTGTTCTGCCATTGATGTTTGATAGCTTAGGTTTGCTTGGTCAACTGTTCTCAATCGTCTTCTTCTTACTACTGACGATTGCGGCACTGACATCATCTATCTCGATGCTTGAATGCCCAGTGGCATTGGTGGGTGAGCGATTTAACACCAAACGTAGCACGACGAGTTGGGTTTTAGGTGGTCTGATTGCGCTATTTAGTGTGGTTATCGTATTTAACTTTGGTGCTCTGTTTGGCATGGTTGCGACTATCGCAACGCAATACTTACAGCCTATGGCGGCGCTATTGTTCTGTTTATTTGGTGGTTGGGTATGGAACCGTCACTCGAAGATTAAAGAACTTGAGCAAGGCTGTCCGGAGTTCACTCAAGGTTGGTTCGGTAAGCTGTGGCCGGCATACGTGAAGTTTGTTTGTCCGATTCTGGTCGCGACAGTTATCTGGGCTTCGTTCGGCTAATCAGCTTACGCAAAGCACAAAAGAAAAGGGCTTGATGAATGCATCAAGCCCTTTTTTCTATTCGTTGCTTACGTTGTCCGTATTGGTTAGCGATTAACGGAACTGACCAGCGTCAGGCAGAAAGTCAAAGCCCGCCGTAGCTAGTTTTGCTTCAAGTGCTGCTCGGTCGATATCAAAGAATGCAACCAACTTATCCAGATCACCACCAAAGTCATCACGCAGCTTCATGTTGACGATGCTCATCAGCATGATTGGATCCATGGATTCGAAGTTCGTTAGATTCATTACTTATCCTCGAAATCAGAGATCAGTAGGTTTGCTGCAGCAAATGCTGCTTTATCACGAACGTCTTTTGGTAAAGACTCGTCAGCAGCAACATCATTTAGTGCTCTTACTGCACATGAGATTGCTTGAGGAACGTAAGCTTGATCGCCACTACCAATTTGAGCGTAAAGCTCACGAACCAAATCACAACAGCCGTATACTTGCATGGCTAAATCCTTAATAAATGATAACTGCTCTCAAATATACACATAGCCGTTTTGAAACTCAAAGCAGAGAATTGTTTTGGCTCAAATTCACAGACAACTTGAGCAAACATTCATCACTGTAATTGTGCTTCCAATTGAAGTGTGACTTCTGGAGAAAGATTGAGCTGCTTCGCAAGCTCTTGTAAGTAGGCTTTTTCCATAAAGTTTTGTTCATCTGCCACAATCAATGACGCGAGATAAATTTCTGATGCTTGTTGCGGTGATGTTGCCAAGCGCGCAATTTCTGCAGGATCAAGAGGCTTGTGAAGTTCTCGATGAACCAGTTGTCTTACGTGTTCGTCCGCGCCCATCTCTGTCAGGGCTTGTTCGATACGAGCCATTTCTTGTTCATCGACATGACCATCAGCTTTGGCTGCACCAATCATGGCTTTAAGGATCAGTTTCGCGTGTTTGTTGTCATCAGGATCGAAGGTTTCGTTGACGCCTTGCGTATCCTGCTTCGCTTGCCAATCGTTGTAGACTTTGTAAGCCAGAGCACCTAACGCCGCTGCGCCACCGACTTTTAGAGCTCCAGTGCCCACTTTCTTCGCCATCTTTTTGCTTTTCTTAGAGCCCATTAGCATGCCGATAAGACCGCCACCAATTGCGCCCGCACCAAGTGTTTTCAGTTGGTTAGAGCTCGATGAAGATTTGATATTGTTAGTTTGTTTACCAAGAGCATCGGCGCCTTGCTTGAGTAGGTCTGATTTGAGCGCTTGGTTAAGAAGACTTTTTAGATCCATGAGTGACCTCCTTACTAGATTAAATCCAGTGTAAGGTGATGAATCTGAACCAAAGATTAACAACGCAAATATCAGAGAGGGTCTATACCCATAAAAACAGACGTAAAAAAGGGCTGACCGAAGCCAACCCTTTTCATCGCTATGTATTCAGCACAATGTGCTTAGTGCAGCTTATTGAAGTTGAGCTTTAACGTGCTCAACGATGTCTGCCATTGCAACTGCGGTTTTCTCACCAGTGCGGCGGTTCTTATACTCGAAGTTGCCTTCTTTCATTGAACGATCGCCGATCACGATAGTGTGAGGAATACCGATAAGTTCCATATCAGAGAACATTACGCCTGGGCGCTCTTTACGGTCATCGAATAGTACTTCGATACCCATAGCCGTCAGTTCAGCGTACAGCTTCTCAGCCGCTTCTTTCACTTCTTCAGACTTGTGCATGTTCATAGGAACGATAGCTACTTGGAAAGGCGCTAGTGCGTCTGGCCAAATGATGCCGTATTTGTCGTGGTTTTGCTCAATTGCAGAAGCAACAACACGTGAAACACCGATACCATAGCAACCCATTTCTAGGATTACGTTTTTACCGTCAGAACCAAGAACACCACAGTTCATTGCTTCTGAATAAACATTACCTAGTTGGAAGATGTGACCAACTTCGATACCACGCTTAAGCATTAGCGTGCCTTGACCACATGGGCTTGGATCGCCTTCTACTACGTTACGCAGATCTTCAACTTGACCTAGTTCAACGTCACGACCCCAGTTGATACCGAAGTAGTGTTTGCCGTCGATGTTTGCACCCGCGCCGAAGTCGCTCATTACAGCAACAGAGCGGTCAGCGATGAATGGCAGCTTAAGACCTACAGGGCCTAGAGAACCAGCGCCAGCACCGATAAGTGCACGCATTTCCTCTTCTGATGCCATCTCTAGTGGAGAAGCAACTTGAGGTAGGTTTTCTGCTTTCACTTCGTTTAGCTCGTGGTCACCACGAACGATAAGAGCGATGATGTCAGCATCAACTTCGTCAGACGCTTTCACGAATAGAGTTTTAACCGTCTTCTCGATTGGTAGACCGTGCTGCTCTACAAGTTCAGCGATTGTTTTCGCGTTTGGTGTATCAACCAGTGTCATCTCTTGAGTTGGCTCTGCGCGATCACCTGCAGGCGCTGCTGCTTCTGCTTTTTCAATGTTCGCTGCGTAATCAGACTCAGTAGAGAATGCGATTAGGTCTTCGCCGCTTTCAGCAAGTACGTGGAACTCTTGAGAGCCGCTACCACCGATAGCGCCAGAGTCAGCAAGTACTGGACGGTACTCAAGACCCATGCGATCGAATGCTTTACAGTAAGCATCGTGCATCGCTTGGTAAGATTTCTCTAGACCTTCTTTGTCGATGTCGAAGCTGTATGCATCCATCATGCAGAATTCACGTGCACGCATTACGCCGAAACGTGGGCGACGCTCATCACGGAATTTAGTCTGGATTTGGTACAGGTTTAGCGGAAGCTGTTTGTAAGAGCTCACTTCGTTACGCACAAGGCTAGTGATCACTTCTTCAGCTGTAGGGCTAAGAACAAACGGACGAGTATGACGGTCAGTAAAGCGAAGTAGCTCAGGACCCATCTTCTCAGAACGACCTGTCTCTTCCCATAGTTCAAACGGCTGAACAACGGGCATCAAAGTTTCGACTGCACCTGCATTGTCGATTTCTTGACGAACGATGTTTTCGACTTTACGCAGCACACGTAGACCAGTAGGCAGCCAGGTGTAAAGACCTGAAGCCAGCTTACGGATCATACCCGCGCGTAGCATGAGCTGGTGGCTCACTACTTCTGCGTCGTTTGGAGTCTCCTTCAGAGTAGAAAGAAGATAATTACTGGTACGCATTAAATTTATCCGTTTATTAAAGTTAGATACTCAAGCCAGAATGGGCAGGAGTATGAAGGTCCCACGAGGGGAAAATTGTTAGCCGCCTATAATATCAGCCAAATGCCTTTGTCAAAAGCTTTCAATCGCAGTAACTGTTATTAAGTTATCGCTAACCGTGAACTTGACGTTTAAATCGAACAAATTTACCGCATATTCCTTGCTGTCAGGCTTGTTTTTCTTGTAAGCCGGACGAGGATCTTGTGCCAGAACTTGCTCGAGAACTGTTTTCACATACCCAGTATCGTTACGCTTTTCGAGTGTTTCCAGTGCAATGGAAGAGAAGTCTACCTGAGATGTTTCAGGCTCTTCTTCTGCGTAACCACCCTGTGCTTCTGTAATCGAATCCGAGTAAGGGATATATGGCTTAATATCGATAATTGGTGTGCCATCGACTAGGTCTACGTTACCAAGATCTAAATAGATCTGGTCGCCTTTCTTACTGATACCTTTGACCTCCACTGCGGACATGCCGATACCGTTGGGTCTGAAGGTAGAACGTGAAGCAAACACGCCAATACGTTCGTTTCCGCCCAAACGAGGGGGACGTACCGTCGGCTTCCATCCTGCTTCTAAATTCTGATCAAACAAAAACAGTAACCATACGTGAGAAAATTGCTCTAATCCACGCACGGCTTCGGGGCTATTTGCCGCACCTTGTAGTTTAACGCGCGAGCGTGCTGCGGGTACCAAACGAGGCTGGCGAGGAACGGCGAATTTCTCTTTATAAGGGCTTTCGATAATGCCAATCGGCTCAATGGAATACATGAGTAGGATCTTTAACTGGGGTTTAAAGAGCAAAGTATCACAAATTTTGCTTGCTTTTCTTGTTGAGAATGATTATTAATTAAAATGTTATAACATAACAGTTAATCAAAAGGACAAGTTATATGAAACCAGGTATCCATCCTGAATATCGACCTGTGGTATTTCATGATACTAGCGTAGATGAATATTTTGTTGTGGGTTCAACGTTGCAAACCGACCGAACGATTGAATGGAAAGATGGCAAAACTTACCCATATTTCACACTCGATGTATCGTCTGCGTCTCATCCGTTCTATACCGGGAAGCAACGTGTAGTACAAGCAGAAGGTCGTATTGCGAACTTCAATCGTCGTTTTGGGCAATTTGGCAAAGATAAGGATTAAGAGATGAAAGTCGTTAAGTCATTAAAGAGTGCAAAAAACCGCCACCCTGATTGTCAAATCGTCAAAAGAAGAGGGCGTTTATACGTGATTTGCAAAACGAATCCACGTTTTAAGGCGGTGCAGAAATAACCATAAATATGGTAGTAATTTATGGAATGCGATGAGTTATAATTCTGATTTATGATCTATATGTGGGTGATATAACTATATTTTTGTCGATTATAGGTCATAAGTTCGACTATTCGTTACATTCTGTAACGTTTTGAACTTTCACTTAACCCTTGTGTCGAGTACCCTGCGCAAGCTTTGTGACATTTTTGTCACAAACGCGCAGGAATAAATACAAGGAGGGAACAGATGAGTTCATCTGCTTCAATGAAACAAAACTCGCCAAAGAAGCCACTATTTACGCGCTTCTTAGATACAGTTGAATATTTGGGGAACCTATTACCCCACCCAATCACACTTTTCGCCATTTTCTGTCTTGCAATCCTAGTTATGTCCGGCATTGCTGGTTACTTTGAAGTTTCCGTTGTTGATCCTCGCCCTGAAGGTGCTCCGGGTCGCGCTGCAGATGGCATGATCCAAGTTGTAAGTTTGCTAAATGCTGAAGGTTTACAACTGATTGTAACTAACCTAGTGAAAAACTTCGTAGGCTTCGCACCGTTAGGTACCGTACTGGTTGCGATGCTTGGTGTTGCCATTGCAGAACATTCTGGTCTACTTTCTGCTGCAATGCGCGGTCTTGTAATGGGCGCATCTCAGCGCATGGTTACAGTAACGGTTGTTTTCGCTGGTATCATTTCAAACACGGCTTCTGAGCTTGGCTACGTGGTACTGATTCCACTAGCGGCGATGCTGTTCCACTCTTTAGGTCGTCATCCACTTGCTGGTCTAGCCGCTGCGTTTGCTGGTGTATCTGGCGGCTATTCTGCCAACCTACTTATCGGTACGGTTGACCCTCTGTTGTCTGGTATTACTGAAACAGCAGCGCAGATGATTGACCCAACTTACACCGTTGGTCCAGAAGTAAACTGGTACTTCATGTTTGTTTCTACCTTCTTCATCGCGATTACAGGCGCATTTGTAACTGAAAAAATCGTTGAGCCAAAACTTGGCAAATACAATGATGAAGAAGCGGCAGAAGACCTATCTCAAGATAAAATGGGTGGTTTGACTGACGTAGAGAAGAAAGGTCTTAAGCTGGCGGGTATCGCAGTACTGGTCGTTTCTGCACTACTGGCATGGACTATTGTTCCGGCTGATGGTGTTCTGCGTTCTGATGCAGGTACGGTTGCGGGCTCTCCATTCCTAAAGAGTATTGTTGCGTTTATCTTTGTTTTCTTTGCAGTACCAGGCTTTGTTTATGGTCGCGTTGTAGGCACTATGAAGAATGATCGCGATGTGATTGATGCAATGTCGAAGTCAATGTCTTCAATGGGTATGTACATTGTTTTGGTATTCTTCGCCGCTCAATTTGTTGCTTTCTTCAAGTGGACAAACTTCGGTCAGGTATTTGCGGTTGCGGGCGCAAGCTTCCTGCAGGAAATTGGTCTAACTGGTCCAATGTTGTTCTTCGCCTTCATCCTAATGTGTGGCTTCATCAACTTGATGATTGGTTCGGCATCAGCACAGTGGGCAGTAACAGCGCCAATCTTCGTACCTATGTTGATGCTGGTGGGCTACGCACCTGAAACTATTCAAGCGGCTTACCGTATTGGTGACTCAACAACGAACATCATTACACCGATGATGAGCTACTTCGGTCTTATCCTCGCGGTAGCCACACGCTACATGAAGAACTTAGGTATCGGTACGCTGATTGCGACCATGCTACCTTACTCAATTGTCTTCATTGTTGGCTGGAGCGTTCTATTCTACCTATGGGTATTCGTATTCGGTCTACCAGTAGGTCCAGGTGCGGCAACGTACTACACGCCTTAACTAGAAGCTTCACTCAGCTCAATCAAAGCCTGCGTTTATCGCAGGCTTTTGTCTACTTATAGCCCTGCAAAACGATACGTCAGCCCGAGTTCAAATGACCAACCGACATCACGCTGAATCAAAGGACTCTCACTATCATGATGAATGAATTCAGCCTTTGTAATGCCTATCCAAGATGGTGTGAACTCATACAAACCAATAACTCCGGCTTGATAAACAAAAGTAGAATCGGCCTTAAATTCTTTTAGTCCTGATGCTGCCGCTTCTTGTGCTGAAACACTGTACAGATGGTTAGAGAGTTTTTTATCTCGGTAATCGACTTCTAGAAAGGGGGTGAGGGTAAACGGTGGTAACCAAGTTTCTAGCGTTCGACCGAGATGCAGTTGAACTTCGTAGCCATTATGTTCTGAGGTGACATCATGCAGATAAGTCAATCTCGCGCCAACAGTGCCTAAAGTAATACCAAGTTCACCATTCCCATCACGATCGTCAATACCGTTTGGCAGATCGGCAAACGTATCGGAGACTTCCGCGAAGCGCCAGTTTGCTGATAGCCCCACATAAGGTAACGCTTGCCAGTTTGCTAAGCTACCATCGACAAAACCGATAGGACCGGAATAGAACAAGTTAGGGGTGGCACCAAACTGAGGCTTGTCTTTGACGGAAAAGACGTTTTCGCCATAGGTAACGCTGCCTCCCACAATGCCAAAAGATTCTTGATTGGCAAGTGAAGTGGCAGAGACAAAAAGTAATGATAGGGGAAGGACGATCCGTGCATTCATAAATAAAACTCCATTCTTGTTATAACTACAGAGAACGGAGTTTTCGGATTTATATTTCATTGGTGAATTATTACAACGGAGAAGTAGGTGTTGCTTGACGTTTGATAAGGAGTCAACTGAAGAGCGTGCCTCACTTCTTCGTTTGAACTGGCGAGACCATTTCCTCACTTGATAACCTGTTTTGATGGAAAGACATTATGAAGGCAATTCTTCACCATTCCACTCTATATCAACAGTCGAAGCCGCAGCCAATTTCACTTTGTTCTTCCTTGCTAATTGAAGCAGTTCAAAAACGCTTAACATTTGGCTCCTGATCGGTAAGTTGTGTTGCTGCATTACGTTGACGCCAGATAGCCAACCCCGCCAAGTATTTGTTTTAAAGAGAGATAATAAGCCTTGTGCGATGAGCGAAACCGCACCTAGATGGTGTAACTGCGGTTTTGTAGGAAAAGAGAACGCAAGTTCGGGAAACAATTGAATACATTGCGGTGAGAGCAGGTGTAAACCACTAGTGGCTCTTGGGTTGCACTCGATTATATATAACTTATTGTTTGTCTTGATAAAATCGAATGAAACTTGACCATGGTAGCGATGCCGGTGTCCAAAAGCAGTCATAAATGCATCTAATCGATCATCAAATACTGGTTGAAATGCACTAGCGGCAGAGCCATTTACGCAGTTTTTGGGTAAATAAGCTTGGTGCGCTCTCATTTGACCATGTTCAAAAATCGCGTAGTTGCAAATAGGTGCTCCGTGGATTTTTTCTTGCTGTACCCAAGGGTGTTGAGTCGACATCGTGAGAGTGGAAATAGACTGACGGGTAATATCTCGTATCACTTCACCGCCGAATCGAGAGTAAACCGGTTTGAGTACTGAGCCAGCATCAATCTCAATGTCATGTTTATCGGTAACCAAACGAGTTTTAGGTAGGAAAATCTCGGGTAAATCTCGAAGTTGGTCAAAGACGGTAAACTTGTTGTGCAGTGAGCGCAGTAATGTCGAATTGGGTAGAAAAAAATGGACTCTCGGACACTGTTGGGCGATGTGTGCCAAATAGTACACTTCTTCACAAGTCGGTATCACCATATCAATGCGCTGCTGAGTTAGTAAATTGAGGATCTGTTGCTGGTAAGTAGGAAACGAAAATCGAGGTGAAGCCGTTTTTACGTAATGCTCAATGCCTCGTAAAAACGCCCCCAGAGGTTGTGCTAATGAATCAGTGAGAACGACATCGTGTCCATGGTTCATACACATTGCTGCCCACTCTAATGCGACGGGGGCTCGGGCGCCAGTGATTAAAATCCGCATGTATTCACCACTCGTCGTTGTTTGTTCATCGGAGTCCAAATTGGAGCGGAGCGATAATTGAATGTGACTGGATCAAGCTTTAGTTGATCAAACAGTTTTACTAGGGCTCGATAAATGCTCGGGTGGTGGTAAACATCCGCCTCGATTTGAATAGCTTGCGCTCCGGTTTGGGTGATTCGGTAATCGACACGATCCTGAATTTCTAAAGTGATGGATCGGTAAATAAGATCAGGCAGCACCGACACTGGTACTTGGCTTGCGTTCAATGTTAGGCAGTCGCCACATCGCCCGGCAATGGCTCCGAGTGGTTCAAATACGCCGTCGTCCTGTTTGCTCTCAATGATATCGTCAAGCTGGTAGCGAATAATTGGCTGAGTTTTACGACGAAAATCAGTGATTATAGGGCTGTAATGAGTGCGTTCAGCGTTTAGCCAATGTTTTTCAATATAGACAATATCTTGATTCCATCGCATTTGTCCTTGTTGGTCCGTGCACGCAAGAAAACCTTCAGTACATTGATAGACTTCATGCAATTCACTATCGAATTTTTGAGAAATATAGTGACGGTCGCTCTCGGTTAGCACCTCTGCTCCAGAAATGATCCGCTTTGGCTGGATCGCTGGCTGACCAAACTGACCACTGAATTGAGCACAGAGTTGAAGGGCTTGAGCGCTACCAACCAAAAGCGTGGGTTGAAACTCATCTAGTTCCTTTATCCACTCTTGGTAAGGTTTGTTTAAATCAGCATAAAAGAACGTAACAGGACCTTTTGCTACGGATTTATACAACGGGCTGTTGGCTCGCAGGGCAAGAGCAATTCGATGTTTTCCCCACAAGCCGGGTAAGAGGCGACCCAAAATGTTGCCTGCCCAGAGTTGCGTTTCTTGTTTATCCGCGAGGAACAATCCACGCATACCAGAGGTGCCCGAAGACAATCCAACAGTTACATTGCCAACTTTTGAAGCTGCGAAATTACGTGATTGTTCTGCCTCTAACGCCTGTTGCATTAATGAGTTTGCATCCAAACCTTTTGTGTTTAACTCAGAAAGATTTTCCATCATGGTTTGCTTATTCATGATTGGGAAATCACAGAGTGACGCTCCTTGAAATGAATGATAATAAGGAGAATGACGACACACCCAATCCAGATGTTGTGTTATCTGTTTTTGTTGCCACTTTTCAACATGTGTTCTTGAGCTAAAAGGGCGGTAGCGTGTACGCCAAAACTCAGAGAGAAAAGTTCTCACACTATCCATCCTTCTGTAATTAACTGCTGGATTGTCGCTTGGCAATGAGAAGGCACAAAGCGCACAAAGTGATGGGTATTCTGGTAGCAATTTCTCAACTCAGAGAGTGTTTGTTTGTAAGCTTGGGTATCATCGCAAAGCATGTTCGCGAGCCAATGTTGATCGATGTTTTCACTCAAGCTCTCGATTAACCAACAGGCATCTGCTAATAAGAACAGCCAACCTTGCTCTCTCTTCGCTAAAAGCCCTACTTGACCAGCTGCATGCCCGGGTAAACTCACCATATAAATTAAGCCGTCGTTGAACATATCTTTACAAAGCAGAGCAACGCCTTGGCAATGGGGAAGGATTTCACCAATTGGTATGGAAAAATCACGGTGCATGACCAAGTTGGATTCGAGTTGTTGAGGGAGTAGCGCTTTTAGGTATCCTTTTTTTACGCCTCCCACTCGACCACTCTTAGTTAGGGCGTCCACTCCTTTTTGTTGGCAATGTAGTTGAGAGTGCGCAAACTCAGACACGGCAGCGATGTGATCGGCATGGAAATGAGAAAGAACCAAGTGTTCAATCTCATGAGGTCCGATTTTCTCTTTTGCTAACTGAGCCACAATTCCGTGCTCTTTTTGATAGTGACATGGGGTTGTCCAAGCATAAAAGCGTTCAGGGAAGGGGCGAGTGGCACGAAAAAAATGCTCGTGATACCCCGTGTCAAACAGAATGTTACCTTGAGTTGGGTGTTGAATTAACGCGACAGCCGCTGGAAACGATCTTGGTTTTAACCCAGAGCCGGGCTTGACGACAAAACCAGGGTGTACGCAGTGCCCAGCCTCAAAGATTTTTATTTTTAGACCAGTCTGCATACTGTTGGATTCCTTCTTGAACTGAAAAAAGTGGTTGGTAATTCAGCTTTTGTTGCGCCTTACTGATATCTAGAGTTTGGTGATAGTTAAATAGCCCTGCGCTGTATGAAGTGAGCTTTGGCTCCGGTTGGTGTGGTAAGCGCATCCGTATTTGCTCACTGAGTTTTAATAACGGCAACACAAAGCGGTATGGGAGTGATGTTAATTTAACGTTTATGTCCAATGCTTCACATAAAGCTCTTAGCACGGTCTCAATCGGCATTGGCTCATTATTGGATATATTGAAGATGTCACCATGTTGAAGTTGTTCCGCTTTAGAACAAGCAAGCATGGCAGCATGGGCAACATTATCGACATAAGTCAGATCAACAACCGGATTTCGCCCGGATGGCAGAAGTAGTGTGTCGTTTTTTATCGCTTTAAGTACCCTTGGGATAATCGCGCGATCGTTCGGACCGAAAATACCACGAGGTCTTAAAATGATTGTTTTGCTGTGCCCTTGTATGGCTTCAAGTTCAGATAAGTATTTAGTGTGCGCGTAATCATTACACCAACGCGAAGCAATATCGTCTGTTTCTCGGATGTTCCATCTGTCTTTGTGGTCAAAATAGACGCTGGTGGAGGAGATATGGATAAAACGTGGTACCTGATGTGCATTCGCTGCGCAGATAAGGTTTTTTGTGGCATCTACATTGGATTGATAAAATGCTTCCCACTTACCCCAAGGGCTTGAGAGTGCAGCGCAATGGATGATCCCATCCATACCTTGGCATACGTCATGAACCGCTGATTTATCCTCTAAATTGATTAAATGCGGTGTGACATTGAGTTGGTCTGTGAGTTGTTTTGCGATGACAGTATTTCGCGCAGTAAAGTGCAGTTCATCTTGCTGGTGAAACATTCGTAGAATCGCACTGCCCAGCATACCACTGCCACCTGTGACTAATATTCTCATAATTTAAGTACGCCCATCCCCAACGAGAGCCCAGCAGCAGTGCCCGCCAATAACACATGTTTCCCTTGTGTGCCTGGTTGGTTGCGTAGCCAGTGCAAATTTATCGGCAGTGACGCAGCGACTTGGTTACCCAAAGTAGAAAAGTGATTAACGGTTTTCTCTTTCGGTAAACCGACAAGTGAGGGTAACTTCTTTAAACCGTGAGCACTTGCTTGGTGTGGAAGAAAGTAGTCAATATCGCGAAGAGTGACTGGAGAGGAGCCAAAGCCTTTTTCAAGAAACGCTGGCAAAGTTTTGCGCACATGTTTAAACAGTGCTTTGCCTTCCATCTCAAATTGGCAGTTTTTCAAATAGGCTTGATGCTCTGAAGTATGCGGGTTGATATGACTGCCTCCCCCCTTAATTTGACAGAATGAATACCCAGCGTGATGCGTTTCAAAGTGGCTTGTGATCAGCCCTTCATTCTCTGTTTGCTCTAGTAAAAACGCTGCTGCACCATCGGCAAATAAGGTCGCAACTTCAGGTTTGAGTGTGAAGCTGCGATTCAGTGTGATGCCCGTAGCGAGCTCACTGGTGACAATAATAATACGTTGGTAGCGTTTTGCTATGAAAAGGTTCTGAGCAAGATTGAGAGCTGAGAGAAAAGACAAACAGGTACTGTTTAAATCAAAACTTTCTAGCGATGTCGGGGCGTCTAATGCAGCTAAAACTGCTGAAGCATCATAAGGTAAAGCCTGATGATGTGTGCCACTGGCATAAATAAGGAGGTCAACAGAACTTAGCGAGTGTGTGTTGCCGAGACATTGCATTATCGCTTGCATTGCCATATATACAGCGGTTTCTTTCGTGCTGGCTACATGACGATATTCAACATCAAATTTGTTTCGACAAGTCCCTGAGGGTAATTTTAGGAAGCGATCCATCTCCCGATCTGACCATTGATTGACTGGCAGATAGCTTCCACTGGAAAGGATATTAAAGCCCATTATTTTCTACAAAGTTATTAAAAACGCCGTTCAAAATAATTTAAGTTGCATATTGGGTCTATATCGAAAAGGTTAAAAAAATAAGTGAGACAATGCGAATGGGAGCGATAACACGCTTTGTTTGCAAGACTGAGTACAAAATATTCACTAATGAGCCAGGTGTTGATCAACTGGCTCAATTTAAAAGGTGAGAGTTTTACTTCTTAAATTTGGCTAAAATACGATCCAAATGGTTAGCAAACTCTCTGCGTTCAGTTTGAGATAGAGCCGCAGGACCGCCTGTTTGAATACCGCTTGAGCGCATGGTGTCCATAAAATCACGAATGTTCAAACGCGCTTTGATGGTGTCTTTAGTATATAACTCGCCTCGTGAACTTAATGCTTGAGCTCCTTTGCTGATCACTTCGTCTGCCAATGGAATATCAGAGGTAATCACTAAGTCATTGGCTTCTACACGACGAACGATTTCATTGTCGGCAATATCAAAGCCCGCCGGTACTTGCAAAGAGTGAATATTGGCACGCTTGGGTACTGGCACTACATGGTTTGCCACAAATGTACATTCAACACCAGTACGTTCAGCCGCGCGTACGATTGTTTCGCGAATAACTTTCGGACAGGCATCCGCATCTACCCATAATTTCATGATGTTTTCTCACTCAATTTCGCTTCGAGTTCTTCAACACGAGCAGTCAATTTGGCTACTGTCTCTTCAAGTGCAGCAAGGCGATCCTCTTCTTTTGGTTTTTGGACCGCGACTTCAACTTTCGGAATGCGGTTTGCGCTCTTCCAACTTTTAATAGTCGCAATCAGTGCTGGCATAGGCACAGGTGTTTTCATGCGAGCTTTTACCAGAGCCACAGTGGGTTCTTTACCCTGCTGTTGCAGTTGCTCCATCACGGCTTCCAGCTCTTTAGTGACGTCTTGAGTTAACATAATTTATCCATACTAAAATGACTTCTATCATCATACTTTGCACGGTCGATTTTAGCGAATAGCAATTTCGGCAGAGCCTTGTGCGAGATCTCTCACAGTGGTTGTGAGAGAAAACGATTTCGTCATCAGTTAAATAGAAAATATTTAAGTTAAGCTATTGAAAAGTATGGTTTTAACATGTTTTTAACCAAGTTTTTTGCCAAAAGATTTTCTAGGGTAGATTGTGATTTGAAGGGAAAAGCGTAAATTAAACCTTGTCGGCAGGAAGCAGACATGGAACAGGAAAGCACCAAGGATTTGGTTATCGTCAGGAAGACGATTTGGTTATTCAGGATGAATGATCAAGCAAGGAGCGTAGGACATTGTAAGGACACAATCATCAATAGGATGTTGATGACTAAGGATAGACAATGAACCCCTCATAGGATTGAGGTAGGGACAGCATCAGGATGATGCAAGGGACACCGCTCAAGGAACAAGTGATGTGCGCTAACGGGGAATGTTAGCTATCAGGATGATAAGGACACCGCTAGGACGGCGACGTAAGGACTAAGCTGACGGAATCAGCCACTATTATGGATGATGCATGGAGCACTAATTAGTAGCCGGACTGCTGCGAGTAAGACTATGACCCCGATACGCTTGTGTCGGGGTCTTTCTTATTTAAGCCCTTTCATATTTTGGGATGATTGAAAGTGGCAATATCACATTATTTATAAATTCCTCATAACACTGAATAAAAAACAATCCAGATCAATATCCTTTCCAATCAGTTGGTTTAACTTTCGGCTTCTCAAAAAGGCGTTATGTGCCGCATAATATGTTCAAAGCTATTGAACTTTTGTTATGTGGATAAATTAAGTTTGCTGTAATCAAGGAACAGATGTGACCATAGTAACCAGAAGAATGCTTCTTCTACCCTACAATGAGTCGTTGCAACTAGAGTTCGTGATGTTGAATTGCTGTGCTAAAAATCGCGCAGAGATGAATGGACCTCATACGGTGTCTTCTGCCAAACAACTGTTTGAGAAGATTCTGGATGATGAGAATGTCCACAGTATGGCGGTGCTTGAAAGTACCAGCCGTGATTATATGGGACACGTGTTCATTTCAAACCTAGATCATGAACCTGAGCTAGGGTTTATCTTTGATAAAGCTTATTGGGGTAAAGGGTTAGCGACAGAAGCGCTAAAGGCGTTTTTCCCGAAAGCATGCCGTGAGCTTGGGCTACACAAAGTCAAAGCAAATGTGAATAGCCATCACAAAGCATCCATGGCAGTACTGGAAAAACTAGGATTTATAAAGACGAGAGAGAGCAAGGACCTTTACGGCCCTTACTTTGAAATGGAATTTACAAGCGATGTGGCGGTAGGTGAAAGTTCAGCGGCCTAAACCCGATCATCGTCAATTCACCTTGGTAGCAATCATCACCAAGAGATGAAAACTCAAATTGATACACTGTATGCCAACGCCAGATTCCGTCTGGCGTTTTCAGTTTATGGGCACCAAAAGCGATACTTACCAGTTGAAGATCTAACTGCTCACATTTACGCGTAATCGCCGCTTTTGCCAACTCTGATTGACGTCGTTGTTGCCAAAACAAAAAGCAGAAAAAGCACAGTCCTAAAATGGCTAATAGGTCACCGATCATCCCTAATCCTTCATTATCCCTTTGTTGCTTGCTGCAGTTTCACCAATGCAGTCGCTAGCTCTTCCGATGGGCTAGAGTGCAGCAAAGGCAGCAATACCATTCTTAGCTCTGGCAGCATAACTAAATCGGCAAATAGCTGATTAAATAAAGCCTGATTACCAGTTTGTGCGAGGCGCAATAAAAATTGTTCAGCAATGCTAGCATCAGCCAGTAGGTGCCACGTACGACCTGCAATACCGATTAGTACTTCTTGGTGGCTTAAGCGTGGGCTTTGTAAAATTGCCTTCAAGATTGGCAAGGAAATCTCGGTTGGTGCGCCTGCTAGAGAGCGGATTAAAGCTGAGAGTAAGAATAGATCGGGCTCGTTACTTTCGATCTCTTGCTGCGCTTTCTCTGCAATGCGCTTAGCCAAACGTTCTTGCAAATCAACATGCTCTAACGCGCCAAGTAGGGCGTATAGCGGTTCATTGGGTAAGTAGTTAAGGGCTTTACGCAAAGTCACGGCATTTTGCTCTTTACCCAGACGTGCCGCCATATCAGTAATACCTTGCAGACCAACTGTTTGCCAGTTTTCCCAGCCTAAACCGCCCGTAAAGTAGTGCTGAGTATGCTCGTAGTATTGGCTGGTGGGTAAGTCCAAGTTTGCGCGAACTTGGCTATGGAAGACTGCCATCTTTTCTTCTGCGGGTTTGAAGGTGTATGGGTTGTTAGAGAGCTTTTGTTGCTGCTCTTCTGTCATTTCTTCACTTAGGCGAGTACCCATTGCTTCTACGACGTATTTAATGAAGTTGCCGATATCCGCTTGCTTTAGCAGACCTCGCTCATCCAGCTCGAACTTTAAGAACCAAATCCAAGGTTGCTTTTGCTCATTCCAGTATGCGATCGCCAAGTGTGCTTTTCGCTGCATTGGGAATGGGTATGGGCATTGACCTTTTTCCACGTCAGCAAATACTTGTGGCTCGATGGTCTTGATACGACGACCAAGGTCGAAGATTTGATACTCACACTGACTGTTGCTTAGCAACTGAGTGAGGGTTTGAATGTTTTCCATTAAATACGACATCCTAATGTTCTTTTCACAAGAAATGGTATCATTCTTGACTAATTCAAGGTTCGAGACGGAATTAATGGCAACAAACATCCAATTGGTCGACTTACTTCAACAACTTGAGGCACAACTGCAGCATCATGAGTTGTGGCAACAAACTATGCCCTCTGCAGAAGCGCTACAGAGTACAGAACCTTTCGCGATTGACACGCTGCATCCACATGAGTGGTTACAATGGATCTTTATTGCCCGTATGCGTGCGTTAGTTGAAGATAATCAACCTTTACCTCGAGGCTTTTCTATCGAGCCGTATTTTGCAGAAGTATGGAAACAAGAGCCGCATTACGCCGAGCTACTGGTAACCATTCGAACCATCGACGAACTATGTAAGTAACCTCAATGTCAGAACAAGAAACATCACCATCGGTTGAGCCAGTGGTACTAGAGATCGTTTATCAGGACGAGTATTTTGTCGCGGTTAATAAACCTGCGGGTATGTTGGTACACCGAAGTTGGTTGGATAAGCACGAAACTCAGTTCGTGATGCAAACATTGCGCGATCAAATTGGTCAGCATGTTTTTCCATTGCACCGGTTGGACCGCCCAACTTCAGGTGTACTGGTTTTTGCTTTATCCAGTGAAGTCGCATCGCAAGTGATGCCTATGTTTGCTGAGCATAAAATGGAGAAAACCTATCATGCAATTGTTCGAGGCTGGATTGAAGAAGAAGGTGTTCTTGATTACGCCTTGAAAGTTGAGCTTGATAAGATCGCTGATAAGTTCGCTTCACAAGAGAAAGAAGCGCAAGACGCCGTAACGGCATACAAACCGTTAGCGAAAGTGGAAGTGCCATACTCTACGGGTAAGTTTCCAACTACACGCTACTGTTTGATGGAGATGAAGCCAAAGACAGGGCGTAAGCATCAATTGCGTCGCCACATGGCGCACCTGCGTCATCCAATTGTTGGGGATACGACGCATGGTGACGGTAAACACAACAAACTTTATCGCACGGAATTTGATTCCCATCGCTTATTGTTGCATGCATCAGCGCTGCGCTTTGTGCATCCGTTCACTGATGAAGAAATCGTGATGAAAGCCAATATCGATGAGACTTGGCAGCAGTTGTTTGCTCGATTTGCATGGGATGAATCGTTGGTAAGATAAAACGGCTATCTTTATTAAGTCGAAAGATAGGAGGGGTGGTATATACCCAAGTAACCTCAAGATGCTAGGTTCAGCGAGACTGACTTGGTTTGTAGACGCAGCGGCGATTTAAAGGTTTAGTGGGTCTAAATCAAGAATCGGCAACAAAGTATACAAGCCAAGGCAGCTCGCCCTTTGGGAGCGTGTCATTGACCCGATTGCTGCGTCAAACAACTTGGAAAGAGCTGGCTATTACACTGCATTGTTTTCCTTGCTCTCGAATCAATGACAACACTCTGAATCCTGCATCTTGAAGTCACTTGGGTATATGTATCACCCCCCCCCTTTTTTATTCTTGAGGAATTGAGCGGGCTACTTGAGTTTTTCCAGATCCGCTTCGATCTCGGCGATCTTGCTTGAAACCACCTTTTCTAGATGACGAAGATCAGAAAGTATCTTCTCTTTCACATCCACTTCAGCCACTTTCACAGGCTTGGTTATCTTGTTCAGCTCATCGATCACAAGCGTCAGGTTGCGGTTGATCTCCGTGACCTCTTTGTACTTGTGACTGCCACTGTCGACCAGTACATTTTTAACTTGGCGCGGGTATTTGAACTTAACACTTTTCGCGAAGAACTCGCCTTTCTGTTTGTGAAAGTAGATCTTTAGGACGTCTTTGTGTGCTTCTTGTCGCAGGGAGTAACGTTCAATCTGTTTCGGGTCATGGATGCCCAAACCAGTGAGGTGTGGATACATAGGCTACCTCTATCTAATAACTAGAATTAGTTTCCGTATAACTGTAGCAGCCCATTAATGAGCTAGATAGCTGATATTTAGCCAAATTGCTCAACTTGTGGGCAAGATCGCTATCGTTCTTGCCCACGTTAGTTATTGATGAAAGGAAGGTTTCTCTTAAGC
Source organism: Vibrio sp. NFR (assembly GCF_027587095.1). Taxonomy (NCBI): domain Bacteria; kingdom Pseudomonadati; phylum Pseudomonadota; class Gammaproteobacteria; order Vibrionales; family Vibrionaceae; genus Vibrio; species Vibrio sp. NFR. Next base: position 328,033 of record NZ_JAPPTN010000006.1, read on the forward strand.
TGAGACTGGCTCAGACAAGTTCTCAATCAACTTCTCACGCAGTTCTGCTTGCTGTTCCTCGCTTAGCCTACCACCCGCCTCACTGGTTAGAATGAACAAGTCTTCTGCTCGTTCACCAATGGTGGTGATTTTCGCAGCGTGGAGGTTAATTCCCAAGTCAGCAAATGTACGACCAACTTTTGCCAGAAGCCCCGGAGTATCTAGAGCGACAAACTCCATCAAAGTGCGCTTCTTACTCTTGGTTGGCAAGAAGTCGACTTTGGTTTTTACATTAAAATGCTGAAGTTTATTCGGTGTGCGACGTGTTTTGATCTTGGTTGGGCGACCATCTTCCAATACATGAGTAATGTGCTTAGTAACGGCTCCGTGGCGACCTTCTTCAATCGCTTTGCCATGTTGGTCAAGTACCATAAAAGTATCGAGAACATAGCCATCTTTACTGGTCATGATTTGTGCGTCGTGCACGTTGAAGTTACGACGGTCTAACTCAGCAACAACGGTAGCAAACAACGCGGGCTGGTCAGGGCTGTAAACGAATACTTCGGTACCACCACGTGTCGCTTTTTTACTGATAAGTACCAGTGGCTTTGCTGGGTCTTCCATACGCAGCAAATTCTCGCAATGCCACGCAATTTGCTTATGGGTGTGACGCAAGAAGTAATCAGCTTTAAAGCGCTGCCATAGCACCTCAATTTCTCGTGCCGAGAAGCCCTCTTTACGTAGTAGGGCAGACGCCATTTGTTGATTATGGCGAATACGTTCACGCACATCGACGGGATTTTCTAAGCCGCGACGCAGTGCACGTTGGGTGGAATAGAACAATTCCGCGAGCAAGGTGCGTTTCCAACTATTCCAAAGCTCTGGGTTAGTTGCGCAGATATCGGCTACCGTTAGACAAACAAGATACTCAAGGTACTCTTCATCACGTACTTGCTTGGCGAATTCTGTGATCACATCTGGATCGTAAATATCACGGCGTTGTGCAGTCACCGACATTAATAGGTGATGCCTTACCAGCCAGCTTACTAATTTCGCCTCTGGTTTAGACAAACCGTGTTCAATACAGAAGTCGTACGCTTCACCTTCGCCTATCACCGAATGGTCACCACCTCTGCCTTTGCCAATATCATGGAAAATCGCGGCTAGGATAAGCAGCTCTTTCTTTTGAATGCGAGGGTAAACCTCACAGCAAATCGGATGCTTACTGTGGTTCTCTGCGTAGCTGAAGGTATTAATGTGTTTGAGCAGGCGAATACTGTGCTCATCTACGGTATACACATGGAATAGGTCGAACTGCATCTGACCGACAATTTGGCTCCATTGTGGAAGGTATGCCGCGAGGACACCAAGCTTGTGCATCAGACTGAACGCTTTATGCAGGGCGTTCGGGTGGCGACACAATGCCATAAACTTTTCACGCGCTTCTGGCATGGTGTGTAAGAATTTATTCAATCGACGACGCGCAGTACGCAACTGACGCAATGTTGGTGGGCTAACCCCTTCGATGCTTGAATCATTGGCAATATGCAGAAACATATCCAGAATCGTCTCTGGGCGAGCTTGGAACAAAGCGGGCTTACGTGCCTCAATTAAGGCGCCACGACGTTGGAAGTCTTCATCAATGATTTCTGCATCTTCTGTTGCACCACCATTGATGATGGCTTGATCGAACAGCTTGAGTAGCATCTTATTGAGCTCTGCCACACGTCGAAGGGTACGGTAGAACTCTTTCATCATCATTTCGACGCCGCGATTACCTTCACCCACATAGCCAAGGTGCTCCGCGACCTGCGCTTGGTGGGCAAAGGTCAAACGGTTGTCGTAACGTCGTAGTTCAATATGCAGCGCAAAACGCACGCGCCACAGGAAATCCTGACATTCAACCAACTCACGGTATTCGGCATCGGTTAAGAATCCGTAGCGGCTCATCTCCAACAATGAAGTCGCGCCGAAGTGACGGCGTGCCACCCAACTTAATGTATGAATGTCACGTAGACCACCTGGTGTGGATTTGATGTCTGGTTCAAGATTGTAGGTCGTGTCATGGTACCGAGCATGGCGTTCGCGCTGTTCTTGAATTTTGGCTCGATAAAAGGTCTCGCTTGGCCAGAAAGAATCAGATAGCACCACTTTCTTCAGCGCCTGGAAGGTGTCTTCACTGCCACAGAGCAAACGAGCTTCTTGTAAATTGGTGGCGACAGTTAAATCTGAACGCCCAATTTCAGCACACTCCTCGACAGTACGAACCGCATGACCTACTTCAAGGCGTAAATCCCACAGTAGCGTAATGAACTCACTGATTTTGGCTTCCAGTGCATTAGGCAGTTTGTTGTTCGACAGAATCAAAATGTCGATGTCGGAAAGGGGGTGCAATTCACCACGACCATAACCACCTACCGCGACCAGAGAAATATTATGGATGTCTTTAAAACCAAAGTGTTGCCACAAACGATTGAGGAGTAAGTCCATGTACTCGGCTCGTGACAAAACAAGGTTGGTCACAGGGTGGTGCTGTAGAAATTCTTCTTTTTGGTATGAACTGAATTTTTCAAGTTCTTGCTTAAGTTCTCCGATATTGATTTGTTCATCGGTAAACGTAAGAGGAGACTGAAGGGTCATATTTGCTATCCGTGCAAGCTAAACTATTAGCAATCTAACAAATTTGAAGCAGATAAAAAATATCCCCGCATGAGCGGGGATAGGGAAAGTGATGGGCGATTAAACGTTTTTCATCATACGTGGAATGGTATCGTCGCTACGAAGTGTAAGCACTTCACAACCTTCTTTAGTTACCACGATAGTGTGTTCCCACTGCGCTGAGTTTTTACCGTCGCCGGTGTAAACTGTCCAATCGTCTTGCGCGTCAACAGTACAGCCAAATTTACCCGCGTTGATCATTGGTTCAATCGTAAAGCACATGCCTTCTTTTAGCACACGGCGGTCTTTGTTCTTGTAGTGAACCACTTGTGGCTCTTCGTGGAACTCATCACCGATGCCGTGACCACAGAAGTCCTTAACAATAGAGAACTTGTTACGTGGGTTGTTCTTGTTGTTTTCTTTAATGTACTTCTCGATTGCAGTACCGATGTCACCAACAGTTGCACCAGGCTTAACTTGACGCATACCGATGTAAAGTGACTCTTGTGCAACCATACATAGACGCTTGTTTGCTGGTGAAACATCACCAACTAGGAACATCTTAGACGTATCACCGTGGTAGCCTTGTGGACGAACGCTTAGGTCTGCGTTTTCATCGTTTGGAACAATCACTGTGATATCGACGTTGATGATGTCACCGTCTTTTAGGACCGCAGGTTTCATTTGACCGTTAGCACCCTTTTCATCTTGGGTTGCCGGTATACCGTGACAAACGATGTGGTTGATCGACGTACAGATTGATTTAGGGAATCCATGGTAATCAAGCGGTGCAGAGTAAGCGCCTCTCTCTAGAGCGTAATCGTGACAGATTTGGTTTAGCTCTTCTGTTGTCACACCTGCTTTGATGTGCGGTTCGATCATTTCTAGAACTTCTGCGGCTAGCTTGCCCGCAATGCGCATGCGTTCGATTTCTTCAGCAGTTTTAATCTTGATTGACATTGGCTTTCTCTACTTATTCGTAAGCACGCAAACGTGCGAATGCGCGCATTCTATCAGATATCGAGTGGCTAACCCAAGCCAGTTAAGAATATGAGTCATTCTTACTTGTAGTTTAGTTATGTAATTAAAGAGAGAGTAGGGGGGACTGTGATAGGTAAATTAGAATGGTAAGAAACAATTTTTACTAGCCATGTTGGGCTAAAATATGGTATAAAGCGCGCCGGAATCGAGGACTGTTCTCTTTACTTTTCGTTAGAGAAGTGGCGAAGCAAGCTTCTTCCGATTAACTTTTTATCTTTAAATCACACACATTCCGTCACATGTTCCGGGGTGCTGAGCAGAAGCTTGGTCGGAATTATGGGGGATGTGGAGGCCTAACCCCATAGAGGATTTTAAAATGGCAACTGTATCAATGCGCGATATGCTGAAAGCTGGTGTTCACTTCGGTCACCAAACTCGTTACTGGAACCCAAAAATGAAGCCATTCATCTTTGGTGCTCGTAACCGCGTTCACATCATCAACCTAGAAAAAACTGTACCAATGTTCAATGAAGCTCTAGCTGAGCTTGCTAAAATTGGCGAGAAAAAAGGTAAAGTTCTTTTCGTAGGTACTAAGCGCGCTGCATCTGAAGCTGTTAAAGAAGCTGCAATCGCAAGCAACCAATACTACGTAAACAACCGTTGGTTGGGCGGCATGCTAACGAACTACAAAACAGTTCGTCAGTCTATCAAGCGTCTAAAAGATTTCGAAGCACAGTCTCAAGACGGTACTTTCGACAAGCTAACTAAGAAAGAAGCTCTAATGCGCACTCGTGAAATGGAGAAGCTAGAGAAATCTCTTGGTGGTATCAAAGATATGGGCGGTCTACCAGACGCTCTATTCGTAATCGACGCTGATCACGAGCACATTGCAATTAAAGAAGCTAACAACCTAGGTATTCCAGTATACGCTGTGGTAGATACTAACTCTAACCCAGACGGCGTTGACTACATCATCCCAGGTAACGACGACGCGATCCGCGCAGTTCAACTATACCTAAACGCTGCTGCATCTGCAGTAACTGAAGGTCGCAACAAAGACGTTGCAGCAGTTGCTGAAAAAGACGGTTTCGTAGAAGCTGAATAATAGCGGCTCTGTGTCACACTTAGTCTATGTGAAACCTTGTTGTAGCATAGACTGAGTTATAGTTAGCAATGGGGGCCGACAATGTAGGCCCCTGTTTTTTACCTTATTTCGAATCAAACGAGGAATAGAGAATGGCAACTGTAACTGCTGCTCTAGTTAAAGAACTTCGCGAGCGCACTGGCGCTGGCATGATGGAATGTAAGAAAGCGCTTGTAGAAGCAAACGCTGACATCGAACTAGCAATTGAAAACATGCGTAAATCAGGCGCAGCGAAAGCAGCTAAAAAAGCTGGTAACGTTGCAGCTGAAGGCGCAATCATCATCAAAGAAGAAAACGGCGTTGCTGTTCTTCTTGAAGTTAACTGCCAAACTGACTTCGTTGCTAAAGACGGTAACTTCACTGCATTCGCAGACAAAGTAGCACTTGACGCTCTAGCGACTAAAGCTACTGCTGAAGAGCTAGTTGCTAAGTTCGAAGAAGAGCGCGTAGCTCTAGTTGCTAAAATCGGCGAAAACATCAACATCCGTCGCGTTGCATACGTAGAAGGTACTGCTATCGCTTCTTACCGTCACGGTGAGAAAATCGGTGTTGTTGTTGCTGGTGAAGGCGACGCAGAAACTCTTAAGCACGTTGCAATGCACGTTGCTGCTTCTAAGCCAGAGTTCGTTAACCCAGAAGACGTTCCAGCTGACGTAGTTGCTAAAGAGAAAGAAGTTCAAGTTGAAATCGCTATGAACGAAGGCAAGCCACAAGAGATCGCTGAGAAGATGGTTATCGGCCGCATGAAGAAATTCACTGGCGAAATCTCTCTAACTGGTCAAGCTTTCATCATGGAACCTAAGAAATCTGTTGGCGAAATGCTAAAAGAGAAAGGTGCATCAGTATCGACTTTCGTTCGTCTAGAAGTAGGTGAAGGTATCGAGAAAGCGGCTGAAATGAGCTTCGCTGAAGAAGTAGCACTAGCTCAAAAAGGTTAATCCTTAGAGATTTGTGCAAAGATTAGACCGTGGCCTTGGCTGCGGTCTTTTTACGAAAAGAGCGGCAAAAAATTAGCCGTGATGAATAGTCATCAGCAAACTTGTGTCTATTCATGACTGTTAATCGACAACTCTCTTTTGGAAGGTAAACTCCATGACTACGAACCCTAAACCAGCATATCAACGTATTCTATTAAAACTGAGTGGTGAAGCTCTTCAAGGCGAAGAAGGTTTCGGTATTGACCCAGCGGTTCTTGACCGTATGGCTCAAGAGGTTAAAGAGCTGGTTGAACTGGGTGTTCAAGTTGGTGTGGTAATCGGTGGTGGTAACCTGTTCCGTGGCGCTGGTCTTGCGGAAGCTGGTATGAACCGCGTAGTAGGCGACCACATGGGTATGCTTGCAACGGTAATGAACGGTTTGGCAATGCGTGACGCACTTCACCGTGCATACGTAAACGCTCGTGTAATGTCTGCAATTCCTCTAAAAGGTGTGTGTGACGACTACAATTGGGCAGACGCTATCCGCGAACTTCGTCAAGGCCGAGTGGTAATCTTCTCTGCAGGTACTGGTAACCCATTCTTCACAACAGATTCAGCGGCGTGTCTACGTGGTATCGAAATTGAAGCTGACGTAGTTCTAAAAGCAACGAAAGTTGATGGCGTATTTACTGCAGACCCAGTAGCAAACCCAGACGCAGAGCTGTATGATAAGCTATCTTACGCAGAAGTTCTGGATAAAGAGCTGAAAGTAATGGACTTGGCAGCGTTCACTCTAGCTCGTGACCACAAAATGCCAATCCGTGTATTTAACATGAACAAGCCAGGCGCACTACGTCGCGTGGTTATGGGTGAAGCTGAAGGCACGCTGATCAACGCTGACGCATAATCCTAAACGCCATCCACGCTAGGTTGGATGGCGTTTCGCTTTGCTCAACCCTTTTAGGCTTTCTTCAGGAAAGATGACATTTTTAAGGTGAAACCGTGATTAACGAAATCAATAAAGACGCGCAAGAGCGCATGGACAAAAGCGTTGAAGCGCTAAAGAACAACCTTTCTAAAGTTCGTACTGGCCGCGCGCACCCAAGCCTACTATCTGGTATCTCTGTAGAGTACTACGGTGCTGCTACTCCTCTTAACCAAGTAGCAAACGTTGTTGCTGAAGATGCTCGTACTCTAGCAATCACAGTTTTCGACAAAGAGCTTACTCAAAAAGTTGAGAAAGCAATCATGATGTCAGATCTTGGTCTAAACCCAATGTCTGCTGGCACAATCATCCGTGTTCCACTTCCACCGCTAACAGAAGAGCGTCGTAAAGACCTAGTTAAGATCGTTCGTGGTGAAGCTGAAGGCGCACGTGTTGCAGTTCGTAACATCCGTCGTGACGCAAACAGCGACCTAAAAGGTCTTCTAAAAGATAAAGAAATCTCTGAAGACGAAGATCGCAAAGCACAAGACGAGATCCAAAAACTGACAGACGTTGCAGTTAAGAAGATCGATGAAGTTCTTGCTGCAAAAGAAAAAGAGTTGATGGAAGTTTAATACTCCCACCCACATCACTGTTGGAAAACGCTGTGCTCACAGTGCAGCGTTTTTTTGTGTTAGTCTATCCAACTGATGGAACTCAATTAACTCCCTATGCAAAATTCTCAAGCCTTCTCTGATTCCCTCCCTAAGCATATTGCCATCATCATGGACGGTAATGGTCGTTGGGCTAAGTCCAAAGGAAAACCTCGCGTATTCGGTCATAAAAAAGGCGTTAGTGCCGTTCGTAAGACCGTTGCAGCCGCTTCTAAACTCGGCATTAAAGCCATGACCTTATTCGCTTTTAGCAGCGAAAATTGGCGTCGACCTGAAGAAGAGGTGGGGCTACTGATGGAGCTGTTCATTTCTGTTTTATCGAGCGAAGTAAAAAAGCTGCATAAAAACAATTTACGCTTGCGCGTTATTGGCGATACCAGCCGTTTTAGCGAGCGCTTACAAGGTAAAATTGTCGAAGCAGAAGCACTGACGGCGAACAACACGGGGATGGTGATCAACATTGCTGCTAACTATGGCGGTAAATGGGACATCACAGAGGCGGCAAAAACGTTGGCGCTCAAAGCTCGCAACGGTGAGATCCGTGTAGAGGATATCAACGAGCAGTTAATTTCCCAGCATTTGACGATGTCAGACTTACCTGAAGTGGATCTATTGATTCGTACGAGTGGTGAGTGCCGCATCAGTAACTTTATGCTGTGGCAAATGGCGTATGCAGAAATGTACTTTACTCCCGAGTACTGGCCAGAGTTTGACGAAGACAGCTTAGTAGAGGCTGTGACTTGGTTTATTAACCGAGAGCGTCGTTTTGGTTGTACTGGTGAACAAGTAAAGGCATTAATGGCTGCTCAATAAGGACTAGTTAGTTTGAAACAGAGAATAATAACAGCACTAATTTTAGCTCCCCTGGTTATTTTAGGTATTTTTAAATTACCCCTAATTGGCTTCATTATCGCTTTGACTGCGGTAACGCTATTAGGCTTTTGGGAGTGGACCCAGTTTACAGAAAGCAATTCACGTATTGCTGCGCTTGTTCCGGCAGCCGTTGTAACCGGACTAAGTTTTCTATTCATTTCGCCAGACGCAACCAGCTTAAATCAACTAGCAATGCCACACTACGCAGTATTATCGCTTGGCTTTGTATGGTGGATTATCGCAAGTGGGATGGCTATCACTTACCCTAAAACCACCAATTTATGGCAAGGTAGCAAAGCCCTTCGTCATGTATTCGGTTTTCTAACATTGATCCCTTTTCTTTGGAGTGTGATCATTCTTAGAGCTTCTGATATTTCAGTAGATCCATACCACGGCGCAAAACTTGTGCTGTACGTTTGCTTCTTGGTATGGGCTGCAGACAGCGGCGCTTACTTTGCTGGTAAAAGCATGGGTAAACGCAAAATGGCGCCTCATGTGAGCCCAAATAAGACAATTGAAGGTTTGGTTGGCGGCATCATCGCAGCACTAGTTGTCGGATGGTTATTCGCAGGTTGGTTCGATATCCAATTCACCAGCCCACTTCATATGGTGATGATTACTCTGATTACTGTTGTGATATCTGTTCTTGGTGACTTAGTCGAAAGCATGTTCAAACGTGTTTCAGGTATCAAGGACAGCAGCAACATCATTCCGGGACACGGTGGCATTCTTGACCGTATCGACAGCCTAACTGCTGCATTCCCAGTATTTGCTCTTCTTTACTACGTATTCTAATTTATCGGGAGCGGCATCGTCGCTCCTGAATTTTTCTAACGGTCTTACATCATGCAAAAGTTAACGATTCTTGGTGCAACAGGCTCAATTGGTGCAAGCACACTAAAAGTGGTTGAACAAAACCCTGAGCTGTTTTCTATCGTCGCATTAGCGGCAAGCACGAACGTTGAAAAGATGGTCGCACTTTGTCGTAAATGGCAACCTAAGTACGCGGTAATGGCGGATAAAGCGGCGGCTGTGGCTCTACAAAGTGAGCTAGCTTCAGTTTCTCCAAGCACAGAAGTGTTAGGTGGTGTTGATGCGCTTTGCCATGTGTCTGCGTTAGAGGAAGTGGATAGCGTAATGGCAGCAATCGTCGGTGCCGCAGGCCTGTTGCCGACGATGGCAGCGGTAAAAGCAGGCAAGCGAGTGCTGTTAGCGAACAAAGAAGCGCTAGTGATGTCAGGTCAACTGTTTATTGATGCGGTTGCAGAACATGGTGCAGAGCTGCTTCCTGTCGACAGTGAACACAACGCTATCTTCCAATGTCTTCCGCAACAAGTTCAAACCAACTTGGGTCGTTGCAATCTTGAAGAGCATGGTATTTCTTCGATTCTTCTTACCGGATCAGGCGGTCCATTCCGCTATACCGATATTGCAGAGTTAGAAAACGTAACCCCAGCGCAAGCTATTGCTCATCCGAACTGGTCAATGGGGCCAAAAATCTCGGTTGATTCTGCAACCATGATGAACAAAGGTCTCGAATACATTGAAGCGAAATGGTTATTTAATGCTGCTCGTGAGCAGTTGAAAGTGATCATTCACCCTCAGTCGGTTATTCATTCTATGGTGCAATATCGTGATGGCTCTGTGTTAGCGCAAATGGGGGAGCCTGACATGGCAACACCAATCGCATTGACAATGTCTTACCCATCGCGTGTGGATGCTGGGGTGAAACCACTCGATTTTACTCAAGTTGGAGAATTAACTTTCCTTCAGCCTGATTTTGCTCGTTACCCTTGTTTAAAGCTAGCGATTGATGCTTGTTACGAAGGGCAACATGCAACAACGGCATTGAATGCAGCGAACGAAGTTGCTGTTGATGCCTTCTTAAATAACCGCCTTGGTTTCACAGATATCGCTCGCATCAATGAATCAGTTTTGAACAAAATCACTGCAAGCCATACAACTGAGAATGTGAATAGCTTGGAAAGCTTGATAGAGCTAGATAGAATGTCACGAACTATCGCCTTAGACTTTTTACGCGAGCGTAGCTAATGACTGGTATCTTGTGGAATTTGGTTTCTTTTATCGTTGCATTGGGCATTTTAGTTGCCGTGCACGAGTATGGTCACTTTTGGGTCGCGCGTCGTTGTGGTGTAAAAGTTGAAAAGTTTTCCATCGGTTTTGGCAAGTCTATCTGGAGCAAGGTAGGCAAAGATGGAACAGAATACAGCATCTCTATGATCCCTCTGGGTGGCTACGTCAAAATGGTGGATAGCCGTGTTGATGAAGTCCCAGAGCATGAAAAGCACTTAGCTTTCGACCAAAAGCCTTTGTGGAAACGCACGTCCATCGTGGCGGCAGGTCCTATTTTTAACTTCCTTTTTGCCATTGTGGCTTACTGGCTGGTTTTCCTGATCGGTGTTCCAGCGGTTAAACCCGTAATTGGTGAAGTTACGCCCAATTCAATCATTGCAGAAGCAGGAATTGAATCAGGGATGGAACTAAAATCTATCTCAGGCATCAAAACTCCGGACTGGGAATCAGTCAACATGGGATTAGTTTCTCATATTGGTGATGATTCGATGACAGTGACACTCTCTTCTGCAAACGAAGTGGGTTCAGAAGTCACGAAGACACTTGATATCCGTGATTGGAAGTTTGATCCAGAAACACAATCAGCGATGCAATCGTTGGGCTTCAAGCCATATACTCCAGAGATTTTTACGGAGTTAGCGCAAGTAAGCGAAGGTGGTGCTGCAGAGAAAGCAGGTCTACTAGCTGGCGATAAGATCATTGCGATTAATGGAAATAAGATTTCTAAATGGGATGAAGTGGTAGAAGCCATTCGTTCTAACCCAGATACGCCAATGGAACTGACGGTGTTGCGTCAAGGTGAGGAGCAATCATTCACACTGACACCGGGTAGTCGTGAGCTAGCTAACAAACAAGTCGTTGGCTTTGCGGGTATCGCACCTGAAGTCGCAGAATGGCCAGAAAGTTATCGCTTCGAATTACAGTTTGGTGTATTCGAGTCTATTGGCAAAGCGATTGACAAAACTGGTCAAGTTATTGGACTTACAATCAGTATGCTTAAGAAACTGATTGTAGGTGATGTTGGTCTGAACAATTTGAGTGGACCAATCTCGATTGCCAAAGGAGCAGGGGCGACAGCAGACTACGGTCTGGTTTACTTTTTAGGTTTTCTGGCACTAATTAGTGTTAACCTAGGTATTATTAACCTCGTTCCTTTACCAATGTTGGATGGTGGTCATCTGCTATTTTTCGCAATTGAAGCGGTCATCCGACGCCCAGTTCCTGAGAAAGTACAGGAAATGGGGTATCGAATTGGTGGTGCGATTATCTTCTCGCTCATGGCGTTAGCGCTATTTAATGATTTTACTCGTCTGTGATAGTTCAGAGACAAAAGTAGTAGCAAGGAATAATTAGAACAAGTATGGCGATTAAGCGAATTCTGTTTGCAAGTTTACTGGCGACCAGTGTATCTGCAAATGGAGCAGAGAACTTTGTAGTTAAAGATATTGAAATCGATGGATTGCAGCGCGTCGCACTAGGTGCCGCGTTGCTGAAAATGCCTGTACGTGTCGGTGACACCGTTGACCAAGGCGATGTTGCAGAGATCATTCGTGCATTGTACGCATCGGGTAACTTCGAAGATGTAAAAGTACTGCGTGATGGTGATGTTCTGGTTGTTCAAGTGAAAGAACGTCCAACTATTGCGAGCATCTCATTCTCGGGTAACAAAGCAATCAAGGACGAGCAGCTACAAGAAAACCTGAATGCTTCTGGTGTTCGTGAAGGTGAAGCGCTTGACCGTACAACGCTAAGCAACATCGAAAAAGGTTTGGAAGACTTTTACTACAGTGTTGGTAAATACAACGCAACGGTAAAAGCGGTTGTTACTCCATTGCCTCGTAACCGTTCTGACTTGAAATTCGTCTTCACCGAAGGTGTTTCGGCGAAAATTCAACAAATCAACTTTATCGGCAATGAAGTCTTTTCTGACGAAGAACTTCTTTCTCGTTTCAACCTAAATGTTGATGTGCCATGGTGGAACTTCCTAGCGGACGAAAAATACCAAAAGCAAGTGCTTGCTGGTGATATCGAAGCTCTGAAGTCTTACTACCTAGACCGTGGTTACCTGAAATTTAACGTTGATTCGACACAAGTGGCGATTTCTCCTGACAAAAAAGGCGTATACATTACACTTGGTCTTGAAGAAGGCGACGTTTACACCGTTAAGGACGTAAAATTCCGTGGCAACCTGATTGGTGAAGAGGCGGAATTCGAAAAGCTTGTGCCATTTGAAGATAACGAGACATACAATGGTTCTCGTGTGACTTCGATGGAAGAAGGCATTAAGCGCGTACTTGGTGAATCTGGTTACGCTTACCCACAAGTCAATACCATCCCTGAGTTTGATGACGAGAACAAGCAAGTTTCTTTGATTGTGAACGTTGACCCAGGCAACCGTATTTATGTACGAGATATTCGCTTTACGGGTAACAACTCGACGAAAGATGAAGTATTGCGTCGTGAAATGCGTCAGATGGAAGGTAGCTGGCTAAACTCGAAATCTATCGAAACGGGTAAAACGCGTCTAAACCGTCTTGGCTATTTCGAAAATGTAGAGGTTCAAACGGTCCGTGTACCTGGCAGCGATGACCAAGTTGATCTTGTTTATACCGTAAAAGAGGCTAACTCAGGCAGCGTAAACTTCGGTGTAGGTTACGGTACTGAATCAGGCGTGAGCTTCCAAGTTGGTCTACAACAAGACAACTTTATTGGTAGTGGTAACCGCGTTGGTATTAACGCGATGATGAACGACTACCAGAAAAACGTGAGCTTGGACTACCGTGACCCATACTGGAACCTAGATGGTGTAAGTTTGGGTGGTAAGATCTTCTACGATGAGTTCGAAGCATCTGAAGCGGGTATCGTTGACTATACCAACCAAAGCTATGGTGCAAGTTTGACATGGGGCTTCCCATTTGACGAACTGAACCGCTTTGAGTTCGGTGTTGGTTACACCCACAACAAGATCGGTAACTTGTCACCTTACCTACAGGTAGAACAGTTCCTACAAGCGCAAGCTGACAACATTGATTCTAGCGGCGCATTGAATACTAATGACTTTGACTTCAACATCTCGTGGACACGTAACAACCTGAACCGTGGTTACTTCCCGACAGCAGGTAACCACCAACGTGCATTCTACAAGATGACCGTACCTGGCTCTGACGTTCAATACTTCAAGATGCAGTATGATGTTCGTCAATACGTGCCATTAACCAAGAAGCATGAGTTCACGCTCTTGTTCCGTGGTCGTCTAGGTTATGGTAACGGTTATGGTCAAACGGATGGCAACGATAACTTGTTCCCATTTTACGAAAACTACTACGCAGGTGGTTTTACAACACTACGTGGTTTCGGCTCTAACTCAGTAGGTCCGAAAGCGGTTTACCGTGATTACTCAGGCTCAAACAACGGTGCTGACACCGCAACAGATGATTCTGTTGGTGGTAACGCGGTAGCGCTTGCAAGTATCGAGTTGATCGTACCAACCCCATTTGCTTCGGATGAAGTTCGTAACCAAATTCGTACCAGTATCTTCTTTGATATGGCAAGTGTTTGGGATACGGAATTCGATTACCGCAGTTCTGGTGCTGAATACGGCGACCGTTACTACTACGATTACTCAGATCCAACCAACTACCGTTCATCTTATGGTGCGGCGTTGCAATGGATGTCTCCAATGGGACCACTAGTATTCTCACTAGCGAAACCAATTAAGAAATTTGATGGCGACGATGAAGAGTTCTTCACGTTCACTATCGGTAGAACCTTCTAAAGAGGAAAATATTTTGAATAAAATGATCAAAGCGGCAGGCATTGGCCTTCTTGTACTTAGCTCTTCAATGTTTGCAAACGCGGCAGAAGCTGCTCAGAAAATTGGCTACATCAACACTGCTCAAGTTTTCCAAGCACTTCCTCAACGTGAAGTGGTTCTACAAAAAATGCAGAAAGACTTTAAGAGCAAAGCTGATGAGCTGAAATCAATCCAAGCGCAAGCTAAGACAAAGATTGAAAAGCTGCAGCGTGACGGCGAGCTTCTAGGTCAAGAAGAGATCGAAAAACTGCGTATTGATATCGCTAAACTAGACAGCGAATACAAAGTGAAAGCACAAGCGCTTGAGAAAGCAAGTGCACGTCGCGAAGCTGAAGAGAAAGCAAAACTATTCAAAACTATCCAAGACGCAGTGAAGAAAGTAGCAGAGAAAAAAGGTTACGACCTAGTTATCGACATCTCTTCGCTTCAGTACGGTAAGCCAGAATACAACATCTCTGAAGACGTAATTAAAGCTCTAAAATAAGAAGTTATGAAGAAATTGACATTAGCCGAGTTGGCAACAATTACCGGGGGTGAGCTATTTGGTGACGAGTCTCTCGTTGTAAACCGCGTAGCTCCAATGGATAAAGCACAAGAAGGCGATGTGACCTTCTTGTCTAACCCAAAATACGCGAAACACCTATCTGAGTGCCAAGCAACTGTGGTAATGGTGAAACCAGAACACAAAGACCAGTGCGCGGGTAACGCTCTGGTTGTTGCTGACCCTTACATTGCTTTCGCTCGTGTTGTTCAAGCGATGGACACCACGCCAAAGCCCGCTGATGAGATTGCACCAAGTGCAGTGATCGCAGCGGATGTAAAGATGGGTACTAACGTGACAATCGGTGCTAACGCAGTGATTGAAACGGGTGTAGAACTAGGCGACAACGTAAGTGTTGGCGCTGGTTGCTTTATCGGTAAAAACGCAAAGCTAGGTAACAATACTAAGCTTTGGGCTAATGTGACGATCTATCATGAAGTATCGTTGGGTGATGATTGTCTAGTTCAATCTGGTACAGTCATTGGCTCTGATGGTTTCGGTTATGCAAATGACAAAGGCGAATGGATCAAGATTCCTCAACTGGGTTCTGTGCGTATCGGTAACCGTGTCGAGATCGGTGCATGTACCACTATTGACCGGGGTGCGCTAGAAGACACCATCATCGAAGACAACGTAGTTCTTGATAACCAACTTCAAATCGCTCATAACGTGCAGATCGGATATGGTACTGTGATGCCAGGTGGTACTATTGTGGCGGGCAGTACGAAAATTGGTAAGTACTGTCAGATCGGCGGCGCGTCGGTTCTTAATGGTCACATCACGATTGCAGATGGCGTAGCTATCACCGGTATGGGCATGGTGATGCGCAGTATCGAAGAGAAAGGTCTGTACTCATCAGGCATTCCGCTGCAAACCAACCGAGAGTGGCGTAAAACGGCGACTCGAGTTCACCGTATTGACGAGATGAACAAACGCCTGAAAGCTGTTGAAAAGCAGCTGGAACAGAAAGAAGAATCTTAGTTCCACATTCTGAACAAAGACTCGCGAAATGCGGGTCTTTTTCTTCTATAATGACGCGCTATAAGTAGATTTATCACCAAGCTGGTATACACTTTGCAGGCAATTCCTGAATAAGTGGCATTTGCCGCTGCCTTGCCATCTTGGTTGTTGAGAATTGATATAGGAAGACGACTTTGACTACTGAAAAGAAAACGATGAACATCTCTGAAATTCAAGAGCTACTACCTCATCGCTACCCATTCTTATTGATCGACCGTGTGATTGACTTCCAAGAAGAGAAGTACCTTCACGCAATTAAAAACGTGTCGGTTAACGAACCTCAGTTTACAGGTCACTTTCCACAGCTACCAGTATTCCCAGGTGTATTGATCTTGGAAGCGATGGCTCAGGCGACAGGCCTACTTGCATTTAAATCATTTGGTGCACCAACGGAAAACGAACTGTACTACTTCGCAAGTGTAGACGGTGCTAAGTTCCGTAAGCCAGTAGTACCAGGCGATCAAATGATTATTGAAGTAGAATTTCTGAAAGAGCGCCGTGGCATTGCTGCATTTAGCGGTGTAGCAAAAGTTGACGGCGAAGTGGTATGTTCAGCTGAGCTGAAGTGTGCTCGTCGAGAGTTTTAATATGATTCATGAAACCGCTAAAATCCACCCAGCAGCGGTGGTAGAAGAAGGCGCGAAAATTGGCGCTAACGTGACCGTTGGTCCTTTCACTTACATCACCTCTACGGTGGAGATTGGTGAAGGCACTGAAGTGATGTCTCACGTAGTGATCAAAGGCCACACCAAAATTGGTAAAGATAACCGCATTTTCCCACATGCTGTGATTGGTGAAGAGAACCAAGACAAGAAGTACGGTGGCGAAGATACAACAGTGGTTATTGGTGACCGCAACGTGATTCGTGAAGCGGTTCAAATTCACCGTGGTACGGTTCAAGATAAAGCAACAACAGTGATTGGTGATGATAACCTGCTGTGTGTTAACGCTCACATCGCACACGATGTTATCGTAGGTAACCACACTCACATTGGCAACAACGCGATCCTTGGTGGTCACGTAACGGTTGATGATCATGCTGGTGTTATGGCACTTTCTGCGATTCATCCGTTCTGTACTGTTGGTGCTTATGCTTACGTTGGCGGCTGTTCTGCCGTTGTTCAAGACGTACCAGCTTACGTACTCGCGCAAGGTAACCATGCGACGCCATTTGGTTTGAACTTGGTTGGCTTGAAGCGTAATGGTTTTGAAAAACCAGAGATTCGTGCACTACAGAAAGCGTATAAAGAAATCTACCGTTCAGGTAAGACTCTGGAAGAAGTAAAACCAATCCTAGCTGAAATGGCACAAGAGTGGCCAGCAGTGAAACGTTTCTCAGACATTCTGGAAACGACGGAACGTGGCATCATTCGTTAATCAACGAGTGAGCGGTTAAATAGAAAAGATCGCGCCCAAGCAGGGCTGCGGTCTTTTTGTGTTTTATGGATAACGGTTTGTGTGAGAGAAAGTGCAAACCGTTATCCATAGCGCACAGGAAAAATAGCGAAGTAGATATGGAAAGACCATTACGTATCGGCATCATTGCCGGAGAACTGTCTGGCGACACGCTAGGTGAAGGCTTTATCAAAGCGGTGAAACAACAATACCCTGACGCGGAGTTCGTTGGTATTGGCGGTCCAAAGATGATCGCTCAAGGTTGTGAGTCTCTCTTCGATATGGAAGAGCTTGCTGTAATGGGCTTAGTAGAAGTTCTAGGGCGCTTACCAAGATTGCTAAAAGTCAAAGCTGAGCTTGTTAAGTACTTTACTGATTACCCGCCAGATGTCTTTATTGGTATCGATGCACCAGATTTTAACTTGCGTGTTGAACTGGATTTGAAAAATGCAGGGATAAAAACCGTGCATTACGTGAGCCCTTCAGTTTGGGCTTGGCGTCAGAAGCGTATTTTCAAAATTGAAGCAGCAACCAATCTAGTGCTGGCATTCCTTCCGTTTGAAAAAGCGTTCTACGACAAATTCAATGTACCTTGTGAATTCATTGGTCATACTCTCGCAGATGCGATTCCACTGCAATCAGACAAAATGCCTGCTCGCGAGCTATTGGGTCTAGAACAAGATAAGCAATGGCTAGCGGTGCTTCCGGGGAGTCGTGGTAGTGAGCTGAAAATGCTCTCTCAACCCTTCATTGAAACGTGTAAAAAACTCCATCAGAAATTCTCAGATCTTGGTTTTGTCGTTGCGTTAGTAAATCAAAAACGTCGTGAGCAATTCGAACAAGCGTGGAAAGAATACGCTCCAGAATTGGACTTTAAGTTGGTGGATGATACAGCGCGTAACGTAATTACGGCTTCAGACGCGGTGATGTTGGCTTCTGGTACTGTTGCCTTAGAATGCATGTTACTTAAGCGTCCGATGGTGGTGGGTTATCGTGTGAACGCTATGACGGCATTTCTTGCTAAACGCTTGCTGAAGACTAAATACGTATCGCTACCGAATATTTTGGCTGATACAGAATTGGTCAAAGAATATCTGCAAGAGGATTGCACACCGGATAATTTATTCAACGAAGTGTCTCGCTTGCTAGAAAGTGACAACCAAGAAATGTTGGATAAGTTCACTGAAATGCACCACTGGATCCGTAAAGATGCGGACCAACAAGCCGCAAATGCGGTTCTAAAACTGATTGAAAAGTAGAGATTTATCATGGCTGTTAAACCAAAAGCGACCAAAACCAAAGTTGAACTACCACCGTTTGAATATCCACAAGGCTATCAATTGGTTGCCGGTGTTGATGAGGTAGGACGCGGTCCTTTGGTTGGCGATGTCGTGACTGCGGCAGTGATCTTAGATCCGAATAACCCAATTGAGGGTTTGAACGATTCTAAAAAACTGAGCGAGAAAAAACGCATGGCGCTGCTGCCAGAAATCAAAGAGAAAGCGTTGGCTTGGTCAGTAGGGCGCTGTTCTCCAGAAGAAATTGACGAGCTGAACATCCTGCAAGCGACGATGGTTGCTATGCAACGTGCGATCGCTGGTTTGGAAGTGCAGCCAGACTTAGCTCTTATCGACGGCAACCGTTGCCCGCAACTTCCGATGGACTCGCAAGCCGTCGTGAAGGGTGATTTGCGTGTTGCTGAAATCAGTGCTGCTTCTATCATTGCGAAAGTTGTTCGTGACCAAGAAATGGAAGAGTTAGACAAGCAATACCCACAATTTGGTTTTGCTAAGCACAAAGGTTACCCAACCAAAGCGCACTTTGAAGCAATTGAACAACACGGTGTGATCAGTGAGCATCGTAAGAGCTTCAAACCAGTAAAGAAAGCGCTCGGCATCGAAGAATAAGCCAAAGTGGTATAACGGGCATATCGGTGTTATAAACCATGCCCGCTTTAGGTTAGAATCCCAAATAAGATTTAGTTTTACGGTACCTGTTAATGTCAGATCCTAAGTTCATTCACCTTCGAATCCACAGTGATTTCTCGATGGTGGATGGTATCAACAAAGTTCCACCGCTCGTTAAGAAAGTCGCCGAGCTCGGCATGCCTGCAATGGCGTTGACCGATTTCACTAACCTGTGTGGTTTGGTGAAATACTACGGCACTGCGCACGGCAGTGGTGTGAAGCCAATCATCGGCGCAGATTTCAAAATGCAATCGGATGAGTTTGGTGAGGAACTGACGCAACTGACCCTATTGGCTGCAGATAACGAAGGTTACAAAAACCTGACCTTATTGATCTCTAAAGCCTACCTTCGTGGTCACGTACAACACCAACCTGTGATTGATAAAGCTTGGTTAGCCGAGCTGTCAGAAGGTGTGATCGTATTATCTGGCGCGAAAAATGGTGAAATTGGTAAAGCGTTACTTAAGGGTAACCGCAAAGTGGTGGAAAGCTGTGTAGCGTTCTACCAAGAATATTTCCCAGACCGTTTCTATTTAGAGCTGGTTCGTACTGGTCGTTCCGACGAAGAGACTTACCTGCACTTTGCCATCGAATTGGCAGAAGAAACACAATTGCCAGTAGTCGCGACCAACGAAGTAGTCTTTATCAGCGAAGATTTATTTGACGCTCATGAAATTCGCGTTGCGATCCATGACGGTTACACACTAGAAGATCCGCGCCGTCCAAAGAATTACAGCCCAGAACAATACCTGCGTACTGAAGAGGAAATGTGCGAGCTGTTTGCCGACATTCCGGAAGCACTAGAAAACAGTGTCGAAATTGCCAAGCGCTGTAACGTCACAGTACGTCTTGGCGAATACTTCCTCCCTGCTTTCCCAACCGAGGGTATGGAAGAGACTGATTTCTTGGTCATGAAGTCTCGTGAAGGTCTGGAAGAGCGTCTAGAGTTCCTATTCCCAGATGAGGAAGAGCGCAAGCAACGTCGTCCTGAATACGATGATCGTCTACAAATCGAACTCGACGTAATCAACCAAATGGGATTCCCAGGTTACTTCTTGATCGTAATGGAGTTCATTCAGTGGTCGAAAGACAACGCGATTCCGGTAGGTCCGGGTCGTGGTTCGGGTGCTGGTTCTTTGGTGGCATACGCATTAAAAATCACCGATCTTGATCCGTTAGAATATGACCTTCTATTCGAACGTTTCTTGAACCCAGAACGTGTATCCATGCCCGATTTTGACGTCGACTTCTGTATGGATAAACGTGACCAAGTAATTGATCACGTAGCAGAAATGTACGGTCGTGATGCGGTATCACAGATCATCACCTTCGGTACCATGGCGGCAAAAGCGGTAATTCGCGACGTAGGTCGTGTACTGGGGCATCCGTTTGGTTTTGTAGACCGCATCTCCAAACTAGTACCGCCTGATCCGGGTATGACTCTGGAGAAAGCGTTTAAAGCTGAGCCAGCACTGCCTGAGTTGTATGATGCTGACGAAGAAGTTAAAGAACTGATCGATATGTGTCGCATCCTAGAAGGTTGTACACGTAACGCCGGTAAGCACGCGGGTGGTGTTGTAATCTCACCAACCACAATTACAGACTTCGCCCCGATTTATGCTGACTCGGAAGGTCACTTCCCAGTTACTCAGTTCGATAAGAACGACGTTGAAACCGCTGGTCTGGTTAAGTTTGACTTCTTGGGTCTGCGTACCTTAACCATCATCGACTGGGCGTTGGGTCTGATTAACCCGCGTCTAGAACGTGAAGGCAAAGATCCTGTTCGCATCGAATCGATTCCACTGGATGATGCGGCGTCATTCCGTTTGCTGCAAAACTCAGAAACCACTGCGGTATTCCAGCTTGAATCGCGCGGTATGAAAGAGCTGATTAAACGTCTGCAACCGGACTGTTTTGAAGACATCATCGCATTGGTGGCACTGTTCCGCCCAGGGCCGCTTCAGTCGGGCATGGTAGATAACTTTATCGACCGTAAGCACGGTCGTGAGGCGATCTCTTATCCTGATGAAAAGTGGCAACACGAATCGCTTAAAGAGATTCTGGATCCGACTTACGGCATCATCCTGTATCAAGAACAGGTAATGCAGATCGCACAGGTACTGTCTGGCTACACCCTTGGTGGTGCGGACATGCTTCGTCGTGCGATGGGTAAGAAAAAACCGGAAGAGATGGCGAAACAGCGTGCTACCTTCGAAGAGGGGGCAATTGCCAACGGCGTCGATGGCGAGTTGGCGATGAAGATCTTCGACTTGGTAGAGAAGTTCGCGGGTTACGGCTTTAACAAATCTCACTCGGCAGCCTACGCACTGGTTTCGTACCAAACGCTATGGCTGAAGATGCACTATCCAGCGGAATTCATGGCAGCGGTAATGACTGCCGATATGGATAACACTGAGAAAGTGGTTGGCTTAGTTGACGAATGTTTCCGCATGAAGCTCACCGTGCTTCCGCCTGACATCAATGCCGGCTTGTACCGCTTTAACGTAGACGAGAATGGCGCGATTGTTTATGGCATCGGCGCGATTAAAGGTGTGGGTGAAGGTCCAATCGATGCGATCTTGGAAGCGCGCAACAAAGGCGGTCACTTCATCGACCTATTTGATTTTTGTGCGCGAATCGACCTGAAAAAGGTCAACAAACGTGTCATCGAAAAGCTGATTTACGCAGGCGCACTCGATAGACTGGGTCCACACCGTGCGGCACTAATGGCATCGCTTAATGACGCGGTGAAAGCGGCAAGCCAACACCACCAAGCGGAAGCATTTGGTCAAACGGATATGTTCGGTGTATTGACCGATGCTCCGGAAGAGGTGGAACACAAATATACTCAGGTGCCAGCATGGCCAGAGAAAGTATGGTTAGAGGGTGAACGTGAGACGCTCGGTTTATATTTGACCGGGCACCCAGTTAACGCATACATAAAGGAACTAAATAAGTACGTTAGTTGTCGACTAAAAGACGCAACCCCAACTCGTCGTGATCAATCCGTGACAGTCGCGGGTTTGGTGATTGCAGCTCGTGTAATGACAACCAAGCGCGGTACACGAATTGGTATCATGACTCTGGACGACCGAAGTGGTCGAATGGAGGTGATGTTGTTCTCGGATGCGCTTGATAGGTATGCAGAACTTCTCGAAAAAGATAAAATTTTGGTTGTTTCTGGACAGGTCAGCTTTGATGACTTCAATGGTGGCCTTAAAATGTCGGCGCGTGAAGTTATGGATCTGGGTACTGCGCGTGAGAAATATGCACGTGGTTTGTCAGTATCGATTGATGCTAAACAGATTAACGATAAATTCTTTGAGCAATTTACTCGTATTTTAGAACCGCACAAAGCCGGAACCGTACCTGTCAATGTATACTACCAGCGTGCCGACGCCAGAGCGCGGTTAACATTGGGCACCGAATGGCGAGTAACGCCAAGTGATACATTACTAGACGATTTAAAACAGTTACTTGGTAAGAGCCAAGTAGAACTCGAATTTAACTAAAAAATTCAGCGCAATACGTAAGACGCTGAGTCAAAAAGGATTCATAGATGAGCCTAAACTTTCTTGAATTTGAAAAGCCAATTGCAGAACTAGAAGCGAAAATTGAAGCGCTACGTGACGTATCTCGTCACGGTGGTGATTCTGCAATTGACCTTGATAAAGAAATCGAACAGCTTGAGAAGAAGAGCCTAGAGCTTAAGAAGAAAACCTTCAGCGACCTAGGTGCATGGGAAACAGCTCAACTGGCTCGTCACCCTTTACGTCCATACACGCTAGATTACATTCAGCACGTATTCGAAGAGTTTGATGAGCTTGCGGGTGACCGCGCGTTCGCAGACGACAAAGCGATCGTGGGTGGTATTGCACGTCTTGAAGGTCGTCCTGTGATGATCATTGGTCACCAAAAAGGTCGTGAAACCAAAGAAAAAGTAAAACGTAACTTTGGTATGCCAAAGCCTGAAGGTTACCGTAAAGCACTGCGTTTGATGGAAATGGCTGAGCGTTTCAACATGCCAATCATCACTTTCATCGACACAGCAGGTGCATACCCAGGTGTTGGCGCTGAAGAGCGTGGTCAATCAGAAGCTATCGCGAAGAACCTTAAAGTGATGTCTGGTCTTAAAGTACCAGTAATCTGTAACGTTGTTGGTGAAGGCGGTTCTGGTGGTGCACTCGCTATTGGTGTTGGTGACTACGTAAACATGCTTCAGTACTCAACGTATTCAGTAATCTCTCCGGAAGGTTGTGCTTCAATTCTATGGCGTGATTCAGACAAAGCGCCTCAAGCAGCAGAAGCAATGGGTCTAACAGCTCCGCGCCTAAAAGAGCTTGAGCTTATTGACGAAATCATTGAAGAGCCGTTAGGTGGCGCGCACCGCGACCACGTTCAAATGGCTGCAAACATGAAAGCTAACTTGCTTCGTCAGCTAGAAGACCTTGAGCAACTAGACCACGAAACGCTACTAGAGCGTCGTTACCAACGTCTAATGAACTACGGTTACTGCTAAGCGCTAGCTGATATCTCGCAAGATAACAGATAAAATAGAAAGGGTTGGGCATATGCCTAACCCTTTTTTGTTTCTATCGGATGGCTTATGGAATCGCTTTACTCGCATTTTGCTCAAGTTCTCGACCGCTATTTTCAACCAGATACAAAGATTGTCTTGGCGTTTAGCGGCGGGGTTGATTCGCGTCTGCTACTTGAGCTACTCAGTCGTTATCAGCAAGTGAACTCAACTGAATCTAAGTTACTCAGGTGTCAGGCGGTATACGTTCATCATGGTTTAAGTTCGAATGCCGATGATTGGGCAGACAAATGCTTGCTATGGGCAAAACATGTGAACATTCCATGCACGGTTGAACGGGTTGAGTTAGACATCAACAGCGGTGAAAGTATCGAGTTGTTGGCACGTGAAGCTCGTTACCAAGCCTTAGAAAAGCATATCCAAATGGGTGACTTATTGCTGACAGGGCAACATGCCGATGACCAAGTGGAAACCTTCTTGTTAGCACTTAAACGAGGCAGTGGACCAAAGGGGTTATCAGCAATGGCTGAAAGCATGCCGTTTGTTGGTGGCATATTAGTTCGTCCGTTGCTGACCGTTAAACGAGAGCAAATCGAAGCGGCAGCCAGAGAGCAAAAACTGGACTGGGTAGAAGACGAAAGTAACCAAGATATTCGTTACGACCGTAACTTCCTCCGTCATCGAATTGTGCCTGAGTTATCTGAACGTTGGCCGAGTGTCCATCAAGCCGTTCAGCGCAGTGCGAGTTTATGCGCGCAACAAGAAGCCTTGTTGGATGAACTGCTAGGAGCGGCATTTGAGTGTGTTTTGCAAACTGATCTCAGCGTGAGTATTGAAGCACTCAATGAACACAGTGAACTCGCGCGGGCAAGGCTTATCCGAATGTGGCTAGCAAAACTTGCAGTCAACATGCCGACGCAGGTGCAACTCAATCTGATTTGGAGTGAAGTCGCTTTGGCGCAACAAGATGCCAACCCAAAGCTCAAGCTCAAACAAGGCGAAGTGCGCCGCTTTCAACATCGTCTTTACTGGGTGAAAGAAAGTGTCGATGTCACAACATGGCACAGCGAAATTCAGCTCGACACACGATTGGTACTGCCTGAACATTTAGGAGAGTTGACGCTAAGTACAAGCTCAGATAACGCGACAATAGCGTTACCGTCTCAGCCAGATCTGCTCAGAGTGACGTTTAATCCAGAGGGGCTTTCTGCGCACCCAACCACGCGGAATCACAGTCGTAAGCTGAAAAAGTTGTTTCAAGAGTACAATGTGCCAAGTTGGCTACGTCGTCAAATTCCGATTTTGATGTACCAAAATCAGGTAGTCGCCGTTGGAGATTTGTTTGTTGATCAGGCTTTCAGTGGTCAAGACTGTGAACTTATCTGGCGCAAGTCGTTGTAATTCATGCCACAATATCGAATATAAAAAACAGATACTTAAATAAAAACGATTAGGTGAAGCAATGAAGAAAACAATCATGGGCGCAATGGTGGCGCTAACCATGTTGAGTGGGCAAGCACTGGCTGCTGGAGATGCAGCGGCAGGACAAGCGAAAGCTGCTGTGTGTGCCGCTTGTCATGGCGCGGATGGTATCGCGGTGATTCCGGGTTATCCAAATCTGAAAGGGCAGAACGAGCAATACATTGAAAGCTCGATCAAAGCGTATAAAGCGGGTCAACGTACCGGCGGTCTTGCGCCTGTGATGCAAGCACAAGCGAACTTGCTCTCTGACGAGGATATTGCGAACTTGGCGGCATACTATGCTAGCTTAAAATAGGTACGAACAATAAGTTACGTTAAGCCAGAGTTTTTGCTCTGGCTTTTTGCTATTGACGAACACAACGTATGGTCTCAGTCACCTTGTATTTTGTTGCGTTCTTCGTCAAATAAACTCCATCAGTGTCAGGATTTTCAGTCGCTTGGTAATAACAAGGATTGAATGTTGTGGGACGCTAACCGATAATATGCGCAAACGATTGAAGCTTAAGGGATGAACATGAAAAAGATTGAAGCGATTATCAAGCCATTCAAATTGGATGATGTTCGAGAAGCATTGGCTGAAGTAGGCATTACAGGGATGACCGTCTCTGAAGTGAAAGGCTTTGGTCGCCAAAAAGGGCACACTGAGTTGTACCGTGGCGCAGAGTACATGGTGGATTTTCTGCCTAAAGTGAAGCTAGAAATCGTTGTGACTGAAGACGTTGCAGACAAGTGCGTAGAAACTATCATCGAAACAGCGCAAACGGGCAAGATTGGTGATGGTAAGATCTTCGTGACCGACGTAGAACGTGTAGTACGTATCCGTACAGGTGAAGAAGACGAAGACGCAATCTAACTCCGTCGAGATAGAATTAAGATTTCACTTCATTATGTGGTGAAAATTTGAGTAAGCTAAAAGGGAGCCGCGCATGGCTCCTTTTTTGTTATTCGCATTTTATACCCAAGTAACCTCGAGATGCGTAGTTCAACGAAAGTGACTTGGTTTGCAGGCGCAGCAACGTTCTGAATTCTGCATCTTGAAGCCACTCGGGTATATATGTGACATTTTTGTGTTTAGGTAGGTTTATGTATCAGCGTTTTGCTTTTGCGTTAGTTTTTCTCATTATCGCTGGGTTTGTGAGCTTTCAGGTCATTTTCACCGTGCCAGAACAGCCGCAAATTATTACTCAAACAGGGGCGAATATTACTCAAAACATCCGTTGTATGGAGTTTGATAAACCGCAAGCGCTCGATAAGGACGGTGAATTAAATGTCTTGGTGTGGAATATCTATAAACAGAACCGTGATAACTGGCAACAAGCATTGGATGTGTTTTCTGCCAATAAACAACTGTTGCTTCTACAAGAAGCGAGCTTAACAGATGAGTTTAAGAATTGGTTGGTAGAAGGGCATTGGGTGAGTAATCAAGTCAGTGCGTTCAAAGCATTGGGCAGCGGTGCTGGTGTGATTAGCATTGCTCAGCAAGCGCCAATCCGAGCTTGTGCGTATACATCGAAAGAGCCGTGGCTGCGTTTGCCGAAATCTGCGCTGTACAGCAAATATCAACTGAGCAATGGTCAAACTTTGGCAGTCGTGAACATTCATGCAATTAACTTTACCGTGGGCACAGAAGAATACACATCGCAGTTGTCTGCGTTAGAGATGGTATTGAAGGAGCACCAAGGTCCAATTCTGTTTGCTGGGGATTTTAATAGCTGGAGTGAAGAACGTGTCGCTGCGATGAAAAAGGCGTTACAAAAAGCGCATCTTCAAGAGGCTAAGTTTAACCAAGATGATCGAACTCAATTCATTACGGGATTGCCACTTGACCATGTCTTTTATCGTGGTCTGACCCTCAAAAATGCGAAAGCGCCGCAGAGCGACGCTTCCGATCATAATCCACTGTTGGTGTCATTTACGCTCAACGATGAGCGCTGACAGCGTTAAGTCCGTTTGAGGACTTAAGTAACAACGATGTACAGTGCCCAAATCACGTAGAATGCAATCCAAGGCAGGCTCGAAATCACAAGAGCCTGTCCGCGTTCAAACTCAGTCCAAGTTAGAACCACGCCATAACCTAATACAATGTACCAAGGCAGCAATAGCGGTAGTGAGCTTGCAAAATGTGACCATTCGTTGGTTAACGGCAGTTTCAACAGACCGTTAAGACTGTTTAGGTCTGCAGCGTAAGTCATCACTTCACCGTGTTTCAAAAGTAGGCTCGCGTAGCTGGCGATGTCACCCAGTACAGCAGGGAATAGAATTGCGCTTGAAGCGGCAAACCATTTCCAGTAACCGTATTGTTGTTTGCTCGCTTTTGTCGCTAGAAGGAACCAAAGCGACAGTAGAAGTAGCGTTGCAAAACGGTTAAACACGTCATTGATAATGGCACTTGCCATCAGCGTGTTCGGCTCCAACAGTTCAATCTGCTTAGGATCGATCTGTTGGAACTGAGCGGTTAATTGTTCACTCAACCAAGTGAAATCCACATTCGAGAAATAGGCACCCCAAAACAGGAATGGGCTGATCATCAAGAAGATGAACGGTTGCCACCCCCAGCCTCCACGCTGATACAGCGCCAAGAAGCACGATGTTGGAGATCGGAAAATATCCAACAACATTACAAGCGGGTTACTCGATGGGTTCATACACTTACCTTAGTTACGTCAACATACAACTTAAGCTTCTGACCTGGTTTCAGGTACTTCTGCTTTTGAAGAGAATTCCATTTCACGATGTCGTTACTCTTCACCTTAAACTTGCTTGCAATACCACTGATGGTGTCGCCTGAGCGTACGTTGTAGAACACAGTGCGAATTACCGCACCTTTGTCTGAGTTCTTCCAAATCACCAGTTTTTGACCGACGCGCAGTGTGTCTTTTGGTCCCATACCGTTCCATTTCGCTAGGGATTTATGAGAGACCTTGTTCTCACGCGCGATAGACCACAAGCTCTCGCCAGATTGGACGGTGTGCGTCAATTTGTATTGACCACGAGCTTGAGATTGCATTTTGTTGAGGCGATTTTCAGCACTTAAAGCGTACTTAGAATCGTCTTTTGTTGACGTTGGGATCATCAGGTACTGACCAACGCGGATATTGTTGTTTGATAAACCATTAGCACGTTGGATAACTTTCGTTGTCGTGCCGTACTTTTGAGCGAGCACGCTGAGTGAGTCACCAGACTTCACTTTGTAGCGTGCTACTTTAACCCCTTTACCACGGTTCTTTTTCACTTGGGCAAGGAACTGATCCTTTTTCTCAATAGGAATAAGAAGTTGATGTGGTCCTTCTGGGGCGGTAGACCATTGGTTGTAAGCAGGGTTGTAACCTTGTAGCTCTTTTACGCCAATGCCTGCGTAATCAGCAGCAATCGCAAGATCGAGTTGCTCTTTCGGATCAACAAGTGTCAGTACTGGTTTGTTTGGGATCGGTGGGATCTCGATGCCGTACTTATCTTGGTTAGCGACGATGTCGGCAAGAGCAAGGAGCTTAGGAACGTAACTGCTTGTCTCCTTTGGAAGATCCAAAGAGAAGAAGTCTGTTGGCTTACCAAGCTTTTTGTTCTTACGAATGGCACTTGATACACGACCACCACCACTGTTGTACGCCGCGATAGCATGATCCCAGTTACCATCAAAGCGCTTGCTTTGTTGCTCTAGGTAATCGAGTGCAGCATTAGTTGACGCGTACACGTCGCGACGACCGTCGTACCAGTAGTTTTGCTCTAGTCCCATCATTTTACCCGTACCAGGCACGAACTGCCAAAGCCCTGCTGCGCTGCCATGAGAGTATGCAAATGCATCAAACGAGCTCTCTACCACAGGCAGAAGCGCCAACTCCATTGGCAGTCCACGTTCTTCGATGCGTTTTGTAATCATGTACAAAAACGGCTGTGCACGTTCTGAAACGGTGCGCAGGTGGCTAGGGTGCTTCAAATACCATGTGCGGTAGTAAGCAATTTTCTTGTTGTCTGGGATGTCCATCTCAAGTTGCATGCCGATACGTCGCCATACATCTTTTTGTTCCTGAGGAGAAAGGGCTTTTGGGGTCTCTTTAGCAGATTTCTTTGCTATTGATTGCTTTTTCTCGGAGTCCGTTTGAGCTGCATCTTGTTTTACTGCTTGCTCGGACTTATTGGTTTCTGGTGCTGGAGTGTTTGTTGAATCTGACTGAGTCAATTGACAGCCAGAAAGTAATAACGCCAACGCCCAACTGTACTTTAAACGCATGGATTCAGCCTATTTAGGGCCTGTTTATCTTCTCCTGCCTGTCGCGCAGCTAAGGTGCGTGGCAGTCGCAAGATAATAGACATCTTGTAACACTAACTAAAAGTAGGGCACATAGCCGCTACTGTATGCGTTTGGGTGAAATACAAACTGCTTTATATCAGCCCCTAAACGCAATAGAAGCGCCAGAGGCGCTTCTATGAAAATCAGCTCACGATAATACTTGCGTCGAGCAAGTTTACAAGCAGAAATTGGTTAAAATTCGTTCTTCCACTCACGTAGAGCTGTAAAAACCGAGCATGGATCGCTATTTTCAATACGGTTTGCGACGGATTGAATAACTTCCGCGTTGGTCGCACGAAGGAATGGGTTAATGAGTTTCTCTTTACGCAGCGTTGTCGGGAGAGTTGGAATGTTCAGCCCACGTAGGCGATTTACGTCGTCGCGGTACTGGCGCAAGTGTTCATTATCCGGCTCAACGGCAAGGGCAAATGCTACGTTACTTGCGGTGTATTCATGAGCGGAGAATACCTCGGTTTCTTCAGGAAGCTTGGAAAGCTTACTTAGGGATTCGAACATTTGCTCTGGTGTGCCTTCAAAAATGCGACCGCAACCAGCTGAGAACAACACATCGCCGCAGAAAAGCTTACCGTCACCGACATAGCCAATGTGACCCAGAGTGTGACCTGGTAAGCCAAGTACCATAAAGATTTCGCCAAACAACTCTAGTTTGTCGCCTTCTTCCATCGCATTGGTTAAAGTTGGAATAGGCTCCGCTTTTGGGCCTACCACAGAAACATGTGGAAAAGCATGAACTAAATCTGGAACGCCACCAATGTGATCGTTGTGGTGGTGCGTAATTAAGATCGCTTCTAAAGTTAACTCGTTAGCCTGCAAATATTCTAACACTGGCTTAGCATCGCCCGGATCGACCACCGCACAACGCTTGTCGCTATTTTGTATCAGCCAGATGTAATTATCATTAAATGCGGGTATGCTTTTGATCTCTAACACGATTCGTTCTCCGTCACCCTTTTAATAGTCAGGTGGTTAATGAAACCAGCACTCAGCAACAAAACTTTACAGCACCCGTCGACTTGGTCAGAAATGAACAATGGTCCATGGGTACTTGAGTCAATCCAAACCCGCCTTGATGAGTGGTGTCCGAAGCTGTTCGGTTACCACATGTTGAAATTGGGTGGCTTGAGCTGTGAGCTAACCAGCTGTAGTTGTAACATTCAACACCAAGTCAACGTAGATATCCAGAACCCGTTGCATAATGTCATCGCAGATGGTTACGAATTACCCTTTTTAGAGAAAAGCTTTGATGTTGTTGTGCTGGCTCATCAGCTTGACTATGCAAGTGATCCCCATCGGTTGCTACGTGAAGTTGACCGCGTCATGATGGATGATGGTTATCTTATTATTACGGGGTTTAATCCGATCAGTCTCACTGGTGTAGCAAGTTTGCTGCCTTGGCGCAGAAACAACTTACCATGGAGCGGACGTATGTTCACCGCCAACCGTATCAAAGACTGGTTAGGTGTATTGAACTATCAAGTGATTCATTGTGACCGTTACGCGCTGTTTCCTATGACGCGTTACAAAACTATGTGGACGTGGCTAGAGAATAGCTTAGGCGATTGGGCATCACCGGCAGGAAGTTTGTACTATATCGTTGCTCGTAAACGAACGTACCCTCTCAAACCGATCAAGCCGCATTGGCGCTTGAAGAGAAAGTTAACACCACTGGGCGTGATGAACAGAGAGGGCAGTGCAGTGAAAAAGGTCTCAAGCGGTAAAAACTAAGACGCTTGGTACCCTGTATCTTCTTCGGTTGGGTTTTCTGCGGCTGCGCGTGCTAGCTCATCACAGATTTCGTTTTCACGATGACCCGCATGACCTTTCACCCAGTGCCAATCTACTTGGTGGCGAGCGGTTTCTTTATCGAGTGCTTGCCATAGATCGGCGTTCTTTACCGGCTTTTTATCTGCGGTCTTCCAGCCACGTTTTTTCCAGTTGTGTATCCATTGCGTAATGCCTTGGCGCACGTACTGGCTATCCGTTGTTAATGTTACTTGGCATGGCTCTTTTAATGTTTGAAGTGCCACTACTGCTGCCAACATTTCCATACGGTTGTTGGTCGTCAATGTGTAGCCTTTTGCTAGCGTCTTTTCTGTTTGTTTGTAACGCAGAACAATGCCGTAACCACCTGGACCAGGATTGCCTAAACAAGATCCATCAGTGAAAATCTCAACGTGTTTGGTCATATTTTTGGTACTATTAGCCGAAACATTTAATAAAGCATAGTCTGACACACATAACCTTATGAATACCAGCAGCAATTCTGAACATAATCGTATTGTCGTACTCGATACCGAAACCACGGGTATGAACCTCGAAGGCGGCCCGCACTACATGGGGCACCGCATTATCGAGATCGGTGCCGTGGAAATCATCAACCGTAAGCTAACTGGTCGTCACTTCCACGTTTACCTAAAACCGGACCGTGACATTCAGCCAGATGCAATTGAAGTACACGGTATCACCGATGAGTTTCTTGTCGACAAGCCGGACTATGCAAATGTCCACCAAGAGTTTTTAGATTTCATCAAAGGTGCCGAGTTGGTTGCCCACAACGCGCCCTTCGATACCGGCTTTATGGATTACGAGTTTGAAATGCTCGATCCGACGATCGGTAAAACGGATGACTTCTGTAAGGTGACTGATACCCTTGCCATGGCGAAGAAAATCTTCCCAGGCAAACGAAACAACCTCGACGTTTTGTGTGAACGTTACGGCATTGATAACTCACACCGTACGCTCCATGGGGCATTGCTCGATGCGGAGATTCTAGCTGACGTTTACCTACTGATGACTGGTGGACAAACAAGCCTAGAATTCAACGCTAACAAGAGTGACGGCGGTGCAGAAGGTATTCGTCGTGTTGAAGGAAGAAAAGCGCTAAAGGTTTTGCGTGCAACTGCCGATGAAGTAGAAGCACACCAGAAAAGATTGGAACTGGTGAACGACAGTATTTGGCAGTAATAGGAGAGACTATGTTGAGGGCTTTGTCAGTCGCTATTTTAGCGTTCTGGAGTTGTTTCGCGTTTTCTGCGAGCGAGTCCGCCATGTCTTTGTTAGATAACCGATTTCGTGTCGACCCAACCATCGAACAAATTACCTTTCTGGTTTATCGCGAACAGAGCTCTCATCCCGTTGTTCTTGTCCGTCCTGATGGCAAAAAATATTATGCATGGGGTACCTACGACAATGTACGTTGGTACCAAGAGCCTTCTCTGGACATCATATCGATTGATAACCCAATGCCAGGTCCTTGGCAGGCTGTGGGTAAGGTCACTCCTAAAAACAACATCCGTCTGATTTCACATCTCAAGCTGAGTACCGATGTGTTCCCTAATCGCCTTTACCACAGTGAGGCGCTTAAGTTCACCGCGCGTTTAACCTCAGACGATCAACCGTTGGTATTGAGAGATTTTCTAGACCGCGTCAATCTGCGCGTCACCTTCACCAAATTTGTTGAGAATGAAGACGAACTGATCAAAGAAGCGCGACCAGTACCTATGGTGATCGGTGAGTTTGCCGATGATGGTCGTGGTTTGGATGAAAAAGCAGGTGATGGTGTATTTACGGTTCAGCTACCAATTGATGTTGAGCCGGGTAAGTACCGCGCACGCATTACATCAGGTAACGGGGTTTTCCTGAGAGCGCAAGAACAAATCGTGTTGGTCTATCCATCGCCAATTACGCGCACCTTTATTCAATCACGTCATGCAGACCAACCGCATCAGCTGGTGGTCAGTGGTGAACAAGGCATGATCACTCCGGGCTCTATTGCGGTGAACATTGAGCAGGAAGCGCCCGATGGTTTTATCAGTTATAGCCAAGGTCAAGTGTCGGCTGATGGCACGAAAACCACGCTCAAAATGGACAACGATCCAGAGCTAGGTAAATACTCATGGCACGGTGAGGTGTTTGCAACTGACTTAGCGACTAAGCGTTCATTAGTCTTCCCAATCAAAGAACAGTCATTTAGTGTTGTTGAAGAGGTGGATCTTGAAGCGGCTCGTGTCGCGAAAGAGGCGGAACTCGCTGAGCAGCGTCGTATTGAAATGGAAAAACGCATCATTGCTGAGCGCGAGGCGGAACGTAAGCGCAGCATGATCATCATAGGTATCGGAAACGTCATCGTACTGATTCTAGTGGTGCTATTCTGGATCATATGGAGCAAGGTAAAAGCCAAGCGTCAAGCTATGCCAGAGATGCAGTTGGAAGTCCCTAAGAAGTAGGGCAAAGAAATGAGATATAGAACGGAGCCGATTGGCTCCGTTTTTGTTAGATCGTCTTACTAGAGTTTTATACCCAAGTAACCTCAGATACTCGGTTCAGCGAGAATGAGTTGATGTGTAGACGCTGCGGCGATTTAAAGATCTTGATTCTAAATCAAGAATCGGCAACAAAGTATACAAGCCAAGGCCCTTACTATTTGTAAAGAGTGCCCTTTGAGAGTGTGTCATGAACTCGCTTTTTTATTAAACCAATGGCTGCACCAAACAACTTGGAAGAGCTGGCTATTATACTGCGTTGTTTTCCTTACTCTCGAATCAATGACAACGCTCTGAATCCTGTATCTTGAAGTCACTTGGGTGTACTTTGGTTTAAAAACTGATATTTACATTGTGTGCTGCGTTTAAATTGAGGACTTTAGTTGTGACAATCAAATTATTAAATCTAGATCATTTACCTTTGCAAAGAGCGCTAGTGGAATCTGCATGCAACGCTTTTGTGCACGAAGAAGAGGTGGTAGCCGCAGTATTGCTTGGCTCATTGTCTTCAGGAAAAGGGGATCGTGTATCGGATGCGGATGTTATCGTGTTTACCAAAAATAACTTCCATAAAAATGTCACACCTTGCTTTGCTCTGTTTGAGGAAGGCAAAGAGATCTTCTATCGTCTTGAAGGCGATCACAATGAGAATGCTTGCTTTAAAAAGTACATCTTTAACGATCTGACCAGTGCAGAGATTCATTGCTTGGATCTTAATGAACCTTTCCAACTTTCAAGACCCTTCAAAGTTCTATTCGATAAAGCTGATATCATCGATGAGTTAGTAACCGATGAGCCAGCCCCAAAGCACGAAGATTTTCCCGTTTATACAAGTGGAGACCAAGGTCTGATTTGGGAGCTGTTTGACTGTATAAAATGGCTGAGTCGCGACAACAATGAGTTGGCAAAAAACTACCTCAAGAAACTCACAGACAAGCTCTAGGTATAGTGTCTTACAGGACGCTTGGTGACTAGGAGGTGTTTATGAAGTACAAAAAACGTCGGACGTACAAATATAACCTTCATTCCGAAGAACAGATTGAAACCGGTATCGCCCTCGCGCAGCCTTTTGACAGCCCGTTTCTCAGCCTATCCGAGCAAGGGGTGCTGACGATTAAGAAAGGTTACTCATGGGATGGAGCGAGTGGCCCAGCGATTGATACTCAAAACATCCTCAAGGCGTCTTTGGTGCATGACGCATTGTACCAGCTCATGAGGGAGGAAGTATTGCCGCAAAGCAGTCGAGAGCAAGCGGATAGGCTTCTACGTCAAATATGTCTCGAACACGGCATGTCGAACTTTAGGGCTTCCTACATCTATTACGGAGTCAGAGTGTTTGGTGGATGTTTTTCCAAACCGGATCTTTTATCTGTCTAGCTAGGCTCTCTTGGT
>NZ_JAPPTN010000007.1:0-278486 GCF_027587095.1 Vibrio sp. NFR
GCTTTCTTAGGATCACCGCCTTGCTGTTCAGACGTTTCTGATTCTACAGGTTCGGTTGAATCCTCTTGTTGTGCTTTTTTCGCTTTAGCTCTGGCGATAGCTGCCGCGACGGCTGCTTTCTTGTCACCAGCTTCAGCAGGTGTTGATGTGTCTTCTTGCTGAGCTTTCTTGGCTTTTGCACGGGCAATAGCGGCTGCAACTGCAGACTTCTTATCGTCAGCATTATCCTCAGATGTGTCACCTTGCTCTTTTTGCGCTTTACGCTCACGAGCAATACGTTTGCGTTCTTCGCGTAGCTTCGCCATTTCTGAGTTATCAGGTTCTGCTGCGCCAGATTGAGCCGCTGCAGCTTGTTTTGCTTTTGCTTTGGCAATCGCGGCAGCAACCGCTGGTTTCACTGCTGGCTCGGCTTTCGCTTCAGCGTTCTCTTTTTGCGCTTTCACACGAGCGATCGCTGCTGCAATCGCATCGTCACCACCAGATGCTTTCATGTCTTTACGACGATCATCCGCGGCTTTCTTGAAGCGATTCTCACGTTCTGCTTTTTCGCGTTCCATACGCGCTTTTTTCTCTTCAAAGCGCAGTTTAGCTCGTTCAGCGGCTGCCGCTTCTTGAGCGCGAGTACGGATTTCAGCTTTCGCTTGACGATAATATTGAACCAGTGGAATCTCACTTGGACACACAAATGCACACGCACCACATTCAATACAGTCTTTTAAGTTCAGCTCTTCCAGCTTGTCGTATTCTTGGCTTTTCGCATACCACTGGAGCTGCTGTGGCAGTAGTGAGGCAGGGCATGCCTCAGCACATTGGCTACAACGAATGCATTCCATTTCGTGTTGGTCAGAGGCGATCTCACGACGTTTCGGTGCCAGAATACAGTTTGCCGTTTTAGTGATAGGAACCTGAGCGTGAGGTAGGGTAAAGCCCATCATTGGACCACCCATGATCAGACGCTGCAGTTTTTTATCTGCTTTGTAGCCAAACTCGTCTAAAAGTGCTTGTACTGGCGTGCCAAGAAGCGTCCAAACGTTACGTGGTTGTTTGAAGGTTTTACCTGTAAGCGTCACGATGCGATTGACCATAGGTTCGCCATCGTTCACTGCACGTTTAATTGAGTATAGAGAACCAACGTTTTGAACCAGGATGCCAATATCTGCAGGGATAGCGCCGCTAGGAACTTCTTTATTGGTCAAAATCTTGATGAGCTGCTTCTCACCACCAGAAGGGTATTTGGTTGGGATAACGCGGATCACGATGTCTTTGTTCATCGCCGCTTGTTCCAGTGCTTTGATTGCTGCTGGCTTGTTATCTTCAATACCGATGATGGTCAGTTTTGGCTTAAGGATATGCTCGACGATCTCGATCCCTTGGATCAATTCGTCAGCATGTTCTTGCATGAGTTTGTCATCGGCGGTGATGTAAGGCTCACATTCGGCTGCGTTGACAATAAGAATTTCGGTACGTGCGATACCCGATTGGATCTTCTTAGCAGTAGGGAAGCCTGCGCCACCCATGCCAGAGATACCAGCAAGGCGAATCACATCGATTAACGCATCAGCGGATTCTTGAGTGTAATCGGCAACGGGCGTTTTCTCACACCAAGCATCGTTACCATCAGGTGTAATCACTGCGCACAGTTCGCTCAAACCCGATGGGTGAGCAACGGTTCGTGGCTCAATAGCCGTCACTTGACCGGAAGTTGGTGCATGAACCGGAACGGTAAAGCCACTGTCTGACGCCGTTAGTTGCTGACCTTTCAACACCTTGTCGCCAACAGCAATTAATAGATTACCTGCTTTACCTATGTGTTGTTTTAGAGGTAGGACGATTTCCGACGGAATGGCTGCATGAACCAATTCAGTTTTGTTGGATTGCTTTTTGTTTTCTGCCGGATGCACGCCACCTGGGAAATCCCATAGCGAACCAGTACGAATTTGTTCAATCAAAGACAACATACGAAACCTTATTTAATTGAATCAGTCACGTTCGCTGCATTGGCAGCATCCGTAATGTTAACCACTGGAATGGCGTTAAGTTTCCACTTCCAGCTCTCTGTGGTGGTTTCCACAGGAATCATTTCAATACAGTCGGTTGGACAAGGAGCAACGCACAAGTCACAACCCGTACACTCGTCTTTGATAACGGTATGAAGCGCTTTGGTACCACCGACAATCGCATCCACAGGACATGCTTGAATGCACTTTGTACAACCGATACACATGTCTTCATGGATGAAGGCAACCGTTTTGACTTTGTTGTCGAGATCGTGTGCCGACTCTTCCGCTTCGACACCCATCAAATCCGCCAGTTTTTCAATGGTCGCTTGACCACCTGGGGGACACTTGTTGATTTGATCGCCGTTAGCAATCGCTTCTGCGTATGGACGACAACCTGGGTAGCCACACTGACCGCACTGAGTTTGAGGAAGAATAGAATCGATTTGATCGACGATCGGGTCGGCTTCTACTTTGAAGCGAATCGACGCAAAACCGAGTATGGCCCCAAATACAGCGGCAAGCGCTGCAAGGGCAATGATCGCAATTAAAATAGTACTCATTGTCTACTTCACCAAACCAGTAAAGCCCATGAAGGCAAGAGACATAAGACCTGCGGTGATCATTGCAATCGAAGCACCTTTAAACGGTACAGGTACGTCAGCTGCAGCAATACGTTCACGCATTGAGGCAAATAGGATCAATACCAAAGAGAAGCCAACTGCCGCACCAAAACCGTAAATGATCGATTCAATGAAGTTGTGGTTTTCATTGATGTTAAGCAGGGCAACACCCAAAACAGCACAGTTCGTTGTAATCAATGGTAGGAAGATACCCAACAGACGATAAAGCGTCGGGCTGGTTTTGTGCACGACCATTTCGGTGAACTGTACAACAACAGCGATCACCAAAATAAAGCTCATGGTTCGTAGATATTCGATGCCCAGTGGACGTAAAACATAGCTTTCCACTAAGTATGCACACACAGACGCGAGCGTTAGTACAAAAGTTGTAGCTAAGCCCATGCCAATTGCTGTTTCCAGTTTTTTAGACACGCCCATAAAAGGACACAAGCCCAAAAACTTCACCAGTACAAAGTTGTTCACCAGCACAGTGCCGACCAACAACAAAATATATTCGGTCATAGTTATTACGTTCTTAAAATCCGATCCCAATATTATCGTGTTTTGTGACACCAATAACAACCAAAGAACGGTGTGGTTTTATGCACCCGATGGAAAATTATACGTGTATGTGATGTGAGTGGATGGATTAATAAGAAATTGAAAAGTTTGGTGAATGGTTGTTAACAAAGGAAAACGCAATTTTTGTTACTGATTTAACGCACGCTTTGCTGGCGGCTTCACTCTTCATTTCTTGGATAAAACGAAATAGAAAATGCTCATACCCCTAATGGGCTAGGGGGATGAGCTAAGGTTAACGTTTCTAAATTGACTTACAGTTTTTCTGTAAAGGTGCGGCTGATAACGTCTTGTTGCTGCTCTCTCGTTAGCGAGTTAAAACGCACTGCGTAACCAGACACTCGAATCGTCAATTGAGGGTATTTTTCAGGATGTTCAACCGCATCTAACAGCATCTCTCGGTTGAGAACATTAACATTGAGATGCTGACCACCTTCAATCGCAATAGCCTCATTGCTTGCTTCATGATGGAAGTACCCATCCATTAGTGCTGCAAGGTTCTTCTTCTGGCTTGACTCATCTTTACCTAATGCATTGGGTACAATTGAGAAGGTGTAAGAAATGCCATCTTTCGCGTAAGCAAACGGCAGTTTGGCAACCGAAGCTAACGAAGCAACCGCTCCTTTTTCATCACGACCATGCATTGGGTTTGCACCTGGACCAAACGGCATACCTGCGCGGCGACCATCTGGCGTGTTACCCGTTTTTTTGCCGTAAACCACGTTAGATGTGATGGTTAGGATCGACTGAGTTGGCACAGCTTCACGATAAGTGTGCATCTTCTGAATTTTTTTCATGAAGCGCTCTACTAGATCACAAGCGATGTCATCAACGCGTGGATCATTGTTACCGAATTTCGGGTAGTCGCCTTCGATTTCAAAATCAACGGCGATGCCATTCTCGTCGCGAATCGGTTTCACTGTTGCGAATTTGATTGCAGCTAAAGAGTCTGCCACCACAGATAGACCCGCAATACCACACGCCATGGTTCGATGTACGTCACGATCCATCAGTGCCATTAATGACGCTTCGTAGCTGTAACGGTCATGCGAGTAATGGATGATGTTCAACGCAGTGACATATTGAGTCGCTAACCATTCCAACATGTTATCGAAGCGCGGCATTAGTGCGTCAAAGTCGAGAATTTCATCTTGAACTTTTTCTACAGATGGACCTACTTGCGCTTTAGATTTCTCGTCTATGCCGCCGTTGATTGTGTATAGCAGCGCTTTTGCAAGGTTGGCTCGTGCGCCAAAGAACTGCATGTGTTGACCAACAATCTGTGGACTCACACAACAAGCTATCGCGTAATCGTCGTTATTGAAATCTGGGCGCATCAGATCGTCGTTTTCGTACTGAACGGAAGACGTATCAATTGACACTTTTGCTGCGTATTGCTTAAACGTCTCTGGTAATTGCTCTGACCACAGGATCGTCATGTTTGGCTCTGGTGCTGGTCCCATAGTATGCAATGTATGTAAGTAGCGGAATGTCGTTTTAGTTACGAGCGTGCGACCATCTACCCCCATCCCAGCCATGGCTTCTGTTGCCCAGATTGGGTCGCCAGAAAACAATGAATCGTATTCTGGTGTACGCAGGAAGCGAACCATGCGCAATTTCATGATGAAGTGGTCGATCATCTCTTGCGCTTGTGACTCATCAATCAAACCATTTGCGATATCGCGTTCTAGGTAAACGTCTAAGAAGGTTGATGTTCGACCCAATGACATTGCAGCGCCATTTTGTGATTTAACCGCCGCTAGGTAGCCAAAGTAGGTAAATTGAATCGCTTCTTGTGCTGTTTTTGCGGGTAGCGACATATCAATGCCGTATTTCAGACCCATTTGACGAATGTCTTCAAGTGCTTGAACTTGATCGGCAATCTCTTCACGCAGGCGAAGTGTCTTTTCAAGATCACTGCCACGCTCTAGGAAAGTTTGAGTTGAGTTGTATTGCTCTTTTTTATCTGCTTTTAAGAATTCGATACCGTAAAGGGCGATACGTCGGTAATCACCGATGATACGTCCACGACCATAAGCATCTGGAAGACCAGTAATGATGCCTGATTTACGACACGCTAGGATCTCTTTGGTGTACAGATCGAAACACGCTTTGTTGTGAGTTTTGCGGTATTCGGTGAAGATCTTTTCTACGGTTGGGTCTAGCTCTCGACCGTACACTTCGCACGAGTTTTTCACCATACGAATGCCGCCATTGGCGATAATGGCACGTTTGAGTGGCTGTTCGGTTTGTAAGCCAACGATCTTTTCTAAATCTTTGTTGATGTAACCCGCATCGTGAGAAGTAATTGTTGATGGCAGAGCGGTATCGAAATCAACAGGCGCGTGTGTGCGGCTTTCTTGTTTAATGCCTTCAAGCACTTGGTTCCACAATGCTGACGTAGATTCACTTACCTCAGCTAAGAAGGACTCGTCTCCTTCATAAGGGGTGTAGTTTTTTTGGATGAAGTCACGAGTGTTGACAGCATTTTGCCATTCACCAGCAGCGAATCCAGTCCATGCGTCAAGCATATCAGTCGTCGGAATAGTCATTAGTAAATCCCTAAGTTATTGATAAATAGAATGGAGGCGACGAGTAGGACGGAACCATTCTTAACCCTTTCAATCGTATGGACTTACAATCTATGAGTAAAATGAATGCTTTTCATTTTTCAAATGATTAAAATGCATTAATATTTAAATCATGGGTTTATGGTTGGCTTTTGCTTTTGGAACCACACATTTAATGCTTGGTATCGTGAATTTATCGGCGAATTAAAAGTAAAACAGAGTAATGAGCAGATTTGCCGTCATTCGAATTAGGAAGAAGCGGTGTGTATGAAGAGATTGTGTAACTGTATTTACTAAGCTTATTTGTGCTGAGATTCTAGAGGAGCAGATACGAAAAAGCCGCGTCTTTCGACACGGCTTTGTCTGGAATTTGGCTCCTCCTGCTGGATTCGAACCAGCGACCTGCGGATTAACAGTCCGTCGCTCTACCAACTGAGCTAAGGAGGAATTGCTTTGCTTGAAAGCGGGTCGAATCTTACCGAGCACCTATATTTCTGTCAACACCTAAAAAACACATTTCTAGTAAAAAATAATGGAATTTTATCTTTACTTTCTTGTAATCCTTGCCAGTAAAGGGCTGGAGTTACTTATCCACCAAATTTGTGGATAACTATGTTGATGAGATCTGAGTAAAGATCTTTTATATGCAACAGTGTTGTTTTGTTTTGAATTTTTAAGCAGAAATAGGCACTGAATAAGCAAATAAAACAGTGATTTATTTAGATTGACGCAGAATTAGTTAAAGTGGATAAAATTTAGCCTTTTGGGGATAAAGGATAATATTAGGTCTTTCTGGGGAAAAGTTGTGGAAACTAAATTGTGATGATTTGGGGAGTATCACCAAGTAGGGCGAAAGACTATAACAGAGTCACCAGACTAAGGCTAGATCAAAATAGAGAAAGCACAAAAATTAGTAACAATGAGCTATAAATCTAAAATAGACGTAGATTTCATCTAATAAGGTGTATATATATACAGCCAAAGTGCAGTAAATTTGAGGAAGGGTATGAGTAAAGTTTATGAACTGGTCTCTGAGTATCAACCATCTGGTGATCAGCCAACCGCTATCAAACAGTTATTGGAAGGGTTAGACGCAGGTCTTGCTCATCAGACGCTATTGGGTGTAACTGGCTCAGGTAAAACATTCACGTTGGCAAATGTGATTGCGCAAGCGCAGCGTCCTGCCATCCTCCTTGCACCAAACAAAACGCTGGCAGCTCAGCTGTATGGTGAGATG
The DNA here is from genome assembly GCF_027587095.1 of Vibrio sp. NFR. Lineage (NCBI taxonomy): Bacteria > Pseudomonadati > Pseudomonadota > Gammaproteobacteria > Vibrionales > Vibrionaceae > Vibrio > Vibrio sp. NFR. The sequence goes on from NZ_JAPPTN010000007.1 coordinate 7,007, forward strand.
AAAGCCTTCTTCCCAAATAATGCTGTAGAGTACTTCGTCTCTTACTATGATTACTACCAACCCGAAGCATACGTTCCAACGACGGACACCTTTATTGAAAAGGATGCTTCAGTTAACGCTCATATTGAGCAAATGCGTTTATCGGCCACTAAAGCCTTACTAGAACGTAAAGATGCGATCATCGTAGCGTCGGTATCGGCTATTTATGGTTTGGGTGATCCGGAATCGTATCTGCAAATGATGTTGCACCTGCGTCGTGGAGATGTGATTGATCAGCGTGATATGCTGCGCCGTCTTGCAGAGTTGCAATATTCTCGCAATGACGTTGCATTCGAACGTGGTCAGTTCCGCGTTCGTGGTGAAGTGATTGATATCTTTCCGGCAGAATCAGACCAAGATGCGGTCCGTGTCGAAATGTTTGATGATGAAGTGGATTGCATTAGCGTATTCGACCCTCTGACTGGAGTGGTGAAACAGCGTGACTTACCACGTTATACCATCTATCCAAAGACTCACTATGTGACTCCGCGTGAGCGTATCCTTGATGCGATTGAAAGCATCAAAGATGAGCTTGAAGTTCGCAAGAAGCAGTTGCTAGATAACAACAAGCTTCTAGAAGAGCAACGCATCAGCCAACGAACTCAGTTCGATATTGAGATGATGAACGAGCTAGGCTTCTGTTCAGGTATCGAAAACTACTCCCGTTACTTAAGTGGTCGAGCGGAGGGTGAGCCGCCCCCAACACTATTCGATTACTTACCTCATGATGGTTTACTGATCATCGACGAATCGCACGTTACGGTTCCACAAATTGGTGCGATGTATAAAGGTGACCGTTCGCGTAAAGAGACGTTGGTGGAGTTTGGCTTCCGTTTACCTTCAGCATTGGATAACCGTCCGATGAAGTTTGAAGAATTTGAGGCGATTTCTCCACAGACGATATTTGTATCAGCGACACCAGGTAACTACGAGCTGGAAAAATCAGCCGATGAGATTGCTGATCAGGTTGTACGCCCAACGGGTCTGCTCGATCCGGAATTGGAAGTACGTCCGGTATCGACTCAAGTTGATGACTTGTTGTCTGAAATTCGCATTCGAGCGGCGAAAGATGAGCGTGTTCTGGTGACGACGTTAACCAAGCGTATGGCAGAAGACTTGACCGAATACCTTCACGAGCACGATGTAAAAGTTCGATACCTTCACTCAGATATCGACACCGTTGAGCGTGTCGAAATTATTCGCGACCTTCGTTTAGGTGAGTTCGACGTGTTGGTAGGGATCAACTTGTTGCGAGAAGGTCTCGATATGCCCGAAGTATCGCTGGTGGCGATCTTGGATGCAGATAAAGAAGGCTTCTTGCGTTCAGAGCGTTCATTGATTCAGACCATTGGGCGTGCAGCTCGTAACATCAAAGGAAAAGCGATTCTTTACGCAGATTCGATCACTAAATCGATGAAGAAAGCAATGGACGAAACGGACCGTCGTCGTGAGAAGCAAAAGGCATATAACGCAGAGATGGGCATTGAGCCTCAAGCCTTGAAGCGCAATATCAAAGACATTATGGAGCTGGGGGATATCACTAAGTCCAAACGTCAACGGAACACTAAACAAGTTCCGTTATCGAAAGTGGCAGAGCCTTCGCAAACCTACGAAATTATGTCTCCACAGCAGTTGGAGAAAGAGATCAGTCGTCTAGAAGCGGCGATGTACCAACATGCTCAAGATCTGGAATTTGAATTAGCAGCGCAAAAGCGTGACGAGATTGAGAAGTTACGCGAGCAGTTCATCGCTAACAGTTGATTGATTGCTTCATTTCATGCCCAAGTGTTTGTGTTTACATAAATTGCTTGGGCACTTTCTTTCCCCATACTCAACAGACAAAAAAGAAGCCAATAGGCAGTCGGATCTATTGGCTCGTTTTGTGAACATATCGTTCACTAACAACGTCAGTTGGCTAGGTGACCCGAGGGGTCATTAGTTTAAGAGCATGGTTTGTGCCATAATTTAACCTGTTGATATTCGGTTTAGTTTATTTAGAATACCCACAATCTTACGAATGATTATTTGCAAAATGCAAAGCGTAATGCGATTATTATTTAAAACACAACAAAAAATCGGCTAGGCTATGCAACAAATAACAGAAGGTCAAAAGTCTCGTTATCTACTAATGGTAGAAGACACCGCATCTGTCGCGGCATTGTACCGTTCTTACCTAACGCCACTCGGCATCGATATCAATATTGTTGGTACAGGCAGAGACGCAATCGAAAGTCTGAACCACCGTATTCCTGATCTTATTCTGCTCGATCTTCGTCTACCTGATATGACGGGGATGGATGTATTGCACGCAGTGAAGAAAAGTCATCCAGACGTGCCAATTATCTTTATGACTGCCCATGGCTCTATCGATACTGCGGTAGAAGCAATGCGTCATGGTTCTCAAGATTTCTTAATTAAACCATGTGAAGCTGACCGTTTACGCGTCACGGTAAATAATGCGATCCGTAAAGCTACCAAGCTTAAAAATGAAGCGGATAATCCGGGCAACCAAAATTACCAAGGCTTTATCGGCAGTAGCCAAACCATGCAGCAGGTTTACCGCACTATTGACTCGGCGGCGAGCAGTAAAGCAAGTATTTTCATCACGGGTGAAAGTGGTACTGGTAAAGAGGTGTGTGCCGAGGCAATTCACGCAGCAAGCAAACGTGGTGATAAGCCGTTTATCGCCATTAACTGTGCTGCCATCCCTAAAGATCTGATTGAGAGCGAGCTATTTGGTCACGTAAAAGGTGCATTTACTGGCGCGGCAAATGACCGACAAGGTGCGGCTGAGCTTGCTGACGGTGGCACTTTGTTTCTTGATGAGCTTTGTGAGATGGACCTAGACCTCCAGACAAAGTTACTAAGATTCATTCAAACGGGGACGTTCCAAAAAGTCGGTTCTTCGAAGATGAAGAGTGTGGACGTACGTTTTGTTTGCGCAACGAACCGCGACCCTTGGAAGGAAGTGCAAGAAGGGCGTTTTCGTGAAGACTTGTACTATCGTTTGTACGTGATCCCATTGCACCTTCCACCGCTGCGTGAGCGTGGCGAAGATGTAATTGAGATTGCTTATTCGTTGCTTGGTTATATGTCTCACGAAGAAGGCAAAAGCTTCATCCGCTTCTCGCAAGAGGTGATTGATAGGTTCAATAGTTATGAATGGCCGGGTAACGTTCGTCAGTTGCAAAACGTACTGCGCAACATTGTGGTATTGAACAACGGCAAAGAGATTACGTTAGACATGCTGCCACCGCCGTTGAACCAGCCAGTGGTTCGTCAATCGGCATCAAAATTTATTGAACCTGACATTTTGACGGTGTCAGACATTATGCCGCTTTGGATGACTGAGAAAATGGCCATCGAGCAGGCGATTCAAGCGTGTGATGGCAATATTCCACGCGCTGCGGGCTACTTAGATGTCAGCCCATCGACGATTTATCGCAAGTTGCAAGCTTGGAATAGCAGGGACGAAAAACAAAACGTATGAGTATGAACGTATTAAATCAGCAAAAGATTGAAGAGCTGTCTGCTGAGATAGGCAGTGATAATGTGCCCGTTTTGCTTGATATTTTTTTAGGGGAAATGGACACCTATATAACCCGATTATCTGATCTTAAAGGCAATGAGCAATTGATCTATTTGAAAGAGATCAGCCACGCACTCAAAAGCAGTGCCGCAAGCTTTGGTGCAGATCGACTGTGTGATTTGGCTATTGCGATCGACCGAAAAGCGAAGTCGAATCAGTTAGCCGAGCAGGGTGAGGATGCCACAGAAATGCTCGCTTTGCTTGATGTCACACGCGATGCCTATCGCTCTTGGACAAACTAGCGCTTTGTTGACGCTATTCAATGAGCACTAAAACATAAAGCCCTTCCGGTGTGGAAGGGCTTTTTCATTCGATCAAATTGCTCTAGCTGGAGTCGTTTTCTCGATGCGAACTTTCTAGTTCGACGGCAACTGGTTTTCAATCGCAAGTTTGAGCTTGTCTCGATCATGACGCCAATCGCGATTAGTAGAAGCTAACGACTCGGTGACCACATTCCAGTTCTCAAGCACCTCTGGCTCTGTTTCTTCTGCCAATACGACATCAATCTTTCTTCCTTGGCAAGCGCGCTCGCACCACTCGAGTTTTTGCTTCATTGTCATACGCCCAGCAGGACCATACTCTGGACTCAAGTTGGCGACAAAAATCACTTTTGCAGTTTGATTTGCGGCAATAGCTTTACCCAATTCAGGTAGGAGCAGTGGCGGCATAATGCTTGTTAAGAAACTTCCGGGACCAAGAATGATGGCGTCAGCTTCAGCAAGCGCTGTCACAGCTTCTTTGGTTGCGGGAACTTCTGGTGATAGATCGAGGCGACGCAAATCGGTATCCATCTCATCGACGTTGGTTTCGCCTGTAACCCATTGCCCATCGACCGATAATGCGGTGAGATCGGAAGGGTGCTCAGACATAGGAAGAATGTTGACGTCGACTTTCAACATATTGCGAATAAGGTTAATCGCTTCTAATGGGCGTACCGATAGGTTATCCAGAGCGGTCAGCATTAGGTTACCTAGGTTGTGTCCGTCGAGTTCGCCAGTACCTTTGAAGCGATATTCGAACATCATGGAACTGATTGATGGTTCAGTGATCAACTGGTTGATACAGTTACGCGTATCACCCCATGCAATCCCCCCTTGGCAATGGCGAATACGACCGGTTGAACCGCCATTGTCGGTTGTAGCAACAATGCCAGTTGCATTGCTGCCAAAATCTTTTAATGCTGCCAACATACGGCCTAGACCGTGACCACCACCAACTGCGACCACTTTCTTATCGGTGTAGATATTCATTACGTTCTTCTAATAATCTTGTAAAAAACGACTACAATTTAACTTAATGAGTGCCAAAGGGGTACTCACTAAGCGGTAAATTGTGTTTCTAGAGAGTTTTTTATCACTCAAGTCTGGATTCCATTACAAATATTAAGTATTTTACACGGCAAAGCTATCAGGGGTTTACCTCCTCTGGTTGCCATAACTCCGAGCTCACTATGCTAAGTCTAAGGATAGGCGTTTTGAGCCAGTGACATTCTGTCACAAGGGCATAATTGGAAATGATTATGCCTCCCGTGTTTGGAAAGGTGTTCCGTGGCGCAACAATTCGAAGACAAATTTCATCGTAAGTTCTATTACTTGCGTCTGTCTGTGACTGACGTATGTAATTTCAAATGTACCTATTGCCTTCCTGACGGCTACAAGCCATCGGGCAATAAAAACTCGTCTTTTTTATCTCTCCCTGAGATCAAGCGTGTCGTAAGAGCGTTTGCAGATTGTGGTACCTCAAAGGTCCGCATCACAGGTGGTGAGCCGAGTTTACGCAAAGACTTTACTGACATTATCCACTCTGTCGCAACGACGCCTGGCATCAAAAAAGTCGCTACAACGACTAATGGCTACCGCATGGCGAAACAGGTTGCTGATTGGCGTGAAGCTGGACTGACTAATATTAATGTTAGTGTGGATAGCCTTGACCCCCGCATGTTCCATCAAATTACTGGTGAAAATAAGTTCACTGAGGTGATGAATGGTATCGAGCGCGCATTTGAAGTGGGTTATGAGCAAGTCAAAGTTAACGTGGTGCTGATGAAAGACCTCAACCACAGTGAGTTGCCTGCTTTTCTTAACTGGATTAAAGACCGTCCAATCCAATTGCGTTTTATTGAGTTAATGCAAACAGGAGAAATGGATGAGTTGTTTGCTAAGCACCATGTCTCTGGTGTTGCGATCCGAAATCAATTAATCGCCAACGGTTGGTTACTGAAAGTCCGTTCTCATAATGATGGACCTGCTCAGGTTTTCGTTCATCCTGATTACAAGGGTGAAATTGGTCTTATCATGCCTTATGAAAAAGACTTCTGTGAGAGCTGTAACCGACTTCGTGTCTCGGCTATGGGTAAACTGCATCTTTGTCTGTTCGGTGAACATGGCGTGGAGTTACGTGACCTGTTAGAGCGCGACGAGCAAGAAAGCGAATTGATTGAACGTATTCAGGCACAGTTGCAAACGAAATCCGTAAGTCACTTCTTGCACGATGGCAACACTGGTATGACGCCGCATCTTGCGTCTATCGGCGGTTAACTCCAATCAGATTTCACATCAGGAGCAGACGTGGCTTCTGATGATTTTTCCAGAATCGATACCTTGCGTATCAAAAAGCAAATTAAAGAATAGGTGAACAAATGGGTCACGCTGAAAGCAAATTTCAACCAGCAAACATTGCCGTTCTAACGGTATCTGACACTCGTACTGAAGAAAACGACACCTCTGGTGGTTACCTAGTTGAACACGCGAAGGAAGCAGGTCATAACGTCGTTGATAAGCAAATCGTAATTGACGATATGTACAAGATCCGTGCGATCGTTTCCCAGTGGATTGCGGATGAAAACGTACAAGCAATCATGATCACTGGTGGTACTGGTTTCACTTCACGCGACAGCACTCCAGAAGCGCTTAAGCCTCTATTCGATAAAGAAGTAGAAGGCTTTGGTGAGCTGTTCCGTTTGGTTTCTTATGAAGAAATTGGTACTTCAACCATTCAATCTCGTGCGATTGCTGGTTTCGCTAACCACACTGTTATCTTTGCAATGCCTGGCTCTACAGGTGCGTGCCGCACAGGGTGGACGAAGATCATCAAGCAACAACTAGATGCAAGTCATCGTCCTTGCAACTTTATGCCACACCTATCTGTATAACCTTTCCTAAAAGCGAAGGAAAAACCATGACCCAATTTACACATATCAATGCGTCTGGCGAAGCGAACATGGTCGACGTATCAGCGAAAGCGGAAACGGTTCGTGAGGCGCGTGCAGAAGCATTCGTTCACATGGCACCTGAAACTCTGCAATTGATTGTTTCTGGCCAACATCATAAAGGTGATGTGTTTGCAACTGCACGCATCGCTGGTATTCAAGCGGCAAAAAAAACGTGGGACCTAATTCCACTTTGCCATCCTCTATTGCTTTCGAAAGTAGAAGTACAACTTGAAGCAATTGAAGCTGAGAGCATGGTACGCATTGAATCCGTTTGCAAGCTAGCAGGTAAAACTGGTGTTGAAATGGAAGCGCTAACGGCAGCTTCTGTAGCTGCATTGACGATTTACGATATGTGTAAAGCGGTACAAAAAGACATGGTTATTGGTCAAGTTCGTCTTCTAGAGAAGACGGGTGGTAAATCTGGTCACTTCAAGGCGGAATAATGATTAAAGTTCTTTTCTTTGCTCAAACGCGTGAACTGGTTGGTATCGATGCGCTTGAGCTCGATGATCAATTCAACAATGTTGAAGCGATTCGTGCTCACTTGGTTGAAATTGGTGAAGGTACAGAAGGTAAGTGGGATCTCGCCCTTGAGCCTGGTAAATTGCTCGCTGCAGTAAACCAATCTATTGTCCCACTGGATACTGAAGTGAAAGAGGGTGATGAAGTTGCTTTCTTCCCTCCAGTGACAGGAGGTTAAGATGGATCCTCGTGTTTCTGTACAGGCTGAAGACTTTTCTGTTGATCAAGAATATCAGCGCTTGTCGGAAGGCACTGCGTCTGGAGCCGTTGTTACGTTTATCGGTAAGGTTCGTGATATGAATCTTGGTGATAATGTGATCGGTCTGCACTTAGAGCATTATCCTGGAATGACAGAAAAAAGCCTGATCGATATCTGTAATGAGGCGGAGTCACGTTGGCCATTACTTGGGGTCCGCGTGATACATCGTGTTGGTGACCTTGATACCGGCGATCAAATTGTGTTCGTAGGAGTCTCAAGCGCTCATCGAGGTGCGGCATTTGATGCTTGTGAATTCATTATGGATTACCTAAAGACTAAAGCGCCATTCTGGAAAAAAGAACGTACAACGAGCGATAACCGCTGGATTGAGTCACGAGATACTGACCATCAAGCTGCGCAGCGTTGGGAAAAGTAGAACCGTTTTTTATTCTGCGACCAAATCTAGTAAAGCCAGATGTTCATCTCATCTGGCTTTTTCTTTTTTACGATAAAAACGGAGTTTACTTCCTACTTTGACCTGCTGATAAATTCATCACCTTTCCTTCCTTTCACCTCTCGGTGACCTTGTTCACAATAAAAAATATCGAACAAGATATATGCAATTATTAATTAGACTCAATGTGTCACAAATGTTAATTTTTATACATATATCTAGCATAAGATGCTACCAAAGAGTTTGAATTTAGATTTATCGACAGTTTTGCCTGCCAAATGAACTCGCAAATCTGCATTTATCTACCCAATACAAACTATGTAGTATTTATTGCTAAATATGAGCACTAATTACAGAATTATTAGTTTTTTTGCTACATTTTTATGGCAAATTACTTCAATGATTGCTAATGTGTGCCGCAGTCTTTGTAAGGTTTTAGTGTTTTGTGCTCAGAAAGTGTACTAAAAAATTCTAAAATTCTGACCGTTCCAGTCCCTTGCAGAGAAGTCATGGATGCTAATGAAAAACTTGGAGTTTTACGCATGTATAAGAACAAAATCACCAAAGCCCTTCTTCTAGGTGCTGGTCTGGCAGTGGCTGCCTCTTCTTCTACCGCTTTCGCTGCTGACGTTCCAGCAGGCACTAAACTAGCAGATAAACAAGAACTCGTTCGTGGTAACGGTACTGAAGTTGCAACAATCGACCCGCACAAATCTCAAGGGGTTCCAGAGTCGCATGTGATTCGTGATCTTCTTGAAGGCTTAGTGAACCAAAATGCAGACGGCGACACCATCCCTGGTGTAGCTGAGAGCTGGGAAACCTCAGACAACAAAACTTTCACCTTCCATCTACGTAAAGACGCAAAATGGTCTAACGGCGATCCTGTAACAGCGCAAGATTTTGTATACAGCTGGCAGCGTGCGGTCGATCCTGCGACGGCTTCACCATATTCTTGGTACATGGAATACACCAAGATGAAGAATGCAAAAGACATCGTTGCGGGCAAAAAAGACAAGAGCGAGCTCGGTGTTAAAGCGACTGACGACCACACGCTAGTGGTTGAGCTAGATACCGCCGTTCCTTACTTTGTAATGATGGCTGGTCACACAACAATGAAACCAGTACATAAAGCGACAGTTGAGAAGTTTGGTGATCAGTGGACGAAACCAGAAAACTTCGTAGGTAACGGCGCTTATGTCGTAAACAACTGGGTTGTGAATGAGCGTCTAGAGCTTGTTCGTAACAACGAATACTGGGATAACGACAAAACGGTTATCAACAAAGTAACGTACCTTCCAATTGAGAACGGTGTTGCTGAAATGAACCGTTTCCTATCTGGTGAAATTGATTTCACGTCTAAACTGCCGACAGAGCACTTTAAACGTCTGAAAAAAGAGCACCCAGAATCAGTATCGGTTGAAGGTAGCCTGTGTACTTACTACTACTCATTCAATACTAAGAAAGAACCATTCAACGACGTTCGTGTTCGTAAAGCGATTTCTTACGCTATCGACCGTAACATTGTAGCAAACGCAATTCTTGGCCAAGGTCAGAAGCCTGCTTACTTCCTAACGCCTGAAATTACAGCGCATTTCAACCCTGAGCTACCAGCTTACGGAAAGATGACGCAAAAAGAGCGTAATGCAGAAGCGGCACGCCTATTGGCTGAAGCGGGTTACGGCAAAGACAACCCACTTAAATTCTCTCTTCTATACAACACGGATGAGAACCACAAGAAACTAGCAGTAGCACTAGGTTCTATGTGGAAGAAAACTCTAGGTCTAGACGTAACGCTAGAAAACCAAGAGTGGAAAACTTACCTATCGACTAAAGACCAAGGTGATTTCGAAGTGGCACGCGCCGGTTGGTGTGGTGACTACAACGAAGCATCTTCATTCCTAACCCTAATGGTTAGCTCGAACACAACTGGTGGTCAGCACTGGGGTAATAAAGAGTACGATGCTCTGATTGATAAAGCGATCAAATCGACTTCTGAAGAAGAGCGTACCAAAATTTACCTAGAAGCTGAGCAACTGATGGCGAAAGATATGCCAATTGCGCCTATCTACCAGTATGTTCGTTCTCGTCTATTAAATCCGCACGTTGGTGGTTTCCCTGCAAACAACGCGGAAGAAAAGATCTACACCAAAGATCTTTACATCAAAGCTGACTAATTAAAGTCACTTCAAAACTATAAGAATAAGGCTCACACGCACCATTGAAGGAGCGTGTGCAGCCTATCATTTACATTTTAACTGTCACAGACTGAAAGAGTGAGTTTATGCTTAAATTCATCGCAAAAAGGATATTTGAGGCGATCCCAACCATGTTGGTTTTGATCACCGTATCTTTCTTTCTCATGCGTTTCGCACCGGGTAACCCATTCTCGAGCGAGCGCCCATTACCGCCAGAAGTTATGGCGAACATTGAAGCTAAATACGGTCTAGATAAGCCTGTATTTGAGCAATACACCACATATTTGACCAACGTTATCCAAGGTGATTTTGGTCCTTCATTCAAATACTTAGATTACACAGTAAATGAGCTAATCTCTGTTGCATTACCAGTATCAGCGAAGGTTGGTTTTATCGCCTTTATCTTCACTGTAATTTTGGGGGTGACGGTTGGAACCATAGCCGCACTCAAGCAGAATACTTGGGTGGACTACGCCATAATGTCAACGGCGATGCTCGGGGTAGTTATGCCGTCCTTCGTATTGGCTCCTGCTCTGATTTACTTGTTCTCTCTCCATTGGAATTTATTCCCCGCGGGTGGTTGGCATGACGGAGGGTGGCAATACATTGTGCTACCTGTGATCGGTATGTCATTGCTCTACGTGGCGACTTTCGCACGTATCACTCGTGGCTCGATGATCGAAACATTGAACAGTAACTTTATTCGTACCGCTCGCGCAAAAGGTCTAAGTTACCGTTACATCATCCTGAAACACGCACTAAAACCAGCTCTGCTTCCTGTTGTGTCATACATGGGACCAGCGTTTGTAGGTATCATCACAGGTTCGGTTGTTATCGAGACCATTTTTGGTCTGCCTGGTATCGGTAAGCTGTTTGTCAACGCTGCCTTCAACCGTGACTACTCGCTAGTAATGGGTGTGACCATTCTGATTGGTTTCCTATTCATTCTATTCAACGCTATCGTTGATATTCTGCTAGCAATGATTGACCCGAAAATTCGCTACTAACAGGGAAGTATGGTTATGTTAACGAAAAAAGAGAATCTTGAAGCGGTCGAGAAATTTGCAGAGAACCTGGAAGTTGAAGGCCGTAGTTTGTGGCAAGACGCCCGTATCCGCTTTATGCGTAACAAAGCGGCGATGGTGAGCTTGTTCATTCTTGCACTGATGACCCTAGCGGTAATCTTCTTACCGATGATTGCCCCTTACGCTTTTGATGATACTGACTGGTATGCAATGCACGTTGGTCCGAGTGCTGAGCACTGGTTTGGTACAGACAGCCTAGGTCGAGACCTTTACGTACGTACGCTGATTGGTGGTCGTATCTCTCTAATGGTTGGTGTTCTAGGTGCATTAGTTGCGGTTGTGATTGGTACACTTTACGGTGCGGCTTCTGGCTTCATTGGCGGTAAAGTTGACCGTATCATGATGCGTATTCTTGAGATCCTATATGCGGTACCGTTCATGTTCCTAGTTATCGTACTGGTAACATTCTTCGGTCGTAACATTGTTCTTATCTTCGTCGCTATCGGCGCTATCGCATGGCTAGATATGGCTCGTATCGTACGTGGTCAAACGCTAAGCCTGCGTAGTAAAGAGTTTATTGAAGCGGCACACGTTTGTGGTGTGAGCAACTGGAAGATCATCACTCGCCACATCGTTCCAAACGTATTGGGTATCGTAGCGGTTTACTCAACACTACTTATCCCAAGCATGATTCTAACGGAATCATTCCTTTCATTCCTTGGTCTTGGTGTACAGGAACCAATGACAAGTTGGGGCGCACTTCTACAAGAAGGCTCACAAACAATGGAAGTAGCAATCTGGCAGCTGGCATTCCCAGCAGCGTTCATGGTTGTGACTCTATTCTGCTTCAACTACGTTGGTGACGGTCTGCGCGATGCGCTGGATCCAAAAGACAGATAATTAAAAATAGAAAGAATAAAGGAAGCAATGATGAGTTTATTAGATGTCAAAGATCTGCGCGTCGAATTTACCACGCAAGATGGTATCGTAACCGCAGTAAACGATTTGAACTTCTCTCTGAATCAAGGCGAGACCCTAGGTATCGTAGGTGAGTCTGGTTCAGGTAAGTCACAAACTGTATTCGCAATCATGGGTCTACTGGCTAAGAACGGTATTATCTCTGGTAGCGCGAAATTTGAAGGTCGAGAAATCCTTAACCTTCCAGAAAAAGAGCTTAACAAGGTTCGAGCGGAACAGATCGCTATGATCTTCCAAGACCCGATGACCTCTCTTAACCCATACATGAAAGTCAGTGATCAGCTGATGGAAGTACTGATGCTGCACAAAGGTATGGGCAAAGCAGAAGCATTCGAAGAGTCTGTTCGTATGCTTGAAGCAGTAAAAATCCCAGAAGCCCGTAAGCGTATCACTATGTACCCACACGAGTTCTCGGGCGGTATGCGTCAACGTGTAATGATCGCAATGGCGCTGCTGTGTCGTCCAAAACTGCTTATTGCGGATGAGCCAACAACGGCATTGGACGTTACGGTTCAAGCGCAGATCATGGATCTGCTGAACGAGCTGAAATCTGAGTTCAACACTGCAATCATCATGATCACGCACGACCTTGGTGTTGTTGCAGGTTCATGTGACAAAGTACTGGTTATGTACGCGGGTCGTACCATGGAGTACGGCACAGTGAACGAAATCTTCTACAACCCAAGCCACCCATACGCAGAAGGTCTATTGAAGGCTATTCCTCGTCTAGATACAGAAGGCGAGATTCTGCCAACGATTCCTGGCAACCCGCCAAACTTGCTTCGTCTACCACCTGGCTGTCCTTACCAAGATCGCTGCCATCGCGTGATGGATCGTTGTAAGCGTGAAGCACCAATTCTGACGCCATTTGGTGATGGTCGTCAGCGTGCATGTTTTTCTGAATGGGAGGCTTGGAGCAAATGAGTACAGATAAAAAGCTAATTCTGGATGTATCTGATCTGAAAGTTCACTTCAGCATTGCATCAAAATCTGCGTGGCCTTGGTCAAAACCTTCAAGCCTAAAAGCGGTAGACGGCGTAAACGTTCGTTTATACGAAGGCGAGACCCTTGGTGTAGTAGGCGAGTCCGGTTGTGGTAAATCGACATTTGCTCGCGCCATCATTGGTCTGGTGGAAGCAACAGACGGTGAAGTGGTTTGGTTGGGTCAAGATCTGACAAAAATGAAAGACGTCCAACGTCGTGAAACGCGTAAAGAAATCCAAATGATTTTCCAAGATCCTCTGGCTTCTCTTAACCCACGTATGACGGTTGGTGACATCATCGCTGAACCATTAGAGACATTCTACCCAGAGCTGACTAAGCAAGAAGTGAAAGACCGCGTTAAAGAGATGATGGCGAAGGTAGGTCTTCTACCAAACGTTATCAACCGCTACCCACACGAATTCTCTGGTGGTCAGTGTCAGCGTATTGGTATCGCACGTGCTCTGATTTTAAAACCTAAGATGATTATCTGTGATGAGCCAGTATCAGCACTGGATGTATCGATTCAGGCTCAGGTAGTTAACCTATTGAAAGAGCTGCAAAAAGAGCTTGGTCTTTCATTGGTGTTCATCGCGCACGATTTATCAGTTGTGAAACACATTTCTGACCGCGTACTGGTTATGTACCTAGGTAATGCTGTGGAGCTGGGTGAAGCAGATGCGTTGTTTGCAGATCCAAAGCACCCATACACTCGTGCACTAATGTCTGCTGTGCCTATTCCAGATCCGGAAATTGAACGCAGTAAGAAGATCCAGATGTTAGAAGGTGATCTACCATCTCCGATCAGCCCACCATCGGGCTGTGTATTCCGTACTCGTTGCCCTCAAGCAACGGATGAGTGTGCAAAGACAAAACCAAATATCCAAGGTTCTGATATTCATGCAGTTTCTTGTTTGCACGTAGCAGTGTAATTAAATTCGGCCTGTGACGGGCTTAAGCGCGGCTCCTTTTATAGGGTCGCGCTTTTTTTATGCCTACGATCTAGGCTTGATTTAGTTCATTCGAAATTCTTGAACAAGTTGAACTAAGCGGTTGGATTTTAAGCTTTGCATGATTCGCTAATATAGTGGAAAACAGAATCTGAGGAGAGCAGTCATGGGTAAGTTAGTTGAAGGTGTTTGGCACGATGTATGGTACGACACTAAATCAAGTGGCGGTAAATTCGTGCGAGAAGATGCAGGGTTTCGCAACTGGATTAAAAACAAACCGGATGCAACCTATCAACCAGAGTCTGGTCGCTATCACTTGTATGTTTCACTTGCTTGTCCTTGGGCGCACCGAACGTTGATTTTTCGCAGTCTCAAAGGGTTAGAAAAACACATCGATGTCACCGTGGTGTGTCCTGATATGCTAAACGAGGGCTGGCAGATGGGACTGCCTGAGCCATTATTTGGTCACTCCCGTATGCATCAAATTTATACTGAAGCTAAACCGGATTACACTGGTCGAGTAACAGTGCCAGTATTATGGGACAAGAAGACCAATACCATTGTGTCGAATGAATCGTCAGAAATCATCCGAATGTTTAACTCTGAGTTTAATGAGTTAACAGGCAATCATGATGATTATTACCCGGAGCAGCTTCAAAGTGTGATTGATGAATGGAATGATTACATCTATCCAAACGTGAATAACGGTGTTTATCGTTGCGGGTTTGCCACAACTCAAGAGGCGTATGAAGAAGCTTTTGATTCACTCTTTGATGCTTTGGATAAAATTGATGCCCATCTTGCGACGCATCGCTACTTAGCTGGTAATAAAATCACTGAAGCGGATTGGCGCTTGTTTACTACTCTTGTGCGTTTTGACGCGGTGTATGTTGGTCATTTCAAGTGTAATAAACAACGTATTGCTGATTACGCAAACATTCAAGGTTATTTGAAAGAGCTGTATCAAATAGAGGGTGTGGCAGAAACCACGGACTTCTACCACATAAAGCGTCACTATTATTTTAGCCATACTGGCATCAACCCAACACAAGTGGTACCGAAAGGTCCTGAATTAGATTTGGATTCACCTCATGGTCGAGAATCTATCTAAGTTTAAAACCTCTAAGAAAAGCGCCATTTGATGTGGCGCTTTTCTTTTTTCTCAATATCTTCTTAGCATCACAGCTTCTTCCTACCAATCACATAAACTGATGATATAACAACCGATCTTTGACCGAGGTGGGGTATGGATATCAATGAGTTTGTCAGTGGCGAGCATCTAATTTGGAATCTGTTTGTTGCTCTGCTTTTGGGTGCGATTGTGGGAACACAACGTGGCTGGGTGATGCGTAATAGCGTCGAAGGCAGTCGCGTTGCAGGTATCCGCACCTTTTCTTTAGTCGGTTTGCTTGGTGGCTTGGTTGGGATTCTTGCCAATCTGTATACGCCTTTGCTACTCGGCTTTGCTCTTATTGCCTTGGTTATTCTTGCTTGCATTGCGTTTGTTATTCAGCAGAAAAAGAGTGAAGACATCAGCATTACTGGTGTCGTCAGTTTAGTCATTACGTTTGTTCTTGGTAGTTTGGCTGTATCCGGTGAGCCGGTTCTTGCTGCGGCAGCTGCCGTTATCACCGCAGTTGTTCTGGACAACAAGAGAGAACTTCATCAGGCGCTTCAACGCCTCCAAGAGTACGAGCTTGATGCCGCTTTGCGCCTGCTGCTCATTTCCATCGTCTTGTTGCCGCTCTTACCTAATCAAGCTTACGGTCCTTGGAATGCACTTAATCCTTATGAGATTTGGTGGATGGTGGTGTTGATTGCCAGTATTTCATTTGTGGGCTACTTTGCGATTAAAATTGGTGGGGCGAAGCGAGGCATTTTGTTTACTTCTGTCTTCGCTGGCTTAAGCTCATCTACTGCGCTCACACTGCAGTTCTCCCATCTTTCACGCGAACAATCGAGTATCAGCCCTTTGTTAGCAAGCGGCATACTATTGAGTTGCGGTACCATGTTTCCTAGGCTGCTAATTGTGCTGTCAGTGATTAACCCTCAGTTAGTGACATTGTTGTGGCCCATCGTCATGATTATGATGATTGCTCTTTACTTCCCTGCTTGGTGGATATGGCGTCGAAGTGAGGTAGGGAAGGTGGAACAATCAAATAAACAAACCAATCCTTTGGCATTGCAATCGGCGTTGTTTTTCGGTGTCGTATTGGCTGTGATTATGCTGTTATCGCATGCACTGTCTGATCTGTTTGGTAATGCTGGTGTTCTGATACTATCTGCGCTATCCGGCATTACAGATGTCGATGCTATTTCCCTTGCTCTTGGGCGACAAAGTACCCAAACCCTAAGTGTGGAAACCGCGGCACTGGGTATTCTTATCGCGGCATCAGTCAATACAGTGGTGAAAATGGGGATGGTTGTCGCAATAGGGGATAAGGCATTGTGGAGAAGAGTTGCGCCCGTCATGGTTGGATGCGTGCTTTTTGGCGCTATTTTGTTTTTGGCTTTGTATTGATTTATCCGAATACGAAATGGAAAAAAACCTCGCCGTGGCGAGGTTTTATTATTTTGGAAGAAGCGAAGTTATTAGTTAACTGCTTTTTCTTTTGCTTGGTCAGCTTGATCTGCCTGAATCGCAGTTAGAGCAACTGTGTACACGATATCGTCTACTAGTGCACCGCGAGATAGGTCGTTTACAGGCTTGCGCATACCTTGCAGCATTGGACCGATAGATACTAGGTCTGCTGAACGTTGTACCGCTTTGTAAGTCGTGTTACCAGTGTTTAGGTCTGGGAATACGAATACTGTTGCTTTACCTGCTACTGGAGAGTTAGGCGCTTTAGAAGCTGCCACGTTTTCCATGATCGCTGCATCGTACTGTAGAGGACCGTCGATCACTAGATCTGGACGTTTCTCTTGAGCAATCTTAGTCGCCTCACGTACTTTATCTACGTCTGCACCCTTACCAGATTCACCAGTAGAGTAAGAGATCATAGCAACGCGAGGGTCGATACCGAATGCCGCTGCAGAATCAGCAGATTGGATAGCGATTTCAGCAAGCTGTTCAGCTGTTGGATCTGGGTTGATCGCACAGTCACCGTAAACCAATACTTGGTCAGGTAGCAGCATGAAGAATACAGAAGATACGATAGACGCATCAGGTGCAGTCTTGATGATTTGGAACGGAGGAACGATAGTGTTTGCTGTGGTGTGAACCGCACCAGAAACTAGACCGTCTACTTCGTCGTTCTCAAGCATCATTGTGCCTAGGAATACTGAATCTTGTAGCTTCTCACGAGCAACAACTTCAGTCATACCTTTCGCGCCACGTAGCTCAACTAGACGAGCAACGTAGTTTTCACGAACTTCATCAGAGTTGATGATAGTTACGCCAGCACCTAGCTCAACGCCTTGTTGTGCAGCAACGCGACGGATTTCGTCTGGGTTACCTAGAAGCACACATTCAGCGATGCCGCGCTCAGCACAGATAGCCGCAGCTTTAACTGTACGTGGCTCGTCACCTTCAGGAAGAACGATACGCTTACCAGCTTTACGAGCGAACTCAGTTAGCTGGTAACGGAATGCTGGTGGGCTTAGACGACGAGACTTCTGAGTACCTTCAGTCATAGACTCGATCCAGTTACCGTCGATGTGACCAGCAACGTGCTCGTTGATGAACTCGATACGCTCTTTATCGTCTGCAGGTACTTCGATAGAGAAGCTCTGTAGGTTTAGAGAAGTCTGCCAAGTGTTACCTTGTGCTTTGAAGATCGGTAGACCAGTTTCGAACGCTGGCTTACAAAGACCAGTGATCTCTTCAGGGATGTCGTAACCACCAGTCAATAGAACTGCACCGATATCAACACCGTTCATTGCTGCAAGTGCTGCCGCAACGATTACGTCTGGACGGTCTGCAGAAGTAACAAGTAGAGAACCTGGTTTGAAGTGCTCAATCATGTTTGGCAGAGAACGTGCACAGAAAGTGATGCTCTTAATACGACGAGTCGCAATGTCACCTTCGTTAATGATGTCAGCATTTAGGTGCTGAGCCATATCGATAGCACGAGTAGCGATCAGATCGATGCTCCATGGCACGCAACCTAGTACACGAATTGGAGAAGTGTTGAAGATTTCCATCACTTTCATTTCGTTTTGCTTCGCGCTGTCTGCATCGTCAAAGATTTCAGATAGGTCAGGGCGAGTACGGCCAGCTTCGTCAACAGGTGCGTTTAGCTTGTTGATGATTACGCCAGAGATGTTCTTGTTCTTAGTACCACCGAAGTTAGAACATGCTACTTCGATGCGCTCTTTAAGTTGAGCTGGGTTATCTGTACCAGGAGTTGCAACAAGAACGATTTCCGCGCCTAGAGTCGCTGCGATTTCCGCGTTCACTTGGTTAGCGAATGGGTGCTTACGAGTTGGTACTAGACCTTCGATAAGCGTTACGTCTGCATCTTTGTTGATTTGGTTGTAACGCTCAACAACAGTTTCTAGCAGCTCGTCCATGTTGTCGTTACCGATTAGGCTTTCAGCAACAGACATCGCTAGTGGTTGACCGATCTTCATATCGCTGTTGTAACCAACGATAGTTGAAGTTAGATCAGGTTGATCACCGCCAGAACGTGGCTGTGAAATTGGTTTGTAGAAAGAAACCTTAACGCCTTTGCGCTCCATTGCGCGAAGAACACCCATGCTTACGCTAGTTAGACCAACACCAGCACTTGCAGGGATAAGCATAATAGTACGAGACATTCGTAGAGTACCTTTAGCTATTGGGGGATAAAAGCTCAACTCTTATTCCATGAATAATTCAGAGAATAGGAGTTAAGCCCCTAAGAAATTCTTTTGGAAGAAAAACTGGCTAGCCGAGTGGCTAGCCAGTTCAATCTATTAAAGACCTGCTAGGCGTGCAGTGTCTTCAGCAATTACTAGCTCTTCGTTAGTAGAGATAACCATTGCTGGGATACGGCTGTTAGCTGTAGTGATAGTACCTTCACCGCCGAAACGTGCTTTAAGGTTAGCTTCACCATCAACTTCGATACCGAAGATACCTAGACGGTTTAGAACCATTTCACGGATAGGACCAGAGTTTTCGCCGATACCGCCAGTGAACGTGATTGCGTCTAGACGACCTTCCATAGAAGCAGTGTAACCAGCTACGTACTTAGCTAGACGGTGACAGAACACGTCCATTGCACGAGTTGCTTCTTCTTTCTCACCGTAGTTGTCTTCAACGAAACGACAGTCAGAAGTCACTTCAGTTAGACCAGCAAGACCAGACTCTTTAGTTAGCATGTTGTTGATTTCTTCAACAGAGTAACCTAGAGCGTCGTGTAGGTGGAATACGATAGCTGGGTCGATATCACCACAACGAGTACCCATTACTAGACCTTCAAGAGGAGTAAGACCCATAGAAGTGTCTACAGATTGACCGTTCTTGATTGCACAAACAGAAGCACCGTTACCTAGGTGACAGTTGATGATGTTTACTTCTTCAACTGGCTTGTTTAGTAGGCCTGCAACTTCACGAGTGATGAATAGGTGTGAAGTACCGTGCATGCCGTAACGACGGATACCGTGCTCTTTGTATAGTTTGTATGGAAGAGCGTATAGGAAAGACTCTTCAGGCATAGTTTGGTGGAACGCAGTGTCGAATACAGCAACGTTTTGAAGCTCTGGGAAGTTGTGTTTAGCAGCTTCGATACCGATGATGTGCGCTGGGTTGTGAAGCGGTGCGAAAGTCGCAGCGTCTTGAATACCTTTTAGTACGTCATCAGTGATTAGTGCAGATTGAGTGAACTGCTCACCACCGTGTACGATACGGTGACCGATAGCGCCTAGGTTAGCTTTAAGCTCTGGCTTAGAAGCAAGAATAGTTTCAACCATGAACGCTAGTGCTTCTTCGTGTGCTGCACCGTTGCCTAGTTGAGCTTCGTGTTTACCGTCAAGTTTCCACTTGATACGTGCTTCAGGAAGGTGAAGACATTCAGCAAGACCTGATAGGTGCTCTGCACCTGTTTCTGCATCAACAACAGCAAATTTAAGAGAAGAACTACCGCAGTTTAAAACTAAAACTAGCTTAGACATGTGTGACTACCTGTTATTCGTCTGATCAAAATCAGTTAAAGGATGAAAAATTAATCACAAGAATAGACGATACCGCCAAGGGTGCGTACTAATCTTGGTCAAAAATTGTTCTAATTCCGTATAAATGAATAGTGATGAACCCATCCACCACTATGAAGCGATCCGTGCAGAATAAAATCTCGGAGTTGCTTAAATTGTAAATAACGGCAACAATGAGATTGAGGGTCTGCAAAGGATAGCGATAATAGGCAATGATAACAAAAAAATTTTGAAAGAATATTAACTTTCATCAATTTTTTGCGCCTTCAGTTGAAATGTTCAACTATTTTTTAGTGAGAGAGCGGTATGAGCAAACAAGTCGGATTGATCCATAGCCTGAAAGACGGCCAGAGTTACATGGAGATCTGGCCGGTTCGTAAAGAGCTGAACGCCATTTTTCCCGAACAACGCATTATTAAAGCAACACGCTTTGGCATTAAAGTGATGCCAGCGGTTGCAGCAATCAGTGTGCTCACTCAAATGGCTTTTAACAATTATGATGCGCTTCCTCAAGCCATTGTGGTTGCACTGTTCGCAATCAGCATGCCACTGCAAGGCATGTGGTGGTTGGGCAGCCGTTCCAATACTAAGTTGCCACCTGCCTTAGCATCGTGGTATCGAGAGCTGCACCAAAAAATTACCGAAACAGGATTTGCTTTAGAGCCTGCTAAAGCGCGTCCAAGATATAAAGAGCTCGCAGTAATTTTAAACCGAGCTTTTCGCCAACTGGATAAGACTTCATTAGAGCGTTGGTTCTAATCTTCTTGTTCGGTCATCAACTCATTGAAATGGAGTGTGCTTTTAGCCACTCCATTTTTTATGCCCGCAACATGGTTTTTTACTCTTTGCTTATTTGTAATCACCGCCTCTCGTGCCGATTGTGAGATCACAAATGTTACTTTGTTGTTAAATCTTACTTTTCTTTCCTGAGACTTAGCGTTAATAATGATAATTAGATGCACAAAAAGTGCGCAGCTATAAACACAACATCCCATCTTCTACTTCAAAGACTCGTGAGTACGTCAGCAACATTGTGCTTGCAGTTCAAGGACGAAGAAACATCAAGGAGTCATGATGAAAACAAAACGTTTACTCGCCATTGCTATTCTTGCTACGACCACGGCTTTTTCTTCCACTAGCGTTCTGGCTAAAACCGCGACAGTCGCGGTATCACAGATTGTTGAACACCCTGCTTTGGATGCAACTCGTCAAGGGTTGTTAGACGGTCTGAAAGCCAAAGGGTATGAACAAGGGAAGAACTTAGAGTTTGACTACAAGACAGCGCAAGGTAATCCAGCAATCGCCGTTCAGATCGCACGCCAGTATGTAGGAGAAAGCCCAGACGTCCTCGTTGGTATAGCAACGCCATCAGCACAAGCTTTGGTCTCTGCGACTCGCTCTATTCCTGTTGTGTTTACTGCAGTGACGGACCCTGTTGGTGCCAAGTTGGTCAAATCGATGAGTCAACCAGGAAAGAATGTCACAGGACTCTCTGATTTATCTCCGGTCGCACAGCACGTTGCGTTGATTCAGGAAATCTTACCTTCGGTGAAATCCATTGGCGTGGTTTACAACCCAGGGGAAGCAAATGCCGTCACCTTGGTACAGTTATTGAAAGAGAGCGCAGAGTCAAAAGGATTAAAAGTTGTTGAAGCGACGGCACTGAAAAGCGCAGATGTACAATCTGCAACTCAAGCTATTGCAGCGAAATCGGACATCATTTACGCACCAACAGATAACACGGTTGCAAGCGCGATTGAAGGAATGATCGTTGCCGCAAACCAAGCGAAGAAACCGGTATTTGGAGGCGCGACGTCATATGTTGAGAAAGGGGCTATCGCAAGCTTAGGTTTTGACTACTACCAAGTCGGTGTTCAAACAGCCGATTACGTGGCAGCTATTCTTGAAGGGCAAGATCCGGGTAAGTTAGATGTAAAAGTGGCGACAGGCTCAGATCTTGTCGTGAATGAAGGCGCGGCAAGTAAGCTTGGTATTCAATTGCCAGGTTCTGTTGTGAAACGTGCAACTAGTATGCAGTAAGCGTTGTTTTTAGGTCGGTGTTCTACCGACCTGATCTATGCAGAAAGGAGCAGTTATGTCTGCATTTGCTTTTTTTGGTGCGCTCGAGATAGGGCTTATCTACGGCTTGGTCGCCTTGGGCGTTTACCTTACGTTTCGTGTTCTTGACTTTCCGGACCTAAGCGTTGACGGTAGTTTCCCTATGGGGGCGGCTGTTGCAGCAACAGCCATCGTTGCGGGTATCAACCCTTGGTTAGCAACGGGACTGGCTATAATCGCTGGTGGCATGACCGGGTGGGTCACCGCTTTTCTTGCCGTTCGTTGCGGCATCCTTCATCTTCTTGCCTCAATCCTGACCATGATTGCGGCATTTTCCATCAACATCCGCATCATGGGAAAACCGAATATGGCGCTACTGGGCGAAGATACGATTCTGACGCCTTTTGAAGCCATGGGAGATGCGATGTACATCCGACCATTGGTCGTGGGCGTATTGGTTTTACTCTCTGCGTTATTTGTTGTGCGCCTTCTAAATAGTGATTTTGGTTTAGGGTTAAGAGCAACAGGCGTAAACGCTCGAATGGTCGCGGCACAAGGAGCCAGTACGGGATTCTACACGTATTTTGGTTTGGCATTATCCAACGGATTTGTGGGTTTTGCTGGGGCTCTGTTTGCTCAAACAAATAGCTTTGCCGATGTCACGTCTGGTGTAGGGACGATTGTGGTTGGTTTAGCGGCGGTGATCCTTGGTCAGACTTTGATTCCAGGACGCAAAATCTGGGTTGCTGTTTGCGCGGTAATTATTGGTTCGGTGTTGTACCGTCTGGCGGTTGCTTTTGCGCTGAGTTCCGGCATGTTTGGTTTGCAAGCATCGGATCTAAATCTGGTGACAGCGGTGCTGGTGGCGGTCGCTCTAATTGCACCGAAACTTAAACAGAGGATGAAAGCAAAGCAGCGAGTGAGTAATGCCAAACAAGCGGCATCCAAAAACGGCTCAGGGGAGGCGCTATGATTGAACTTAATGACATTCAGGTGACGTTTAACCCTGGTACGATTTTAGAAAATCGAGCCTTAAAGAGCGTGTCCCTAGAGGTTCCTGAGCATCAATTTCTTACGGTGATTGGCTCTAACGGTGCGGGGAAATCAACTCTACTTGGAGCCGTGACGGGGGAAACGCCAATGATTGGCGGAAAGGTGATCATTGATGGGAAAGACGTGACACGGAAAACCGTTGCTCAGCGTGCTACTCAATGTGCGAGGGTGTTCCAAGACCCATTGGCTGGTACATGTGGCGAGCTTTCCATCGAAGAAAATATGGCGCTTGCTTACATGCGAGGAAAACGTCGTGGTTGGGGAATGGCTCTTTCTACTAAACGCCGTAAGCTGTTTCAGGAACGTATCAGCATTCTTGGCTTGGGGTTAGAAGATCGCTTAGGTGACAGCATTGGTCTACTCTCAGGAGGACAGCGACAGGCTGTCAGCCTTGTAATGGCAACACTTTCAGACAGTAAGCTGTTGTTGCTTGATGAGCATACCGCCGCGTTGGACCCTCGTATGGCAGCGTTTGTTATTGATTTAACTAAACGCATTGTTACTGAGTTCGACCTTACTGTGATGATGGTGACGCATTCCATGAAAGACGCGTTAGCGTGTGGTGACAGAACCGTCATGCTTCACCAAGGTGAAATAGTGCTAGATGTGGCAGGGGAGCAACGTAAAAATATGCAAGTTCCCGACTTGCTTGAAATGTTCTCTAAAGTGCGCGGAGAAGAGCTGGCTGACGATAGTCTCCTACTAAACTAGCATTGACTGCTCATCGACTACGCCTACCAAACGTGATCCTCCTTAAGAAAATGACCCATACGGTATTTTTAAAAGGAGGATTTTTAGGCAGAAGCTCTTTATTAAAATAGTGGAATATTCCAACACAAAGAGCACTTGCCATGTCCCTTCCATTTATCTTCCATAGCCAAACGAAAGATGGTCTTGAATTCGATGGTGAACGGCTGACCGTCGTTCTCAAAACGGATGACACCCAATTCGATTGCATCCATGTAAGGTGCGAGCCTGATAATGAAGAATATCTCATTGAGATGCAGCCTCATGGTAAAGCTGGTGAGTTGCAGTTGTGGAAAGGTCAGTTTGCTCCAAACAAAGATCGAGACGTGACACATTACGTGTTTAAACTTGTTAAGGGGGCGAGCCAGTTCTGGTTAGACGCGAGAGGTGTGCATAAGCGCGTTCCGCCCAAAGAGTTTCACTTTAAGTTAAACGTACAATCTCAGCCGCCAAGCTGGGTTCAAGAGCAAGTCTTCTATCAGATCTTCCCAGATCGTTTTGCTGCTAGTCAGGAGCATACCGCTATAAAAAATGCTTATGCACATCACGATTCAAGTGCCATGGTGAAGGCGTGGGGAGATGCCGTTGGAACGCACCAAAATACGGGGGCTCGCGAGTTCTTTGGTGGGGATCTAAAAGGTATTGAACAAAAGCTGGATTATCTATCCGGTCTGGGTGTAACAGCACTTTACTTTAACCCAGTTTTTACAGCGCCAAGTAATCACAAATATGACACAACGGATTACTTCCAGATTGACCCTATGTTTGGCACGAATGAGCAGTTTGCGCAGTTGTGTGAGCAAATTCGTGGCAAACAAATGAAGATTGTTTTGGATGCTGTGTTTAACCACACGTCTGTTCATCATCCTTGGTTTGATATCAAGCAAGAAGGTCAGGGTGCTTATGGAAATCCCAATTCAGATTTCCGAGATTATTACTTCTTCGAAGGTCAAACCAACAACTATATTGGCTGGAAAGGGATTGGTAACCTCCCTGTTCTCAATTTCGAAAATGAACAGGTACGTGATTACATCTATCAAAGTGAAGAAGCTGTGATCAAACATTGGCTCAAACCTCCGTATTGTGTAGATGGTTGGCGCTTCGACGTTATCCATATGTTAGGCGAGGGCGATGGTGCGAAGAATAATGCCCACTATGTGGAAGCTTTCCGTCAAGCTGCTAAGTCCACCAATCCGAATGCATATGTGTTAGGTGAACACTTCTTTGAGGCAACGCAGTGGCTACAAGGTGGACAAGAAGATGGAGCGATGAACTATTATGGCTTTGCCCACCCTGTACGTGCGTTATTTGCCAAACAAGACATTATGTATGATCCGATTGATATCAATGCGTTGGATTTCAAAGAATGGGTAGATGAAGCTCGTGCCAAAGTACCGTTTGCAAATCAGCTGTCGCAGCTTAATCAATTAGACAGTCATGATACCGCCCGTTTTCTGACGCTATTAAATGGAAATGAAGAAAAAATGCAAATGGCGCTTGCATTATTGATGACTTACGTTGGAACACCTTGTCTTTATTATGGCAGTGAAGTTGGACTAGAGGGAGGGCTCGACCCAGACAACCGACGTTGTTTCCCTTGGGACCAAATAACGACTTCTAAATGGTTACCTTTGTATAAGGAATGGATAGAAATCCGTAAGAAATACAAGGCACTACAATGTGGTAGCATACAATGGCTTCATTGTGGTGAGCAAGTCATGGCATATGTGCGTCAATGGCAAGATGAAGCAATAGTTGTGGCATTTAACCTTAGCAACAGTGACCAAGATGTTAACCTACCATTGTGGCAACTTGGCTTAAATGCTAAACACCTGCATCAATTATTAGACAAAGGTGAACTAATGCCTGTTGAACGTCATTTTTCTGTCAATATCCCAGCAATGAACTGCAAAGTATGGCAGATGGAGTGACTTCGAGCGCCTTCTTTATTAAAATTTATGAATACATAAGTGAAAAACTATAAATAGCCCTTCGATAGCCTAAGCTTTCGAAGGGCTGATATTATTATAATCAATGGTGTTCAATGGGTACTAAAAGGCGATTTAGCCTCAAGTTTGTCATCTTCTTCCCCCTACTATTATTCCTTGCCGTCATGGTGGTGACTGCAAAGAACTACTACGACGCGATGAATCGCTACATTACATTAGAGTACGCGCAAGTTGATCGTGCTATTAATCGTGCTATCAAAGTATTAACGGCGCTGGATTACAGCTTTGTTAACTACTCCAACCCAGCTCACCCTCTGTTTCAAGAGCACAATCATATGATCAAAAATGATCTGTGTTTTGTTTGGCCGATTGATGTGCTGCTTTTAGAAAACAAGCACTCCGGAGGTCTGCCTGCCGTTGAGCTTGACTACATGATTGTTGGACAAAAAGAACTGTGTGAACCAGGAACTAAACTGTTTAAGTTGGCAGAACAAAAAGCAGGCTTTGCTCCGTCTTTGTCATTTCTACATGATATTGAATCACATGTGATTGGTATTCACTATATTGATCAGCGTGGGTATGTTATTTCTTCTCCAGATACTTACGCTCAGTACTTTTCCAAAGCACTTTGGGAGACTTTAAAGGCGAGACCTTTCTGGCAGAAAACAGCGCAGGAAACCGTCAAAGTAACCATGTCTGGTCCCGCACCGATGTTAGATCGGCACGATGGGCAAGTAGTGAGCCTGACTGTACCTATCTACGAAAAGGGTAAACACCAAGGCGTTTTATCCATAGATTTTGATGTGGATAACTTACTTGAAACGAATGAAAACCTAATAGGTAAGTTACATATCATCTCTGGAATGATGGACATACCTAAGCATGTAATCCGTTTACAGCCAATAGAACATGAGCGTTTGAGCTCAAATCATCGCATATTCTATGAATACAATTGGTGGGATGAATTTAAGAATTTATTAGTCTTTGAAAAGTACAGCGTGGCTGTAGCGTTTTTCATCTACGTACTGAGTACTGTGGCCTTGTTCTTAGTGAATACCCGTACAGAGCGCCGTTATTTCCAAGAACTGGCGGCAAAAGACCCAATGACGGGGCTGCTAAACCGCCGTGGCATACAAGCGGTTTGGCGCAATAAAATGACCAAAAAACATGTTGCGCTCGCAGTGTTTGATATCGATGATTTCAAAGCAATCAATGATACACATGGTCATGATGTCGGCGACGATGCTATCCGTCTGGTTGCAAAGTGCATACGCGAGAACATCCGCCACTCGGACGTCGCATCCCGTTTTGGTGGCGAAGAGTTTGTCTTAGCGATTTATGATGAAGACTTTGACAGTATGCTTCGCATCTTAGAGCGTGTGCGAAGCGCAATTGCTAAAAACTCACGAAAAGTAGTGTCTGGTGGGTTCACAGTGTCGGGAGGGGTTGAGTTTCAGTCTTCTCCTCAACTGGAAAGCTTTGATGAGCTATTCAAACTTGCCGATGAAAAGCTTTACGAGGCGAAGAGCACGGGCAAGAACAAGATTTGCTATTAAGAATAGAGAAATACAAAAGGGCGATATCATCGCCCTTTTTTATGTACTAATGGGTTTATTCCGCGCTAAGCGACGCGAGATTGCAACTCATCTCGGTAGCGCTGAATATGTTCAACAATAGGCGCGGCTTTGTTAAACGTGCGGATTTCTCTAAATAGCTCGTTGGCTTCTGGGTAAGCTTGACGTAGATAGGAGAACCATTGTTTTACGCGGTTAGGGTAATACAGACCTTTGTCGCCCTTCATCTCAAATTGAGAGTAGTAAATCAGCAGCTCGACAACTTCTGACCAAGCCATTGGCTTATGATCGTATTTCACCATGTTACCAAGGTTTGGGATATTAAAGGCACCACGGCAAACCATCAGAGAATCAACGCCAGTCGTTTCGATGCAGCGTTGACCATCTTCGTAATTCCAAATCTCGCCATTTGCGATTAACGGGATATCAAAACGCTCGCGGATCTTTGTGATGTATTCCCATTTGATTTCAGAAGCTTTATAACCACCTTGCTTTGTACGAGCATGAACCGTTAACTCATTCGCGCCAGCAGATTGAATCGCGTCAACGATTTCAAAGCAGTCTTCAGGGTTTTCCCAACCTAAACGGATTTTTGCGGTAACAGGAATATCCGTAGGTACCGCGTCACGGCACGCTTTTACAACGTTATGGATCAACTCCGGATGCTGCAATAAAGCCGCTCCACCTTTACTTTTATTCACCAATCGAGCAGGGCATCCGAAATTAAGATCAATGCCACGAGCACCAAGTTCTGCCGCCTTGATTGCGTTTTCTGCCATCCAATTAGGCTCTTGTCCAAGTAATTGAACGTGAACAGGTACGCCAGACGCGGTTTGTGACCCTTGAAGAAGTTCTGGACACAAACGGTGGAATACGTGATCAGGTAAAAGCTGATCGATCACTCGAACAAATTCTGTCACACACAGATCATAGTCGTTAATTTCGGTCAGGATTTGGCGCATCAAATGGTCCAAAACGCCTTCCATTGGACCTAATACAACTCGCATAGTTTACCTAATACACTTTGGTGGGAAAAAAGAGGGCGATTGTAGCGATGTGAGTGAAGTTTGTCATTAAAAGACTCATCAGCATCGAGTGACATCAACGAGCAACCTATATACCCAAGCATCTCGAGGTTACTTGGGTATAAGCTCTGGGGTATAATGCCGCCAAATTTATGAGAAACCAGATGTCATGCAATACACATTAATTGAGAAAGGTGAAGTTCAGTTCGATGAGTCTTCATTGTTTTTGGAAGGGGCAGTGCTTGCTGCTAACCTAACCACAAAACCATTAGCGCCAGAAACGTGGCTAGAGCCACTGCTTGGTGAGGGCTTTAAAGCTCTTCAGCCTGTCATCGAAGAGCAAATTCACAAACAACACAATTACATCCTGAGAAATGAGTACTCGATTCTCGCGTTGACCAACGATGATTCAGATCAGTTAGCTGACTTTGCTGAAGGTTTTATGTCTGTATGGTCCATGATTGAAGAGCAATGGCATGATGTCGTGCTCAACGATGGCTTAGAGCGTATGTTGCAAGCTTTGCTTACGACAATGATGCTAGCGATTGATGAAGAGCAAACGCAACAGCAAATGCGTGATGCGGGTATTGAAACTCCGCCAGCACTAATGGATTTTATTGATCAGCTTGATTTGATGATTAACGAAGTGGCGCTTGGTGCTGATGAGCTAATGGTAGGTAAAAAATCCAAGAGCTTGAATCCGTTTAAGGATGTCGGTCGTAATGACCCTTGCCCATGTGATAGTGGTAAGAAGTTCAAGCAGTGCTGTGGTAAGTAATTGAACTAAAGATAAAAAGCCGACCATGAGGTCGGCTTTTTTGATTGGTTTAATCTGCTTTTAGTGCAATCAGTTGGAGCGTTACTGAATAGGGTTTTTACGCTTTCCGCCAAAGAACTGGGCAATCACAATAAAGGCAAGGGCGACTAAGTTACCTGCAAAGATCACCACAAGCCACTGAGGCATGGAAAGACCAAGGAACTGCCAAACGATCTTCGCACAATCGCCGTATGCTTCAAACATCCACGGAACCCATTGGTTTAATGGTGCCCAGCTAGGGAATGTGACAAACAAATCGCACGTTGCAAATGGCGATGGGTTGAACTGATAGTCCACATGTTGCATCGCTAACATCAAGCCTTTGTAAGCACTTGCTCCCCATGCGGCGAGCGCAATCCAACGTACTAATGGGTTATTGGGTGCAACAAGACCAATCATGGCAGCCACGCCAATCCCCATCATAGCGACACGTTCATAAATACACATGACACAAGGTGCCAGCATCATTACGTGTTGGAAGAAGAGGGCGCAAGCTTCAAAAAAGATGATAGCTAAAAGAAGGAGGAGCCAAGATAAGCGTCCCTTCGAAAACTGGTTTAGTGATGCAAAAATACTCACGATTACGATCCTGTTTGAAATATAAAAAAGCTCTGATTACTCAGAGCTTTTTAACTTGGATAAGTTTCCTAATCAACTCAAATTTTTAGTGTCCACCTGACACAACTGGAGCTAGATCACCACTACTAGGTACAATCCAGCCTGCATCGTAGAAGAATGCTGTCGCTGGTTCTAGGAAGAACATGATACCCATCAGACCAACAAGCGCTAATACAACCGTGTAAGGAAGCGCCATGATCACCATGCGACCGTATGATAGACGAATCAATGGTGCCAGTGCTGATGTTAGTAGGAATAGGAATGCGGCTTGACCGTTTGGTGTTGCAACTGACGGTAGGTTAGTACCTGTGTTGATTGCTACTGCTAGTAGGTCAAACTGCTCACGAGTGATCAAACCTTCCATCAATGCCGCTTTCACTTCATTGATGTAAACCGTACCAACAAACACGTTATCCGATACCATCGATAACAGACCGTTTGCTACGTAGAATAAAGCGAGCTGTGTGCCTTTATCTTCTACTGCGAGTACAGAGTCAATCACAGGTTTAAATAGTTCTTGGTCAATAATTACCGCAACAACCGAGAAGAAAACAGCAAGTAACGCGGTGAAAGGCAGTGCCTCTTCAAACGCTTTACCCATTGAGTGTTCCTCGATAACACCAGTGAACGATGTTGCTAGAATAATCACTGAAAGACCAATCAAACCAACGGCTGCCAAGTGAAGCGCTAGCGCAACAATCAGCCAAACCGCGATTAGGCTTTGAACCCATAGTTTTGCAACGTCTTGGTTAGTACGAGTCTTGCGCTCTTCACGGTCGAAATCTACAAGGATCTGACGAACGTTATCAGGCAGCTGCGCACCGTAACCAAACACTTTAAGCTTCTCAACAACGGCACAAGTAATCAGACCGCAGAAGAATACAGGCAGCGTTACTGGAGCCATGCGGATCAAGAACTCACCAAAGAACCAACCTGCTTGGTCAGCAATAATCAAGTTTTGAGGTTCACCAACCATGGTTGTTACACCACCAAGCGCGGTACCCACACCTGCGTGCATCAATAGTGAACGCAAGAAAGCACGGTAGTTCTCAAGGTCGTCACGTGTTAGCTCAGTAATCGTGTCATCTTGAGTATGGTCATGATCACCAATTGGGTTGCCAGAAGCGACTTTGTGGTAAATCGAGTAGAAACCTACCGCTACGCTGATAACTACCGCGATTACAGTCAGTGCATCTAGGAATGCTGACAAAAATGCTGCGGCGAAACAGAACGCGAGGGAGAGTAGCGTTTTCGAACGAATACCAAGCAGGATCTTTGTAAAGATGAACAGCAGAAGCTGCTTCATAAAGTAGATACCGGCAACCATGAATACCAATAGTAGAAGTACTTCGATATTCGCAACTAGCTCATGCTTCACCTGGGCAGGGCTAGTCATCCCGATAGCGACCGCTTCAATTGCAAGTAAACCACCTGGCTGAAGTGGGTAACACTTAAGCGCCATTGCTAGTGTGAAAATAAATTCCGCAACTAACAACCAACCTGCAACAAATGGGTCAATTAGGAAGAAGACAATCGGGTTAATAATTAGGAAGGCTATAATGGCAACTTTGTACCAATCAGGCGCTTTACCAAGGAAATTCTTGATAAAGGCATTTCCGAGCGACATCGGCATGATAATTCTCTTTATAACAAAATTATGAATAGACACTACAATAGTGCTTAAGTATCTGTTTGTTAGACTTATTATTTAGTCTTTTAAAACAATAACTTAGAAAAACAACAATCCATTGTTTTACTGTAGTCTTGCCAAGTTACTTCCCCTGAACTTAAGCACCGCTCACTTTCGACCGCAACTCTACACCCCGGCATTTATTAGTCAATAACAAAACGTGATGCTGCCGACTAAAACTGCTTTTTATTTGTAATAACGCGATCAAAACGGCGTTACTATACCACGAAAAGATTAAAAAAAATCACCTTGGAATTTAAAACCAAGTCAATTACTAGAAAAGATAAATTAAGAAAGAATATTAATCGTAAAACACAAATTTATTTTGCATATTTTGAGCAGAAAAGTGTGACGAGGTAGGCTTTATTTTTCCTGAGTTTGTGGTCTGTACATTTTATTCAAAATATAAATTTTGCGCGTTTGGTTCCAAGTGGTTAACGTTTTAAATTGAAAATATATGTAGAGTATTAACTCTATATTGAGATTTCGTTTCATTTATTGATCGTTAATTTTCGCAAATCGTTAAGTAGTGGTATGATGAGTCGTATCGACCCTTAGAAATCAAGATTGGATAAAAACAGAATGGTCATTAAGGCTAAAAGCCCTGCGGGTTTCGCAGAAAAATACATTATCGAGAGCATTTGGAACGGCCGTTTTCCACCTGGCTCAATTTTACCCGCTGAACGTGAGCTATCTGAACTAATTGGTGTTACCCGTACGACTCTACGTGAAGTACTTCAACGTCTTGCTCGTGATGGCTGGTTGACTATTCAGCACGGTAAGCCAACCAAAGTGAACCAATTTATGGAGACATCTGGTCTGCATATCTTGGACACGCTGATGACTCTAGATGTTGATAACGCGACAAACATCGTAGAAGACCTGCTTGCTGCACGTACTAACATCAGCCCTATCTTCATGCGTTATGCATTCAAAGCAAACAAAGAAGCGTCTGAGCGTACTATTCAAAACGTTATCGAGTCATGTGAAGCTCTAGTAAAAGCACCTTCATGGGACGATTTTATCGCGGCATCTCCTTATGCCGATAAGATTCTGCAAAGCGTGAAAGAAGACGCGGAGAAGGATGAGGCGAAACGTCAGGAAATCCTGATTGCTAAGACGTTCAACTTCTATGATTACATGTTGTTCCAACGCTTAGCGTTCCATTCTGGCAACCAAATTTACGGTTTGATCTTTAACGGTTTGAGAAAACTGTACGATCGTGTGGGCAGCTACTACTTCTCAAATCCAGCATCACGAGATCTAGCGCTGCGCTTCTACCGCCAACTTCTAGAAACGTGTGAAACCGGTCAACGTGATCAGCTTCCTGTTGTGATTCGTCACTATGGTATGGAAAGTGCTCAGATCTGGAATGAGATGAAGCAAGAACTGCCGACCAACTTCACGGAAGACGACAGTTAATCAGCGCTCTTAGCAAAAGATTCAAATACAAAACCGCAGGCATGTACCTGCGGTTTTTTTATTATTAGTAGTAACTCACCGAGAGCAGTCAAACCATCATCGAATCGTTAAGCTAAGGACAGTCTGGGCAATGGTAGGTAAAGGGTCTCTATGATGTCTGAGAGCATCTGGTCATAGGTATTGAACACAGTAAGGGACAAATCAGAAGTAATGTCGTACAACTCCTCTTCGCTCAGTGACAGTATTTCACCTTCTATATATTCATTTAGAGATTGAATCGACCTAGCAGACATCGGAGAGGCAACGCTCAAGGGGCTAATTACTGCCAATTGATTGAGCCTTCTAATCATTACCGATGCGTAATTTCTCATCCTTTCAGGTCCTCCTCTGTCTTGCATGTCTTGAATGCTGATACGGAGCTGTGTCAGCGTTTCTAAGCTATCAATCACGGTTTGCCAATTCATATGGTACTCGTCATGTAACTCGTCTCTCTGGGCAATAGCGAGCCATGCGATGGTAACCTCATCCATTAAGAACAAACTATGGCGGATCAGTTTGCCATGCTCCATCTGATTCCGTGCTACCGTGTTGTCCTGCCATTGTTCTATCAACTTATCGATTTTGATTTGCAGCACGCGATACATGGGTTTGTTCTCAAAGCGAGAAGTTTCCACGAGCTGATGCAGTTTATAACCTAACTCCTGATGAATTTGCTCTATCTCTTTTTCATGATGTTGTTGGTATTGGATAGAGTAGTGGGTCACCGCTCGGTGACGGCGTAGTAGGTGAACCACATCGCGTAATAAGGCGAGTAATTGATATTTGCGAGCATGTTGTTTTTCTCGCTTCGCTGCCAAATGATAGATCCCTGCCAGAATGGCAATCGAGATCAAAGTAGAAATCAAAACAAACATAACCAACTCCTTGTTAGTGCTGTTGACCTAGCAACTAAGTAAGAGCATCTTTGATGCCAATAGTTAAGTTGTTTTAAAACAGTAGCTTAGCTTTTTTATGAATAAAGAACTGTACGATTTTGGTGCGTAATTTCACCAAAAGTGTGAATTTTGTCAAAAAAAATCCCCGCCAAATTGGGCGGGGATTTTTACGTTTGATCGTAAAGTGACGAATTACATTACACGCATGCCTGGTTGGGCACCTTCATGTGGCTCAAGGATCCATAGGTCGCTGCCCCCAGGACCCGCTGCTAGGATCATGCCTTCTGACATACCAAACTTCATCTTACGAGGTTTTAGGTTCGCTACCATTACGGTTAGCTTGCCTTCTAGCTCTTCAGGTTTGTAAGCTGACTTGATGCCAGAGAATACCTGACGAGTTTCACCGCCGATGTCTAGTTGGAACTTAAGCAGTTTGTTTGCTTTTGGCACTTCTTCACACGAGATGATGCGAGCAATACGCATATCAACCGCTGCAAAAGCATCGAACTCAATCTCTTCAGCGATTGGATCTTTATCTAGCTCAGTTTGGCTAGCTTTGTTCTTTTCTGCTTCCGCTTTTTCTTTTGCTGCCATTTCTGCCGCAGCGTCTTCCTTTGATGCTTCGATCATCGCTTCGATGTTCTTAGGATCGATACGGTTAAACAACGCTTTGAACTTAGTGATCTCGTGACCAGTCAGTGGTGCAGCGATGCCTTCCCAAGTTAGCTCTTCGTTTAGGAATGCTTCAGTACGCGCTGCTAGTGCAGGCATCACTGGTTTTAGGTAAGTCATCAGCACGCGGAACAGGTTAATGCCTACAGAACAGATTTCTTGCAGTTCCTGATCTTTGCCTTCTTCTTTTGCAACAACCCAAGGTGCTTTTTCGTCAACGTATTGGTTTGCTTTGTCTGCTAGTGCAGTGATTTCACGGATCGCACGACCAAACTCACGAGTTTCGTAAAGCTCTGCAATGCGGTCTGCTGCTGCAACGAATTCGTTGTATAGCTCAGGTTCTGCAAAGTTTTCAGCCAACTTGCCTTCAAAACGTTTAGAGATGAAGCCAGCGTTACGAGAAGCTAGGTTAACGATTTTGTTTACTACGTCAGCGTTAACACGTTGAGTGAAGTCTTCAAGGTTAAGGTCTAGGTCGTCGATACGGCTGTTTAGTTTTGCAGCGTAGTAGTAACGCAGACACTCTGGGTCTAGGTGGTTTAGGTAAGTGCTTGCTTTAACGAACGTACCTTTAGACTTAGACATCTTCGCACCGTTTACTGTTACGTAGCCGTGTACGAATACATTGTTTGGTTTACGGAAACCGCTGCCTTCTAGCATTGCTGGCCAGAATAGTGAGTGGAAGTAAACAATGTCTTTACCGATGAAGTGGTAAAGCTCAGTTGAGCTGTCTTTCTTCCAGTATTCGTCGAAGTCTAGACCTTCAGTCTTGTCACATAGGTTCTTGAAAGAAGCCATGTAGCCAACTGGTGCATCTAGCCATACGTAGAAGAATTTGTTCTTCTCGCCTGGGATTTCGAAGCCAAAGTAAGGCGCATCACGTGAGATGTCCCACTGTTGCAAACCAGACTCGAACCACTCTTGCATCTTGTTAGCAGTTTCAGATTGTAAAGAACCTGAACGAGTCCACTCTTTTAGCATGCTTTCGAACTGAGGTAGGTCGAAGAAGAAGTGCTCAGAGTCTTTCATGACTGGCGTTGCGCCAGATACTGCTGATTTCGGGTTAATCAGTTCAGTTGGGCTGTACGTCTCACCACAGTTATCACAGTTGTCACCGTATTGGTCTTCTGACTTACACTTAGGACAAGTACCTTTTACGAAACGATCCGGTAGGAACATTTCTTTCTCAGGGTCGAACAACTGAGAGATAGTGCGGCTAGAGATAAAGCCGTTTTTCTTCAGCTCAAGGTAGATGTGAGACGCTAGCTCGCGGTTCTCGTCTGAGTGTGTGCTGTGGTAGTTATCAAAGCTAATATCAAAGCCAGCGAAGTCTTTCTGATGCTCTTCGCTTACTGCAGCGATCATCTCTTCTGGTGTAATTCCCATCTGTTGTGCTTTTAGCATGATTGGCGTGCCGTGAGCATCGTCAGCACAGATGAAGTTTACAGTGTTGCCACGTAGGCGTTGGTAGCGAACCCAGATATCAGCTTGAATGTGCTCAAGCATGTGACCTAGGTGAATCGAACCATTAGCGTACGGAAGGGCACAAGTTACCAGCAGTTTTCTTGGATCGTTTGCCATACTTAATAATCGCTTTTTGATAGGTATAAAAAATAGAGAGTAATACTACCCCATGAGCTTCCTAACGCCAAGGCATCAAACCATGGATTGCCTTAGTTTTTTTGGGGTTCTGAATCTCGCCGCTGGGTGCTACGATTAGATGCATAAAGGAGGTCTCATGCATCAGTTCACTTCAAAACAAGATTTTTGTCATTGGCTCAACCAGTTCCAACATCCACAGTTGGTGGAAAACTGGGCGGACATTCACGGTATTGTCTTGATTCCCGCACAAGGTGGCATTCAAATCACTTTACCGTTCGCGAGTAACGAACTTCAAGTTTCGTTATCCGATTGGATACAAGAGCAACAAGCATCAGGTGACGTTCCTGCATTTGATTTCCAGATTGAGCTCAACGTTAAAGCACTTGAGACTCAAGTCACCAATGCGGTAAAGGGCGTTAAAAACATTATTGCGGTAAGTTCCGCGAAAGGTGGGGTTGGGAAATCAACCACAGCAGTAAACCTTGCCCTCGCAATTGCGCAATCCGGAGCAAAAGTAGGTTTGTTAGATGCCGATATCTATGGTCCATCGGTTCCTATGATGCTTGGTCAAGAAGACGCTAAGCCTGAAGTTCGTGATGCTAAGTGGATGGAGCCTATTTTTGCCCACGGAATCTATACTCATTCTATTGGCTACTTAGTCGATAAATCGGAAGCAGCCATTTGGCGTGGTCCCATGGCCTCTAAGGCCTTATCACAGCTACTGACAGAAACGGATTGGCCAGAGCTTGATTACTTGGTGATTGATATGCCACCGGGTACGGGGGATATCCAACTAACGCTGTCTCAGCAAATTCCAGTAACAGGTACGGTGCTTGTTACAACACCGCAAGATCTCGCATTGGCGGATGCACGTAAAGGTGCGGCGATGTTCCATAAAGTCAACGTGCCTGTTGTCGGCATCGTTGAGAACATGAGTTACCACATTTGTAGTCAGTGTGGGGCTGTTGAGCATATTTTCGGTAGTGGTGGTGCAGAAAAAATGTCACAAGAATTTGGCTTGGCGCTGCTTGGGCAAATTCCGCTTCATATCTCTATGCGAGAAGACATTGATGCTGGTATTCCGACCGTGGCGAGACGTCCGAATAGTGAACACGCTGGTTACTATAAACAACTTGCTGATCGTGTTTGTTGTACAATGTATTGGCAAGGCAAAGCCAAACCTGATGCAATCAGTTTTACTATGGTGAACTGAGTTTAATATTAGCACTGGTTGAATATTGTTCATTTAAACGTTTGCTCGGAGGTTAATCCTCTGAGCTGACAGAAACTTATAACGAAACCCTAATTCCAACTAGTAACGAACGGGTGAACTCCCTATAATCAGGCAGTTTATCTTTTTATGTGACTAGAAAATCATCATCGGGTGCAAATTAATGTCTGATAATAATCAATGCGTCATCGTAGGTATTGCTGGCGCTTCTGCTTCTGGAAAAAGTCTGATCGCGAGCACTATTTACAATGAGCTTCGCGAGAAAGTGGGCGATCATCAAATCGGTGTCATCACGGAAGATTGCTACTACAACGACCAAAGCCAACTAAGCATGGAAGAGCGTGTAAAGACTAACTACGACCACCCGAGCGCGTTAGACCACGACCTGCTGTGTGAACACTTAGAAAAATTGGTTCGTGGCGAAGCAGTAGAAGTACCTGAGTACAGCTACACTGAGCACACTCGTACAAGCAATACCACTCCAATGACCCCTAAAAAGGTCATCATTCTTGAAGGTATCTTGCTTCTGACTGATCCGCGTCTTCGCGACTTAATGCACGCGACAGTATTTATGGATACGCCATTAGATATCTGTCTATTGCGTCGTGTTAAACGTGACGTTGAAGAGCGTGGTCGTACAATGGAATCTGTTCTTAAGCAATACCAGCAGACAGTACGTCCGATGTTCATGCAATTTATTGAACCTTCTAAGCAATACGCGGACATCATCGTACCTCGCGGTGGTAAAAACCGTATCGCAATCGATGTTCTTAAAGCGCACATTGCAAAACTTCTGAAAGCTTAAGCGTTTAGACGGCTATATCGCTTTATTTTTGTATGAAGAAGTGGCACCTTAGGTGCCACTTCTTTTTTTTGTTTTTAAATTAGTCAGTTGCACTACAAAATCGGACATTTTTCACGCTTTCGTGGAACGGTCAGCGATAAAACAAGTCTGTGCTTATAATTGTAAAAACACTCGAGCAAGGAAAAAGCGAATGAAGAAACTGCTCTTAATCATTGCCATCCCAATTGTGGCGATCTTGGCTGTCATTTTAGGGTTGGTTATATTTGTCAATCCAAACCAATTTAAACCACTTATCGTGGAGCAAGCGCAAAAGCAAACTGGATTGGAACTCGTAATCGAAGGGGATATCAGCTGGCAGTTTTTCCCGTCGATTGGTTTCGAATTGGGTCGTACTGAACTGAGAAACCCACAAGGTTTTAGTCAACCAAACCTATTTAAAGTCGAGACAGTAGGTGTTGATGTCTCGGTTACCCCGCTATTAAGCAAACAGCTGGAAATTGGTAATGTCACCCTTGATGGTGCGGAGTTCTATCTTGAAACACTGAAAGATGGCACGAAGAACATTGATGCGTTAACCAAAGCACAAACTCAACAAGCAGAACAAACGACCGAAGCTTCGTCAGAAAAAGCGGCAGACTCACAAAGTGCTGCTTCTGATTGGACGATCAATCTCGCTGGAGTCAGCATTTCAAATGGCTATGTTGAAATCCAAGACAAGCAAACAGGTAGCTACACTAAGCTTTCTGACATTTCTTTAAACCTTTCTCAGTTTGCTTTTGATAACTGGACAACGGCTGATTTCGGCATGAAAGGTGAGATGAATGACCAAACGTTCACAGCACAAGGCAAAGCGGACTTTAAAGTAGCAAAAGGTCTGGCGAGCTACGCACTGAAAAACATCAACTTTGATGCGACTTACGCTGATCCTGCAAACAAAATTGACTCAGCAACTATTGGCCTAGATACGTTTGAGTTCGATAAAGTGAATAACTTGAGCTATGCATTGAAAGGTGACGCTGGTGGTATGAAGCTCGATATGCAAGGTGGTGGTGAGCTAAGTATCGATAAGGGGATCAGTAAGGTACAACTGAATAAGCTGACGTTGAATGCGACTTTTGAGGGAGATGCGCTACCGCAATCACCCATGAAAGTTGATATGGTCTCTGATCTTTCATTCGACCTCACTAAGAATCATCTGAGCTTTGTGCTCGAGAAACTTACGGCGAACGCAATTGCGCTCGATGGTAAAACAGATGTGACTCTGGGTGATATTCCTAAAGTACGTTTTGCAGTGCATAGTCCTAATATCGATTTGGACGAATTCCTTGGCTTGAATAAGCAAGCTCCTGCGGGTGATAAACCAGCATCAGGTGGCAACAGTAGTGCATCTACTGGTCCTGAAGTTGAGCCGGACTTGTCTGCACTAAAAACGCTTGATGTGAAAGGCAATATTACGATTGACAAATTTAAGGCGGCTAATGCGAAGATGGAAGCAGTGAAAGCAAGCTTCTCTGTTAATCGTGGTGTCTTTGATCTTACTTCATTCAGCTCTAAGTTGTACCAAGGCACGATCACTGCGACAGCCAAACTGGATGCGCGTAAATCACCTGCCACATACTCTGCGAAGAAATCAATCAAAGGTGTACAAGTCCAACCGTTACTTGTCGATGTAGCAAATAACGACATGCTGGAAGGTACTGGTAACATTGATGTCAATGTGAGTGGTAAGAGCCTAACGCCAACTGGCATCAAAAAGAACCTTGTTGGTACAGTGGTGATCAATTTTGCAGATGGTGCTGTGAATGGCATTAACGTTGCTCAGCTAATCCGCGAAAACTACGCGCGATTTAAAGGTCAAAGCATCGAAGGCACAGATGAAGTTAAGAAAACCGACTTCAGTGCGATGACCGCGACGTTTAAGTTAAATAAAGGCACGGTCTCAACGGATAACATGAAAGCGCAGTCTCCACTTCTTCGTGTTCGTGGTAAGGGGCAGGCAAACTACTTGAATGAAACTGTTGATTTCACCATTAGTACTTCGATAGTGGGTTCATTGGAAGGTCAGGGTGGTAAGACCATTGATGAATTGAAAGACATCACTATCCCTATCAACGTTTCTGGCAAATGGGCAGATCCTAAGTTCAAGCTAGTCTTTGATGACGTGTTGAAACAAAAAGCTCAGAAAGAAATTGATCGTGGAGTAGAGAAGCTCACGGACAAGATCAAAGATGAGAAAACAAAAGAGGCGGTAGATGGTTTGTTGAAGAACTTGTTCAACTAAAGGACCAAGCTTCTTTATGAGGATATAGGTAAAGTAAAAGGGTTGGCATTGAGCCAACCCTTTTTAGTTTGTAGTTTTTTCGGAAGCAACGGCGGACGCTTACCAATCTATGCCTTTCAGAGCTTTAACTCCGGATTCAAAGGCGTGCTTAACGTTTTTCACTTCTGATACTGTATCTGCCATTTCAATCAAAGTACGGTGCGCTCCACGTCCTGTAATGACGACCGATTGCATTTTAGGGCGATTATTTAGTGCTTCGACGACTTCGTCTAAGTCTATGTACCCGTAACTCACCATATACGTTAGTTCGTCGAACAGAACCACATCAATTGATTCATCGGCAAGCATACGCTTACATTCTTGCCAAACAAGTTGGGCGGCTTCAGTATCGGCTGTTTTGTTTTGGGTTTCCCAAGTAAAGCCTGTTGCCATAACTTGGAACTCAACACCTAGCTTTTCAAGTAGGTTACGCTCGCCGTTATCCCATGTACCCTTGATAAACTGCGCTACGCTGCACTTCAAACCATGACCAACTGCACGCGCAATTGTACCAAAACCGGAAGTCGATTTGCCTTTCCCATTACCAGTGATGATCAGTAATAAACCTTTCTCCTCTTGGGCGGCTGCGATTTTCGCGTCTACCTGCTCTTTTACTTTTTGTTGGCGCGCCTTGTGGCGTGCTTCTTTGTTTTCGTCGATAGACATAATGCTTCCTCAATTCCTTTTTTGAACTGACCCAAGCCGATTTGGGTTCATTGAATTATCTCGTTATGATAGACCAACAGTTGATGAAGAAAAACCATCGATAATTCAGGGAATAAAATGAAGAAATTACTCGTTGTTTGTATGGGAAATATTTGTCGTTCGCCAACTGGTGAAGCGGTATTAAGATCTAAAGCCAAAGAACTGGGCATATCAGTGGAAGTGGACTCTGCAGGGACCATTGGTTACCACGCCGGAAATCCGCCTGATGCTCGCGCCATGCAAGCGGGAAAGCAACGCGGTTATTCGTTCAAAGGAATGCGTTCTCGCAAGGTAACAGTTGGGGACTTCGATGAATTTGATATGGTGTTAGCTGCAGACAAAGCCAATCTCGCCGATCTATTGGATATTTGCCCGGTAGAACACCGTCCTAAAGTGTCGTTGTTTTTAAGTCATGGTGACTCTGATTATGACGAGATCCCAGACCCATATTACGGTGGCGATGCTGGTTTTGAACTGGTACTGGATTTGATTGAAGAGGCGTCAGAAGCGATTTTGAAAAAAATCTGAGTATTTATTAGCTTAAAATAGATAGCAAAAGGGATGAGTCATGCTCATCCCTTTTTGTTTTTATTAACCTGCAAGTACGTCGGTTGCAACCTTATAGCTTGGGTCTTCTTTTACGTTGATTTCAACCAAGCTACCTGCTTTATCTAGTAGCTTACGGCAATCTGGGCTCAAGTGACGTAGGTGAAGTGTTTTACCAAGTGCGGCGTAACGCTCAGCCAACGTTTCAATCGCTTCGATAGCAGAGTGGTCTGTTACGCGAGAGTCCGCGAAATCAACGATGATGTCTTTTGGATCGCCATGTGCGTTAAACAATTCTAGGAAGTTTGCCGCAGAACCAAAGAAGATAGGACCGTGGATCTTGTACTCTTTTGAGCCTTCTTCATTTAGACGCGTATCTGCGTAGATGTGCTTAGCATGTTGCCATGCAAACATTAGCGCAGATGCAATCACACCCACGGCTACTGCAACAGCTAGGTCAGTCAGCACCGTCACTACTGTTACAAGAACGATAACGAAGAAATCTTGCTTAGGTACGCGACGTGCAAGTTTGAAGGTTGCCCATTCGAATGTACCGATAACCACCATGAACATGACACCAACGAGTGCAGCAAGTGGAATCATCTCAATGAGTGAAGAAGCAAACAGGATGAACATTAGCAGAGCGATAGCCGCAACGATGCCTGATAGACGACCACGACCACCTGAGTTTACGTTGATCATTGACTGACCAATCATCGCACAACCACCCATTGCACCAAACACAGAACACGTCATGTTTGCCATACCTTGACCGATACATTCACGGTTAGATTGACCGCGAGTGTTAGTCATTTCATCCAGCACTGTTAGTGTCAACAGAGACTCGATCAGACCGATAGCGGCAAGGATGATTGCGTAAGGCAAAATGATTTGCAGAGTTTCTAGAGTGAAAGGTACCGCTGGAATAGAGAAGGTCGGAAGAGAACCCGCCAAAGTCGCTGCTTCATCGCCAGACATAGTACGTAGGAAGTCAACTACGGTACGTGTTTCTAGATCCAAGCCAACAACAAGTGCAGTAACGGTCACGATCGCAACCAGAGAAGAAGGCACTGCCGTTGTGATCTTTGGTAGGAAGTGAATGATAGCCATTGTTAGCGCAACCAGACCTAGCATTAGCAGCATTTGGTCTTGTGGTAGCCACGTTAGCATACCGTTAAGGTCTGGTGCTTTGAACTGACCTAGTTGTGCAAGGAAGATAACGATAGCCAGACCGTTTACGAAACCAATCATCACCGGGTGAGGAACGATTCGGATAAATTTACCTAGCTTAAATAGACCGGCTGCAATTTGAAGAATACCCGCCAACATAATTGCGGCAAATAGATATTGAACACCGTGAGTTGCAACAAGCGACACCATAACAACTGCCATTGCGCCAGTCGCACCGGAAATCATACCTGGTCGACCACCGAAAATAGAGGTGATAAGACCGACAATGAAGGCTGCGTAAAGACCAACCATAGGGTCTACACCAGCAACAAATGCAAATGCTACGGCTTCAGGAACCAATGCGAGCGCAACAGTTAGACCTGATAGCACGTCGTTTTTTACGGAGTGCTTAGAAAATTGAGGAAATTCGAACATGTTTTGTATTGAGTTCTCTTGGCGATGAATTTCTCCCGACACATATTCGTATTTGCACAAGTACTGCTGGTGAAAGTGAAGTCACTTCTATCAGCACAAACCGTATTAAAAAAAGAGCCGCATCAGAATGGTGTCGAAAACTTGAGTCGGCGAATGCTACCGAAAAGTGTGATTAAGTTCAACAATGA
The DNA here is from genome assembly GCF_027587095.1 of Vibrio sp. NFR. Lineage (NCBI taxonomy): Bacteria > Pseudomonadati > Pseudomonadota > Gammaproteobacteria > Vibrionales > Vibrionaceae > Vibrio > Vibrio sp. NFR. The sequence goes on from NZ_JAPPTN010000007.1 coordinate 50,844, forward strand.
AGGGGATATTGACGCACAAATGTGATCAGTCATTGATATTAATATAGCTAATTAGAGTTAACACTTACTTCAACAAAAAAGGCTGCCGATTGGCAGCCTTTTGTTTCGTATTTCGCTTAATGCGATGACAAAGTAAAACTTAGTTAAAGTTCGGTTTTGTCATTACTGCTGATGCACGGTTTGTTGCTACTTGGCTACCTGCGCCTTTCGGTGCGTAGCGCTCAGCTTTAAACGGTGCCGCTGTAACCGTAATTTCGCGAAGCTCTTGAGGACCTGGCGCTTTAGTCATTGGAGCACTAGCGCGTGGCTTAGCTGCTACTTTGATAACTTCTGCTTTAGGTTCTTGCGTTTCTACTGGCGTTTCTGCTGTAACTTCTGTTACCGCTTCTTCTGCCACTTCAACGGCTGGTTCCTGAGCTGGAGCTGTTTCAACTGCAGATTCAGTCACTTCGACAACAGGTGCTTCAACGATTGGCTCTACTTGCGTTGTTTCAACTACTGTAGCTTCAGCTTGCTCAGCAACGGCATCCTCTACCACTGGCACTTCCGCAACAGGCGCTTCTACTTTCGCTTCTACAGATTCTTGAACTTTCGTTTCAACTGCTGGTGCTTCAACAACTGCAGGTTGTTCACGACGGATGATTACTTTACCCATCGCCATTTCAGGGCAAGCAAAACCACCTTGAATTGCAGGAACTGCTGCTGCCGTTACCACTACTTCTTCCTTCACTCGCTCTTCCTTCTTAGGCGCTGGTTTTGGAATGTAACGTGGCATCACTTTACCCATTGCCATCTCAGGAGATGCTACACCACCTTTACGTAGGCGGAATGGGTTAGGACGACGATCGCGACCACGACGACGACGTTGACCGCTTGCACGTAGGTGACGTGGTGAACGGCGGTTACGACGCTGCTTAGACTCTGCTTTGTTGTCTTGTTGCGCTTCTGCTGCTGCCTCAACTGGCTTCTCAACCGTTGCTTCAACTGCTTCAACAGGTTGTACTGGTACTTCCTGTTCTGCTTGCTCAGCCGCTTGCTGGTCTTTAACACGTACAGATTTGTTTAGCTTGCGACGTTGACGGCGCTCCTTCACTTTCTCTGCTTTTGCGTTTGACTTCGCTTTATTTTCTTCCGGCTTCGCTTCTGAACCAGTACGAGCTTCAGCAGCTAGCTGCAGACCTTTTTCCGCGACTTTCGCGTTAACTTTAGGCTCTTGTGCTTTTTCAGCTTGTTGAGCTCTAGGTTTACGTTTCTGGTTGCGGTTTTGCTGCTTGTTAGGCTGCTGTTGTGTTTCGTTCTGTTCAGTCGCTTGTTCTTCACGCGGTTTACGACGACGTTTGTTATCGCGGTTGTCACGACCTTCGCGGTTATCACGCTGGTTGTTGTTGCGACGACGATCGTTGCGGTCACGCTTGTTGCGCTTGTTATCGCGGTTTGGTTTTTTCTCTTCTTTCTTAGGTTCTTCTTTAACTTCTTCAGAACCACTGAATAGGAAACTACCAATTGCTTTAAACAGACGGCTGAATAGACCAGGTTTTTCTTCTTGCGGAGCTGCTTCTTTCTTCTTCGCTGCTGGAGCAGGTTTAGAAGTTGCTGCTGGCGTAGGAGCAGTTTGCGCTGGCGAAGCAAAACCTTTTAATACAGGCTCTTCGATACGCTTAGGCTTGACATCAACCTCTGCTGGCTCTTTGCCTTCTGCTTCTTTCATTGCTTCCAGTTTCTTAGGAAGTAGGTAAGAAAGCAGGTCAAACTCTTCGCCTTCTCGAACACGGATAACTTCGAAGTGAGGCGTTTCCATGTCTGAGTTTGGCACAACCGTAATCTTCACTTCTTGAATACGTTCGATGTGGTTGACCGAGCGACGTTTTTCGTTCAGAAGGTAAGATGCGATCGGCACAGGCACTACTGCTAGTACTTGGGCTGTATTGTCTTTTAGAGCTTCTTCTTCGATCAGGCGAAGTACAGAAAGTGCTAGAGATTCGTTATCACGAACAACACCTGTACCGCTACAACGAGGACAAATATGGTGGCTTGCTTCTGCTAGAGAAGGGCTCAAACGCTGACGAGACATCTCCAACAGACCAAAGCGGGAAATGCGACCGATTTGTACACGAGCACGATCTAGACGAACGGCTTCACGCAGACGGTTTTCAACTTCACGCTGGTGGCGCACCGGTGTCATATCGATAAAGTCGATAACCACCAAACCACCAAGGTCACGTAGACGTAATTGACGAGCGATTTCGTCTGCTGCTTCTAGGTTAGTATTAAGCGCTGTTTCTTCGATATCGCCGCCTTTGGTTGCGCGAGCCGAGTTGATATCGATAGATGTTAGAGCTTCCGTTGGGTCGATTACGATAGAACCACCTGATGGTAAGCGCACTTCACGTTGGAAAGCCGATTCAATTTGGCTTTCGATTTGGTAGTGGCTGAATAGTGGTACTTCGCCTTCGTATTTCTTAACGCGGCTGATGAAATCAGGACGTACCAGTTTGATGTGCTCTTTAGCACGCTCATAAATGGTGTTGCTGTCGATTAGGATTTCACCGATATCACGACGTAGGTAGTCACGGATTGCACGAACGATTACGTTACTTTCTTGGTGGATTAGGAAAGGAGCAGGGTTAGAATCTGCTGCGCCTTTAATTGCACCCCAGTGGTTAAGTAGTACGTTCAAGTCCCACTCAAGCTCTTCTGCACTCTTACCAACGCCAGCAGTACGAACAATCAGACCCATGCCCTGAGGCAGTTCTAAAGTGCTTAATGCTGCTTTTAGTTGAGTGCGCTCGTCACCTTCGATACGACGAGAGATACCGCCGGCACGAGGGTTATTAGGCATAAGAACAAGATAGCTACCCGCAAGAGAAATGAAAGTAGTTAGAGCTGCGCCTTTACTACCACGTTCTTCTTTTTCCACTTGAACGATAACTTCTTGACCTTCAGTCAGCACTTCTTTAATGCTTGGGCGACCTTGGTAAGTGTAACCTTCTGGGAAATATTCGCGGGCAATTTCTTTGAGAGGGAGGAAACCGTGACGCTCAGCACCGTAATCAACAAATGCGGCTTCTAAGCTTGGTTCGATACGTGTGATACGTCCTTTGTAGATATTCGCTTTTTTAGATTCATGACCCGGACTCTCGATATCAAGATCGAAAAGTCGCTGGCCATCAACCAGAGCGACACGCAACTCTTCTTTTTGAGTTGCGTTAATTAACATTCTTTTCATTGAAAATTTCTCGTTGTCTTTTCTTTTATCTTTCTTTTCAACTTGTCACTGGCTTTTCGCTCTTTCACGGTGCCTGATCCCATGGCTTATATTTTGCAGCCTCCCGGCTGGAAGGGGATGCTCTAGGGCACTTCAGTCATCACAAATTGCTTTGGGTTTCGTTGGAAACGTTAACTTGTGACCCGCTATTCGGGCGGTAGATACTCAACGTGAATATGCGAGGAGTAGAGTGACAAGTGTGTTGAACTCAACGTGTCTTACGCCAATGCTGCACCTGACGTTCAACAATCTACTCACATTGCTTGGGGATAAATGATTGGTAATGAACAAAATGTAACCAAACCTTCCTTAGCAGCTGTGAACTATAGCAGTGCAGGTGGATATCAGCAATCTGCTTTAGCGCAAACGATGGAAAATTTGGCGCTAAATTCAATTTTTGTAATTTATAACTGGCTGTTTCATAAGCACTTGAGTCTTGCAAACTGAGAAAGACACAAATTAAAACGAGAAGTTGATAAAGACTTTTAATAATCTAAACAAAAGCTTGGCGAGTTTTAGAACAATTTATGACAGCGAGTGTTTCTTTTGCAGCAAGAATAATGTGAAGTCGCACAGATTTGGGTTTACAATACCGCGCATGAGCGAAATAAGAACAAAAGTCCAGTTCGTTGATATCGACGAAGATATGGCAGGTCAACGCATTGATAATTTTTTGCGTAACCAATTAAAAGATATCCCTAAGAGCATGATTTACAGAATCGTGCGTAAGGGGGAAGTGCGCGTTAACAAAAAGCGTATTAAAGCCGAGTACAAACTCAAGGCTGGCGATCTCGTACGTATTCCACCAGTAACGGTAGAGAAAAAAGAGGACGACGTTGCGCCAAGCACTAAGTTGAACAAAGTAGCAGAGCTAGAACATATGATCATTTTTGAAGACGATCATATGCTGATTCTAAATAAGCCCTCTGGTACAGCTGTGCATGGTGGCAGTGGTCTTAAATTTGGTGCTATCGAGGCACTTCGTGCGTTACGTCCGCAAGCTCGCTTCCTTGAACTTGTTCATCGTATCGACCGCGATACTTCTGGTATTTTATTGGTGGCTAAGAAGCGTTCAGCATTGCGCCATCTGCAAGCGCAATTTCGCGAAAAGACCGTGAAGAAGTTCTACTTTGCCCTCGTGATGGGGGAGTGGAAAAGCAGCTGTAAGGTCGTGAATGCGCCGCTACTTAAAAACGAAGTGAATAGCATCGTGCGTGTGAACCCAAATGGGAAGCCGTCAGAAACTCGATTCAAGATTCTGGAAAAGTTTGACCAAGCAACGCTTATCCAAGCTAGCCCAATTACCGGTCGTACTCACCAAATTCGTGTGCATACTCAATACACGGGTCACCCAATTGCATGGGATGATCGCTACGGCGACCGTCGCTTCGATGCTTACACTGGGCAAGTGGGCTTAGACCGTTTGTTCCTTCATGCAGCGAACATCAAGTTCCAACACCCATCGAATGATGAGTGGATGGAAATCAATGCGCCGATGGAAGCGAGATTAGAGAAAGTACTCGCGGGTCTGCGTAAGAAGTAGAGGTGAGAGCGGGCTTCACCCTATGGGATAGCAAGACTGCTTCGCTTCGAAAGATGAGAAAAGAGATCCCCAACTCGCTCGTTCCTCACTCTTGAGGATGACGCGCTGCGACTTCTAAATCTAAGTGGGTAATTCTTATTTTTAGAGGAATGGGCTGACACAGCGTCTTTCCCGAGAGCGACGAAAGAGCATTGTCGGGAATCTCTATCTTAGATATAGAGTGATTAGTTTGACGCTGTGATTTTAATCTTCTCGCACTGGCATTTAAAAAAGGGTTGGCGCTTTCTCATGCCAACCCTTTAACGTTTATTAACTATCAATACCTATTACACAATATCTTTTACATAGTACTTTTTACAAAACCTCAAACCCTTGCTTTTGTAGCATGTCGATCAAGTCAATGAGAGGCAGGCCTACTAGCGTATTCGGATCTTTGCCGGCTAATTTGTTGAAAAGACAAATTCCCATTCCTTCGCTTTTAAAGCTGCCAGCACAATAAAATGGTTCTTCTCTGTCGACGTATCGTTCAATCTGTTCAAGCGACAAATCTCTAAAATGAACTTCGAAGGTGTCGAAGCCGACTTCAGTGTGATTCGTGGCTGTATTATGTACCGCAAGCCCAGTATAAAAAGTGATGGTTTTACCGCTTTGAGCCAATAATTGCTTGATGGCATTCTCTCGGTCTAATGGTTTGCCGACTATCTTGTCGTCAATAACACAAACTTGATCGCTCCCGATCACCAAGCTGTCTTGGTCGGTATCGCAAGACGTCGCTTTTCCAATCGCAAGCCTTTGCACCAAATCTAAAGGCGTTTCGTTGGGGAAGGGGGTCTCATCGCATTGCGGAGATAAACAAGTAAACGGTACTGATAGCTTTTCCAGCAGTTGTTTACGAAAAGGGGAAGTTGAGGCTAAAACCAGTTGGTAATTTTTCATTTTGAATTACAATTCACGCGAGCATTTCCAATAGAATAATCGATCAAAATTGATTCTGGCTAATGCTCTATATGTTAAGCGTAAAAAAGTACAACTTTTTTGCCTTTTTCTTTGACTAATTTTGATTTGGAAGATAATATTCGCGCCCTATGCAAAAGGTAAAAATACCGCGAACGGTTGATCCAGCAAAGTCCGCACAGAAACGATTAGATTACGATGGCATCATCCAAGCTAGTCTTTTCAAGCGCTTAGCGGAAACAACTGAAGGCGTAAAACGCGACGCAGAAGTCTCATTGTCATTTGATATTGATGAACAGCGACTTGTTGTTATCTCTGGTAAAGCTAACATCGAAGTTGATTTAGAGTGTCAGCGTTGTAATGAGGTATTCACACACATGTGTGAAGTTGAATTCCTTTACACTCCTTACTACGGTGAGAAGACGGAAGAGGAAGCACCAGAAATTTATGATTTGGTAGATCTAAATGAGTACGGTGAATTAGACCTTATACAACTGGTTGAAGACGAGTTCATCTTAACATTACCTCAAATCGCAATGCACGATGATGCGGATTGTAGCGTTGACTCAAATAACATGGTTTTTGGTGAAATTCCTGAAGAAATTGAGGAAGAAAAACCGAATCCATTCGACGTTTTGAAAAATCTGAAAAAGTAACTGGTGTGGTAGCCGCTTCTTCTTTAGGTTTTTAACCCAATAGTATAGGAGTAGGGTCAATGGCCGTACAGAAAAACCGTAAAACTCGTTCTAAGCGCGGTATGCGTCGTTCACACGATGCGCTAACTACAGCTGCACTATCTGTAGACGCGACTTCTGGTGAAACTCACCTACGCCACAACGTAACTGCTGAAGGTTACTACCGTGGTCAAAAGGTTATCAACAAGTAAGGTTGAACCTTTGCAAAGTATTACCGTTGCACTTGATGCAATGGGCGGGGATTTCGGTCCACGCGTAACAGTGCCTGCCGCCGTGCAGGCACTGTCTCATTTCCCAGAGCTAAAAGTGATTCTTATAGGTGATCAATCTCTGATCACGTCTCAATTATCTCAACTTGGTACCTCTACCAGTTCTCGTTTGAGCATTCTTCATAGCGAGAAAGTGATTTCTAATTCAGAAAAACCGTCTTTGGCCCTTCGCAATAGCCAAAATAGCTCTATGCGTATGGCGATTGATCTGGTTTCTGAAAACGAAGCTGATGCTTGTGTGAGTGGTGGTAACACCGGCGCATTGATGGCGCTGTCACGTTTTATTCTTAAGCTGCTTCCTGGTATTGAGCGTCCTGCTTTAGTTTCTGCGTTACCGACCATCAGTGGAAAACGCACCTGGATGTTAGATTTGGGAGCAAATGTGTCGTGCGATGCCGACAGTTTATTCCAGTTTGCCGTGATGGGCAGTGCATTAGCAGAAGAACACCTAGGTCGACCTCCTCGTGTTGCGGTGCTGAACATTGGCGCAGAAGAAATCAAAGGTAACGATTTAGTCAAACGCTGTGCAGAAATGCTTTCTCAAACCGACGCCATCAACTTTGTCGGTTATATTGAAGGTAATCAAATTTTGCATGACGTAGCCGATGTCATTGTTTGTGATGGCTTTGTCGGTAACGTATGCTTAAAAGCCAGCGAGGGAACAGCTCAACTCTTCATCGAAAAACTAAAAACCAGCATGATGGAATCGACGATTAAGGGTTGGATTGCTAGAAAGTTGTTTTCTCGGCTATTTAATGAACTAAAAACACTGAACCCCGACCAGTATAACGGCGCAAGTTTGCTAGGATTGCGCGGCATTGTCATAAAAAGCCATGGAAGTGCGGATGTATCTGCGATTGTCAATGCACTTGGCGAGGCAGTACACGAGGTCAAACGACAAGTACCAAGCCGTATTAGCGATCGTTTGGAAGCGGTTTTACTCGAGAGGCATTATTAGTCTTCATGTATAGCAAAATTTTAGGTACTGGCAGCTACCTGCCATCTCAGGTGCGTACTAACGCAGACCTAGAGAAAATGGTAGATACAAGTGACGAGTGGATCGTAGCTCGCACGGGTATTAAAGAGCGTCGAATTGCAGCAGAAGATGAAACTGTTGCGGACATGGCATTCTACGCAGCTGAAAACGCTATCGATATGGCCGGCATTGATAAAAATGATATCGACCTAATTATCGTTGCTACCACGAGCAGTAGCCATACTTTCCCTTCATCTGCGTGTCAGGTGCAGGCAAAGCTTGGCATTAAAGGTTGTCCTGCTTTCGACTTAGCCGCTGCTTGTTCAGGCTTTGTATACGCAATGTCTGTAGCTGACCAACACATTAAATCAGGTATGTGTAAAAACGTACTTGTGATTGGTGCTGACGCATTATCGAAAACGTGTGATCCGACTGACCGCTCAACTATCATCTTATTTGGTGATGCGGCAGGCGCGGTGGTAATTGGTGCGAGCGAAGAACCTGGCATCATTTCGACACACGTATATTCAGATGGTCAATTTGGTGATCTTCTGAGCCTTCCTGTACCTGAGCGTGGTAAAGATGCAGATAAATGGCTGCACATGGCGGGTAACGAAGTTTTCAAAGTGGCAGTAACTCAGCTTTCGAAGTTAGTGAAAGACACGCTTGAAGCAAACGATATGCACAAGTCTGAACTAGACTGGTTGGTTCCGCACCAAGCCAACTACCGCATTATTTCAGCGACAGCGAAAAAGCTTTCGATGTCACTAGACCAAGTCGTGATCACACTTGATAAACACGGCAACACATCAGCAGCAACCGTGCCAACAGCACTGGATGAGGCGGTACGTGATGGTCGTATTAAACGTGGTCAAACTCTACTTCTTGAAGCGTTTGGCGGCGGATTCACTTGGGGTTCTGCCCTGGTGAAATTCTAAGTTTCACAAGATTCAAAATTTAAGATGCGCTACGGTGCATCTTATTTCTTTTTACTTTGCTTAAAGGAAAACAACATGAGCAAGTTTGCTATCGTATTTCCAGGTCAAGGTTCACAAGCAGTTGGTATGCTTGCTGATCTAGGCGAACAATATGACGTAGTAAAACAAACATTTGCAGAAGCATCTGACGCACTAGGTTACGACCTATGGGCGCTTGTTCAAAATGGACCTGCAGAAGATCTAAACCAAACTTTCCGTACTCAACCAGCTTTGCTAGCGTCATCTGTTGCTATCTGGCGTGTATGGCAAGAGCTTGGTCTTGAGCAACCAGCAAACCTAGCGGGTCACAGCCTAGGTGAGTACTCAGCGCTTGTGTGTGCTGGCGTGATTGACTTTAAAGAAGCAATCAAACTGGTTGAGCTACGTGGTCAACTGATGCAAGAAGCGGTACCTGCGGGTACTGGTGCAATGTACGCGATCATCGGTCTAGATGACGAAGCAATTGCAAAAGCTTGTGAAGAAGCAGCACAAGGTGAAGTCGTTTCTCCAGTAAACTTCAACTCACCTGGTCAAGTTGTTATCGCAGGTAGTAAAGACGCGGTAGAACGTGCTGGTGCACTATGTAAAGAAGCAGGTGCTAAGCGTGCACTTCCTCTTCCTGTTTCAGTGCCTTCACACTGCGCACTAATGAAACCTGCAGCAGAGAAACTAGCTGTCGCGCTAGAATCTATCGAATTCAACGCACCACAACTTCCGGTTATCAACAACGTTGACGTGGTGGCTGAAACTGATCCTGCAAAAATCAAAGACGCACTTGTTCGTCAACTTCACAGCCCAGTTCGTTGGACTGAGAGCGTGCAGCTAATGAACGAGCAAGGTGTAGAAAATCTTCTTGAGCTTGGTCCTGGCAAAGTTCTGACAGGTCTGACTAAACGTATCGTGAAAACACTAAGCGCAGCAGCAGTTAACGACGTAGCGTCGCTAGAAGCCGCTAAGTAATCTGTTCACGATAAGAAAAGGAAAACACAACATGATGAATCTAGAAGGTAAGATCGCTCTAGTGACAGGCGCAAGCCGTGGCATTGGTCGTGCGATTGCTGAACTTCTTGTTGAACGCGGTGCAACGGTAATCGGTACTGCGACTTCTGAAGGCGGCGCAGCGGCGATCAGCGAGTACCTAGGTGAAAACGGTAAAGGTCTAGCACTTAACGTAACTGACGTTGAGTCTATCGAAGCAACACTAAAAACCATCAATGATGAGTTTGGTGCAATCGATATTCTAGTAAACAACGCTGGTATCACGCGCGATAACTTGCTAATGCGTATGAAAGATGACGAGTGGAACGACATCATCAATACAAACCTAACGCCAATCTACCGCATGTCTAAAGCGGTTCTACGTGGCATGATGAAAAAACGCGCTGGTCGCATCATCAACGTAGGTTCTGTTGTTGGTACTATGGGTAACGCTGGTCAAACAAACTATGCAGCAGCAAAAGCGGGTGTGATTGGTTTCACTAAATCAATGGCTCGTGAAGTGGCTTCTCGTGGTGTAACAGTGAACACGGTTGCTCCAGGTTTCATCGAAACTGACATGACTAAGGCGCTAAATGACGACCAACGTGCAGCAACGTTGTCGAACGTGCCAGCAGGTCGTCTAGGTGACCCTCGTGAAATTGCATCAGCAGTTGTATTCCTAGCTTCACCTGAAGCGGCTTACATTACTGGTGAAACTTTGCATGTAAATGGTGGCATGTACATGGTTTAATGCACAGTTCGTGCAAAATAAGCTATTTTACTTTATGAAAAATAGCCTATAGTTGCTGTTAACTGTCATTAAGTTGTCATGCTCATGCGCAAGATTTGTGCATGATTTAAGTCAAAAATGTATTGAAATTCGGTTAAATTCGCTAATTTTGTGGTTTGACCAGCAAGGACCCCCTTGCAAACTTCAATAGTTCGAATAAACTACGGAATCATCGCATTAGGCGAAATCTGTAAAGGAAAAGAAAAATGAGCAACATCGAAGAACGCGTAAAGAAAATCATTGTTGAACAGCTAGGTGTAGACGAAGCAGAAGTTAAAAACGAAGCTTCTTTCGTTGACGATCTAGGTGCTGATTCTCTAGACACTGTAGAGCTAGTAATGGCTCTAGAAGAGGAATTCGACACTGAGATTCCTGATGAAGAAGCAGAGAAAATCACTACTGTTCAAGCTGCAATCGACTACGTAAACAGCGCTCAGTAATTATCTCTCCCAGGCGGTCTCCTAGACCGCCTGTGTTCTTTCTAACTTCTTCTATCCTCTCATAGAAACATTCAATTCCCGGAGAATTATATCGTGTCCAAGCGTCGTGTAGTTGTCACTGGCATGGGTATGTTGTCACCGGTAGGCAACACAGTAGAATCATCTTGGAAAGCCCTGCTAGAAGGTCAAAGCGGTATCGTAAACATCGAGCACTTCGATGCAACGAACTTCTCGACTCGTTTTGCTGGTCTTGTAAAAGATTTTGATTGCACAGAGTACATGTCTAAGAAAGATGCTCGTAAAATGGATTTGTTTATCCAGTACGGCATTGCTGCGGGTATCCAAGCATTGGATGACTCTGGCTTAGAAATTACCGAAGAAAACGCGGCTCGAGTTGGTGTAGCAATCGGCTCAGGCATTGGCGGTCTAGACCTAATCGAAGCAGGTCACTCAGCGCTAGTTGAGAAAGGTCCTCGCAAAGTTAGCCCATTTTTTGTTCCTTCGACCATCGTAAACATGGTTGCGGGTAACCTATCTATCATGCGTGGGCTTCGTGGTCCTAACATCGCGATCTCTACTGCATGTACTACAGGTCTTCACAACATCGGTCACGCGGCTCGTATGATTGCATACGGTGATGCGGAAGCTATGGTTGCTGGTGGTGCAGAAAAAGCATCTACTCCACTTGGTATGGCAGGCTTCGGTGCTGCAAAAGCACTATCGACTCGTAACGATGAACCGCAAAAAGCATCACGTCCTTGGGATAAAGGTCGTGACGGCTTCGTTCTAGGTGACGGTGCGGGCGTGATGGTTCTTGAAGAGTACGAACACGCAAAAGCGCGCGGTGCTAAGATCTACGCAGAGCTTGTTGGCTTCGGTATGTCTGGTGACGCTTACCACATGACTTCTCCAAGTGAAGATGGCTCTGGTGGCGCACTGGCAATGGAAGCGGCGATGCGTGACGCAAACATCACAGGTACTCAAGTTGGTTACGTGAACGCTCACGGTACATCAACACCAGCAGGTGATGTGGCTGAAATCAAGGGTGTGAAACGCGCACTTGGTGAAGAAGGCTCTAAGCAGGTTCTTGTCTCTTCTACTAAATCTATGACTGGTCACCTTTTAGGTGCAGCAGGCTCAGTAGAAGCAATTATCACGGTTCTTTCATTGGTAGATCAAATTGTTCCACCAACGATTAACCTAGATGATCCAGAAGAAGGTTTAGATATCGACCTTGTGCCGCATACTGCGCGCAAAGTTGATATGGAATACGCAATCTGTAACTCGTTCGGCTTCGGCGGTACTAACGGTTCGCTTGTATTCAAAAAAATCGCTGAGTAAAAGTCTCTAACACAGTTTTAGAGTAGCGATACTTGTATTCTAACGGCTCGATGCTTAGCATTGAGCCGTTTTGTTTTATTTGTCGATCAGAAAGCAAGGGTATCTGAATGTTCTGGGTAAATGGACTGCCACAAACACATGTTCCACTCGGTGACCGTTCTTTCCAATATGGTGATGGCTGTTTCTCTACCATCAAAACCAAGAAAGGGCAGTTGGAGCATTGGCAAGCGCATGTTGAACGTATGGAAGCATGCTTAACGACATTACAAATCCCTTTTCCTGATTGGCGTACGGTCTTGGATTGGGCGATGTCGGCAACTTTAAAAGATGAATCTGCCGGAATCAAAATTCATATTAGCCGCGGTTGTGGTGGTCGAGGGTATAGTCCTAGCGGTGTCGAAGGTCCGGTTGTCACTATCTCGAATTTTACATTCCCTGCTCACTACCTTGCTTGGCAAGAGCGTGGCGTGCAATTAGGTGTTTGTGAAACCCGACTTGGAATCCAGCCATTACTTGCCGGACATAAGCACAATAACCGTATAGAGCAGGTGCTCGCAAAGGCAGAAATTGATGGTACTGAATTTGCTGATGCTGTGACGTTAAATGTGCAAAATCATGTCATTGAAACTACAATGGCAAACCTTTTTTGGGTTAAAGATGAAAAGGTGTTCACACCCGGTTTGTGTTTATCCGGTGTGGCTGGTGTGATGCGCCGTAAGGTTTTGGAATATCTCCAAAGCGAAGGTTACTCAGTGCAGGTAGCCGATTTCACACTGACAAATTTGCTCGATGCAGATGAGGTGTGGATGTGTAATTCACTATTGGGTGTAGCACCGGTTTCCGGTATTTCAGCACCAGAGAACAAGATTGACTTTCCAATTGGGAAATTGACTCGACGACTTCAAGGGAATCTAAATACGTGATTAAAAAACTGTTTGCGTTTGTTGTACTGATTGCCGTTATTGGTGCAGCAAGTGTTTTTTACGTTGTTTCACAGACTAAGCAATACGTTAACTCGCCAATTCTTATTGAGCAGCCTCAGCTGTTTACCGTTGAAAATGGCACCAGCTTTCACCGAGTAATGCGTGACTTGGCGAAAGGTAACATCATCGAAGCTTCAGACTACACTCGTTTAATGCCTCATCTCTATCCGGAGCTTCTTCAGGTGCGAGCAGGCACTTACCAACTAGAAGCTAACACCTCTCTATATGACACGTTGGAACAACTAAACACAGGTAAAGAACATCAGTTTGCGATTACCTTTGTGGAAGGCAGTCGCTTTTCTGAGTGGGTTGAGCAGTTAAGTGCAGCGCCTTATGTCAAACATGATTTGACCGGATTATCGGAAAAGCAGATGGCTGAAAAGCTGGGGATAGAGCGCGAAAAGCTTGAAGGCTTATTCCTTGCCGAAACCTATCACTACACAGCTGGTACAAGTGAGAGTCAGATCTTAGAGCGTGCTCATAGTAAGCTGAACAAGATTTTGGATGCTCAGTGGGAAGAACGCCAAGAGAAACTGCCACTAAAAGACAAATACGAAGCGCTGATTCTTGCTTCTATCATTGAAAAAGAGACGGCGATAGACTCGGAGCGTGAGCGTGTCGCATCTGTATTTGTAAATCGTCTTAACAAACGTATGCGTCTACAAACAGACCCTACAGTTATCTACGGTATGGGAGATGCCTATGATGGTAATATCCGTAAGAAAGATTTGCGTACTCCTACACCATACAACACATACACTATCAATGGTTTGCCACCAACGCCGATTGCCATGGCGGGTGAAGCTTCGATTGAAGCCGCGTTAAACCCTGAAAACAGTAACTATCTATATTTCGTAGCAAGTGGGAAGGGCGGACATGTATTTTCGAAATCCCTTGCTGAGCACAACCGTGCTGTACGTGCCTATTTAAGAGAACTAAGAAAGAACAAATGATGAAAGCAAACTTTATTGTCGTTGAGGGCCTAGAAGGCGCGGGTAAAAGTACGGCAATCAAAACGGTTTTGGATACGCTGAAAGCTGCAGGTATTGAAAATATCGTTAATACTCGTGAGCCCGGTGGAACCCCTCTCGCTGAAAAGATGCGTGCATTGGTTAAAGAAGAGCACGAAGGCGAAGATTTGAAAGATATGACGGAGCTGCTTTTACTCTACGCAGCTCGTGTCCAGCTAGTGGAAAATGTAATCAAGCCAGCACTTGCAAACAATCAATGGGTGGTGGGTGACCGCCATGACTTGTCTTCTCAAGCTTACCAAGGTGGTGGTCGTCAAATCGATGCGTCGCTGATGAAAAACTTACGCGACACTACGCTTGGTGAGTTCAAACCTGCTTTTACGTTGTACATGGATATCGATCCTCGTGTTGGTCTTGAGCGTGCTCGTGGTCGCGGTGAGCTAGATCGAATTGAGAAAATGGACATCAGCTTCTTTGAACGCACTCGTGAGCGTTACCTAGAGTTGGCTAATGCAGATGACTCTATCGTAGTTATCAATGCAGAGCAGTCGATTGACGAAGTGGCACATGATATCAGAGCTGCACTAAATGCATGGCTTGCAGCTCAGTAAGCTGAGGGTAGATTGAGGTGATTCATGTTAAATGACTTTCCATGGTTACAGCCCGTTTGGGATAACCTCAAAATCAGTTTGGATTCAGAGCGAGTTCCTGGAGCTTTGTTACTACAAAGTGAGAAAGGGTTGGCCGTTGAAAAACTGGTTGAACTCTTCAGCCACTCTCTTTTGTGCCAAAACTACACCAGTGAGGCGTGTGGTTTTTGCCACAGTTGTCAGCTAACTCAATCTAATAGTCATCCAGACTTACATTGGGTTAAGCCGGAAAAAGAAGGCAAATCGATTACGGTTGATCAGATCCGCGCTTGTAATCGTCTTGCTCATGAATCATCACAGCTAAATGGATATCGCGTGTTCATTATCGAACCTGCGGAAGCAATGAACGAGTCTGCGTCCAATGCGTTGTTGAAAACACTAGAAGAACCAGGGCAGAAGTGTTTGTTCTTGCTTGTTACACAGAACCATGAGCGATTACTGCCAACGATTCAAAGTCGCTGTCAGCAATGGGTCGTGGCTACGCCTTCAACAGAGCAAGCTATGAGCTGGATGAGTGAGCAAGGGGCTTCTCAAGTGCCCCCTTATGCGCTTAAGTTGAATATGGGTTCACCAATAAATACGCTGGAAGCAGCAAAAAGTGGTGAGCTGGATGAGTATCAAGCGTTTGAGCGCTGCTTGATTGAGACTTTGTCTTCGCCTTTGTCAGATGTGTTTCGGTGCGCGACGTTAATGGCTAAGAATCCAGACAAAGCGTTAGACTGGGCGTGGTATTTGTTGACCGATGCCCAGAAAGCGCAATTTGGTGTTACGGAAGTGGATCTGCTTCCTGGCGCCGCTCAGTTTCAGCCCGGTAGATATAACGGTCTGTATCAAGCGGCCCAAAAGCTGCTTGAATTGAAAGCTCAACGACAAACCTTTCCAGGCTTAAACCTTGAGCTACTATCTATGAATTGGTTAATTGAATCACGAGAGGCATTATGTTCGTAGATTCGCACTGTCATCTAGACAAATTGAATTACGATGACCTTCATATTAATGTTGAAGACGTTATCAACAAAGCTAAGCAAGCTAATGTTACTGAGTTATTGTCCGTTGGTGTGACTTTGGACTCTTTCCCTAAAATGCTCGAAATGATCACACCTTACAATAACGTTCACGCGTCTTGTGGTGTTCATCCTCTTGATGTTGAAAGTGCCTTTTCGATGGATATCTTACGAGAGTACGCGTCCCATGAAAAAGTTGTGGCGATCGGTGAAACGGGGCTGGATTACCATTACAAACCAGAGACCGCCGCACTGCAGAAAGAGCGTTTTGAGCAGCAAGTTGACCTAGCAGTAGAGTTAAACAAACCACTGATTATTCATACTCGTAATGCACGTGAAGATACATTAGAAATTCTACGCAATGGCAGAGCCGAAAAATGTGGTGGCGTCATACACTGTTTTACTGAAGATCTGCCTTTTGCAGAAGCTGCACTCGATTTAGGGTTTTACATCTCGATTTCAGGTATCGTGACTTTCCGCCAAGCGACGGAATTGAAGGATGTTGTGAAAGCCCTACCTCTTGAAAAGTTGCTTATTGAGACAGATTCTCCGTATCTTGCCCCTGTTCCACATCGTGGAAAAGAGAACCAACCAGCCTATGTTGTCGAAGTTGCTGCCTATATTGCACAGTTGAAAGAGTGTGCCTTGTCTGAAGTTGGGCAAAAAACCAGCGAAAATTTCCGAAATCTTTTTTTGCGATGAAAAATCAATAGGCAGATTAAAAAAGGGGCTTTTGCCCCTTTTTTGTTGATAAATGCACCAAAAAGATCATTTAGTTTAATGTTTACTAAATTTGTTGATTTAACCGCATCCAAATCCCTCAAATGTAATTTTGTTACTAAAAATAACATCGACCTTTATTTTATTTACGCCTTAAAATTAATTATGTAGATAATAAAATCTTTATAAAACAGTGATATAGGTTTGATGCAAACCTTTTCATCGACGGTTTTTAGGTGTGATCTGCGGCTTGTTTTGAAACTAAATTTCGTAACTGTGTGGAAAGTTTGAGGGCCATCAATATATATTTAGAGCCGGAAAATATAATGCAACGTGTGGTTACATTTTCATTGGGTGCTAACATTTAGGCTACGGGGGTGTGCCGTTAGTGCCCAAATAATACTTATAATTTATCAGGAGCATAAACATGTTTAAGAACCTTTTTGCAAACCTGCAAAAAGTTGGTAAAGCTCTGATGCTACCAGTATCAGTATTACCAGTCGCAGGTATCCTACTAGGTGTTGGTGCTGCCCACCTAAGCTTTATTCCAGAAGTGGTTTCTAACCTAATGGAACAAGCTGGTGGTTCAGTATTCGGCCAAATGGCACTTCTATTTGCTGTTGGTGTAGCACTAGGCTTCACAAACAACGACGGTGTAGCTGGTCTAGCTGCTATCGTTGGTTACGGCATCATGACAGCAACGCTAGGCGTTATGGCTGGCATCATGGGCGTTGAGAAAATCGACACAGGTGTACTAGGTGGTATCCTTGTCGGTGGTGTTGCTGCTTGGGCATTCAACCGTTTCTTCAAAATCCAACTTCCAGAGTACCTTGGCTTCTTCGCTGGTAAGCGTGCTGTGCCAATCATCACTGGTTTCGCTGCGATCATCCTAGGTGTTGTACTATCTATCGTATGGCCACCAATCGGCGGTGCAATCTCTGCATTCTCTGACTGGGCTGCACACCAAAACCCACAGCTTGCGTTCGGTATCTACGGCGTAGTTGAGCGTTCTCTAATCCCATTCGGTCTACACCACGTATGGAACGTACCATTCTTCTTCGAAGCAGGTACTTGTGTGAACGCTGCTGGTGAAACTCAAAACGGCGTACTAACTTGTTACCTAGTTGCAGATGATGCATCTCGTGCTGCTGGTAATGGCTTCGGTCAGCTAGCGGGTGGTTACATGTTCAAGATGTTTGGTCTACCAGCTGCGGCAATCGCTATTGCTCACTGTGCTAAACCAGAAAACCGCGCGAAAGTAATGGGTATCATGGCGTCAGCTGCACTGACTTCATTCCTAACTGGTATTACTGAGCCAATCGAATTCTCATTCCTATTCGTTGCTCCTGTACTATACGGTATCCACGCTCTACTAGCTGGTTCTGCATACGTTGTTGCTAACACTCTAGGCTTCGTACACGGTACTTCATTCTCACATGGTCTGATCGATTTCCTAGTTCTATCTGGTCACGCTCAGAAGATGGGTCTGATGGTAGCTGTTGGTCTAGTTTACGCTGTAATCTACTACGTAGTATTCCGCACAGTAATCACTGCTCTTGACCTTAAAACTCCAGGTCGTGAAGATGAATCTGAAGAAGCTGTTGCAACTTCTGGTTCTGACATGGCAGGTGAGCTTGTTGCAGCATTCGGCGGCAAAGCAAACATCACTGGTCTAGACGCATGTATCACTCGTCTACGTGTAGCGGTAGCTGATACAGCTGCTGTTGACCAAGACAAGCTAAAACAACTAGGCGCTGCTGGTGTTGTAGTTGTAGCAGGTGGTGTTCAGGCTATCTTCGGTACTAAGTCTGATAACCTAAAAACTGAAATGGATGAGTGGATTCGTAACCACGGCTAATCTCAGTCATTCATAGAAAAGAGGAGGCTTCGGTCTCCTTTTTTTGTGCCTGTTTTTCATGCTGAAACCACGACGACTAACGGCTTATCTTTAATTTAACGTCCCACATCGTGACACAATACGCAGCCTTACAGTTGTAGCGTTTTTCGTACCTCTCCCTTACTCATTGCTGACATACCAAAACTAAATCATGTTTGAATTATGCACGCCGTTTTTTTAGAGTGATGACGTGTATGAAAAAACAAATAATGCTGGCAGCAGCACTGTTACCTAGTGTAAGTATGGCAGCAAACCAACCGACGAATTTTTCCGTTGGTATGGCAGTGGATCAGCAATTGAGTGTCGTAGTTGAAATCGATGATAAATATCGAGGTATCATCGGTAATGACGGGATGGCATTTGACTATATCGCGAAACGTGGTTCTTTTGAGCAAAATATGCCGCTGACCTGGTATGTAGGTGTTGGTGGTTGGTACGAGTGGGATGATGAATTTGGTTTTCGTGTTCCGCTTGGCGTGAATTGGGATCTTTCAAAAGGATGGGATCTCTATGCGCAAATTCATCCAGAGCTCGATCTGTATAAAGGACCCGATCTTCAAATTGGTGGAGCTCTTGGGGTTAAATACAGCTTTTGAGTTAAAGCAGATACAAAAATGCCGGCATCAACGCCGGCATTATTCTTGATAAAGGAACGGTATTATTGCTGCTTATCCATCGCTCGCTTGATGCACACAGCTGCGCCACCCCAAGTGATGCCAAGACCAATAACCATCATAATAATTGCACTTGTTGTCATTACGCTTTCTCCTTGCTTACCACGTTAATCAGTACACCAAACACAAATAGCGCGGCAATCATTGCCCAGCCAAGAGTTAGGTCGTAGCCACCGTAACCTTCTGTTAGAAGGGCATATAGCTTAGTTGCTAGGATAATTGCTAGCATGATTGGAGTAACAAAACGTAGGCAGACTACAAACCATTGACCAATAGAGAAATCTGAACGCTCATTTACATAGTCACGAACTTCTGGCACTTGTTTAAGTAGCCAAGCCATTAGGACGATTTCAACCAGACCGCCAACCATGATGCCGACGTTATTAGCAAAGTGGTCGACAAGGTCAAGTAATAATAGACCTCCGTTGGTTGCAAATGCCATTGAGACAATAAAGCCAATACCAATCACCACGTTTGCCGCTTTTTTACGGCTCCATTTCAGTTTATCGATAACTGCAGATGTTACCGCTTCCATGATTGAGATGTGCGAACTTAAGCCAGCTACAACGAGAGCAAAGAAGAACAGCGGACCAAGAATATATGGCGCTGGTAACAAATTGATAGCGGCAGGTAGCGTTACGAACGCAAGACCAACACCAGCAGAGACGACTTCAGTTAGTGGTTTACCTTGCTCTTGAGCCATGTAACCAAGCACTGAGAAGATCATGATACCGGCTAAGATGGAGAAACCACAGTTGATAAGGACAGTCATGAAGGCGTTATTCGTGATGTCTGATTTCTCAGGCAGATAACTGGAATACGCTAGCATGATGGCAAAGCCGATACTTAGGGTAAAGAAGATCTGCCCGTACGCAGCTGCCCACACTTTCACGTCCCAAATCTTACTGAAATCAGGCTCAAACATGTAGTTCACACCATCTAGTGCTCCAGGAAGGAAAATCATACGACCAATCAAGAACACGACCATGATGAACAAGATTGGCATCATGATTTTTGATGCTCGTTCGATACCTGATTTAACACCACTCACAATTGCCGTGTAGGTGATCGCCCAAGCAATCAGCATGGATACTGCGATCTTCCATTGAATGCTGCCCAAATCCGTTGGTGAGTTATCACCAAGTTTTAGGTATTCACTAAAGAAGAAAGCATTGGTGTCAGAACCCCAACTTTGGGTAAACGACATACCAAAGTAAGAAATTGCCCAGCCAATAACAGCGACGTAGTAAACGGCGATAACCGCAGCTACACCCACTTGGAACCAGCCAAGCCACTCAAACTTGGCGTGGATTTTAGCTAATGTTTTCGGAGCAGAACCACGGTATTTTTGTCCCATACTGAATTCCAGAATCATAAATGGAATACCAGCAGTAATCATGGCGAAAAGGTAAGGAATAAAAAAGGCACCACCACCGTTCTCATAAGCCATATAAGGGAAACGCCAGATGTTACCCAGACCGATGGCTGAACCGACTGCAGCTAAGATGAATCCCGCACGGGATCCCCATTGTTCTCGCTTCATATTTGACTCCTGTACAACTCCCTAAGGAATGAAGCTCTTCTTGGCAGGTGTAAATCCCAGCAGAATAAAGGGCAACTGTTATCCGTCAGTTTTCTATCCTAAATTCGGTATTATTGTTACTTTCTGGTTTTTTACTTTGTTTTGCCAATGAAGAATTAGAATTAAATGCTTTAAATTTTGATGTGTGTTTGCAAAAGCTGAAATATTCTTCTGCTTTCTGTCTTCAGACTAACTTTTTACATTATTTATCGCAATAGATTCTAAATGTTAACGGCGAGATTTTATCTGGTTTAAATATTGTTAAATCGTGATTTGCTAGGTTATCTGATCAGTGAGATGGGGTTATTTTCAGAGTATATGACTGTCTTATTGATGTGATCTTGGTCAAATAAACTCTTTTTGATTATTAGGGCGTATCTCTGCGTTCGATACACCCTATAGACGATTTGGCGTCAAAACGATTCTTTAGAAGTGAAAGCCGTTAGAAGCGGAAGCTAAAGCCAATATTGGATTGAAATTGGTTCATCCAGTCGGTTTCAAACTTGATTACACAAGAAGAACCATCAGTAGGAAGCACGCATGCTCCTGAGGTGTCATTGTCAACAACGGTACCTAACCAACGAACTTGAGCGGTCAATGCAAAGTTTTTAGAAAATGTGTACTCAAGTCCTGCGAAAGCACTAGCTGAGAAACCGTATTTGTCATCCACCCAATCAGCATCAGCATATGAAGCACCCAATCCAAGCCCAACATAACTTTGCCAACCTGTCGCCACTGGATAGTAGATGCTGCTTTGAAACTGCAGATAATGGATGTCTGCTGAGTTGTTCACATCTTGTAGTTCAGAAGACTGATTCGAATAGAACAAACCTAAGCGACCCATTTCAAAAGGAGTCTCTACCGATAAAGCGTAGTTAATTGAAGGGTCAAGATCGTAGGTGCGATTGTTTTCATCTTCTACTTTGCCTCCTCCCGTGAAGCCAATGTAGGGAGTGACGATAACGTTTGCTTGAGCTGCCATAGAACAACCCAATAATACACTCCCAACTAGCCAGCCAATTTTATTGTTCATTTGCTATCTCCTTATTATGACTAAGCTAATTGTGATGCCTTAGTCAAAATCGTGCGACTAAATTAGGCAATTCTTGAACATAATTCACACTGGTGTTATTAATTTGTTACAACAAAAGGAGGTGTCTATGGAACACGATCTAAAATCAGCCCTACTCATCGTCGTTACGGTATTCGCAGTTTTACTCTCTTTTGGCATCATTGCGATTACGACGGCTTAAACTAACGGCATTACGCCTATGATACGCAACAGCGGTATTATCACTGATAGCCATGCTGAGCTCGACATTCAAGTGTATGATCAGTTTAGAAATGGCAAAACTGCCCTTGTCGCACAAGGAGGAGGGCAGAGAGGGATTTTTACCGCTGGTGTGCTAGACGCATTTCTTCTCTCTAATTTCGACCCATTCGACGAGTTCTATGGTACGTCTGCCGGAGCGCTTAACCTTTGTGCTTTCCTTTGCCGTCAGCATGGTATGGGTAAAGCCTTTATAACCGATCTGACCACGGCTCCCGAGTTCTTCCATCTGATCCGCTACATTCGTAAAAAACAGTACTTAGGTTTGGAGTGGGCGCTCGAACGTATTCAAGATTACCCTTATAAACTCGATCTGGATCTTGGTCGCTCTGCGCTAGGTCAAAGAGGAGCGTTTGCTGCGGTCACTAACGTCGATACGCTCTCAGACCACTACTTACCAATACTCGGTGGTGATTGGCTCAATACGATGGTGGCTACATGCGCTATTCCAAAACTGTATCAAGGTGCTGTAAATGTAAACGGGCAGCATTTTGTTGATGGCGGCGTTTCTGCATCGATTCCTGTTCAAGAAGCGTGGCGTAAAAATGCACGAAATATCATAGTGATCCGCACTGAGCCTTTCTCTGAATCGGAAGCCAAAGCGCAAAGTGAGCTTGGTGAAGAAGGGATCAAATGGTACCGAGAGTCCATAAACTCGGTTCAAGAATCTTGGCAAGATAAGGTCCATCAATGGAAGGAAGATTGGAGCAATTTCTTGCAGCAAAAAATTAACGCAGCACATCAATCTAAATTGTCTGGCAGAAAGTTATTAAATGGGGGGCGTTGGCTATTTGGAGCCGATAACCTCTATCGTTTGAGCCATTTGATTGGTGAGAATTTTGATTCTGGATTAGCAGACATGTTGATGATCCACTATCAAACCTTCGAGTTGACGCAAGCTTTCCTTAGCGCACCGCCTGACGATACTTTTATTTTGCAATTGGCGCCGAAAGAGGAGCTGCAATCCTCATCTCTTTTAAGTGACCCTGAAGCTCTTGAGCATGATTATCAGCTTGGTTTGCAAACCGGTTTTAACCTGATTCAGCTTTACGACAAATTAAATATGGAAGGGCGAGAGACAGCCTAGATAATAAAAAGGGCACCATTTCGGTGCCCTTGCTTATCAAGTGTTGAACTTATGCTGACAGGATTCGCATGCAGTTGGTTGAACCAACCACGTCCATAACATCACCTTGAGTGATGATCACCAAATCCCCTTCATCCAATAAGCCTTGTTCTTTTAACGTCACAATTGCATCGTGCGCGGTAGTTAGACCTGCGCCACCTTTTGAGTCAAAGTACACCGGAGTTACCCCACGATAAAGCGCAGCACGATTCAGTGTCGATTCGTTGCGTGATAACGCGAAAATAGGCAGACCAGAACTCAAACGAGACATCATGAGCGCAGTGCGACCAGATTCGGTCAAGGCAATCATCGCTTTTACGCCTTCCATGTGGTTAGCTGCGTACATAGTGGACATTGCGATGGTTTCTTCTGCGGTTGCAAAGGTGCGATCTAAGCGATACGTCGACAAGCTTGCTTCAGCCATCTTCTCTGCGCCCATACATACTTCTGCCATGGACTTGACAGTTTCTACTGGGAATTGACCTGCTGCCGTTTCTCCAGAAAGCATTACCGCATCTGTACCATCTAGCACGGCATTGGCAACGTCCATGACCTCTGCTCGGGTTGGCATCGGTGCCGCAATCATAGACTCCATCATTTGAGTCGCAGTAATCACGATGCGGTTTAAGCTGCGAGCACGACGGATGAGTTTTTTCTGCACGCCAACAAGCTCTGGGTCGCCAATTTCTACGCCCAAGTCGCCGCGAGCAACCATCACTACATCGGACGCAAGGATAATGTCATCAATCGACTCGCTAGTGGCTACCGTTTCTGCTCGTTCAACTTTGGCTACGAGTTTTGCTTCTAGACCTGCATCTCTTGCCAAACGGCGAGCATAGTGCATATCTTCGCCATTACGAGGGAAAGAAATCGCAAGGTAATCGACTTTGATTTTAGCGGCAGTGAGAATGTCCGCTTTGTCTTTCTCTGTTAATGCATCGGCAGATAAACCGCCACCTTTCTTGTTGATACCTTTGTTATTAGACAGAGGGCCACCAACGGTGACGCGTGTATGAACTTTATTCCCTTCGACACTAGTGACTTGCAGTTGAACACGTCCATCATCAAGGAGCAGGATATCGTTAGGTGAAACGTCTTGCGGTAGCTCTTTGTAATCCAAACCAACGGACTCTTGGTTTCCCTCACCTTTTGGTAAATCGCTGTCTAGTGTGAATTTGTCACCGACATCAAGATGAATTTTGCCATCTTTGAAGGTGGATACGCGGATTTTTGGACCTTGTAAATCACCAAGAATGGCAACTTGACGTCCTAGTTTTGCCGCAATAGCACGGACTTTTTGCGCGCGTTGAATATGATCGTCACTGGTACCGTGAGAGAAGTTCATACGGACGACATTTGCTCCAGCTTTGATGATCTCTTCAAGGACATTGTCTTTATCTGTTGAAGGGCCAAGCGTTGTAACAATTTTGGTTCTTCTTAATATGGAAGTCATAGATTCTCCGAAGAATGCAGGTGTAGGACTAGATAACTCGAATTCTATTCTCGCTAAGTATATGCACAGTATGCGCGGATTGTTGGCATTTAGGTCAAAGTGCTGAAAAAACATCAACACACAGGTGTTGTGACCTAATTTGATGAATAAAATAAGTTATTTTTCAAACAATTTAACAGGAGTCGATTTCTAGTTATTTGATTGAATACACAAACAAACATGTTTATACGTGATGCTTGTCACGGGGATTTATCAATTCACTTCACAATTACTTCGCAAAGTAAAAAAATTATCCCGTTATAGAATTTCGGAGTGCAAGATGTACATGGCTCAACCGGGCCATATTGATCATATCAAACAGGTCAATGCTGGTCGTGTATACAAACTAATTGACCTAAAGGGTCCAATATCTCGAATCGATTTATCCAAGCAAAGTGAGCTTGCGCCTGCGAGTATCACTAAGATCACTCGAGAATTGATTGAAGCCCACCTGATCCATGAAACAACGGTACAGGAAGCAACCAGTCGCGGTCGTCCTGCGGTGGGGTTACAGGTCAATAATGAAGGTTGGCAATTCTTGTCGATGCGTTTAGGTCGAGGCTACTTGACGATTGCACTGCACGAGCTTGGCGGTGACGTTCTTATCGATACCAAAATCGATATCCACGAACGTGACCAAGATGATGTGCTGGAACGTTTACTCTACGAAATTGATGAATTCTTCCAAACCTACGCCGATCAACTTGATCGTGTTACCAGTATTGCGATTACTCTGCCCGGTCTAGTGAACTCAGAGCAGGGTATCGTGTTGCAAATGCCGCATTACAATGTTGAGAACCTAGCGTTAGGTCCTGAAATATACAAAGCAACAGGCTTACCGGTTTTTATTGCCAACGATACGCGTGCATGGGCACTAGCAGAGAAACTGTTTGGTCATTCACAAGACAACGACAACTCGGTTCTTATCTCTATTCACCACGGCTTAGGCGCAGGTATTATCTTGGATGGTCGAGTGCTACAAGGTCGACACGGTAACATCGGTGAACTCGGTCATATCCAAATCGATCCGAATGGCAAGCGTTGCCATTGCGGCAATATTGGTTGCCTTGAAACCGTTGCCAGCTCACAAGCGATTCGAGAAGAGGTTGTGACTCGTATTGCTCAAGGTGAAGCTTCAGTTCTTGCTGAACAAGAAGAAATGAGCATTGAAAGTATCTGTGAGGCGGCTGCAAATGGCGACCCTCTGGCTGTTGATGTTATCGAGAAGCTTGGTCGTTACTTAGGCTCTGCCATTGCGATTGTTATTAACCTATTTAACCCAGAAAAGATCTTAATTGGTGGGGTGATCAACCAAGCGAAAGAGGTGCTTTATCCTGCTGTTCGTCGTTGTATTGAAGAACAAAGTTTGCCGGTTTACCACCAAGACCTTGAACTGGTGGAGTCTCGTTTCTATAAACAAGCGACCATGCCGGGAGCGGCTTTGATTAAGCAAGCACTGTACGACGGTCAGTTGTTGATGAAGGTGATTGAAGGTTAATTTTTCTGACATCAGAATAGGGCATTTACAGAGGGTGAACAGGAAGGTTCGCCCTTTTTTGATCATATGAGCAGAGAAAACTCGAATCTGAGCGCTGCTTCATTGCTATATCAATAGCATTAATGTAATTTTCGTAAGTATTGTAGAACACTCATAAAAAAGTATTACTTTGTTGTTCCAACACAGTTTTCTATAAAGAGTGAAAGGTAGTCGTTCAAAGTTAGGTAGTGGTATGTCCGGAGTGTTAAATACGGTTGATCAGCGTACAAATCTAGTAGGTGAAAACCGACTAGAGCTTTTGCTGTTCACGCTAAATAGTCGCCAGTTATTTGCGATTAACGTTTTTAAAGTGAAAGAGGTGATCAAACTGCCTCCGCTTACTAAGCTGCCAGGTTCTCACTATAACATTCGTGGTGTGGCATCTTTGCGTGGTGAAGCTGTGCCTGTGATTGATTTACGTTGCTCGATCGGTTTCCCTCCATTGCGTGGTGAAGTTGAAGAAGAGAACTTGATCATCACCGAGTACAACCGTTCTATTCAAGGTTTCCTTGTAGGACCGGTTCGCAACATCATCAATACTGCATGGACTGAGATTCAGCCGCCACCATCTACATCAGGACGCTCTAACTACCTAACTGCGATCACCCAAGTGAAAGATGGGGATTCATCTCAAATCGTTGAAATTATTGATGTAGAAAAAGTACTGGCTGAAATCGTTCATTATGACGTGACCATCTCTGACGGCATACTAGATCGAGAACTGGCTCAAGCGATGATTGGACAAAATGTCCTCATTGTTGATGATTCATCAACCGCGCGTAATCAGGTAAGAGACACCTTATCTCAGCTTGGTTTGAACATCATCGAATGTCGCGACGGTTTAGAAGCATTAACGGTTCTTAAACGTTGGTGTGATGAAGGCAAAGACATCGAAAAAGAATTGCTGATGATGATTACGGATGCGGAAATGCCAGAGATGGACGGGTATAGGCTGACTCATGAAGTGCGTTCTGATTCTAGAATGTCCAAGTTGTTTATCACCTTAAACACATCTTTAAGTGGTAGCTTCAACGAAGCCATGGTGCAAAAAGTGGGGTGTGATCGCTTTATTTCTAAGTTCCAGCCTGATCTTTTGGTTGAAGTCGCACAAGACAGAATGCGTCAAGTTTTATATACGTAGAATTAATCAGTGAGCCCTAAATTAATCCATAAGAATAGGTGATTAATTGAACGGTGATTGCTAAACTGTTTTACATATTTCTGAGAATGAAATATGTAAAGTATATCGCGTCACTTTTCACCTATGAGTCTATTTAGACTTATCAATATAGGGTACTTCCGTTTAATGATATGGTTAACATCGAAAGTCATCATGACTTTATCCTTGTTACTGTATAGGAAATACAAGACTAAGCGTACGGAAACGATGACTGAAGATTAATTCAGCAGAATCAAAAAGGGAGGCTTGACCTCCCTTTACTTTTTCGGTGCAATGCCTTTTCCTACCTCTAAAACATGATTGCTTAATGGAAGTCGCGTGATTTACTTTTCAGCTCAGCAAGATTGTGCGTGCAATCGATGAGCTTACCTGCGATCACGTGCGTGACTTCGCCTTCACGCTCTAAAATTCCTTTGACCATCAACACCTTTGAAGTGAGATAAGCTTGCTTTTGGGCGCGTGCTGTTGCTCGCCATACCACCACATTGATGTTGCCTGTATCGTCTTCCAAAGTGAAAAAGGTCACGCCAGCAGCGGTGCCGGGAGATTGTCTGCCTGTGACAACACCGACAACCGTCACTAAAGATTTATGCTCTTTTTCGACTAACTGCTTCATCCGAGTAAAACGCGGTAACTTACCAGCTTCTTCCAGCAACGTAATCGGATGGCGACTTAGTGATAGTCCGGTACTGGCATAATCTTCAACTAAGTTCTCGTATTCAGAAGGCTGAGCCTGGTGACTTACTATTGGCTCTTCCATGTGATGGAATAAAGGTAAGTCTGATAGTGAATCCATCGCTGCCCAGCGAGCGTTATAGCGATTACCTGAAAGGATTTGAAACGCATTAGCAGAAGCGAGTAACTCAATATCGCGGCGGTTTCTTAAGATTTGCTTCACCTCTTGGATAGCGCGATAGCCGGAGCTTGGTCGTCGTTCAACTAGCCGACAGGCGCTTTCCTGATTAAAGCCCTTTACTAAGCGAAAACCCAGTTGCACACCAAGGCGACCATTCGGACGTTTGACCAAATGGTGCTGATAGGAGGAATGATTGATGCAAACAGGCAGCACTTCAACACCGTGTCGGCGCGCATCTTGAATCAATTGTGAAGGGCTATAAAAGCCCATCGGTTGGCTATTGAGTAGGGCAGTATAGAACTCAGCAGGGTAGTAATATTTCAACCATGCAGAGCAGTAAGCTAGCACAGCAAAAGAGGCCGAGTGACTTTCCGGGAAACCATACTCACCAAAGCCGCAGATTTGGTCGAAGATGCGCTCAGCAAATTCCAAGTCATAGCCTCGCTCACGCATTCCGTCGATCAGCTTAGGTTTGAACTTGGCAAGATCGCCGTTCTTCTTCCATGCCGCCATTGCACGGCGTAATTGATCGGCTTCACCACCACTAAATCCTGCCGCTACCATCGCCAGTTTGATTACTTGTTCTTGGAAAATCGGCACGCCCATAGTGCGCTCTAGTACGCTTTTCACTTCTTCTGATGGATAGCTGATTGGCTCTTCACCATTTCGTCGTTTTAAAAACGGATGCACCATATCACCTTGAATTGGACCCGGGCGAACAATGGCAATTTGCACCACCAAGTCATAGTAACGCGCGGGTTTTAAACGCGGCAGCATGCTCATTTGCGCGCGAGACTCAATTTGGAACACACCAACGGTATCGGCTTTTTGGATCATACGATACACGTACGGATCGTCTTGCAATCGCGTGATCTCGGCAATCGACAGTGATCGCTGATGGTGTTTCTCGACCAATTGAAAGCATTTACGGATCGCGTTTAACATACCGAGCGCGAGGACGTCGACTTTCAGTAGTTTTAAACTTTCTAAATCATCTTTATCCCATTGAATAATGGTGCGATCTTCCATCGAAGCGTTCTCAACAGGCACCAGTTCGTACAAAGGGCCAGAAGAAATCACAAAGCCGCCAACGTGTTGGGATAAATGGCGCGGAAAGCCAATGATCTCGTTCACCAACTGGATAAACTGCTGACCTTTTAACGACTCTGGCTGCAATCCTAATTCGATGATTTGCGCTTGCCAACCTTGGCTGCGATCACGTCGATTAACGTTTTTGATGAAGAAATCCAATTGAGTCTCTTCAATCCCCAACGCTTTGCCTACTTCACGCACGGCACTTTTAAAGCGATAGCTGATAACGGTGGCTGCCAGAGCGGCACGCTCGCGCCCGTACTTTTTGTAAATATATTGAATGACTTCTTCACGGCGCTCGTGTTCAAAGTCGACATCAATGTCTGGCGGCTCTTTTCTTTCTCGGCTAATAAAGCGTTCGAACAGGACCGAGATTTGCCTAGGATCGACGGCAGTGATTTCTAAGCAGTAGCACACCACCGAGTTCGCTGCGGAACCTCGCCCTTGATAGAGAATGCCTTGTTGTTTAGCAAACATCACAATGTCGTGAATGGTGAGAAAGTAATAGTGATATTGCAGCTCTTCAATGAGTGTTAATTCATTCTCAATGGTTTGATGAATGTCTGAGGGTACGCCCTCAGGAAAACGTCGCTTTTTACCACGCTCGACCAACATACGTAGATAAGTAGTAGGAGTGTAACCGTCCGGAATCAGTTCTGTTGGGTATTCGTATTTCAGCTCTGAAAGCTTGAATGCGCACAAGCTCGCAATATGAGTGCTTTCTGCTAGCCATTCGGATTTGTAAATTCGAGACAATTTGTTCAATGGACGCAGTGCTCGCTCGGCATTGGATAAACGACCAAAGCCAAGCTTGTCGACGCTACAACTATCTTTTACGGCGGTTAAGACATGTTGCAATGGTAAGCGCTCAACCGCATGCATTAAGACGCCACCACAAGCGGTAATTGGTAATTCGAACTCGCTTGCCAGTAACTCACAGTGTGTGGTGTAGGCATTATCGTCGCTGTCTAAATGACGTTGAATCGCGACCCATAATCGATGAGCGTGGTGTTGTTGGAGCCAACGCCCCCAATAATGGTCGCTTTCTTGATGAGTAGGGAGCCACAGTACTAAACAGTGACGAATCGACATCAAGTCCCATTCAGACAATTGATAACTGCCTTTCTCGCTACGTCGCCTTGCATTAGTGATGATCCGGCACAGCTCTGCATAAGCTTTACGACAAGGACAAAGCAGCACCACTTGGCACTCATCATTGAGCCAAAACATGCTGCCGACAATTTGCTTGATGTCGAGTTTATGCTGCTCGATGGTCGTATGGGCTTTCACAATGCCCGCGACGGAGCACTCATCGGTGATTGCAATGGCTTGATAGCGATAAAACGCCGCCTGCAACACTAATTCTTCTGCATGAGAAGCGCCAGTGAGAAAGGAGAAGTTGGACTGACAAAACAGTTCTGCGTAACTCATAACGATCTAATAAAAATAACTGTCGATTTAACAAAAATAGCCATGGAGAAACCAATGTTTGTGCTGATCGCGAAATACCCATAACCAGCGACCTTGCTTGGTGTGCGCAATGTAATAATCACGCATGATCTCATCACCATCCCACCATCCAGAGACAATACGCTCAGGTCCATGTACTAGAGATATTTGCTCTTGTAGCGCGATAGGTGCGGGCAATTGCATCGCGGGGCGCAGTAGAGCAGGAACGGTGTTAATTGAGACATCTGGCTCATCGGCTGGGCGATATTGGCTGGCTTTCTCTGGTCTTGGATCGCAGGCAATATTGGGTTTGAGTATTGCGCTTTTGCCCAATTTAGCTTGCAGTAAAGAGAGCAGCTCTAATGCGTTCATTTGCCCTTTTTGCCCAGCAAAAAAATCGCGTGCAGAACTTAAAGGCTCACCTTGGCGTTCTACTTTTAACGTCAGACCGATAACAGGGCCGTTTAACGTGATGGATTCCAAACTCAAACTCGCGAGCTGTTGCCAACGTTGGCACAAGTAATCACCTTGTGCGGATGTGAGCGGAAGGTGCTGTGCTTGCTTGTCTCGCTGGTGGAGGGTTAAACAGAGTTCAAACGCGACTTTATCACGCAGCTTGAGAAAGGTTTCGAGCTGACGAAGCAACTTAGCTAGTGGCTTTTCAATCCATTGGACGTTTTCAATCTCAAACAGCAGTTCTAAATAAACTTGGAAGGATTCGGTAGGGTGATAAAAGTCGACAGGGTGCTTAAACTGTCCAGTCAGTCGGCCAACGTAGTTCACCAAATCAATATCGAATCGGCGTGCAATGTCTTGTAGTGGCAGTTCAAGTAAGCCTTGCAGTGTGGTGACGCCTACACGTTGTAACTTCTCTACAGTAGCGCTTGATAAATCTGTCAGTGTTAACGGTAGTGGCGATAAGGCTTGTTGTATGGCAGATTTGTCTTCGTTGATGACGTTCGTCCCTGCTAATGCCATCAATTTGGCAGAAAAAGGCGAAAAGCCACATCCGAATTGAAAACTCAGTTTCAGCTCCGATAAGTGAGCTCTGACTTTATTCCAATAGTTTTGGAGCCCTTCATACAGATTAAGCATTGGAGTTGCGCGCAGTAAAATACCTTGGTTTGGCATCAATACGACGTCAGATGTGATCAAATACAGCCATTGCGCAATTTCTTGTAACTTGCTCAATTCGGTTTGCGGATGATAAGGGTGCACTTGCAAATCTCGGCACAAAGAAGCCGCACTACCCAAGCCCATATTTGGTTTAATGCCTTGTTGCTCGGCAATCTCGTTGTATTGAATGATCCGACAACGTTGGCTTTCTACAATCACCACGGGTTGCTCTTGGTTATCGCCAAAGAGTGCGTCTAGCTGCAGGCGAGGGAAGTGCAAATAAATCCACAAAGCCATACCACTAACCTTGATTCGCCAATGGGAAATTGACCACAGTTGATGGAATGTGAGTCGTGGTTGGCATCACCAATTGTGGGTAGTGGTGTTGGAAATTGATGTCGACACTACCTTTGCTCCAACCGCCTTTTCGTTTGAGAACTTCCACGCTAACGCCTTGTCCATGACCTTGCAATTTCAGACTCAACGAAACAGGTAAAGACAAGCGGTTTGTCATATTAGGTTTGAGCATAAACAGAGGGCAAGATCCTTGCTCGCTCGCCACTTGCAGACGTTTTACTTGGTGGATCTCTAGTTCATCTTGCCATAGCAAAATGTTGGTACAAACACCGCTCTTGAGGCACTGCTCCGCT
Organism: Vibrio sp. NFR; assembly: GCF_027587095.1. NCBI lineage: Bacteria > Pseudomonadati > Pseudomonadota > Gammaproteobacteria > Vibrionales > Vibrionaceae > Vibrio > Vibrio sp. NFR. Next base: position 83,381 of record NZ_JAPPTN010000007.1, read on the forward strand.
GCCCATAATGCATCGCGCTGATGTTCAGGCGTGACCACCCACACCTGGTTGATGTCTAGCCCAATGCCGTGTAGGAACAATGAATTCATCAATGCTGGTGGCTGAATGAATGCCGTGACTCCTGTCGAAAGGGATGCTTTTAAGTAAGGCGCAAGCAAACGCAGCTCGCCAATGCTGCCTATGGATTCCATTTCCACCACACCGTGAGGAGGAAAGCCGCCACCAAGCAGAGCATCTAGCTCCGGAAAACCAGAACTATTAAGGAACTGATGATCGTCAGCTTTGGTTAGATTTGCTTGCCAAACAAGATGCTGGCTTTTTAAGTGTTGGATGATGTCTTGCATAAATAAAATACCTGTATATATATACAGTATATTTCTGTGATGGAAAGTCGCAAGATTTTTATAGGCAGAAATACGAAAAAAGGCAGCATTTGCTGCCTTTTCAATCAATTATGTGAGGTAACCTAAGTGGGTTATTTACGCTTTGGTTGAGCGTCGATGCACTGACCGTTTACATCAGTGACTGCTGGGTCCATCAAGTGAAGGTAAAGCGGCATGATGTCCAGCGGTGTTTTTAACGTGTTTGCATCTTCACCTGGGTAGGCTTTTTCACGCATACGAGTACGAGTTGCACCAGGGTTAATTGCATTCACACGTATTGGTGTATCACTCAACTCATCAGCCAAGACTTGCATCATACCTTCTACAGCAAACTTAGAAATAGCGTATGGACCCCAGAAAGCACGACCAGAGTGACCAACGGTTGAAGAGGTAAAGACAATACGACCCGCTTCTGATTTACGCATGATCGGTAGTAGCGCCTGAGTCATCAGTACTTCCGCTTTCACGTTGATCTGCATGATGTCGTCGAAGTCTTCTTCATTGATTTGCTCAAACGGACACAGCGTGCTGAGAACACCGGCGTTGTGCAATAGACCATCCAAACGACCAAATTGACCTTCGATGGTTTCTGCCATGTCGATGTAGTGTTGCTTTGTTGCACCTTTTAGATCGAGTGGGATGATCGCTGGTTGAGGGTAGCCCGCAGACTCGATTTCATCGTAAATGGATTCAAGGTTTTGAACGTTTCGACCCAGTAGAATCACAGTCGCACCGTGCTGAGCGTAAGAAAGGGCGGCTTGGCGACCGATACCATTGCCTGCGCCAGTGACAAGAATGACTTTACCTTTTAGGGCATCTGCTGAAACGGAGTAGTTCACGGTAGTTAATCCTTATTATTGTATCTAGTTCCGACGTACAGGCTTCATGTTCGTTTGTGTAGAAATGCGCCTGTTTCTCAATGGAAAATCTTGGTAATCGTGACAAGTTGGTTACAATACACCAATTCATGTGTTATACCAATTCCAGAACGGTTGTCCGGTATGTTATTTGAACGCTATCAATCAGAACAAGAGGTTGCTGATTTTCTTGCCTTCTCTCTGATTTTTCTACGTAACATATTGATGGCTATCACTGGTATGAGATAGAGGAACTCTCATTGGAATTTTTATTAGATTACGGTCTGTTTTTGGCTAAGATTGTTACCGTTGTTGCAGCAGTAATTGTGCTGTTGATTATCGCAAAATCAGCGAGTGGTAAGTCGGGTGCAGCAAAAGGCGAATTGGAAGTTACCAACCTTTCTGAACGTCATAAAGATGCGGTAGAGCAGTTGGAGCATCACCTGCACGATGACGCTTTCATCAAAGCTCGTGATAAAGCAGTCAAGAAAGAAGAGAAAGAGAAGAACAAATCTCGCGAGAAAGAAATCAAACAAGCGAGCAAAGAAGGTTCTCTCGATAGCAAGCGCGAACCGCATCTGTTCGTGTTGGACTTCAACGGCAGCATTGATGCAAAAGAAGTAGGCTCGCTACGTGAAGAGATCACTGCAGTATTAGCTGTCGCTCGTGAAGGCGATGAGGTTTTGCTGCGTCTAGAGTCTGGCGGTGGCATGGTTCATGGTTATGGCTTGGCATCTTCTCAACTTGACCGAATCAAAGCAGCGGGTCTGCCTCTGACGATTTCTGTCGACAAAGTTGCAGCAAGTGGCGGTTACATGATGGCGTGTGTGGCAGACAAGATTGTCTCAGCTCCGTTTGCGATTGTGGGTTCTATCGGTGTTATCGCACAGATCCCTAACTTCAACAAACTGTTGAAAAAGCACGATATCGAGTACGAGCAGCTAACGGCTGGTGAGTACAAACGCACACTGACTATGTTTGGTGAGAACACTGACAAAGCGCGCGATAAGTTCAAGCAAGAACTTGAAGAAACACACGTACTATTTAAAGACTTCATCCGTGAGCGTCGCCCAGATCTAGAGCTTGAAAAAGTGGCAACGGGTGAGCACTGGTTTGGTACGCAAGCGAAAGAGCTAGGGCTGGTGGATGAAATCAGCACTTCCGACGATCTGGTTGTCGCTGCATGCAAGGAGAAAACCGTACTAGCAGTGCATTACGTGCAGAAGAAGAAACTGGCAGACAAGCTCGCTGGTGTTGCAGGTAAAGTGGCAGACAGTGTCGTGCTTAAACTTGCAGAGCGTGGTCAAAAACCGATTGTCTAATCGATAAGATAACGAGTGAAACTTAAAACGGCGAGAGTGAAAATTCTCGCCGTTTTTTATTGGAACTTTTCTCAATAGCATGAATCCAAGTGCGCGTTGGGTGTAATGCTTTACACGACATTTTTACTCGCTCCAAAAGGCAATTACCCGTATAATACGCGCCTCGAAAACCGAGCAAATTGCTGAAAAAGAAATTATAGGTGGAGAAGAACATGTCCTCTCAAACTCCGGTTGTTACCGTAGATGGACCTAGTGGTGCAGGTAAAGGCACTTTATGTATGTTGCTGGCGAAGAAGTTGGGCTTTCATCTTCTTGATTCTGGCGCAATTTATCGTGTACTTGCACTCGCAGCGATTCACCACGGCGTAGACACTGAGTCAGAAGATGCGCTTGTTCCACTTGCTACTCATCTAGACGTGCAGTTTGTTGCTGAAGGTGACCTAGTAAAAGTGATTCTAGAAGGCGAAGACGTCTCTGGTGAACTTCGTAAAGAAGAAACTGGGATGGCGGCGTCTAAAGTGGCAGCTTTGCCACGCGTTCGTGAAGCATTATTGCGTCGTCAGCGTGCATTTGAGACTGCTCCGGGTCTTGTTGCTGATGGTCGTGACATGGGTACGGTTGTATTCACGGGTGCACAAGCGAAAATTTTCCTTGATGCGAGCGCAGAAGAGCGAGCAAATCGACGCCTTAAACAGTTGCAAGATAAAGGGTTAGATGTTAGATTTGCTGACCTTTTGAGCGAGATCCAAGAGCGTGACGATCGAGATCGTAACCGCCCAGTGGCGCCACTACGCCCTGCAGAGGATGCGCTTGTGCTAGATTCTACGTCGATGACTATCGACGAAGTGGTAGAAAAGGCACTACAATATATCGAATCGAAGCTAGCTGAGTAATTACGCTCGGCTAGGCTAAGAGCGTCGGTCGCAAGGATGATGATTGGCGAATTTAATAACCCCATGCGGTAGGATACCCGTGGACGTTTAATTTATTGAAGATTAAATAAATGACTGAATCTTTTGCTCAACTCTTTGAAGAGTTTCTAAACGAAACAGAATTCCAACAAGGCAGCATCGTTAAAGGTACTGTAGTAGCTATCGAGAACGGTTTCGTTCTTGTTGACGCTGGTCTTAAGTCTGAATCTGCTATCCCTGCTGAACAGTTCAAGAACGCTGCTGGCGAACTTGAAGTTGAAGTTGGCGCTGAAGTAGACGTAGCTCTAGACGCTGTTGAAGATGGTTTCGGTGAAACTCAACTTTCTCGTGAGAAAGCTAAGCGTCACGAAGCTTGGATCGTTCTTGAGAAAGCTTACGAAGAAGCTGAAACTGTTGTTGGTATCATCAACGGTAAAGTTAAAGGCGGTTTCACTGTTGAACTAAACGGTATCCGTGCTTTCCTTCCTGGCTCTCTAGTAGACGTACGTCCAATCCGCGACACTGCTCACCTAGAAAACAAAGAGCTAGAGTTCAAAGTTATCAAACTTGACCAAAAACGTAACAACGTAGTTGTTTCACGTCGTGCAGTTATCGAATCTGAGAACAGCGTTGAACGTGACGAGCTTCTAGAAACTCTACAAGAAGGTTCTGAAGTTAAAGGTATCGTTAAGAACCTTACTGACTACGGTGCGTTCGTTGACCTAGGTGGCGTTGACGGTCTTCTACATATCACTGATATGGCTTGGAAGCGTGTTAAGCACCCATCTGAAATCGTTAACGTTGGTGACGAGATCCAAGTTAAAGTTCTTAAGTTCGACCGTGAGCGTACTCGCGTATCACTAGGTCTTAAGCAACTAGGCGAAGATCCATGGGTAGCAATCGCTAAGCGTTACCCAGAAGGTCACAAACTAACTGGTCGCGTAACTAACCTAACTGACTACGGCTGCTTCGTTGAAATCGAAGAAGGCGTTGAAGGTCTAGTACACGTTTCTGAAATGGATTGGACTAACAAGAACATCCACCCTTCTAAAGTTGTTAATGTTGGCGACGAAGTTGAGGTTATGGTTCTTGAAATCGACGAAGAACGTCGTCGTATCTCTCTAGGTCTGAAACAGTGTAAAGCTAACCCATGGCAGTCATTCGCTGAAGCACAAGCTAAAGGCGACAAAGTTACTGGTAAGATCAAGTCTATCACTGACTTCGGTATCTTCATCGGTCTAGAAGGCGGCATCGACGGTCTAGTTCACCTATCTGACATTTCTTGGAATGTTGCTGGCGAAGAAGCTGTACGTGAGTACAAGAAAGGCGACGAGATCTCTGCAGTTGTTCTAGCAGTAGACGCTGAGCGTGAGCGCATCTCTCTAGGCATCAAGCAAATGGAAAACGACCCATTCAATGCTTACGTTGCTGACAACAAGAAAGGTGTTCTAGTTAACGCTACTGTAACTGCTGTTGACGCTAAAGGCGCTACAGTTGAAATCGCAGAAGGCGTTGAAGGCTACATCCGTGCTTCTGAAGTATCTCGCGATCGCGTAGAAGATGCTTCTCTAATCCTAAGCGCTGGTGATGTTGTTGAAGCGAAGTTCACAGGTGTTGACCGTAAGAACCGCGTAATCAACCTATCTATCAAAGCTAAAGATGAAGCTGAAGAGCAAGAAGCAATGGCATCTATCAACAAGCAAGACGAAGCTGCTTTTGGTAATGCAATGGCTGACGCTTTCAAAGCTGCTAAAGGCGAATAATTTACTCGCTTAAGCTAAAAAGGAGCCGCAAGGCTCCTTTTTTATGCTTGCTACTTTGCGAGTAGTAATACTAATGTTGATAAACTATGCTAAAAAAAGACATTTTTTGATTGCGCATTTTGTGTAAAATTTGTCTAGAATTGATAGCAAGTGTTTGTTGGAATTAGTATTACTTACTATAATGAGTGATAAAGATACTCAAAGAGGGCAACTATGACTAAGTCTGAACTGATTGAAAGACTCTGCGCTGAGCAAACACATTTATCAGCGAAAGAGGTAGAAGATGCTGTAAAAGATATTTTAGAGCACATGGCTTCTACACTAGAGAGCGGTGACCGTATCGAGATCCGTGGCTTTGGTAGTTTTTCTCTTCATTACCGCGAGCCTCGCGTAGGTCGTAACCCTAAAACGGGCGATAAAGTGGAGTTGGAAGGTAAATACGTTCCTCACTTCAAACCTGGTAAAGAGCTTCGTGAACGTGTAAATATGGTTGGCTAAGGCTCTCTTATTAGTTTGAAAAAGCGGCATACTCTCGTGTATGCCGCTTTTTTATAACTAGATTATTGGTAATATACATGGTCTGAAGAAACATTTTACTGCATAATCTTACCTACTTACTCCTCGAAGGGTGATGTAACATGAAAATTATAAAAATCGTTGCTGTTTTAGCTCTCTTTTTAATTGCACTGGCTTTAGGTTCTCAAAACCAAGAGATCGTGACTTTCAATTACCTTTTAGCGAAGGGTGAATTCCACTTATCAACGCTACTAGGTGTGGTCTTTGTGGTTGGCTTTGCTCTGGCATGGGTTATCTTTGCTAGCATCCAATTCAAGACTCAACTTCAGGTTCGTCGTCTGAAAAAGAAACTTAAAAAGTATGAGCCCGCTGAAGCAGAGAAACCTGCTAAACCAGCAGTAGCAAAACAGGCATAAGGATAAGGCTTAACTTTAATGCTTGAACTACTCTTCTTGTTATTGCCGATAGCTGCCGCCTATGGCTGGTACATGGGGCATCGCAGTGCTCAGCAAGACAAGCAGAAGCAATCTCATCAGATATCCCGTCAGTACGTGACGGGTCTTAACCTGCTTTTATCTGATCAGTCAGATAAGGCGGTTGACCACTTTATTGAATTGCTCCAAGTTGATAACGAAACGATAGATACACACCTAGCGTTAGGTAATCTTTTCCGTTCTCGTGGTGAAGTCGACCGTGCAATTCGTATCCACCAGAACCTGATTTCCCGTTCTGGTCTGACTCTGGATCAGAAAAACCTTGCTCTCCAGCAACTGGCGAAAGACTACATGGCCTCCGGCTTTTTAGACCGTGCCGAGAAGATCTTTGAGCAGCTAGTTGATGAGCCAGACCATCGTGAAAGTGCCCTTCAACAGTTGGTGACTATTTACCAACAAACCCGTGAGTGGGAAAAAGCGATTCACTACGCAAACCAGTTAGCGAAAATGGGCAAAAAACGCACTCGTATTCGCGCTAACATTGCGCACTTCTGGTGTGAGCTGGCGATGCTTGACCAAGCGGATGGCAATACCAATAAAGCCATTCAACATTTCAAGAAAGCACTTTCAGAAGATCCTAAATGTGTCCGTGCGAGTATTGCTCTTGGTCGCGTGTACTTGGAATCAGAAGACTACAAACACACCATCAAATACCTGACTGGCGTGCTTGAGCAAGATAAAGACTTTATTAGTGATGTACTGCCAACAATTGCTGAGTGTTATCACCACCTTGGTCAAGAAGATGAGCTGGTGGAATTTTTACGAGCATGTATCGATAAGAAAGCCGGTGTATCGTCTGAATTGATGTTGGCACAGTTAGTTGCGCACCATGAGAGTGTGGGAGCCGCACAAGAACTACTAACCAAACAACTATTGAAAAACCCAACTATGAAGGGCTTCTACCGCCTTATTGACTACCATATTGCAGAAGCAGAAGATGGTCGTGCAAAAGACAGCCTTTCTACACTACAAGCGATGGTTGGTGAGCAATTAAAAGTTAAACCGCACTACCGATGCAGGAAATGTGGTTTCTCCACTCATTCCCTTTACTGGCACTGTCCATCGTGTAAAGGGTGGGGGACGATCAAGCCAATCCGAGGATTGGACGGTGAATAATTTTAATGCAGCTGGCAGAGTTTCTGTCCGCTGCATTTTTTTGACCTTTATTTAATAAGAACCAAAAACAGTTAGGAGATGAAATGATCGACCAAAAAGTTATTGTCGCACTGGATTATGATAACCAAGCTGATGCGCTTGCGTTTGTAGACAGAATTGATCCTGCGTCATGTCGCCTTAAAGTAGGCAAAGAAATGTTTACGCTATTTGGTCCTGATTTCGTACGTGAGCTTCATAAACGCGGTTTCTCTGTATTCCTAGATCTGAAGTTTCACGATATCCCGAATACGTGTTCAAAAGCGGTTCGCGCAGCAGCTGAACTGGGCGTATGGATGGTGAACGTACACGCAAGTGGTGGCGAGCGCATGATGACAGCATCGCGTGAAATTCTTGAACCTTACGGTAAAGACCGCCCGCTACTTATTGGTGTGACAGTGTTAACAAGCATGGAGCAGAGCGATCTTGCTGGAATCGGTCTGAACGTCGCTCCTCAAGAGCAGGTTATTCGCCTAGCAACTCTGACAAAGAACGCTGGTCTTGATGGCGTAGTGTGCTCTGCGCAAGAGTCATCTCTACTTAAAAATGAACTTGGAAAAGAATTTAAGCTAATCACTCCAGGTATCCGCCCAGCAGGCTCTGAGCAAGGTGATCAACGCCGCATCATGACGCCAGTAGATGCAATCCAAGCGGGGTCTGACTACCTTGTAATTGGTCGTCCGATTACTCAGGCTGTGGATCCTGCATCGGTCCTTAAGTCAATCAACGATAGCTTAGCAAATATGTAATGTTGATTTGAACCGAACGAAAAAGGTGAAGTGGGAACGCTTCGCCTTTTTTGTTTTTGCTGCACTGAAAAAATAGAGGTAGCTGTAATTGATATCGTTTTGCCTTGACTGTATGGCTAATGGCACTGCTAGGTTCACACTTTGCTAACATAAACCGCTGTGATACTCGGAAAGTGCAACCATGTGTTATGGATGGGTTGCGTTACAAATGTGTAACGAATACTATGGAGTGGATGCATTCACTGCGTTGTAAGGTCAGGATGACCTAGTGAAACTCTCTGATATTTATACGGAAGTGAACAGGACTTCACTTTGTATTCGCTCCCATTATTTCCTTTACTGTGTATTAAACACAGTCGCTTCGAGATTCACTTGTTGTCGTTCTTCTGGTCTTACTGCGCAAACACGACAAGGAAGAAAACAATGATAAAAACTCTGCCATTCTCGGCATTGGCAATGTTAGTGGCGAGCAGCTTTCAGTTAAATGCTGCGGAGCTACCTGCTGACATCGAATGGATTTCGAATAATAACGAGCCTCTTTTCGCTTCTGATGAAGCTGTACGAGGCGGCACTCTGCGCACATATATGATGAGCTTTCCACAGACTCTTCGTAGCGTTGGTCCTGATGCTAACTCAGGTCTACGTCACTACTTTATGGATGGCGCACCTAAATTGGCACAGCGCCATCCAAACACCGGTAAATGGATCCCACAATTAGCCAAAGAGTGGGCGTTCGGTGAAGATAATAAAACAGTTTACTTTAAGCTGGATGAAACCGCTAAATGGTCAGATGGTGAGAAGATCACCGCAGACGACTACGTATTTATGATGAAGTATTACACTTCAGAAGACATCATCGATCCTTGGTACAACGACTTCTTTAAAAACAGTATTGTGAGCGTAGAGAAGATTGATGAATACACAATTCGTGTTAATCTTTCTGTTGCGCAAAGCCACGACTCTCTCATGGTTTTGATCAATATGCCAAGTAACGGCTTCCAACCTCGTCCAGAACACTTCTTTGAGGGTGAAAAGGACGAAAACAAAGACGGTATGCCAGATAACTTCGTCCGCAAGTTCAACTTCAAGGCAGAACCGACCGCCGCCCCTTACTACCTTGATAAGATCAAAAAGGGTAAGAGTGTTACCTTTAAGCACGTTGGTGAAGATTGGTGGGGCTATAACAACCGTTATTACAAAAACCGTTACAACGTAGACAAAGTACGTATCACTGTAATTCGTGACCAAGACATCGCGATGAAGCACTTCGAAAAAGGCAAGCTTGATTACTTTGATATGGTGCTACCTAACCTTTGGCACGACAAAACAAACAGCGATGGCTACACCAAGGGTTATATCCAAAAGTATTGGGGCTTCAACCAATCACCTCAAGGTGCAGGTGGTCTGTGGATGAACACAGCAATGCCGATGCTAGGCAATATAGAAGTACGTAAAGGCATCATGGCTGCAACAGACTACGATGGCATGATTGAAAACATCATGCGTGGTGACTATTCACGTAAGCCACACGGTTTAGGCTTTGGTCATGGTGAGTATGATGATCCAAACAATACACCACCAAAATTTGATCCAGCAGAAGCGGTTAAGCATTTCGAGAAAGCGGGTTTCGATAAAATAGGGGCGGATGGTATTCGTGTTAATGACAAAGGCGAGCGCCTAAGTTTTGCGATTACTTACGGTTACAATTCTCATACTCCTAGAATTGCTTATCTAAAAGAACAAGCGAAATTAGCGGGCCTTGAGTTTACCCTTAACCTTGTTGATGGCTCCTCTGCGTTTAAATACATCCTAGAGAAAAAGCACCAACTGGCATTCCTAAATATGGGCTCAGGTGAAATCCCAGCATATTGGGAATACTTCCACTCAGCGAATGCGAACAAGCCGCAAACGAATGCACATACGAACTACAGTAGCCCTGAGCTAGATAAGTTAATTGAAGCGTATGACAACGAGTTTGAACAACAAAAGCGTTATGACTTGTCACGTCAGATCCAGAAGTATGTTGGTGATGCAAACGTGATCGTCCCAGGTTACATGGTACCTTATACTCGTGTTGCACATTGGCGCTGGCTGATTACACCAAAGGATGCAATGACCAAATCCACCGAGAGCATGTTCCATCCAATGGATATTGGTAACTTCTGGATTGATAAGTCTGTGAAGAAAGAAACAGAGAAAGCGATGAAGAGTGGCAAAGTGTTCCCAGAAGTGACAGTCATTGATGATCGTTACAAGCTTTCATCAAACTAATGCTCTCCCTTAGATAATAAAAAGCCCCGATACTCGATTGAGTCGGGGCTTTTCTCATCGCTTTCAGGAGTCTTTTCTTAAAGCGTGCATTTATCCATGTCTAAGTGCTGCAGAGCGACCAAGGATAGACAATGTTGTGCCGTTATGGAGTAGAGCACTCATCGTTGGGTTGAGCCAACCTAACGCAGCTGCAAGCATGATTCCGCTATTCACGTATTCTGCGATCTTGATGTTAGAGTTGATCACATGCATGGCGATATTGGCAAGCTCACGCGCTTCTGCCAGTCCGTATAGCTGATCACGAAGAAGCACGACATCGGCAACTTGGCGGGCAAGTTCAGTACCTCGACCCATTGCGACACCGACATCAGCTGCGGTTAAAGCCGGCGCATCATTTACGCCGTCACCAACAAACATGACAGTGCGTCCTTCAGCCTGAAGCGCTTCAACGATAGTTGATTTCTCTGAAGGGACTGCTTCAGCGAAGACTCGATCTAGTTTCAGTTCATCAGCAAGAATGCTGGCTTTGAATTGGCTGTCACCAGTAATCATGATCAGCTCTTTGACACCAAACTGGTGCAGTGCATTTAGCGTGTCTAATGCATCTTCACGCAAGTGATCGCGTAAGCCAATCATGCCGATCAACACATTTTGATGTGAGATGAAGATAAGGTGACGACCTTGCGCTTCATACTTCTTGATCACATCTTCAAATGGTGTGAAGTCAACACTCTCATGCACTTCTAAGAAGTGGCGACTGCCCATTATCAACTCATGATCATTCATGGTGCTCTTGAGACCATGGGCAATCACGTATTCCACTTCACCGTGCTCGATGTGTGGTAGTTGATTGTGTTTTGCCGCGTTTACCACAGCCTGAGAAAGTGGGTGGTTGCTGTGTTCTTCGACAGACGCTGCAATAGCGAGTAAATCACGAGCCGTGTTGGAATCGCATAATGGAATCACATCCGTTACCTGCATATCACCATGAGTGAGCGTGCCCGTTTTATCAAACACACAGGTGTCTATTTTTACCAATTTTTCAATTGCGCTGCCGCCTTTGAACAAGATCCCTTGTTGTGCCGCACGGTACATGATGGATTTGAAGGTTACTGGCGTACTGAGTTTTAGCGCACAGGAGTAATCTACAAGGAATACAGACGCGACGCGGTTAATATCCTGAGTTAGCGCAAAGACTGCGGCTCCGATACCCAAGGTAATTTTCACGCGGCGGTTTGCCATGTCTTGTGTAACCTGCTGAATTTCGCTCTTTTCACTCAGCGAGTCATAAATCAGTTTGGCAATTTTTGCGGTGGTCGCTTCGCTACCGACCTTGTCGACGCGAACTTGAATTGTACCTTCGTGCACGCTAGTTCCAGAGTACACGACAGCACTTTCCTCACGACGAACTGGTACATTTTCACCAGTCAAAGAGGATTGGTTAATCAGTGCTGCCCCTTTGATGATAGTGCCATCAACAGGAATAGACACACCAGGAGCCAGCTCAATGACATCACCAACGTCAAGCTCCGTTGAGTTCACTTGTGTGCGTTGTGTTCCGTCTACGCGCCAAACAATCGATTCCTGAGGACGCATCAAATCAGCCAGTAGTTGATCACTGTTGCGACTGGTCTTTTGCTCCATGTATTCGCCAAGACTGATTAAGCTTTGCGTCATCATCGCAGTACGGTAATCACCGCGCCAAGCCGATAAACCAACAGCAATTGCATCTAAGACTTCAACAGAAATGTTCTTGTCTTTGAGATCGCTGACCCCTTCAAATAAGGTTGGAGCAATCAATGTTGCGGTTGATAGTGCTCCCCATTTGTTGGGCAGTAAAGCCGCCGCGATAGTGCCAATCACGTTCATGGCAATGTCGCCACGCGTAAACTTGTGTTCTGCTTCTTCTTGAGTGGCTTCTGCTAAATCAAGTTGGCTTAGACGTTCTTCAACCGTTTTTGCTTGTAGCAGTTGTGTGTCATATTCGACGACAACAGATTGAGCTGACTCATTGACCCGCACAGCACTGATGCCTTGGATTGCCATTAAACTGGTTTCAATCCAAGTGCCGACATCTTTGTGATGCCTTAATGCTGATGCTTTAAAGCGGATCCGACCGGGAAAGTGATGCTTTACCTGAATCGAGATCATTCTTCGCCTTTGTATAGGTTACGGTAGTATTCCAGCTCTGCTTGTGTGTCTTCTAAGCGTTCTTTAAGCTCTTCTACTTCACCACGGACTGCGGACCAAGCTTTCTCACCAGTAGTCGTAACACCTTGCTGAAACTTTTTGTTTGTCAATAGGTAAGCAACTGCTGCCCCGGCTGCCATACCCATCATAAAATGCGTTTTTGTGTTTTGCTTTTTATATGGTTGCTCTGCAGCCTGCTGTTGTGGGTCCACTGCTTGGTTTTGTTGCTGTGGGTAGCCGTAGTAAGGGTAACCGTAGTATGGGTTGTTATTGTTCATCTTTAGATTCCGAAACTTGATCCATTAAGTAAAGACCCGCTGCACCTACGCTGAGAATTGTCAGCATAGAGAGTGCAGGGCGACCGGCCATTTTTTCTGCCACATACGTTGTCGCACCAGCGATTGCTGCAGTCTTAAGTGCAGATTTTGCGGCGCTGGTAGCCATTTCATTAGTGTCGATATTGCCCGCTTTATGCTCTTTCCACTGGCTGGCAATCGTCGCGCTGCCACCTGCGATAGCACCGACTAACATGGCACGATTGGCAGAACTGAGTTTATTGGCTGAATTACTCATGTTCTTTGATAACTGGTTGACCGTTTTCACCTTCGTTTTCTTCACTAGGTGCTTTTTCGGCAACTTCTTTGATTGCAGGTTCTGCTTTGTGACGCTCTACCGATTCTTGGAAGCCTTGTTTACCCGCAGCATAAGTCTCTTTAAAGATTTCACTTCCTGTCGACATGTTCTCTTTCACTGCACTTGCAGTGTTTACGGCGCCTTCTTTTACGCTTGAACCACCAGATTTCAGCATGTCGCCAGCACCTGATACCAAGCCCATTAGTTTGCCGCGCACATTTTCATTGCTTAATAGAAGTGCTGCTGCAGCGCCTACCATAGCGCCTTTCCAAAACTCTTTATCGTTCATACCGAAAGTTCCTAATATCTCTTTAAACATGCCTGCTTCTTCACCGAGAGCGCCTTCTAGCATCGCCTGAGCTTGCTCGAATAATGGATCGCTTTCTGGTGTTTCAGAGGTTTGAGGTGGTTGTTGAGGTTGCTGTGGGTGTTGCATCATCCCCGCATGCGGCCAGTGTGGGGGCGGTGGCATCATTCCCGGATGGAATTGTGCGCCCATGCCCGGCGGCATTTGGTGAGGATGACAAAATGCAGGATGTGGGAAATGCGGCATCATACCCATTTGATGAGGCATCATCATTGGTGGCATTTCACCGTTTTGCATGCTTGCCATGTAAGCATTCGCCATTTCCTTTTGCATTTCCATCATGGCCTTGAAGTAGGCTTCGTATGGATTTGCGTTGTTCAATGAGTCACTCATGAACGTTCTCCATCTAAGTCTAGTTGCTCTGCTATCGCGTAGCATGCTCGTTCAGCAACCTCTTTTGATTCCGAAAACAACGCGTCAATTGCTTTGGGGTTGACTGTTGTTGGGTCGTATTCAATGACGATACTGCCCGTCGCATTATTCAACTTATAGTTTTTGAATGCCGGAATTGAAGAAATGGCTTTCTCGATGTCGTCACTTCGGAAACTGGCAAGATGCGCTACGATGCCGAGCTTGTATTTGAGTCTTACTCTTCCCGGGATATGGTGGCCAATCGATACCCACTTTCTTAGTTTTAAGGCCTGGTCGACGTACTGTTTCATAAAAAAATTATACGGTAAGCGAGGTCAGATTCATTGAGAAAAAGGATCATGTGACGAACTAATTACAAATGCTTTGCGCTTAATCAATTTCAATGCTACTGTTGAAAACAGTAATGGTTATCATTTGGATTGGCGCTAGCATGAATACTTACATTCACAAGACAAATCATAGGCTTAGGGTTCGTTCTGACTATATTAAAGATCACCCCAAAGAAGTCGAAGAATTGATTTGTCAGTTGGAAGGGATTGATGCTGTACGTGAAGTAAAGCATAAGAAATATGCAGGATCTGTAGCGATCAGCTTCGATAGTCGTGAGCTAGATTGTGACAGTTTGATGGAAATTCTAGAAAGTCATCATTGGACGCAAAGCAGTGAAAAGCCTTCTTTTGTTGAGAAAGCAATGGTGAGCGGAACAAAGAGTCTAGTGAAAGGATTAACAGGGGTCGCATTGACTCGTATCGTTGGTCCATCAGTCAGCCGAGTTATCATGAATTTGGCATAAGCGGTTGAGAAAAAAGAACATTAAAAAGCCCGGCATCAAGTCGGGCTTTTTTGATCAAGTACGTTTGGCTATCGCTTTACTTGTGACGTTAAGCACTAAGCTTAAACTTCTTCGCTGCGCACTTACAAATGCCATTCGAGAGAGCTGGGCAACGCTTGCAAGGTGGTGATTTCAAGGGCAAATGACCGACTGATTTAACTGAAAATGCAGGTGTTGAATCGTTCGCTGACTGTTTTGATAACGGTACTGAGGGTTTTTTAGGCGCAGTGGTGAAATCAACGACACCGCCAGCATCGTTAAACCAAGATAACAGTGGATTGAGAGGCGCGGCGAGCTCATATGCTGCACTCATTACAGCTTGGTTTGCGACGCCTTTCAGCTCATTAACGAGTTCACTTTGTGAAGAGAAAGTGTGAGATTTTGATGTGGCACGGCTGCCTAATGCGTTGTTCTTTAAAGCACTAAGCTGTTTATGTGAAGAAGAAGCCATTTTTTTTACGGTTTTCTTCTTCAATTTTTTTAGCGCTTTCTTCGCGTTCATTGCAAAACCTCATACGATAACTGCCGATAATTTAACAGTAATGCGATTAAAAATAAATCTCATTTAAGGTTTGCAAGCGCAATTTTTTACTTTAGCTGGCTTGGTTTCTAAGCAACTAAGTAAGAAGCCTCTAGTAGGTAAGTTTTAGCATCGCCCAACAAAGCAAATTCTTTGTCGATAGCTTTAAAACGTTCATCAATAGAGTCCGTTGCCACAATTTGGCTAAAGGCTTGTACTGAGAAAGTTTCGTTAGACTTAAAGAATTGATGCACATTTTCCAATTGGACTTTATGTATGTGCTCCACCTTGCTTAATGCGGTGGTTAGATCTGAAATGTTAATCGACATTGCTGCTCAAGCGCCTTATCTATTGACCATTAGGTCATAGGATTGGGGATTTATAGTTTTCGCTAAGGGTATCTTAAGCGACGTGCTTCAAACATGATTGAGATCAGGCTGAGCGCATTTATTGAGCATATTAAGTAGCAAGTAGAGTGTATATTTTCATTATTTCTCGCAATTGCCGTGAGATTGGCGGCACAACTCTTCTAACCATTTTAGGTGGTACTTTCTTAGCTGTTTTGGTGCAAAGTATTTTGTAAGCCAGGTCATTCCACCGCGTTGGGTACTTTCCGTTGTAATACAGCAACCTGTTTTTGTCGGCTCTAAAACCCAAGCGTGGTACATATCAACACCTCCTTTTTTGCCTTTCCATGCCAAGCGTTGATTCAAGGTGTATTCGACTACTGTGCAGTGAAAATCAACCCAAGATGTTTTCCAACGAAACATGGTGTTTTTGCATAACGTGCTATCGCCACTTAAGATCTGAACCATGGTTTTAGAGTGACGCCATGCCGGCCACTCAGGAGCACGAACCAGATGTTGCCAAACAACTTCTGGTGGTTCAGGGATCTCGATTTGGCTGCGTACGTGTATATGAGAATGTTTAGGGTGGTAATAATCTGGCCAGATAACTTCCGATTTATTCATCATTAAGCTTTGCCTAAGTGAGAAGGTTATTACTAGCTTAGAAGATCCTGCGTTAGCGTGCTGCAGCATCTTATGTTGAGGGGACTAAAAATATAGTCCAAGACCAATAAGAAAACCATGAGAGGCAGTATCGTATTCGAAGGTTCCTTTATTGACATAGTCCACCCAAGTCGATTTGTAAGCCAGGTTAATGTCCGACCAATCGTTCATGTGATAACGCAAGCCTATTTGTGTCGCATAAGTAAAGTTCGTATCTGCTCCAAGACCAGCGTCTAAGCTTGCATGAAAACGCCAGTCTTTAGTGAGATTGTTTAACCAACGCACGCCCACTAAGAAATCAACCCAGTCCTCTTTGATGTTTAATCTGTCTACGAGAATGCGGTTATCGTTACGGTAGACTTTACCTTTGATGTCGTTATCCCACCAACGTAAGCCAAACATGTAATCAATCATGCCAAATGAATGGATTTCTCGTTGGAACACTTTTGCTTCAAGTACGCCTTGTCTGACGTCCAGATCTGCACGATAAGTAACATTAGGTAAAATGCCAGATAGATTATTCGCACTGCCATTTAGATCCATGAAGCTGTAATCGAGGTAATAACCCCATTTATTTTTGTACACTCCTTCAAGCCTTGCCATCGCACCAATATCAAGATGATCCATGATGAACTTAGGATCTACGTCAAGGTCAGTTGAGAAATTCCCCATTGTGGAATCGCCATTAATATTCAGAGCCTGCATGTAGATTTCAACACTATGCTGCCAATGGCTTGGTGACGAGTATGTATCGTCTGCCATTGCAAAAGGTGTTATCAGATAAGAAGAGAGCAGAGAAAGAACCGGCAGGATTTTCTTAACCATATCAACGTCCATATTTTAATTAAATGAGTTGCATAAAGATTAGCGTAGGGCATGGAGTGGGGTAATTCAAAAACGACGACTAACGGAAACGCTTTATTTCACTCACAGTATCGCTAGATATGGCTTAATAGTGTTTTCTCTGGATGATGTTGAGAGAAGAGGGCGATTAGAGATTTGAGGAAGAAAACGCCCACTCCTCAATTGGAGTGGGCGAGAGAGTTTTATAGTTGAGCAGCGATTTGATCAGTAAGGTTATTCAACCCAGCGGAAAGCGCATCAACAAGCGCATCATAACCTTCGTCTTGTAAAGGCAGTTTGATTGTTACAGGTGCACTGTTTTTCACTTTGCCATTCGCATCAATGATAAGCCATTCGCCTTCAATTTCTGCGTTTCCTTCATAGCTACCATTAAACTTACTCAGCGATAACTGAAGTTTACTTTGGTCACTTTGGTCGAGTAAGTTGTTCACTTCTACCGGCCAGTATTGGCTTTGCTTAGCACGTAGATCATCAATCATGCGTTGAGTAATTTGCTCAGAGATACTGTGCGCCCACTGGTTGTGTTTTGCTTGAATGATTTTAGTCTCAGATGTTCGGTACACAATGCCACTGTCAGCAAGATAGCTTGCTAGTTGAGCTGGACGAACAACAAGCTGTGGACGTTGTGTAATCATGGTGTCACTGATTTTCGCTGAGCTTGCTTCAGGCAATACATACAATGCCCCGGTGTTTTCTGGTGCACTGCTACAACCTGCCAATAGGGCAGAAATCAATAAAAGTCCGCGTTTCATTATTTTTGCCCTCTAACAGGAATTGGATCATTCACTTCATCTTCACCAAAGACCAATGAGTTTGGTTTTTCATTTAGTTGCTTAAGAACGGGCTTGAACTCCGTCATTACCTGCTCCAACTCTTTCAATGTGGACTCCATCTCACTATACATAGTGGAATTCGGACCATAACCATCCAAGGTTTTCTGCAACTGTTCTAAGCTCTTGCGAATGTCTTGTGGAATGGCTTTGGTATCGTCTTGGTTAAGCAATTTGTCGACACTGCTTGCAACGCGCTCAGCAGAAGCGAGAGTGCGCTCTGATGTTTTCAGGGTTTTATTTAATGATTGAAGCGTCTCTTCCATCGGTAAGCTATTAATTTTGGTCAGGAAGTCATTTACTTGGCGTTGTACTTGAGCGAACCCACCTTGTTTGGTCGGGAATACGTCTAAGCCTTCAAACTCGCTTGGGACGTATGGGTCTTCATCAGGATAAAAATCGGTATCAATGTACAATGCGCCAGTCAGCAGGTTGCCGGTTTTTAGTGTTCCACGAAGCCCTTTAGCAAACTCTTCTTTCAGTTTCTGTTTGAAAAGAGGTAGCTTGTCGGCAGGCAAGTCGTTGTACACGCGTCCAAGTTCAATACGAACTAAGACAGGAATTTTTTTCGCAGAGAAATCTTCGTCTGGCGTTGGCATACGCATTGGCACTTTCATTACAGTACCGATACGTAGACCGCGATATTCCACGGGTGCTTTACGTTTAAGACCACGTACTGATTCTTCAAACATCATGACAAACTGGATGTAGTCGTCGTACATGCCTTCACGCACTTGCTTAACGTCATCGAATAAACGGAAGTGCGTCATATCCTCTTTGACTTCATCTCCCGCTCCTAAGCCAGGTAAGGTATCAAAGACAACCCCTCCAGTGATTAAGCTTTCAAGAGAGCCAAACTTCACCTCAAAACCTTCGGCGTTCAGTTGTAAGTCAACACCTGAACTTAGCCAAAAATGAGTCTTAGTGCGCACAAGGCTGTCGTATGGTTTGAAGATAAACAGTTGGTACAGTGCTCGGCGAGTATCCACGTCAAAGCTAGTGGTTTCTACACGCCCAACGGTGAAGCCTTTGTAAATCACCGGATCGCCAACGCCGAGTTTGCCTGCTTCGCGGTGGGTCAAGACAATGCGTAGACCCTCTGCATCAGGGGAGGCAACGGGTGGAACGTCAAGTACGTTAAAGTGTTCCTTTTCAACTTTGGAGTTGCCTGGTTGCAGCTGGATATAGGCACCGGAAAGTAGCGTTTCTAAACCAGAAACTCCTTCCCGACCAATACGCGGTTTGACGACCCAAAACATCGAATCTTCACGCAGCATACGATCGGCATCTTTGTTCATTTGTGCCGTGGCAATAATGTGGTCGTAATCTTTGCTGAGCTTAACATCTGTGATCACTCCCACTTTTACATTGAGTGCCTTGATTTCGGTCTTGCCAACTTCAATGCCTTCTGCTGTTGGTAGCTTCAGAGTGATCTCGGGACCAGTACTGTTGATGTATTGAAACAACATCCACGCTCCCATCGCCAGTGCAAGGATCGGGATGATCCAAATTGCAGAGACCTGCTTTTGCGGTTTTATTTGAGCGGTTGCTTTGTTCTCATCACTCATATTTAGCTTTCTCAGTTAAGTTATTCGTCATTGGCTTCTGCGCTTCGTTTTGTGGTAATTGCCATAACAAACGCGAGTCAAAAATCATGGCAGAGAGCATGGTGAAAATGACCACTGCCGCAAATGAAAGGGCAGCAGGACCAGGGTAGATCGCCATTAGGTTTTGCAGTTGTACTAACGCAACCAAAATCGCGACCACAAAAATATCAATCATTGACCAGCGCCCAATAAACTCGGTCATTCGGTACACTTTTAAACGCGAGATACTTTCCTCTGGTGGCAAGTATTGAGCTTTCTGCGCGTTGTAATAAAGCCATGCTAAGGCGAGCATTTTTGCCATAGGAATAAAGACACTAGCAAAGAAAATAACGGCAGCGATTGGGTAGGAGCCTAGTTGCCACAGCAGCACCACACCCTCCATGATGGTTGAACCTTCGGAATGACCAAGGCTAACGGTATACATCATTGGATAAAGGTTGGCTGGAATGTAAAAGATGATAGAGGCAAACAACAGTGCCCATGCTTTCTGTAAGTTATTCGCAGGATTGTATTTATGAACTGGGCTATGGCAACGAAGGCACTTTTGATGTTTAGTATCTTCGATAGGGTTAAGCTGATGGCACGTGTGGCAACCAATGTGATTATTGTCATGGTGCGTGTCACCTTCTTTCACATTTGGTAGTTCGATAGATGGGATGAAATGCCCCCATAGCCAGCTCTTATCTACCATAGAAATACACTTCACCACCAAAACTGTGTATACACAGAATGCCCAGAATGAACTGCCCATGCCTATCTCAGCCAGCGAAGCAATCTTAATTAGGCTCACTAATACGCCAATTAAAAAGACATCGACCATCAACCAAGGTTCGACTCTAAACAGAATTCGACACAGAGTCTTCGCCATGCGAATTTGTTTTTTACTCAATGGATGCTTGAGCGACTTCAAGGCTTCAAGATGAAGGAAAAGAATCAAACCGACGTAGATCGCGGGAAGGATGACAACGGTCGCAAGTAATAAAGCGCCAAGGAGCGCATTATGAAATTCCGCTAGCATCTTCGCTGCGTGCATTAGAGTGATTTCTTGAGATAAACCTTGAACGCTGAACGACATGAATGGGAAAGAGACACTCAAAACTAGCATGATCAAACAAGCGACCGAGACAGCAAGAACGCTTTGATACGGTTTCGCGTTGATTTTAGTTAGCGAATGCTCACAGCGAGGACACTGTGCTTTTTGACCTTGTTCGATATCAGGAATACGAACGACCAAGCCGCACTCTTCGCAGGAGATCAATTGACGTGAATTAGGTTGGGTGCTCATTCATTAATTATTTCGTACTTTTAATAACTAAGAATAACCCTTTTTCACGTTATGCGCTTGTTTTTGCGGGATTGTTTACACGTTTCTTACCTGTTTAATGCAAAACCAGCCTTAGAGACTGGTTGTTGCGTTATCCAGAGAGGGTGAGGAGCGACGAGACGCTCTAATGTTCGTTTTAAGCTTTCGTGTCTTGTTCAAACTTGGCTTTTATGAAATCAATGAAGGTTCGCAGACGTTTAGGCTGGTAGCGGTCACGATGGAAAATTGCTGACAGAGGTACCGATGGGATTTCCCATTCTGGCATCACTTTGACCAGCTTGCCTTGCTCTACTTCTTTGCCACAGTAACTTAAGGGTACGCGAATAATGCCGTTACCGTAGAGTGCGCCCATCACAAGAGCGCGACCATTCTTACAACGTAAATTACCTTTCACTATCACGTCACTGTGTTCAGTTGGTGTAGCAACGTTACGGTAGCTCCAACGCGTAACTGAGCCTGTGAGAGTACGGTGTTTCGCCAGCTCTTTGGGGGCGACTGGTTCGCCATGTATTTTAAGGTAAAGTGGACTCGCGAGTGTGACCATGTCGATCATCATCAACTTACGCGCAACGAATCCCGCGTCTTCCAGTTCCCCCATACGAATCGCAACGTCGAACTGGTCTTCGATCAAATCAATTCGAGGTGAAGAGAAGTCCAAATCCACAAATACATCTGGGTATTCCGACATGAATTCATTGACGTATTTAGCGACGATGTCTTCGCCGATATAACCGCCGACGCAGTTCACTCGGATCAACCCTCGAACTTCTTGAGTATCGTCGACAGCGGCAATTAATGCTTGGTCGATATCATGCAGTGCTTTTTCGCATTCTTGGTAAAAACGTTCACCGGCATGAGTCAAACGCAATGTTCGCGTAGTTCGAGTGAGTAGAGTCACGCCCATTTGCGCTTCGAGCCCACTGATTTGGCGAGATACATGGGAACGCGATACTGAAAGGGCTTCTGCCGCTTTGGTGAAGTTGCCCAGTTGAGCAATCAAAACAAAGGAGCGAATATCAGCAAGATTAACTTTATTGAGCATGTTGAATTATTTACGGAAATGGTAGTCATAAGACTATCATAATTAGCTACCAATGAGAGCGGCGCAGAAAATTCATACCACTTGAGGTTTATATAAACTTGCGTATGATTCCCGCCAACGATTGACAATCAAAACGAATATGCTTGCATCTACTTCACAATCTGCTGCATCCCAACATCAAGGGAAATGGCTCCTAGCTTTGATTGGCTGGGTGATTGTGGTGTGCCTGTTGAAAAACTCCGGCTTGATGTTCAGTTGCGCCATGCAATATGACTCGAACACGACCTCGGTGTTGGTTGATGGGGGGCGAGTTAATGATGTCACAAAGATTGAGAGAGCCGACAGTGGGCACGATACGGGTAAATGTGAGTTATCTGAAAAACTGATTCAATTTGCTCAACAGCAACTGGAAACCATGGTTGTTGTACTGTTTATTGGTCTCTTCGTATTAGCCGTGTGGCGCTGCTGCGCATTTGCTAACCAAAGGCAATGGACAGAACCGATAATCCATAAGTATCGGGTCCATCTCACCCTATGTGTATTCCGTGAATAACAAGTGATTTCTGACGAGTATTTTTCCGTCAGTATTTTCTACACTTGTTTTTAACTAGGAATCACTATGAACCACATTAAAAAAACAACTCAAGCTGCGGTTATGATCTTCGTGACGTTAGCGCTGAGCTTATTCTCGTTATTTGCCCAAGCACAGACGACAGACACCGGGTGGCTGACCAACCCTCAACATCCACCTGTACAGACGCGCTTTGTACTTACCGGACAACAAGATCCCAATACCAACACACTTACTGGTTATCTTGATGTCAAACTCACCGGCGATTGGAAAACCTACTGGCGTTCACCGGGTGAAGGTGGTGTCGCGCCTTCTATTGATTGGGAAAAATCACAAAACCTAACCAAAGTGGATTGGCAATGGCCGTACCCGCAGAAATACGAACTGCTTGGTATTGAAACGCTGGGTTATAAAGGTGACACCGTTTTCCCAATGACGTTGCACGTCGAAGACATGAATAAACCAGTGACGATTGATGCGACGCTGACACTGTCTTCGTGCACGACCATTTGTGTCCTGACGGATTATCACATTCAACTGTCTTTCCTACCTTCCGACTTACAAGTTGATGAAGGAGTGATGTTTACTTACGCGCAAGCAGTGAGCAGTGTGCCTCAGCCTTCTCCTTTTGTTGAAGTTACGCAAGCAAACTGGGATGCGAGCCAATCTAAGTTGCAAATCAAACTGACCAACTCACAAGGATGGCAGAAGCCAGAAGTGTTAGTCGATGGTGTCGATGAAACAACGAGCGATTACAGCTTCAAGTTGGAAGGGCTGCATCAAGAGGGCAATACGCTTACCGCAAACTATTTAGTGAATACTTGGTTGGGTGACGTAGAGCTGGATAACCAATCGCTTTACGTCTCAATCAAAGATAACAACCTACTGGCGCAAGAAACCGCGCAAGCAAAAGCGGGTGTTATCACGCAAGCTTTGCCAACCACTTCACTGGTGAACATATTCTTGTTTGCGCTACTAGGCGGCTTGATTCTGAATATCATGCCTTGCGTACTACCAGTACTAGGTATGAAGTTAAGCAGCATTGTGGCCGCACAAGGTGTTGAACGTCGCCAAATTCGCACTCAATTCATCGCTTCTTCGTTAGGTATTCTGACTTCGTTCTGGCTTTTGGCTGGGTTTATCTTAGTGTTGAAGCTGACAGGTAATGCTATCGGCTGGGGTGTGCAATTCCAAAGCCCTTGGTTCTTAGGCTTAATGCTGCTGGTGACCGGATTATTTGGCGCCAACATGCTTGGTTTGTTTGAAATTCGCCTGTCTTCAGGTACGAATACTTGGCTAGCGTCGAAGGGCGATAACTCGCTATTTGGACACTACGTGCAAGGAATGTTCGCGACTCTGCTTGCAACGCCTTGTTCTGCGCCTTTCTTAGGTACCGCCGTTGCGTTTGCACTGGGTGCGGACGTAGCAACGTTGTTTGCTATTTTCACCGCACTGGCATTAGGCATGGCACTGCCTTGGATCTTAGTCGCTATCTTCCCGGGTATCGCGTTGAAGTTACCAAAGCCAGGGCAGTGGATGAATGTCGTGAAAATCGTATTCGGCATCATGATGCTGGCAACCAGTGCATGGTTGTTGTCATTGATGGCGAATCACTTACCAGTATTTTGGGTCATCTTAATCGGCTTGGTTGCATTCATCGTTATTATGGCGCGTGTCAAGCGAGTCTACGGTAACAAAGCGCTGGCAGTGTCAGGTACGGCATCGCTCATCTTAATCGCTGGTGGACTGATGCTAGGCAGCATGACAGCGAATCATTGGGCAACCCCATTGCCTGAAGACTTGGCTTGGGAAAAGTTATCGAATGAAGCGATTGCGGAACACGTGAAAAATGGTCGCGTAGTATTTGTGGATGTGACTGCTGACTGGTGTGTCACTTGTAAAGCCAACAAGATCGGTGTGATCTGGCAAGATCCAGTTTACTCATTGCTGCAAAGCCCTAATGTTGCGACGTTAAAAGGCGACTGGACGCATCCCAATAGTTCAGTTACCGATTTCTTAAGAGCACATGGGCGTTTTGGTGTGCCATTCAACATAGTTTATGGTCCTGCTGCACCAGAAGGTATTCCTTTACCAGTGATTTTGACTGACGATGTTGTGGTGAAAGCCATTGAGCAAGCAAGCGGAGGTGTGATTAAGTGAACACCGTAAAAAAGCGCAAGTCGCTGAAATATTGGCTTGGTCAAGCGCTACAAATCATCCTCATGGTGACTGTTATATCGGTCGCGATGGATTGGTACCGCACCAAAGACATTCCCAAAGAGCATGCGCCGCCTCTTAGTGCAATCATGGCGGACGGTGAGTTCGTCGATGTGATTGCCAAAAGCCATGACGAGCCTGTTGTCGTGTATTTTTGGGCAACGTGGTGTCCTGCGTGTAAGTTTGTTAGCCCTAGCGTGAGTTGGTTGAGCAACTATTATGAAGTCGTTGCTGTTTCTGGTGCCTCTGGTCCAGAAGAACGTGTACAAAAATTCATTCAGGCAAAAGACTACCAGTTCGATAATGTCAATGATCCCAAAAGCACCATCATGCAAGAATGGAGCATTGGCGTAACTCCGACTATCTATGTTGTAAAAGATGGGAAGATAAGCTCAATTACAACGGGTGTTACCACACCAGTAGGTATTTTAGCGAGGATCTGGATGGCTTAAATCAATGCGTAGCACGTCGACTTTTTTCACGCTTTTACAAGGACATAAGTGTATAGGTGACTAGGGCGTGCTACATTGGCAAACGTTCAAGAATTCAAGGAGGAATCATGGACGTTGCCAAAATGTATGATGAAGTATCTGAGCGCTACCAAAAGTTAATTGAAGACAGCCAATATGTTGGTCCACGTTGGGTCGACGGGAAGCTAAAAACACTCAATCTACAGCAAGGCTCAGCCCTTGATTTGGCTTGCGCCACAGGCAGCATCGGGAAAGTCATAAAATCTCATTACCCTGATGTCGTTCTACATGGCTTGGACATCTCCTCCAATATGGTGAACAAAGCGCGCGAAACCAACTTATATCAAAGCGTCAATGTTCATGATCTTGACCAACCTTTTTCCCCACTTTTCAATCAAACCTTCGACATCATTACCGCTCTCGGATTCACGGAATTTCTCGTCGATCCCCAGTCGCTACTTCAATGTATTACTGAGCTGCTAAATGCTGATGGGCGTTGCTTTATCAGTTTCCAATGTCACGACCCAGGTGGAAAAGATCTGCCGAGAAACACCTACAGTGGCACAGTCGTACACACCGCTTACACCGAGAACGAAGTTCGCGAGTTCAGCCAAAACGCAGGGCTTAAAGTCGTATCGCTTGAAAATCTTGTCGGTTATACATCAGGTGCAGGTTATATATGCCGTTACCTGCTCTTAGAGCTACGAAAGCCAAGTTAATCACTTAAATAAACAAGGACTGTTTTTGAAGACACAAGATCTCAGTGAGTTTGCATCAGGCATGGAGTACGATACTCAGTATGATAAACATTACGAAGATGATATCGCTCTGATACAAAAGCACATTACCGCGATGTGTGCTCGAAGTTTGCTGGATGTGTGCTGTGGTACGGGTATTGTCACCATACCTGTCGCAAAGCCACTCGATAACGCTGTTGGTATTGATATTGCCGAGGGGATGTTAATACATGCTAAACACAAAGCGCAGGGATTGGATAACGTTTCTTTTTTGCATCAGGATGCCACTCAATTCTCTCTCGATAAATGCTTTGATATGGCGATCATGACGGGCAATGCTTTCCAAGCTTTCCTCTCCGATAAGATGCTAGTTGGTGTCCTTAATTCGATTTCCAATCACCTCAATAGAAGTGGGCGTTTCATCTTTGATACCCGTTTACCAACGCCCGATAACTTGGAAATTGATGCTGAAATGTCGTTGTGGCAAACCTATGAATTGCCCGACAAAGGCGAAGTAAAGTACATGGGAATGAGCGAACGTTATGACGCTAAAAGTGCAATCCTTTATTTGAAGAAAGAACGTCACTACCAAGATGGTTCAACAACTCACTCAAGCATTGATTTGAAGTATCGAAAGTTATCTGAAATTGAAGTGTTTCTTGCTCAGGCGGGTTTATGTATTACCGAAAAATACAGCTCTTGGACAGAAGATAAGTTTTCTGAAAACTCAAACAACCTAATTTGCGTCGCAGAGAAGCTTTGATTTATTGGGAGAACACCATGCAAGGATATCGCATTAGCACTGCCTTTGAAGAGATGGATCTGGATTGCATCCATCACTTCATTTCACAGAGCTATTGGGCGAAAGGAGTGCCGAGAGACACGCTAGATAAAGCGGTGCGAAACTCCTTTTGTTTCGGCGTGTTTACTGAGTCCAATCAACAAATCGCGTTTGCTCGCCTTATTACTGACAAAGCCACCTTCGCTTATCTTGCCGATGTTTTCGTACTCCCGGAATACCGTGGGCAAGGCATTAGTAAATGGTTGGTTTCTGAAATCGTGTCCCATCCAAATCTTCAAGGTTTGCGCAGAATGATGCTTGCGACGCGTGATGCTCATGGTCTGTATGAACAGTTCGGCTTTAAGCCTATCGAGTCCGTCGAGAACTTTATGCAGATATGGAACCCAGACGTGTATCAAGGTGAGAGCCAATGAGGCGAGAAGCGCAAGATGTGGCAATCAGATACCTTGAAGAAATAGATGCCGTTCCTTTGTTTGAAAACTACTTTGGCGATGAGCAAACGTGTTTGTACCTCAATCGACAAGCCCATCAAAGCCCAAACCAAACGTTACAAGCGATCAGTCGATGGCGAGCTCAATATGAGTTGGCTCACCCTAATATCTTGGTGTTCGCAATTGAAGAAAACGCGACCCACGTTCCCATTGGTTGCTTAGTCTTAATCCCTGAAAAAAGTCGTAGCGAAATTCACTTTGGGATTTCTAGGAATTATCAAGGTAAAGGGTATACGACTCAGGCGTGTAAGCTTGGTATCGAGCATCTGAAAAGCATCGGAGTCGAGGAGATTTACACAACCCCACATATCGACCATCAAGCCAGTATTCGTGTGCTGGAAAAATGTGGATTTAAGAAACAAGGCGTGCTGAAGGAATACACGGTATTTCCTGCGTTAAGTATGTTTCCGCAGGACTGTTTAAGTATGCGGTTTAAAAGGGGATAAGCATGAAGTGGACGCTATGGTTTATTACTTTTATCGCGGTAGAAGTTATGGCAAAAGAGCAACTTAGAGTTGCGATCAATCAAACACCGTATTCCGCCGTTTTACGGCTCACGAGTTTTGAAGAAATAAAGCAAGGTGTTGATGCATACTACGAAATTCAAGCTGACGTACTCGAAGAGATTCGAGGGAATTTTTCGTCTCACATATCTTTCAAAATGTATGCAGCGAAGGGAGATGAGCCAAATTTAGGAGCTGCAGCATCGATTATTGTGCTCTGTCATGATGACCAAGGGTATTTTTGGCCCGGCACTGGTTCTGAGTTTAAGGCGAGTAAGCAAAATATCGCTATCGCTAAAGAGGCGGCTGAATATCAAACTGAAGAACAAGAGTTGTTTTCTCTATGCCCGCAATAGTGGATATTGAACCACGGAGACAGCAGGGGTTTGTCCTCAAGTTGATTGCTTAACTTATTGAAAATTAAGAACTGTCATACCATTGTCGCCATGGTGTCACATGACAAAAAGGCGACTGTCGTCTGTGCGTCGTTTTTATAGTGTCGATCTTGCGGCATGATGTGAACATCATTGAATGAATAGGGATATGTGATGCAAACAGGGAAAACAATTTTAACCAGCTACTTTGAATGGAAAGGACATGACATTACTGTCCAAATCTCAATGTTAAGTGGCAAAGAGTGGGTTTACGTCGATGGTGAACTCGTATCCCAAAAGTCCAATTGGTACTTTAAATCCAGTCATATGATTGAGATTGAAGGAGAGAAATTAGAAGTCCAAATTTGCCTAAACGGTAAGTGGATGATAACGGTCTTCCTGAAAAAGGGTTATCGAAGTATTGATGAGTATGAATTTGGGCTAACTCATCTCCAAATTCTCAAAGGCATTGGTGTTGCTTTTGCATGTGGTTTGCTTGTTGGTTTTGTCACTATCGCTGTGTTTTTTGGTGGGAAAGGGTGAATGGATGCAATTAGATACCTCAAAAATTCGCCACCTAAGGCAGCACAAAGCATGGACCCAACAACAACTCGCCGATATCTGTGGGTTAAGTTTACGCACCATACAACGTGTTGAGCTTCACGGAAGTGCTTCTTTGGAGACGGGGCGTTCTCTGGCGGCTGCATTTGATACCGAATACACGGCACTTTTGGTCAATGCTAAACCTGATAACTATGGGAGTAACGAACCTTCATCTTTTAGCAATTCTCCTAACCTTATATTAATTAGTGTAGGAATGTTTGTATTCGGTGTATTGGTCGGTGCACTTGCAATGCTCCTATTAAGATAGATTGGGTTACACCGCATGCCCAAAGCAATGTGCTCTGGGCATAACAGATTGATGTTGATATTAGACGACTTGCTCGTCTGGATGACTCCACATCAATGGATCAGAAAAAGGTCCCTTGATGGATGAAGTGGACTCACCAACCCCAGTTAACGCGCCTGGTGTTAACTCTCGTGCAAACCAGCAATCTAAAGGCGCATTGGACGGTACAGGTAGTAATACGCTGTGAGTCGTGTTGTAACGATTCGCATAATGCATCGGATCGCCCATTACAAAGATAACGTCAGCGTTTAACTGCTTTTCTGCTTCTTCCATCAATCTTGTCGCATAACCTTTGCCTTGGAACTCAGGTAGTACCGCAAGTGGTGCAAGTACATAGCATTTTAGGTGTGGTGCTGCGTCAATCACGATAGGGGTATAGCAGGCGTGTGCTACGCCTTCGTAGACGATTGAAAAGCTGCCATCTGCAATAAGATTGTCGGCAAATTCTGCATAGAGTTTGGCGTGTCTCTCATCATATAGCCCACCGGCTTTCGCGAACGCTTCGTATTGAATTTGATAAGGTGTATTCATTGGTTTCTCCTTAGTTTTTATATTTAACTCACTAAACCGACTGACCGTGCAGTCAGTTGGTTTAATCAAAAAAATCACGCAACGAGATGTGCATGATTTTTTGGTTGGTTTAGCAGTACTTTTTGATGAACTCTTGCCTGATTTCTTCGATAGGGAAGTCCTCATTGAGTAAATAGTTCATGGCAATACCATCGATCTCCGCGATGAACATTTTTGTCACGACAACAGGGTTCGAGTGCCCCAGTGAGCGAAAAACTTCTTCAGTGGATACCTGTAAACCTTGGTAGCGTTCGTCTATCAGATCGACAACAATCGCTCTCGTGGTCGGGTGAACCATCACACTAAAATTGAACTGATAAATCTTGCGGTGTTCAGGAACGGTCATACCATCGAAGATCGAGTGGATCATTGCTTCTAAGCGATCGTCATTCTCTGATACGTGTTCATCACTCTTATCTGTTTCTTCGATAATCTGAGTGATATGAACAAAAACTTCTCTTAACAGTTCGTTTTTATTTTTGAAGTGGTGAAACACCAAGCCTTTTGAAATTTCAGCCTTCTCACAAATGGTGGAGACGGGCGTTTTCTCAAAACCATGTTCCGCAAATAACTGCGTTGCAACTTCAATGATCTGTTGTCTTTTGTCCATAGTACTCGCTCTAAATACCGACTGACCAATTGGTCAGTTTTGCGAATGATAGTGTGTTTTTTGAACTTCCGTCAAGTCTTAATAGGATCAAAACAGCAGTGTTGGTGCTTTCGAAGTGAAGTAAAAAGCATTGAGTCATTTCCAAACTGCAAAATCAAAGCGGTAGTGGGTGGCTTTCATCTCGTGGGCTTGCCCGTATTTAATAGTATTGGTGGTACTAAAGACGACATCAAAGCATTAGGTAAAGTCTTGTCAGAATATCCTGTTGAGAAGTTTTACACGGGTCACTGTACGGGGATGAAGGCGTATCATTTACTGAAAGAAGTGCTTGGTGATCGTCTAGAGCATTTACCAACTGGTCGCCGTGTTGACATTTAACCAATGACCATTTTACGCCAAGTTCAGCGATTCACTCCGGCTATTGTCTTTTAGTGATTACATAGCCATACCAAATATGACAAATATCCTACATTAAAGCCGATATTATCCTAGAACTTTGTGTTCACGAGATGGTCACAAGACTACACAACAATAACTGGTATCAATGATGGCAAAAACTTGGCTTGTCTCTGCTGTGAGCGTTGCGCTGCTCGGTGGCGGTGCGTATTACTATCTGCAATCTTCGGCTCAGCCGGAAGCGTTTCCAACTCTAGCGGTGGAAAAAGGAACCATTGAAAAACAAGCGGTCGCTGTTGGTAATATTGTTCCAGCGCACTCGGTTTCTATTAAGTCACAAATTGACGGTATCGTTGGTGAAATCTATGTCAACGTCGGCGAAAAAGTAAAACAAGGGCAACCCTTGATTAAGGTGCGTCCTAACCCGACACCTCAAGCACTGACGGATGCGTCTACCGATTTGATGCGCAGTGAAGCGGATCTTGAATCAGCCAAACAAAAGCTTGCTAACCTAGAGAGCTTGGTCAAGCAGGACATCATTCCTAAAAACTATGACGAGTATGTGAGTGCGCGATCAGCGGTTAAGTCTGCTCAAGCGAATGTATTGCAAAAACGTCAGAACCTTGAGTTGATTCGTAGCGGCGAAGCCTCTATCGGGAATGCACGTTTGACATCGACCATTTATGCGCCGATTGATGGCACTGTTCTTAACCGTAAAGTGGAAGTCGGTGAGCCGATTATTTCTACACAGTCAAGCCAAGAAGCAACGGCAATGATGTCACTGGCTGATATGAATAGCCTGATTTTCAAAGGCAGCGTGAGTGAACATGATGCTGCTCAGCTTTCCCCGGGCATGCCAGTTGTGATCACTGTCGCTCCTTATCCAGATGTTGAGATCTCTGGAGTGCTGACTAAAGTGGCCATTCAGTCTGAGAACTTAAACTCACCTGCTGGAAACGCATCCGCGAAAAGTTTCGATAATGGCTTTGGCGTTGAAGTGGGCGAACTAAGTATTCCGAAAGAAGTGCGTTTGCGCTCGGGTTTTTCGTCGACGGCAAAAATCACGCTAAAGAAATCAGAAAATGTTTTAACACTGCCAGAGCGTGCGCTTCAGTTTAATGGCGACACACCAAGCGTTTTGATCCCAGACACTTCTGAACAAGGTTTCCACTCACAACCAGTCAAACTCGGACTATCGGATGGAATTAATGTGGAAGTGCTTGATGGTGTCGAACTGAATGAAGAAATCATCGACAACAGCATGATGATGGGAGCCGCTCATGGCTAAGTTAACTTTGTCCAAATTAGGCTGCGCGATATTAGCTGCCACGTTAAGTTTGCCTAGCTATGCGATTTCTATCGAGCAAGCGTGGCAACAGGCAAAACAAAACGACCCAAATTATGAAAAAGCTAAGATTGGCGTGCAACTTGGCGAGGTCGGTGTTGATGCGAGTCGCAGTTCACTTTTGCCCGGTTTGACTGCCACGGCGTCTTCAAACTGGAGTGAGTCAGCAGACAATACCAACCGCTACGGGGCATCCCTCTCTCAAACCATTTGGGACAGCAGTTTGTGGTCAGACTTAGACCGAGCAAATGCAAACTACCTTAAAGCGCAGTTGGAGTTGACTCAATCACATAACGAATTGGCGCAAAGGCTCCTATCGTCTTACCTGGATGTTGCGAGTGCGCAAGGCGATTTGCAACTGGCGCAATCTAAGCTAGAAGAAGGCAATAAGTTACTGAAAATAATCGAGAAGCGGTATCGTGCAGGTAAAGTGAAATCGGTTGATGTAGAAGAGATTCGTGCGACACAGGTTTCTGAACAAGCGGGTATTTTAAGTGCTCAAGCTGACTTAGAAGTGAAAAGAGCGACACTGGCAGCTTTAATCAACCAAACGCCACAAAATGTTGATCAAATTCGTACTGATTCGCTCATCCAGCCACCAATGTTGGTGAACTCCCAAGAGCAATGGTTGAAACTGGCAAAAGACAGCAGTCCTGAGCTATTAGTCGCTGCGCAAAATGTCAAAGCCAGTGAGTTTGCCAAAGACTCAGCGAAAGGTGGCTACTACCCCACGTTGAAAGGTGACATTGGTTACAACGATGATGATCGACGCAAAGACGGTGAGTTCAACGCTGGCATCACCTTGAGCGTGCCAATTGACCTCAACGGTGCAACGCGCGCGAAAGTTGATGAAGCGTCACTTAATATCCTCAGTGCGAAACAAGATTTGCGTAAAGTTGAAATCGATATTCATAAGCGCGTTATCCAGCAGTTTACTCAGGTCGAGATCAACTGGAACCAAGTGCTGATGGCAAACGAGCTTGTGCTTTCTCGCGAGAAAGTCTTACGCAGTAAAGAGAAGCTTTACGACGCAGGATTGTTGGAAGTCTCAGAGGTGATCAGTGCGCACAACAGTTTGTTTGAAGCCAAAAATAGCCTAAAAACCAACTTGTACAGCTATTGGCGTCAGCGCATTGGTTTGCTTCAAACCGCAGGAAAGCTGGATGATGACACGATGGCGTTGATTTCTCGAGCTTTTAACTCATGACCAATCTATTACAGCAAACCTGGCAAACTTTGATGGCGCATCGTATGAAAAGTGCGTTGGCGATCATTGCTATTGCTTGGGGTGTCATTTCAGTGGTGGTGTTGATTGCGTTGGGAGAGGGTTTCTATCGTCATCAAACTCAACAGCTTTCTTTTTTGATGAACAACGTCCAAGTGGCATTTCCCTCAAGCACAAGTAAGGCTTGGCAAGGCTTACCGGCTAGGCGTCAAATCAGTATTTCACAAGAGCAAGTTGAGATGATCAAGAGCGCGGGTTTTGTCGAGGATGTTTCCAGTGTGTATGCCAAGTGGGATGGCAGCGTTACCAATGAAAAAGGACAACGTTTATCGAGTAATGTGAGCGGCATAGATTCGACGTATTTTTCACTAATGCAAAGCAAGTTTGAAACAGGCTCGCGCCATATCTCACCGAGTGATATCCACAATCACACACGCGTCGCAGTATTAGGTGATCAAATCGCGAAGATGGGTGCACTTACCACTGGTAATACGGTGAAAGTCAATGGCATTCCTTTTCTGGTGATTGGCGTACTCAAAAATGAGGACTCTGGTATTTCTTTTGGTGATAACCGTACCGTCTTCATCCCTCAAACGACCTATCGAGATCTGTGGAACACCAAGCCATGGATGTTGTTGATGAAGCCTGCCGCGGGTATGGATGCCTATTCATTTAGGAAAAACGTTGCTGACTTTTATGCGAAATTGCTTCATTTTGACCCTAACGATAGAGATGCGATTGATATGCCAGATTTTAGTGAAGGAGCCTCATTGATTAAGGGGATCTTCCGTGGCATTCAGGTGTTCTTGGGCGCAAGTGGTGCTATGACCATGGCTGTTGGTGCACTTGGTGTTGCCAATATTATGTTTCTGTCGGTGACTGAGAGAACAAGAGAGATTGGGGTTCGCTTGGCGATAGGCGCTACTCAAAAATCGATACTGAATCAGTTTATTTTAGAAGGGCTCATTCTTGTTGCTGTTGGAACCGGAGTTGGGCTGATGTTTGCTTATAGTATTGTGACCTTACTTAGCTCAATCACCCTTCCTGAATGGGTTGGTATACCGGTGATAACACTCGGCTCTATTGTATGGTCACTCTTAGTCACGCTGATTTTGGCACTGATGGCGTCATACTTTCCTGCAAGACGAGCCTCTCGTCTCACACCAGTAATTGCTTTGAGTGCGAGGGCATAATCATGCTGTTACCAATGAGACAAATCTTCCAAGAGATGTCAGCAGAAAAGTTGCGTTTAGGCTTAACGATTTTGGCGGTGGCATGGGCAACGCTTTGTATCGCTGCCATGCTGGCTGTTGGTGAGGGAATTCGACAGGGCGTGCTGAAAACGGCGCAAAATGGCAATGGTAATCTGATCTATCTGACTGGGGGGATTGCGACGGTTGATCATGGCGCTTTTCATCAAGGTAAATTTCTTACGCTTAAGATAGATGACGCTAAAGTCATCAAGGCATTACCTGAAGTAGCCAGTGTAGCACCCAGCGCGAAATGGAATGAAAACATCACAGCAGGAAACCGAGGATCATGGCAAAAGCCGCTCGCGGTTCCAACGGATTACGCATCAATGACTAATCTGAAGCCTTTACCCGGCGGGCGATGGTTGAATCCTCTTGATCAAAACCAGATGCGCAAAGTGGTTGTGCTCGGTTATTCATTAGCAGCGGATTTGTTCAACCCAGTTGATGATTTTAACTGGTTTGCCGCTGTTACCTTGCAAGCCGATCCGGTTGGTAAAAAGGTTAAAATTGGTAGCGAAGAGTTTACCGTGGTCGGGGTACTTGCCAAAAACAGTGGACGCGTTGAGCAAGGTGATGACATCAATTATTCGAGCTTTGTTCCGCTTGCGACTTGGCAACGCTTTCATGCAAATGGTGATATTGGTGGTATTAATGTTGAGCCAAAATCGGAGACCGACCGCAAGAGGTTGGCTGAAACCATTCGCCAAGTGATTGCGCGTAAACATGGAGCCAGTGTCAGTGATGAACAAGTCGTACAAGTGGAAGATATGTTCATGCAACAAAAGAGCATGCAGCAGTTCCTGATAGGTTTGCAAAGCTTTCTCGGCATTATTGGTTTTGTCACGCTAGCTGTGGCTGGTGTTGGGATCGCGAATGTGATGTACGCGACTGTTAAACGCTCTACCCGAGATATTGGAGTTCGTATGGCGGTAGGGGCAACGCCAACGGCGATCCGTCTGCATTACTTAGTTCAATCGTTAATGACCATGATGATGGGAGGCGCGTTGGGGCTCGGTGTTACCTACAGTCTCATTTCCGCAATCAGTGCCATCAATCTAGAAGGGAATGTCTTCTATGAGGATCTCGGTAAACCGGTTCCAGAACTTTCGTGGACCGTGGTTGCGATAGTGATCTCTACCTTGGTGTTTATCGGCGTCGCGTCAGCTTGGTTACCTGCCAATCGGGCAGCCAAAGTGAGTCCGCTGGAGGCACTACAAAGTGAATAATAATTCTGGAGAAAGCATGGTGAACAAGCCGCTTGTCGAGCTGACTAATATTTGTAAGTACTACGCGAATGGTGAGGTCGAAGTACGTGCACTAGACGGCGTTGACTTAACCATCAACCAAGGAGAGTTTCTTTCTATTCTTGGGCCATCTGGCTCTGGCAAATCGACGCTGATGAATATGCTTGGTTGCCTGGACAAACCGACGGATGGTGAATACCTTTTGGGTGGTCAAAATGTTGCAAGCTTAACTGCTAATGCTCTAGCAGGGATTCGCAATCAAAAGATTGGTTTTGTGTTTCAGAGCTTTAATTTGCTTGAATACGCAACGGCTCTAGATAATGTCGCATTACCGCTTGTGTATTCGGGTATCAAAGCTAAAGAGCGTCGCCAACGTGCCGCAAAATTGTTAGAACAAGTGGGGCTAGGGGATCGACTCGATCACAAGCCGAACCAGCTTTCAGGTGGTCAAAAACAAAGGGTTGCGATTGCACGAGCTTTGGTTAATGACCCGCAAATTATCCTTGCTGATGAACCAACTGGTGCTTTGGATTCCAAATCAGGTGCAGAGATTGAAGCCTTGTTCAACCAACTTCATGCAGAAGGTCGAACCCTCATCATCGTCACACACGACAACGCTTTGGCAGAGCGTACTAAACGCATCATTACGATTAAAGATGGTAAGGTGATTTCAGACCGCAAACCGGATTAGAGATTGTCCTTAGGTGTCTATCGTTCGCTTAAGCGTTGATACTTAACTGTTGATACTTGACTGTTGTTGATGAAAGCGCACTTGGATTTTTGTCTGAGATGCGCTTTTTTATTGAATATTGAGCGAAAAAAAGCGTGAGCTAGGTTTTTAAATAAGCTTATCAATCTGTTAGTTAAACTCTTCTAGTTGCTGAGATTGCGCTAATGTGCCATTGTCGAATCTACGTTTCATGCTAGCGTGATATGACATTCATCGCGGATAAACTTATGCCAAACCCAACGCCAAGAAAAAGTGGAGATCTCCACGTTCAAGCGGTTACTTCTGAAATCCAGCACTATTTACAGGCGAAAACGCTTCCGAAAGCTGATGGGATTGCTTCGGGGACTGCGCGATTTATCATTGAGCAGCAAAGTAACATCTCTCAAGTCACGAACAAATTTGAGGCTGACAACTCAAATGTCGCGCCTGATCTAACCTTGCATCTAGCTAATGGAGACGTTGTTTGTGTCAACCTGTTCAAAATAAGGCCAAAAAGAGTGATACAGCCAAAGAATTTAGGAGCAAAAAGCTTTATTGCAAAATACTTTGGATCAGCTTCCCTTCAGAGTGAATTCAATGATTACTTTGCTAAGGTTTACCGTCAGTTTTTACTCGATAGTGCTAATCGCATAGTGGGTGATGTGTCTAATGAGGCGACAGAACGTGAATTGAAGCGTTTACTAAAAGAGTCTTGTCCTAAGTTCACGCAAGAACTTGAAGAGTTTCGCAGTAAGCTTCTTTATGAGCTGAGAGAGAAATGCTTTGGCTTGTTTCTGGATGAATATAACCAAGCCTCTGAAACCATCGAAAAGGCATTTAACTCCTTGTTTATGAATGACTCCTTCAATGTTATTACTCAGTATGATGGCGAAAGGCTAAAGGGTGTTAAAGAATTTAAAATTGATGTTCACGAGATAAAAAACGTCAGCATATCCAAGGTTGGCTCGAATTCCGTTGGCATTACTGCCGACAATATTACGCTGTTGATCCGATTTAAGTTTGAAAGTGGTCCTGACTCTGCGATCAAGCTAGCGACCAGCTACGCAACACCTAAAGCTGAGAATAAGATCGCTCAGGATAATGCGCGATCTTTGCAGCAGTTTAACGATGCTTTGTCTGTTACACATAAACCTGAAGGTGGGAAAGCGAATTCCAACGCAATCGGCAAGTGCTCCGAAGCTATTTTTTATGCTCAGCTTCTCAAGGTAAACCCAAATGTCATCCAGCTTGATAACCATGCGTTTATTGAGATGTTCGCGAAATATTCACCGGATATTACTGCTACAGAGTTCGAGGGGATACGAGCGACTTCTGTTGGTGCAGTGGATGGTTTAAGCGCGTTTTTGAAAGAAAAGCATGGTGATTTTAAGATCGATTCTATCGAGCTAGTGCCTGATGCGTATTTGGACAACCGCCTCAACACTGCCGATATTGAGTTAGTGCTACGAGTAGGAGATAAGTACGTAACGGAACCTATCTCTCTGAAGGCAATTGCTAAGGCGACCAATACCATTAACTGTAAAAACCCGGGTATTGGGCAAATTCTGGGGAACACTTATTTCGACCTCAGACAGGAAGAGCTCAATGGCACGCTTGAGGCGCTGAAAGAAACGTTCATTAATGATGATGCAGGACGAAGTAGGACGTTGGAATGTCTCTCGGGCAATATTGGTAAACAGCTCGCTAACGCGGTAGAAAATGAGCCACAAAAGCTCATTAAAGGCACTAAAGCGTTGTTGGGTAGTGCGCTGGTGGTTGTGGTCTATTATGCGGACAACAAGTATGCAGTGCTAGAACATGACTTTTCGATTACCAAAGTTCAGGTGCATCGAGACACTCCTTCTTTAATTCAAAACACCTTGTCTTGGTCTCATGGTGGGGATCAAGTGAGATTACGGGTCAAATTCAGTGGGGGTCAATCTCACTGCTGGACATCAATCAAGTTGGCATGCGCTTATACCTTTGCCAAAGAAAGAATCCGCAGTAATGTGTGATTGATATATACCCAAGTGACCTCAAGGCGCAGGATTCGGTGAGATTGGTTTAGGTATATGGATCGAATGTTTTCTGTTCAGCCCTTTGTTTGAAGGGCTTTCTACGGTTGAGAAGTTAAGTAGGTTGTATTTCTGCAACCTTTGTTTGGTCATATAAAACTTGCTTGTAAATGAGAATTACTTTCAATAACATGAAAGATCTCAGTTAAATGGACATCAGTATCTGGAATGCAGTCAGAATCAGTGACCAAAGTAAAGAATGCGTTTCTTTCTGGAATATGGGCGACCTTAGTCAGTATAGGCATCGGATTTACATTCAAAATCTGGCTTGCTGCTTGGGTGCCGAAAACCGACCTAGCCCTATTTCACAGTGTGGTTGATATCATCTCGCTTTCTATGATTCTAATGACTGGGTTTCGATCTTCTATGGTCGTTACTTATTCTCAAACTCAGAATGACACGGATATTATCAATATCTTTCGATTCACTCTGATTTTGGTTGTTTTGATTACTTGGGGAGGTGTGATTCCCTATATCAAACACAGCCTTAGTATCGGAGTGGAGTATCTTCAGTTAGTCGGGATAATCTTTGGTCTTGGACTTAAACTGTACTTTACGAACCTCGTCGCGATGTACCGCCTGTACGATATTACTAACCGTACGACTTGGCTTGACCCTTCACTCAATGTTCTTCTGTTTTTGTTCGCCTATTATGTTGCTGGATACAGCGCACTAACGGCATTGTTTTATGGGTTGACCATTTCTTCACTCATTACCGCTTTGTACATGTACATCAGCCGCCGCAAAGTGATTTCTACTCTCCCAATTAAACCGGTACGTTTAGATCCGGACATGTTTGGTTATGTGAAGAAGAGTTTTACAGCTACGCTTGAGGCGGGTGCCAGCATTCTGATGATCTACATCGCGGTGTTACTGACGATTCGTTACTTTAGTGTCGATGAGCTGGGGGACTTTCAGGTGGTAGTTCGCCCAGTATTTACGTATATGACCATGTTGTTTGTTTTCCCTATCTACCGGTTCGTATTGCCAGAGCTGTCGGTCAAAATCCGTAACGGGGAATACCAAGAGATTCAGTTGATACGACGTTGGGTGTTTAAACTGTCGTTTATTGTCAGCGCTGTTTTCTTCACGACGATGCTGCTGTTTGGTTCAAACATTGTCGCTGGGCTTTTCCCGCCGGAATATATGGGTGCAGTACCAGTGCTGTTTCATTTTTCTATCTTCTTTATTTTCATGATGCTCAACGCTTATCAACTTGCGTATATCAAAGCGAATGGTTATTTCAAAACCAGCTTGTTTATTCGCTTGTCAGGTATCGTGACCTTAGTTGTTATGTTCTACGTGATATCCGCATTTACCCACAATGTCGTCGCCATCATTGTCGCTTTGTGTCTTGGTTATCTGATGATGTTTATCTTATCGAGTTTCAAAGAAAAGCAGATTCGTGAATCACTATTGCTCGATCCGGTTCAACCGTAGAAAGCCGCAGTTAATCAGTCTTGCGGGGAAGTGGGAGGTGGGATTGGCTCTGTCCTAAAACGCAAAAAGGTGACCTTACGATCACCTTTTGTATTCATCACTCCTATTCATCTAGATAGATTCACAAATAGGTATTCTGGTTGCGTCTGTCTTAAAGGTTAGCAACGAACTGCTGGTTAAACTGAGCGTTTACTTTGTCACTTAGCTGTTCGTATTTCTCGCTCAATGCAATTTGTTGAGTCTGTAGTTGACCTGTGGTCAGGTTAGCGGTGTGAAGCTGACCCATCTCTTCCATAAAGCCACTTGTTAGCTGGCTAAAGATGGCATCTTTGCCGATGATAAAGCTAGCGAAGTTCTCTTTTACAAACGCTTGTTCATCACTACTCAAGTTTTCTAAACCAAGACGAGCTTGGTTCGCTGAGGTCACATCTTCAAACGTCGCTTTTGCCGGATCAGTACCAGGCTTTAAGTACGCGGCTTCATTTTTGAAGTCTGCTGCTGTATGTGTTTGTGCGTTTTCAATCAGCTTTTGAGAAAAGCCTCTTACTTCAAAAGTAGACTGTACTGGCTTATGGTCGCTGATATTCTCAAAACCTTCAGTGATAACACTGGTTTCATGGTTTTGTAAGTTGCCTGTTTTGTTGGTTAAGCCGGTATTATCGAGCTCACCGAAGTCAGGACGGTCACGACCTTCTTTCTGTTTAATGTTGCCAGTGTGCTTATCAAGTTGCATGTAGGTGTGGCTATTAAGTGGTTTGAACTTAAAACCGTGCTTGGCTAGGTGCGTATCATCGTGTGCGACAGGATCGTACATTACGTCAGAACCTTCAGCGATACGCTTTTCACGCTCATTTAGGTCACCAGTGATCAGAACCTCTTCGTTCGGTTTGATCCCCTCCATCAACTTGTTACCTTCGAATTCACGTTTGACTTCTTTGTTAGAGTCCAAGTGTGCAGAAATGACGTTTAAGGCTTGACCATTGATCTCCAAAGCCGTTTTTACGCCACCCTTGTTACCAGTGATACCCATGAAGAATTCCATGTTTCGACCACCGATACCGTGACGGTATTCAGACTCTTTTTTGACATTAATATCAACGCCGTCTTTTGCAAAAACAGACATTGAAGTATAGCTAACACCTTCACCAAGACCTTTCGTCATAACTTTCATTTTGTTTTGACTCAGAAGGTTCATACCATCAAGCTCAAGATCGTTAGCAAGCAATTTAGACTCTTGTTCCGCAAACAAGACTACATCATAGTCGCCTTTTTGAATCAGGTTCTGGAAGTAGTTCTTTGTGTCTTCCGGCATCTTTTGGTTTGCTTGGTTATAGGTCAAAGTTAAGACCTTAACGTTGCCGCTGCCTTCTTTTTTATGCAGTTGCTGATTCATCTGATTTAGCTTTAAATCACCGTTTTTTGAAGAATCGGCTTTACTAAAGAAACGATTAAAAAAACTGCGATTCTCTTTTTGTTTTAGAGTAACGTCACCATCGCTATTTTTAGTTACGCTGTACTCTTTACCAAATACAGAACCAAATTTAACGGTATCGCCTTCTTTGGCGTTAGTTTTGATATTTTGAATATCTGCGAGGTCTAAATTACCTCGATGCTGGCTATTAATTTGAATTGTAGACATACATTAAACTCGTATTTTAAATAGGGGAATTCGCAGTAGAGATTAAATAAAGATCCCAGCAGGAAGTGTTTCTGGGATTGTCTCTGCGTTATCCGCTTGCTCAATAAAATGGTGCCATTGCTCCATTCTTTCTAACAGTTGCTGAAAAGTGTTCTGCACATAATCTTGAGGTTTGTTTGAGAGAGAAATAACCTTGTAGATAGTTAATCTTCGGCTATCAGGCATTAGACCGATACCAAAACCACCACGGAAAGGTTCAAGTGCATGTTCGCCAATCGCGATGGCAATCTTTTCTGGAAGAGGGGTTGGTAACTCCACAGGGCTGGTGAGAGACATGTGTAAGTTAATGGTGGCTTCGTTCTTAAATACGGTTAAGAAAAGTGCGTCATCATGGTTATTCGTATCCGATGATAACTCGCACTGAAATAATCCGTTTTCATCAAAATCCGCGCCGTTACCTAAAAAGCTGATACTTTCTTGATAAATATCCATTGTGTTCCTTCTCTGTATTTTTCTGATGGTTCTTATTTGAATGAGAAGAATTATAAAGATGAGGGAATCGCAAGATATTAAGTATGGACGTAAGTTTTTATAATTACTTTCATTCGCTTTGTTGGCTGGTTTTGTCTAAGCCATGAATTTCTTTCATGTTCAACGTGAAGTAATACCAATATTCTTCACGCAATGAAGCAAGTATAAAAAACAGACTGCTCTGGTGTCAGGCACTGTACAGCTGTTTTTGGTCCGAATCCTTCAAGATAGAACGCTGCACAAACTGACGATTGGGATAATCAAAAAACAAAACCATCCCCAAGAACAGAGCGAGTAATCAGTCAGCGTTTATCTAAGGAAATAGGATACCAAGTCACCATGAATAACGATTTCACCTTTGCTATCAAAAGCATTCGTTTTGATGAGAACTACCAACCGTCAGACAGCACCCGTATCACCACTAACTTTGCAAACTTGGCTCGTGGAAGCAGTCGTCAAGACAACCTACGTAATGCACTACGAATGATCGACAACCGCTTTAATGCATTGGCACATTGGGATAACCCGACTGGCGATCGTTATTGTGTGGAATTAGAAATCATCTCGGTTGATATGGATATCCAAGGCAGTGGTGAAGCATTCCCTTCCATCGAAGTGCTTAAAACCAACATTGTTGACCGCAAAACCAACGAACGTATCGAGGGGATTGTGGGCAACAACTTCTCTTCTTATGTGCGTGACTATGACTTTAGTGTTTTACTGTTGGACCACAATAAAGACCAGCCGAAATTCAGTATCCCAGCAGGTTTTGGTGAACTGCATGGCAAGCTGTTTAAAGCCTTTGTGAAATCAGAATCGTACCAACAACATTTCCAGAAGCCGCCAGTGATTTGCTTGAGTGTATCGGACAATAAAGTGTACCGCCGCACGGAAAACCAGCATCCGGTTCTAGGCTTTGAATACCAGCCAAATGAATCGTCACTAACCGAGCAGTACTTCAAAAAGATGGGATTGCAAGTGCGCTACTTTATGCCGCCAAACAGTGTCGCGCCGTTGGCGTTCTACTTCTTCGGTGACCTTTTGAATGACTATTCGAACCTAGAGCTGATCAGTACCATCAGTACCATGGAGACGTTCCAAAAGATTTATCGACCAGAGATTTACAATGCGAACGCGGTAGCAGGGCAGTGTTACCAGCCAAATTTGAAGAACCTCGATCACTCGTTGACCCAAATCGTTTATGACCGCGAAGAGCGCAGCCAGCTTGCAATTGAACAAGGGAAATTTGCTGAGGAGCATTTCATTAAACCTTATAAATCAATCCTTGAGCAATGGTCTGCCGCTTACGCGTAATCAATTTAGAATTTGAAAGGGAATGACGATGAAAACACTATTACCGACTTCAACAGCAGGCAGCTTACCTAAGCCATCTTGGCTTGCAGAGCCTGAAACGCTTTGGTCACCATGGAAACTGCAAGGCGAGGAACTCATTGATGGTAAACGCGATGCGCTGCGTGTCTCTTTACAAGAGCAAGAATTAGCAGGCGTCGATATTGTTAGTGACGGAGAGCAAACTCGCCAACACTTTGTGACGACATTTATTGAACACCTTAGTGGCGTAGACTTTGAGAACCGAAAAACTGTGACTATCCGTAACCGCTATGATGCGAGCGTGCCGACGGTTGTAGGTCCAGTAAGCCGAACCAAACCCGTGTTTGTGGAAGATGCGAAGTTCTTGCGCCAGCAAACCAAACAACCGATCAAATGGGCGCTGCCGG
The DNA here is from genome assembly GCF_027587095.1 of Vibrio sp. NFR. Classification (NCBI taxonomy): domain Bacteria; kingdom Pseudomonadati; phylum Pseudomonadota; class Gammaproteobacteria; order Vibrionales; family Vibrionaceae; genus Vibrio; species Vibrio sp. NFR. Next base: position 127,241 of record NZ_JAPPTN010000007.1, read on the forward strand.
GACCAATGACGATGATCGATACGCTTTACGACGCTCACTATGGAAGCCGTGAAAAATTGGCATGGGAGTTTGCCAAGATCCTTAATCAAGAAGCAAAAGAGCTTGAGGCGGCAGGTGTCGACATTATCCAATTTGATGAGCCGGCATTTAACGTCTTTTTTGATGACGTGAATGACTGGGGTATTGCTTGCTTAGAGCGCGCTATCGAAGGACTAAAATGCGAAACGGCAGTGCATATTTGTTATGGCTACGGCATCAAAGCTAACACGGATTGGAAGAAAACTTTAGGCACTGAATGGCGACAGTACGAAGAAGTGTTCCCAAAACTGCAAAAATCAAACATCGATATTATCTCGCTTGAGTGTCACAACTCGCGCGTGCCTATCGAACTACTTGAACTGATCCGTGGCAAGAAAGTGATGGTTGGTGCAATTGATGTGGCAACCAACGAGATTGAAACGCCAGAAGAAGTAGCAAATACACTACGAGAAGCACTTAAGTATGTCGATGCCGATAAACTCTATCCTTGTACTAACTGTGGCATGGCACCTTTACCTCGTGAAGTTTCAACTGCAAAGCTGAATGCACTGAGTTTAGGGGCGCAAATCATCCGTAACGAGATTGCTGACTAATTTTTGTATCGATAGTTAAGGATACAGAGAAAACCAAGACTGAGTGCTTGGTTTTTTCTTTACGCACAATGTTAACGACACCAGAGGTTAATAATTGATTACTTCCTGCTCAGTAGGGAGCTTCTTCCTGTATTCAAAGAACTGGGCGATCAAGTTGCAGACGACCATTAATGTCATCACACCAATCTGTACGTGAGTCAGGGAATCTCCCATGAGCGTGACGCCTAAGATCATCGCCAGAATCGGGTTAAAGGTGCCAAAGAAGCTGAGCTCATTAGTGGTAATTAAAGGGATGGTATAGACATAAACTCCGTAGGCCACTGAGGTTAACCCGATGACAATCCAACCCATCGCTAGCCATTGTTCTAAGTTCTCTGGCAATAAAGGAACCGTGATGATTCCCCCCGAAAAAACATCCCAATAGGCGAGAGGCAATAAAATGATGCCGCCAAAGATGAGCTTCCATGTCAGTAACTTCCACCAATGGATTTTCTTCATCACGTGTTTAGCAACAACGCTTCCTGCAATCAATGCACTCATGGCACCAACCAAGAGTAATACCGCTGATAGGCTGATGGGTGCGCGGCTGGTTAAGAATAGATAAGTGGAACACGCCAATAGCACCATTGCCGACATCAATTGGATCATGGAGGGTTTGATTTGATGCGCGATCCCCATGATTGCCAAGCTCACAACAGGCAAAGCGATCATGCCTACTCCAACCAAAGTGCTAGGCAGTCGCAGTGCTGCAGCGAATAACAAACCAAAAAACAACGCAATATTAAGGAAGCCAATTAAAAGCAGAGCAGGGAGCTCTGATAACTTGGGCATAGTTGGCTTTAAAATCAATAGGATGAAGCCAGCAGGTAGGGCTCTCCATACTGCTAGTGCAAAAGGTGACCAACCCACAAACTCTGATGAAACGACGGCGTAAGTCGTTCCCCAAAGTAAGGGCGCTAAGATTGCCAAGATGATTTTCATGCGTTGCCTCGATCCAGTTTTAAGTAAATTATGTTTAAGTAAACATAATTTACTTAAACATAAATTAAGGTTAAAGTCACCTTAATTGATCTTTTCTCTGATCTGCTGAATCTAAAATCAGATCATGCGGACGTCAGGCAAGAGAAAGGAGTAAAAGCATGAGTGAAATAAGAGGTGATGAAGGTGTTGGATTTGGTAAAAGCAGTAATTAAAACCCTAATAGGCTTTTTCGTAGATGTTTTCGCAATTTCAGTAATGGTACTATTTACGTTCGGTCTTATTCTTGAAGTTCTCTACTTCGATGCAAAGCTTGTTTTTAAAAAGCAGCATCGCCGTGTATGGCACAGTGGTGATAAGCAGCAAGAGTAGAATGGTATAGAGCGTTATTACACGGATTCATTATTTTGAGCATGACGAGCAAGCAAGTTGCAGAACAGTGGCTATCGATAAACCAAGAGTTGGACGGAAATGTTATTGAACTTGTGACATTGTTTGTTCGGTTTGGTACTTCACTTTCTGACGCCAGAAGCCACTTTTGCAAGAAGCATGGACTAAACCCGTCGGAGTTTGATGTTTTAGCGACATTATACCGTTCTGGCGAGCCTTATGAGCTGACGGCAAAAGCACTCAAAGAGCAGACATTATTGCCATCTTCAGGCGCACTATCAAACCGATTGGAGCGCTTAGAAGCAAAAGAGCTTGTCGTCCGAAAACATGATTTAGTTGATAAGCGCTCAGTTAAAATATCGTTGTCAAAACAAGGGCTAGCGCTGGTTGCCGCAATGGGCCCCGAGTTTTTTGGTGAAATGGCAACGTTATTTGCAGCACTTCCCAATGAACAGCGACAATCGCTATTGAGTTTGATGAGCTCACTTCAGGCTTAAGCGCGTAACCTTAGTTAAGCATTACGGGATATAAAGCTCGAATGCCGCTCACAGTAAAATGAGCGGCATACTTCGTTTTCCGCCTCAGACAAGGCTTAATTCAATTCCACGTTCTTCACCTCAGGATGCTTCAATAACATCACGCGAATCCAGTGGTGTACTACCCACATCACCATGGCGGTCAGCAGCACTGCTACGAATATCGAACTAAAACGGTACAAGATGGAGAAGAATGCGTCTTTCTGTTCAGGCACTAAGGAAGTGGTGAGTGGTACAGATAACGCTGACATTGCCGAGAAGGCGATAGCTGCTTTGACCTGACCTTTCGTTAGCCATAAGCAGAAAGGTCCCATTGCAATAGTAAACGCCAGCCAAAACAACAGACCGTAGCCAAACCAACTGCCCAAGATTAACTGCACCGCCATACCCGCGATACAACCTAGCGCTGTACCGATGATACGGATTTTCGCCATGGCCATTGAGCCTGCCAGTGTCATTGGCGTTAGGATGATGAGGATCGAAGCCTGCGCCGAAAGCGAGTCGTACAAATCACCTATTTGGAACACCAAAAATGCCGCCATTGCTACCACCCAACCCATAGCAACTTGGCTGATGTAGTCGATATCGCTTTTTACTGGCGTGGTCATTTCTGTTTGCAAGATCTTCGACTCTGGCTCTGGGAATAACCAATAAGCGAGAGCACAAACGAAGATGTTACTGAAAGAGATCACCCAAAGATTGACGTTGAACTCTTCAATATCCATGAAATCGTAGCTAGCAAAGTTCAGAACAATCGAGCCAACCAATAACCCCATGTAGCCAAATAAATACGTCTTTGGGTTCATCATTGCAACGCACTTAAACAACATCATAATGCCCACCGCAGCAAACATTAGTAAGGGATGAAACTGAAGGTATTCAAGAATAAAGGTCGCTTGTACTGTGGTCCAAATTGCGGAGAAGAAGACCATCAAAACTAAGGGTAAGCTGAAGTGGTCCATGCGTCCAAGAACGAACAATGGCAGCATGATGGCAAAAAAGCCGTAAGACCAACCAAAGATCATGCTCAATGCCAATCCCATTGAGCAGCCAAACCAAATACGTAGTGTCTTCATCACTGCCACCTAATAGATAAAGTGGAACCAGCTTGCGAGGTGGATCTGTGCTTGTGCCATCAGTTCCCAGAATGGACTGTTGTCTGGGTAAAGCACAATGGTGGCACGTGAACCGACGAATAACGATGAAGGAAGCGCCTCTTGGCTGGTCAAATTAACGCGAGTGCGCTGCGCATCACGTACCCAGCGATTGTTTACTTCTACTTTGGTCAGTGCACCGTTCGGCGTTTGTTGCGCCGCAGCGACACCATAATCACGGCTGGATAAATCGAAATCGTATACTGAGCCTGGATTGGCATCGAACGCCACCATTGCGTGATAGTTTTTATCAACTCCTGCGACGGATTTTTCTCGAAAATCTGCTGCAACCCACATAGAACCAGTTGGGACAAATGTCAGCATTGGCATATTAGTGTTTGCCATGGTACCTACTTCTAACTGTAAGTTCGTTACAACGCCGTCGCTTGGTGCCATGACTGCCGTATTGGCAAGATCGAGCTGGGCTTTTTCAATGCCATTCTGGGCAATACGTACCGCAGTGCTTTGCCCTTTTTTATCCCCCAGTTGCGCTTCAATCACTTTCAGGTTTTGTTGTTCGGCTTTAAGTGCCGCGCGAGAGACTTGGTTTTGCGCGTAAGCGTTGTCTAGCGTGGATTGTGAAATCACCTTTTGTTTAGACAGCTTTTGTAATCGTGTGTACTCACGATGAGCGTTGTTATAAGTCGCTTCGGCGCGCGCAATGTTTGCTTGCGCAGCTTCACGTTGAGAGTAAAGGGTCGCTTCTTTTTCATATGCCGATTGTAGAGACAGTTTGGCTTGCTCTAGAGCAATCTTGTATTTTCTATCGTCAATCTTGAATAGGACATCACCTTGGTGAACTGACTGGTTATTTTCAATCAGTACGTCGGTCACTTTTCCTGAGACTTCAGGTGCAACTTGCACCACATAACCCTGCACTCGACCTTCGGTGGTGATAGGTGCGTGGCGGTCGGCAATAATAATGTAGAAAAATAGTACAATGAACAGGACAATAAGTGTTCGCATCCAGTGTTTGAATTTATGATCCGCTGTCATAACTGATACCTGAATTTATGGGGCTAACAAGCAAATAAGACAAAGGATTATAGAGAAGTTAGTCACAGTTCAGTAGAATGGCAATAAGTGCATGAGCGACCTAAAAGTAGGACAATGAACGTAAGCTTTGATGATCTTCACTTGTTTAGCCAAACCGTGGTGCACGGTGGCATTAGCGCGGCAGCGCAGGCAAATCAATTGCAGCGCTCAAAAGTAAGCCGTCGCTTGCAGGAATTAGAGAAAGCCTTAGGCTGCCCATTATTGATCCGTACAACACGAACGATAGAGTTAACCGAACATGGTAAGCGTTTGTTTGAATTGGTTGGGCAACCGATAGAACATATTCAGCAAGGCTTGAATGTCATGCATGAATATCAACAAGAGTTGACGGGGAAAGTGCGTGTCGCGATTCCATCCGCCTTGATGAGCTCGGCAGCATTTAACTGGATTATAAACGAGTACACCACGCGTTATCCTGAGATGTCGGTTGAGATTGAAAACCATCAAGAGAGTGTGGATCTCAAGCGCCAAGCGTTCGATCTACAACTCCTACCGAGTGTGGCCAAAGTGTCTGATGACAGTTACGTTCAATTCAGCTTGTTGCCATATCGTAGCCACTTCGTTGCATCTCAAGCTTACCTTGAAGCGCATCCACCGCTGCAAAGTATGGAAGATTTAAAGCATCACCGTTTGCTAACAAATCGCTACAACGCCGATTTGTTAGACCCTGAACTTCATGTCGCTGTGAGATCGGACGATTTAAATTTGCTACGTCTAATGGCGATTGCTGGTAATGGCATCGCCTTTATTCCACAGGTGCATTCAAAGCCAGCGCTGGAGGACGGTAAGCTGGTCGAGGTTTTGCCGGAATTTACCCACCCTAAGCAGCATTTGACACTGATTTATCCTTCTAATTTGTTCTTACCCAATAAGGTAAAGGCATTGATTGATTTGTTTAGAGAAAAATTCAAATAGCGTGAGCAGACAGTCACTTTGTCACTTTGCTTGACGGCGGAGATACCGATTCTTGATTTAGAATGACTAGATCTTTAAATCGCCGCCGCGTCTACAAACCAAGTCATTCTCGCTGAACCTAGCATTTCGAGGTTACTTGGGTATACATTGATTATGTTCGAAAGCTTGGAGCAACAAAGAAAGGCGCTTCAAGCCCGCAAAGGAGATAAGAATGCTATCGAAAAATACAACTGGTCTTATTGTTGTCGATGTACAAGGTAAACTCGCAACCTTGATGCACGAAAGTGAAGCCTTGATTGAAAGCACCACCAAATTAGTCAAAGGCGCGAAAGCTCTGAATTTACCGATTGTTTGGCTTGAGCAAAATCCGGAACGTTTGGGACCAACAGTAGAACCGATCCGAGAGGTGTTGGATAAGGCGCACTTGCCGATCGCAAAGTACACTTTTGATGGTGTGAAAGAACCAACATTCAAACTTGCAGTAGAAAACGCCAATATTGATACGTGGTTAGTTTGTGGTATCGAAGCGCATATTTGCGTATATCAAACGGCGGTATCGCTGCGTCAAATGGGCTTCAAAGTGGAGCTAGTGACCGATTGTGTCTCTTCGCGAACAGCGGCAAACAAAGCACTGGCACTAGCAAAGTTAACCGCAAACGGAGTCGGCCTGACGAGCGTAGAGATGTGCTTGTATGAAATGGTAGAAGATTGCAGAGCGCCAGAGTTCAAATCTATCCTAGCGCTTATTAAGTAACGCTACTTCGTTTATTCAAATTCTCGTTGATACCTTGGCAACATCGATTCGTTGCCAAGTAACCCACCTTGGTGGATATAAATCAGCGTCTTATCTTCATTCTCTGCCAACCACGGCTGTAGGCATTGCCACATGTAAGGGTCATACAGTAGATCGAATTCTAGGTTGGTTTGATCGTAGAGCGCATTCCACGTCTCGTAATCACTTTGGTATAAACGACCGAAATGATGTTTATCGCGTACTGAGAGAATAGTAGGGTGATTTTCGGTTTCTAGCGTGTTGAATTGCTCAGTGAGGTAGTGCGCATCACCCACACAAGCACAGGTCACGACCTCGATTCCATGAGGTTTTAAGTGTTTACTTAAGTACAGTGCGGTGGTTCCGGTTCCCGATGGCAGCGCCACTACAAACTGTTTTCTGCCTTCAAGGCGTGTCCAATCAAGCAGCTCTCTCGCTAGTTGTTTTACCCCAGCTTCGGCAATCTTCGCTTTACCACCTTCCGGGACGACCAAGGTCGTATCGTCCAAGCCTCGTACTTGCTCGATGTATTCGGTTGGATGCAGTGTTGAACCAAGGTCTTGCATCGCGGTGATGCTCATACCTAAATCAAGCGCACCTCGATAGTTGCCGATAGGGGAGTCTTTAAGCCAAGACGGAATATGTTGAACATAGAACTCGAAGTTCCAGCCTTTGATTTGCGCCAGAGCGGCAAGAGAATACATCGCATTGGATTGAGCTGAGCCGTAGCTGATGAGCGTTTTGGTATCGCTGTTCTGTGTTTCCATCAACGCCATAAATTTACGTGCTTTGTTCCCAGAAAAGTGAGAATGCAGCATGTCATCACGCTTAAGAAAAAACGTGTGACCATTAAAGTTATGTTGAGTTATCGGGCTTTCAGAGAGTTTCATGCTACTGCTGACGTGTCCAACCACGCGACCTTGCCGTTAAAAAGGGCGCGTAGTGTAACGCCATTAAACCCAGATAAAAAGTCTGGGTTCAGAGCATCAGATTCGGTTATTCCTGATGCTCTATCATAAGCACAATGGGTTTCTTTAATAAGACGATATTCCATGGCTCGCCTTTCTGCCTCAAGCCACGTAAACTACGCCGCTTATTTCGATTCAATCAGAAGGCTTGGTTTTGCAGACTCTAGAACAATTAAAAACAGGACAATTAGTAGGAATTAAACAACTAAAGTTGGCGGAAGGGCTGACAGAGTTTCCTATGGAAATTTTAGAGCTTGCAGACACGCTTGAAGTATTAGATTTATCTGGCAATGCACTGTCTGAATTACCACAAGAATTAGAAAAGCTTAGCAAGCTAAAAATCATTTTTGCTTCGAACAACCTGTTCACGCATTTACCAGAGGTGTTGGGAAAGCTTCCAAGCCTAGAGATGGTTGGGTTTAAAACCAACAAAATTAAAGAGGTAAGTGAAGCGTCACTACCAACTCAGTTACGCTGGCTGATCCTGACAGACAATGAGATTGAAGTTCTTCCAAACAGTCTGGGTGAAAGGTCGCGCCTAAGAAAGCTTGCTCTGGCGGGCAATCGCATCAAGCAACTGCCAAACAGCATGGAAAACTTGGTCAACTTGGAATTGATTCGTTTATCTGCGAACCAGTTAGAGTACTTCCCGGATGTATTGATGAAGCTGCCTAAGTTGGCGTGGTTGGCTTTCGCAGGTAACCCATTCTGCAAGCATCCATCTTCGCTAGACAGTGTGCCTAAAGTGACCACAAGCAGTTACTCGCTTAACCATGTTCTTGGTCAAGGTGCGAGTGGTGTGATTTCTCACGCGAACTGGACTGACGCTCAATATGACTTCCCGAGTGAAGTGGCGGTGAAAGTGTTCAAGGGCGAGGTCACCAGTGATGGTTTCCCTCATGATGAACTTGAAGCATGTTTACAAGCTGGTCATCATGACAACTTGGTCAAATCTATCGCGCAAGTGGATGACGGTACTGAGCTTGCTCTAGTGATGGAGCTGATACCAAACAGCTACTACAACTTGGGTTTGCCACCAACTCTTGAAACTTGTACTAGAGACACCTTCCCAGAAGGGTTCAAGTTGACGATGACTCAAATTGAACTGATTGTAGAGCAGATGGTAGATGTGTTTAATCATCTGCATGACAACAAGGTGTGTCATGGTGATCTATACGCTCACAACACATTGGTTAACGCGCAAGGGCAGATGATTTTTGGTGACTTTGGCGCGGCGAGCATTTACGGATATTTATCGGGCGAGCAGCAAGCAGCCATCAGAGCAATCGAGGCGAGGGCATTGGCGTGCTTTATCGAAGATTTACTTTCTGTCGGTGACGCGTCTGAGGTAGGCTCTGAGAAGCATCAGCGATTGAGTACGCTAGCGGCATTGCTATACAACGCCTAACTCTACAACGCTTGGACTCGAAAGGCATCGACGCACAGGAGTCGTCATCAGACGATAGTGCAAAGTCGGTGCCTTGGTCTGAGGGTTGAATGCACTTGGCTAGGTTTGATGTTCCAATGCAAGATTTATAACGGCTTCGCACCCACCGTCTGGGTGAGTTCCGATGTCAAATTGCCAGCCGTAGCGGTGACACAGGTCATCCACAATCATTAAACCCAACCCATGCCCTTCTGAATGAGGGATACTGGAAAAACCTTCCCCTTCATCACGAACCCAAATGGTATCCTCGTTCATGCCAATATGGATCGCCCCATATGGCGTTGCCGCAATGCCATTTCGAATCAAGTTACCAAGAATGATGGTCAAGACCGCATTGGTAGCACGCGTTTTGGGGTTACCGTCTATCTGCACATCAAAACTGAGTGCTTTCTCATCCGCTTGCGCCTGACTTTGCGCAATAATTTGTGTGAGCTCTTCTTCGCTAATGCTTCGTACGGGTGAGTCATCTGTATTTCGTTCATATCGCACTAAGCCGAGTAGAGCGTCCACCATCGTCGACATTTGTTGCGTTGCATCTTGAATACGATGAACCTGTCGCGTTTGAAAATCCGTACTGGCGCTTCTAGCCAATAAACTGCTTGAGCCTTTCATTACCGTCAATGGTGTGCGTAGTTCATGGCTTGCGTAACGCGCAAAAGCTTGCTCCCGCTTGATGACTTGATTGATCTTACGGCGATACTCATTAAGCTCATCCGCTAAGGTTTGAAACTCTTTTGCCGAACTTTCCGGCACACTAAAGGTTTGGGTTGGATCACCTTGGTGTTGGTCAAGTTGCGTTTTTAGGGCGTTAACAGGCTCGATCAAGCGTTGTGATAACCGCAGTAACAAGCTACCAAACAAGAACACCAAGATTGCGACGATAGACAGCACCATAGCAACCACCATGATGAACTCTTCGGTGGTAATTTCGATTTCATCAATCAGGGATACGAGGATTACTGGATGCTCTACACCTTTACTGGTGTAGGTGCTCATATAAATCATTCTTGAACTTGGCTCATCCCCGACTTCATCCAAAAAATGTTTTTTACCTATTAAATACTTCTGAAATGGGGCAGGTACTAAGGCAATGTCGTTGTAGGCGGTGGTCAATAGGTCTAATTGTATAACGCCTGCATTTGGATGAGATTGAAAGTGTTCGATCGCCTCTTTTTTATCGATCATGATCCGGCGCTCGCCGACACGATCTTCTGACCATAAAAGAGCACCAGTGATGAGTGCAAAGCAGAAAATACCGATAACGACAGAAACGAAAGAAAAAAACAGAGCGAGTCGCCCTGTCATACTTTGTGTGCTTTGCGTACTGGCAAGTAAGCGGTTGATCATGCACCTGTCTCCAAGCGGAAGCCAACTTTTGGAACCGTAATGAGCACATGTCGTTCGAACGGCTTATCAACTTGGTTTCGCAGTTGGTAGATATGGCTGCGCAGTACGTCGTTGTTCGGCTCGTTCTCTTGCCATAGACGAAATGCAATGTCTTCGCGAGTGACGACATCTGGTGCGTTCTTCACCAACATTTCCAAAATTGTATAAGTGGTCGGATTGAGGGCGAGAAGCTTATCTTGGCGATACGCTTTACGGGTTTTCTGATCGATTGAGACTTCACCATAGGTTAACTTGCAAGACGCGACCGTACCACGATAACGGCGAATCAAAGCGGTCATGCGTGCTTCCAATATGTCTAGATCGAAAGGTTTTGTCAGATAGTCATCCGCACCGTGGTTGAAACCTTTTAACATGTCGTCTCGACTGTCGAGCGCGGTGAGCATCAATACAGGCGTATTGTTGCCTGCTTCGCGTAATTTATTGCACACAGTCAAGCCATCCATGCGAGGTAGCATTAGATCAAGCAGAATAATATCGAAGGTATTTTCCATCGCTAATTTCAGACCAAGCTCGCCATTGTCAGCGTAATCGAGTTCCATACCCGCACACTCAAAATAGTCGAACAGCATGCCTGCAATTTCTCGATTGTCTTCGACCAAAAGTACGCGTTTCATGTATTTCTCTCCAATTTGGCAGGTTTTGGAAATTAGGGACTTTTCTTAACAGAACATTATGCACTAAGGGCGTGAAAAAGATGTCAACAACATCTCTTTCACATGGCGACTTGTAGACTGCATCCATTCATTGGATTTAGTGGAAGAGTAGCATGTCAACCTTCAACATTCACGCCGCAACCTTTTCAAAGGTGAGCCAACACGCTGAGCCTAAAACAGTCTTGTCTGTTGTGGTGCCATTCTTTAACGAGCAAGAAGTCTTGCCAGAATTCCATCGTCGTCTCACAGCAGTATTGGATGACATACCTGAACGATGTGAAATCGTGTATGTCGATGACGGTAGCAAAGACGACAGTTTAATGATTGCTCAAAACTTTTCTCAATCTTCTAGCGACGTTCGCTGTCTAGCACTTAGCCGTAACTTTGGTAAGGAATCGGCGATGAGTGCTGGTCTTGAGCATTGTCATGGCGAAGCTGTGATCGTGATTGATGCCGACCTACAAGATCCACCAGAGCTTATTCCAAAGATGCTATCTAAGTGGCGTGAAGGTTACGACGTGGTCAACATGCAGCGCAGCGAACGCCATGGCGAGACATGGTTTAAGCGCTTTTCAGCGGCGTGCTTTTACAAAGTCTTAAACAGTATGGCGAAGCTTGATGTTCCGGAAAATGTTGGAGACTTTCGCTTATTAAGCGCCAACGTTGTCAAACACATCAATGCTCTGCCAGAACGCAATCGCTATATGAAGGGCATTTTTTCTTGGCCTGGATTTAAGCAAGTTACGGTGCCGTTTGAACGTGATGCTCGCTTTTGCGGTGAAACCAAATGGAATTACCTCAAGCTGATCGGACTCGCGATGGACGGTATCACTTCCTTTTCTATCCGTCCTTTACGCCTAGCAACGCTTGCAGGTGCGTTAGTTGCGTTCAGTGCATTTATCTACGGCGCATTCATTGTGATGAAAACGGTCGTATTTGGAGAGCCAGTTTCCGGCTATCCATCCATGATGGTGGTTCAACTCGCACTTGGTGGTGTCCAATTGCTCTCTATCGGGTTGCTTGGTGAATACATCGGGCGCATTTTCATCGAAACCAAGCAACGACCTCTTTACCTTATCCAGTCTGTTTTCGAGCGACCAGCAAAACATCAAACCATCCAAGCTATGAAGTTTAAATTTGGAGAATCTGCGTAGTCATGAGTATTAATAAAACCCACCTATGGCTGTTGTTGGCGTTCGCGTTGTTACTTCGCCTTATTTCTTTGGCTACGTATCCACTTATGGACACGACAGAAGCTCGCTATGGCGAAATGGCGCGTTTGATGGTGGAGACAGGTAATTGGCTCACCCCACAATTTGATTACGGCGTGCCATTTTGGGGTAAGCCACCTCTGTTTACTTGGATGAGTGCGTATGGCATTGAGTTATTTGGGCTAAATGAGTTTGCGGTGCGCGCACCTCATTGGTTAGCGGGTGTCGCGACTATTATTTTTGTTGCAGCCATGGCGCACCGTGCTGGTTTTAGTGCGCTTGTCGCATCGTTAGTGTTGGCAACATGTGGCATTTTCTCGATTGCAGCGGGCGCGGTGATGACGGATATGGCACTCACGTTAGCTATGACAATGGCTATGTTTGGCTTTTATTATTGTTGGCTCGGAAAAGACAAACATAGCCAACTTTGGGGCTATCTGGGGTTCTTCGGTCTGGCGTGTGGGTTACTCGCAAAAGGTCCGGTTGCGATTGTTATCATGGGGATTGCTGTCTTTCCTTGGCTGGTTATTCAGCATGGTTTTTTTGGTGCTTTTAAAGCCTTGTGGCAGCGTTTTCCATTGATTTCAGGCTTAGCGTTGATGTTGGCGATCGCACTGCCTTGGTACATCATGGCGGAGATGGCGACGCCGGGGTTCATTGATTATTTCATTGTTGGTGAGCACTTTAAACGCTTTGTCGTAAGTGGATGGGAAGGGGACCTATATGGTTCTGCTCATGACCAACCACGTGGCATGATTTGGCTATTCTGGCTGCAATCGGCTGCGCCATGGTCGCTCGTGTTGCCTGTTCTGGTGTGGAAGCGCCGACACACAATCAAATCAATAGAAACGGATCATCAAGGCTTGTTCAGTTTCTTAATGTGTTGGCTGATCTCGCCAATGGTTTTGTTCACTATGGCAGGGAACATTTTGCCGGCCTACGTGCTACCAGGTGTTCCTGCATTAGGTATCCTGATTGCAATGTTAGTGGATAAATATGACTTTAAGTGGCTTACTGGCACGGCAGCAGTGTTACCTGTGCTGCTTATGATCGCTATGTTGGTCTTAAACATGGGCAAAGCAGACAGCCGAAGTGATCGTATTCTATTTGCAGAGATCACCGACAATGCACCTGTTTTTTACATTGGGAAACGTCCGTTCTCTGGTCAATTTTATAGCCAAGGACAAGCGAAAAAACTGGAAGATGTAACAGAGCTCAATCAACTAAATAAGTTCTACCTCATTGGTAAAGAACGACAAGTTGACAAGTTGATCCATGATAACGCCTTGAGCTGTACTAATGAGTTTACTGCTAAGTCAAAGCGCACGCTCTATACCTGCGTTATATACCCAAATAACCTCGAGATGCTAGGTTCAGCGAGAACGACTTGGTTTGTAGACGCGGCGGCGATTTAAAGGTCTAGTGGGTCGAAATCAAGAATCGGCAACAAAGTATACAAGCCAAGGCCCTTATATTTGCAAAGAGCGCCCTTTGGGAGCGTGTCTTTGACTCGCTTTTTTAGTCAAACAAATGGTCGCGTCAAACAACTAGGGAAGAGCTGGCTATTACACAGCGTTGTTTTCCTTGCTCTCGAATCAATGACAACGCTCTGAATTCTGCATCTTGAAGTCACTTGGGTATAGGGTAACGTGATGAGTAGATTATTGACATTTGCTATGGTGGGTGGTGTCGGCTTCATCGTCGATACCCTCATTTTTATGGTTTTATTTCAATGGGCTGGGGTCGAATTAATGATGGCTCGAGGGCTGGCATTTTGCGTTGCTGCGACCACAACATGGTTGGGCAATCGATGTTTGACGTTTTCGCAATCAACAAAGGATAGAGCATTTAACCAATGGCAAAAGTTTATGCTTAGCGCAAGCATCAGCGCATTACCAAACTTTGCCGTTTTCAAAGTCACCACACTCTTATTGGGTACACAAGGGACAACAGTTTACATTGCTTTAGTGATGGGAATTTTGGCGGGTATGGTGAGCAATTACTTGCTGAGTATGCACTGGGTGTTCCAACAATCGAGCGAATAATGGCTTGGTTATCCAGATAATAATTGCAGTGAAAACAAAAAGATGAGGAAAATTAAATGTGATCTAAATCACGAAATGATTAATCGACTCGTAAGCATACCTCTACTTTAATATTTGATTACTTTCATATAAAAGCCATCTTTTTTGTAAGGTTTAAGTTCCGTAAATACAAAGAGTTATACTATCAACTTAATCACTTTATTTATTGTGCAGCTCATTACCTTTAAATATAAAATCCCCTCGCCAGTTAATTCTGTTAATAAAATTGATCTTTCTGTTCTTTTTCTGTTCATGTCTTGGCGCCTCCTGTTCACTTCTGTTGTTTAAAATCCACGATATTTCAAAAACTAACGCCAACTTATTTTTAGTTACAGAGGTTTCTATGTTTAACAGTATACGAACGCGAATTGCGGTCAGCGCTGGTGGAGCGATGGCTTTCACTTTGCTTATTGCCATGGGAATGACCACAAACGCATTTACCGATGTAAACAAACAAGTGAACGAGAAGGTCAAAACGCAGTTAACAGATGCGACCAACACCGACTTGCAAAATACCGCAATTCAGCAAGGTTTGAATGTAGCCAACCAACTCGATCCTGTGTTGGCAAACCTTAAACAAGTACGTTCGATTATTGAGCTAAGTGCAGAGACAGATGCGAGCGCAGATCTTATTGTTAAACAGTTTACTGCCGCATTAGAAGCACAAAACAAAGCCGTATTTGCTGGTTATATGGTTTGGCAAGACAAAACATGGTCACAGCAAACGACTTTTAGTCCTGAAATCGGCTTTAACAGCCAAGGCTATCTCGCACCTTTCTTCTCTCCAAACGATAAGAATAGCTTTGACGCTGTCGCAATGGAGAGCTTTAGTAATACGGAGTTAAACAACAACGGTGAGCGTAAAGACGATTGGCACTTAATGCCTTACGAAACAGGCAAAACTTTCGTAATGGAGCCGTACTTTTATCCAGTTCGTGGTAAACAAGAGTTGATCACTACCATCAGTCAGCCAATTAAGCAGGATGGTAAAATCATTGGCTCACTCGGTTTTGATCTCTCGCTACACGAGCTGCAAAGTCAGAGTGAGTTGTTTGCACGAGACCTGTTTGAAGGACAAGGAAAAATCCTTATCACATCATGGAAAGGCATTACATTGGCAAACAGTCGTGATGCAGAAATGGTAGGCAAGAAGGTGTCTTCTGAGCTTGCAGCACAGTGGGCAAACATTCAGTCGATCGCGAAAGAAAAAGGCGCTGGTCTCGTTACTTTTGGTGGTGACGAATATGCGATTACGTCAATTGAAACGAGTGATGCTCCGTGGGTAGTCATGGTGTCAGTTCCCAGCAACTATCTTACAAAAAGCGTCGACACCTACCAACAATGGAGTGATGAGCAGAATACAAAAGCGCTTGAAAAAGGTGTGTGGGCGGGGATCATCGCTGCTCTTTTAGGTATTGCTGCTATGGCGTTTATTGCCAGCTCTTTAGGTAAAGTGCTCAATAACTTAGTCGAGCGCTTTAAAGATGCGGCACAAGGCGAAGGCGATCTGACCTACCGCATTGAAGTGAAAGGCAAAGATGAAACAGCGCAGCTTGCCCACTGGTTCAATACTTTCTTATCCCGTATGCAAGAAATGTTGTTGACGGTAATGAGCACGGCAGATCAGGTAGATAAGAACGCCACAGAAGGTCAAACGCGAGCAGCGGCATCTCGTGATCAACTCAACGCGCAGGTGAATGAAGTGAATTCACTGGCAACTGCAATCAATGAGATGAGTGCAACCGCGCAAGAAGTTGCAAACTCTGCGGTTCAAGCGGCTGCTGCAGCAAGCCAAGTGCAAAGCAACAGCCTAAATGGCATGACACGCATGGACAATGCGGCGAGTGCGGTCGACAATTTAGCGATGCAAGTCAACGATGCACAGCAGCAAACGCAAAACTTGGTCGATTCTAGTACCGCGATTCAGGGTATTTTGAGTGAGATTGGTGGTATTGCTGAACAAACCAACCTGTTGGCACTGAATGCAGCGATTGAGGCGGCACGTGCAGGTGAAGCGGGTCGAGGTTTTGCAGTAGTAGCGGATGAAGTTCGAAATCTAGCAAATCGTACTCAAGGTTCAACAGAAGAAATCCGCGCTATGTTGGCTCGCTTAGAACAAGAAACACAATCTATTGTCGTGTTGATGGAGCAAAGTCAGAAACAAGCCATTGATACCAAGGGCGAGACTCAAGCAGCGCATTTGGCTCTGTCTGAAATCAACCAAGCGATTGAAGTCATCAATGACATGAACAATCAGATTGCTTCTGCAGCAGAAGAGCAAAGTTCCGTGTCAGAAGAGATCAACCGCAATGTTGTGATCATCAACGATACGGCGGTAGAGGTGATGGACACCATGACATCATCGGTTGAAATCAGTAACGAGTTGACGGTCAAAGCTGGCGATCTTCACGGAGAACTCAGTAAATTCAAGCTTTCCTAGTTTGTTTTTACTACCCTATAGTTTTATCGAACCGAGCGCATCGAGCGCTCGGTTTTTTTATGTCCTAAATAACCTGTCCAATTTTTTCTTCTGTATCTGCGTCTTTTTAAATTCAGATTCGTCTTATAGGTATGGAATGGAAACAAGTCGATTGTACGCCCACATATCTCAAGGTGACTTAGATATACAAATTGGGTATGTGAGATGAAATTTTATTCATCTTGTGTCGTGGTTTGAGCGTTTTGATTGAAGTTGATTTTATAAATCAACTTGCATGTCGAATGAGAATTTACCGTATGTGGTTTTTACTGAATTTTAGAACTTGTTCTAGATCATTAAAGTGTCCAAAAATGCAATCTTTGATTTTAAATATTTAAACTTTGACAAGGTTTAAGAAATTAAACCGAATTCATATGTTTTTGGTGATCTTGTTCAACTATTGTGCGTGATTTTGATCATCTATTCGATTTTTGCTGGTGTTTTGAGCGTGAGTTTGCGGTTTACAGAAGTTTACTCTGTATTGCTGAACCTACCCGAAAGGAGTAGTTTTTAGTCATTGAGTTCAAAAATGTAAACCGAAATGATGAGCGTAAAGCAAGTTAGATTCACCGACGAAGACAGAGCATGTTTAAGCAACTATTTTCGCTTGGCAGATACAATCGCCGACTTGATCGGACCGTATTGCGAAGTCGTTATTCATTCATTTGAAAGCTTAGAAAATTCAGTCGTGAAGATTGTAAATGGTCATCATACTGGGCGTGAAATTGGCTCGCCAATCACTGATTTGGGCTTACGTATGTGGAGCACCTTCGAGAAAACGGGCGAGGTCTCTCCGAAGAGTTATTTCACCAATGCCGCCGATGGTTCGCTACTGAAATCGACCACGTGCATTTTGGCTGGTCCAGAGCAAAAGCCGATTGGCATGCTATGTATCAACATGAATTTATCTTTCCCATTCCCTGAGATCGTCAAGACGCTGATGCCACAGTGTCACGTATCACAAACCTTGGTCAGTGAGACCTTCAGTAACAACGCCAATGATGTCATCAAGCAAGCGTTAAGTGCTGCCACGCAAGAGGTTGACCAAGATGAGACGGTTTCAGCTAAAGGTCGTAACAAAGCCATTATTCGTTGTTTGTTTGATAACGGTGTATTTGAGCTAAAAGAGACGACGACACAAGTATCAGAGCAACTTGGGATTAGCCGCCAGGCGGTTTACAAGTTTATCCGAGAATTTAAATCATAATAAAATTAATCACTTAGGAGTTGTATCGTGAAAAAAATTATTGCCACTGAACAAGCACCAGCAGCTATCGGTCCTTACTCTCAAGGCACAGCTTACGGCGACATGGTTTACACATCAGGTCAGTTGCCACTGGTTCCAGAAACCATGCAATTTGTTGAAGGCGGCATCAAAGAACAAGCTCGTCAGTCACTAGAAAACTTAAAAGCAGTTCTAGAAGCAAGCGGTGCGGGTCTAGACACAGTATTGAAGACGACATGCTTCCTATCAGACATGGAAAACTTCGCCGCCTTTAACGAAGTGTACACAGAGGTATTTGGTACAGAAAACGCACCCGCTCGCTCTTGCGTTGAAGCAGCAAGACTACCAAAAGACGCATTGGTTGAAGTTGAAGCCATTGCATACAAAAAGTAACCGATTTTCGGACATAAATGGGTATCAATAGGAGATTCTCATGAGCGTTTCATTTATTGGATTGAGCATCTTGTTCTTTGGGTTCTACGCATTACTTGCGAACTTCAAAAAACAAAAGAAAAGCTTTAACTTCCGCGTACTGAGTGCGCTTGCTGCTGGCCTGTTATTCGGCGGTGCAATTCAGCTCGTATTCGGCGTAGGCAACGTTGCAACGGCAGGTTTTGCTGAACTGATTTCTGTGTTCGGTAAAGGCTACATCAAGCTTCTACAAATGATCGTAATCCCACTAGTATTTGTGGCGATGATCTCTTCGATCATGAACGTAGAAGGCGGCGGTGCACTATCGCGTATCGCACCAAAAATCATCGGTATTCTACTTTTCACTTGTGCTATTTCTGCTGCAGTGGGCATCGCAAGTATTTACCTGTTCGGTATCGATGCAAACGCACTAGTGAGCACTATCGGCACTAACAGCGCTATTGAAGCGCGTGGCGACTCTCTGATTGCAACGCAAGATGCGATGGCGAGCAGCGGCCTGTCAGGTATGGCTCTGTCTATCATCCCAACGAACATCTTTGACATGCTAACGGGCTCTCAACGTACTTCGACGCTATCGACCGTCCTGTTCGGTATGTTCCTTGGCTACTGTATCCTGCAAGTGAAAAACCGTAAGCCAGAGAAAGTGCAAAACTTTGTTGATTTCATCAACTCAGCAAAAGAAGTAGTGCTTTCAATGGTACGTGAAATTCTGAAGCTGACGCCTTACGGTGTATTTGCTCTGATGACTACGTTCATGATGACAAACGATTTGTTCGCACTAGCAGAAATGGGTCGATTCCTACTAGCAAGCTACGTGGCAATCGGTGTAATGTTCGCTATCCACTTCGTGATGGTGTCTTTGTTCGGTCTGTCTCCTGCTAAGTTCATGAAGAAAATCTGGCCAGTGCTCGTATTTGGCTTCGGTTCTCGCTCAAGCATGGCGGCAATCCCACTAAACGTTGAAACTCAAACTCAACGTCTAGGTGTGGACGAAGAAACAGCAAACATGTCAGCAACATTCGGTACCAGTATCGGTCAGAACGGTTGTGCGGGTATCTACCCAGCAATGCTAGCTATCATGGCGGCTCAAGTAATGGGCATGCCAGTTGACCTAGGCTTCATCCTACAACTGATTGCTGTAATCGCGATTGCTTCATTCGGTATCGCAGGTGTTGGTGGCGGTGCAACGTTCGCAGCAGTAGCGGTACTAACCATCATGGGTCTAGACATTACGGTTGTGGCGATTCTGGTTTCTATCGAAGCGCTTATCGATATGGCTCGTACCGCGCTTAACATCTCTGGCTCAATGTTGTCAGGCGTGCTAACCGCGAAGAAGAATGGCTCACTAAACACTGAGCAATACAACGCAGATGTGGCTGCAACAGTGTCAAAAGAAGCAGCAGTGTAATTTCTAAACTTAATAAAGAGCACCCAACGCGGGTGCTCTCCGTTTTTCCTGAGTTCAGGTTATTTAGGTAATAAATATGAAAGTTGTTGTCGTAGGCGGTAGCGCTGCAGGTATGAGTTTCGCAGCGAAATACAAACGTAATCAGCCATCAGATGAAGTGATTGTGCTGGATAAGCGCGATTACATCTCGTTTGGTGCGTGTGGTTTACCTTATTTTGCTGGTGGCATGTTTGATGACACTGAGCGCATGATTTCTCGTACGCCAGAACAAGCGATTAAATCTGGTTTAGACGTGCGCATTGAAACTGAAATGGTGGCACTAGACCGCACAGAAAAGCAGATTAAAGTTCGTCACCAAGGTGAAGAAAGCACCATCGATTACGATATGTTGGTGATTGCCACGGGCGCGCGTCCAATCGTGCCATCGTTTGGCGAGTTCAACCCAGAGCACGTATACACGCTAACCAGCATGGAAGATGGTTTGGCAGTAAAAGAAGCGCTTAAGGACAGCAACAAACAACGCATTTGTGTGATTGGCGGTGGTTTTATCGGTCTTGAAGTGTTCGATGCTGCACACCTATTAGGTAAGCACGTCACCATCATTGAGCGTGAACAACACGTGATGAGTCGTCAGTTCAGCCCTGAAATGATTGAAGTGGTAGAAGGCGCGATTCGCGAATCTGGTGCTGAGCTAAAAACCGGTTGTAGCGTATCAGCCATTCGCGACGCAGAGCAGGGCGGTTACATCGTAGAAACCGACAACGGCAATGTTGAAGCAGACGTTGTGATCATGTCACTTGGTTTTAAACCAAACACAGAAGTATTCGAGTTACCAAAAGCAACGAACGGCGCATTGCTAGTGGATGAGTTTGGCGCAACAGAAGATGCACACATTTACGCTGTAGGCGACTGTGCAGTGGTTCACCATATGGCGCTAGGTAAATCAGTGTATGTTCCACTGGCAACCACAGCGAACAAGCAAGCGCGCATGATGGCTGACAAACTTGCTGGGAAAGACACTTACATGAGTGGCTTCTTGGGTTCATCTTGCTTGAAAGTGCTGGACTACGAACTGGCATGCACAGGCGTATCGGAACTTCTAGCTAAAGAACACGGTTTGGAAGTGAAGGTTTCAACCATTTCAGATAAGAACCAAACCGACTACTACCCAGGTCAAGAAGACATTAAAGTGAAGCTGGTTTACCACCCAGAAACTAATGTGCTGCTTGGTGGTGAAATCGTGGGCAAGAAAGGCGCAGTAGGGCGAATCAATGCACTCGCTGTTGCCATCACTGCGAAGATGACCACACAGCAACTAGGCTACATGGACTTCTGCTACGCTCCACCATTCGCACGTACATGGGATGCACTAAACGTTGCAGGTAACGTAGCGAAATAATTTAGTTATCCACGTAGATCAAACAAAACAAAAGGGCTCCAGAGTTGTTTCTGGAGCCCTTTTTAATGCTTGTTGTGAACTATGAAGCAGGAGTAGTTTGCTGTTCACCAGTCGCTTTTAAGCGTTCGATTTCAGATTCGGTTTGCCACTTACCGTTGTATAGGTATTCACGCTCAGGAAGTGGGGCATTTGACGCCCTTAAATCAAATACCTCATCGGTTTGATATTCTTTATAACAAACTGGCGTACCAAACAGTCTAGCCTCTGGCTTAGCTTCAAATAGCTTTTTGTGGTCTGCGACTTCTGTACAGTCAAGCTTATATTCCGTCGCTAGCTGATTGACCATAGACTCTAAGTCAGACACGGTTTTGAAAAATACGTAATAGTGGAATCGGTTGTGTAAGCGTGAAATCTTGGTATGTTCCATATTAATATATTCGCATGTGTCATGCTTAAAAAAGAACTTAATCACTTTTCTTTTCTTATTGTAATCAGCAAAGAGCCAGTCTTCTCGCTCTCCAACTCTCACTTCTGTTGGTTCGTCAGGTTGACGTTTTAAGATACCAAATGAAAGCAAAATGAAGGCACCTGCTCCCGCTAATGCCATCGGACCAACCAGTGCTACCATAACCACGCACACCACTGCACCTACCCAGCCAACTGCTTGCGTAGCGGTGTTTACCCATTTAGGCATATTGCGACGCTTTTTCATCACAAAGCCTTTGCTAGAAAAAATATAGTCATAGCGATAGTCAAGGCCAATCGTAAGGTAAAAGGCTCCTGACACCATCACCGACAAAATAAAAGAAAAAATAGTTACGCCAACCGTGTCACTCGTGTGTATAAACAAAGTTAATAGGAATGGGGCGATCACAAATGGAAGCGCAAAAAGTTTAAAGTAATAGCGAAATGGTTCCTCTACATCATACTTATGCCATGTTCTGACGTTATCGCCTGCGAGTATTTCTTGCTCTTGCGCCTCTTGATAAACTGCCAATTCTTCTGGGGTGACGTAAAATGGTGAATATGCCAAGGGTTACTCCTTGGTTGTTGTTAGTTCAGATTTAGATTTTTCAATCTCAGATTCGGTTCGCCACTTGTCGTTGTATATACGTCGCCATTCAGGAAGCGGGGCATTTTGAGCCCTAAGGTCAAAGGTATCGGCTACCGGAAATTCAAGACTACGAGAAGGGATATCTTCAATTCGAGGTTCAGGTCTTCCTTCAAAAAACGCTTTATGGTCTGGAAAATCAATACATTCAATGCCGTACTTGTATGAAAGGGTTTCTAGAATTGCGTCTAGGTCTTGAACAGTCTTAAAGAATATGTAGCTATAACCACGAGTTTGAGCTCTGAAGACGGTGTGCTTCTCTAGATTCCATTTGGAACACTCGTCATACTTGTGGTAGAAGCGAATCACTTTACGCTTTTTGTTGTAGTAGGCGAACAGCCAATCTTCACGTTCGCCAACTTTAATTTCGGCTACTTCATCTGGTTGGCGTTTAAGCATTTTAAAGGAAACCAATATAAAGGCACCAGCGCCTGCTAACGCCATTGGACCAACAAGTAGTACCATTAATATACATACGATAGCACCAATCCAACCGACAGCTTGTGTAGCATTGTTCATCCAACGCGGTACAGTACTTTGTGACTTAATGACAAAGCCTTTATCAGATAAGGTATAAGTATACCTTTTGACAAAGTTGAGTCTCAAAAGAAAATAGATAACTGACGTGGATAAACAAAACCCGCTAGCTAGAGTTAGTACGGATGATAAATTGTTTAAATCAGCAAGTACGAAAAAGAGAATAATGAAGATAGCCGCAGGAATCGAAGTCATCTTCAAATAAATGTATCTAGAAGCTTCTTCGACATTTTTTGTTTGCCAGTTTTTAAAGCCTTGACCAGAAGAAATCTCATGCTCTTGTGCCTCTTGGTAAGCAGTAAGCTCTTCTGGGGTGATATAAAATGGTAAATAAGCCAAGGGTTACTCCTTGGCTGTTGTTAGTTCAGATTTAGATTTTTCAATCTCAGATTCGGTTTGCCACTTGCCGTTGTAAAGGTATTCACGCTCAGGAAGCGGGGCATTTGACGCCCTTAAATCAAATACCTCATCGGTTTGATATTCTTTACTACAAACCGGAATACTAAAGAGCCTTGATTCTGGCTTTGCTTCAAACAACTTTTTATGATCATCGACCTCGGTACAATTCAGTTTGTAGACCTTTGACAGTTGCGCGACCATGGACTCTAAATCCGCTTCAGTTTTAAAGAAAACATAACAATCTGATCTATCTTGTGAGCGAAAGATAGTCTTATGAGCAGTATCTCGATATCTGCATATGTCCTGCTTAAAATAGAATTGGATAACTTTCCTTTTCTTGTTGTAGTCCGCAAAAAGCCAATCTTCTCGTTCGCCAACTTTAATTTCGGCTACTTCATCTGGTTGGCGTTTAAGCATTTTAAAGGAAACCAATATAAAGGCACCTGCGCCTGCTAGCGCCATTGGGCCAACAAGTACTATCATTAATATACATACGATAGCACCAATCCAACCGACAGCTTGTGTAGCATTGTTCATCCAACGCGGTACAGTGCTTTGTGACTTAATGACAAAGCCTTTATCAGATAAGGTATAAGTATACCTTTTGACAAAGTTGAGCCTCAAAAGAAAATATATAACTGACGTGGATAAACAAAACCCGCTAGCTAGAGTTAGTGCGGATGATAAATTGTTTAAATCAGCAAGTACGAAAAAGAGAATAATGAAGATAGCTGCAGGAATCGAAGTCATCTTCAAATAAATGTATCTAGAAGCTTCTTCGACATTTTTTGTTTGCCAGTTTTTAAAGCCTTGACCAGAAGAAATCTCATGCTCTTGTGCCTCTTGGTAAGCAGCAAGCTCTTCTGGGGTGATGTAAAATGGTAAATAGGCCAAAGGGTTACTCCTTGGCTGTTGTTAGTTCAGATTTAGATTTTTCAATCTCAGACTCGGTTCGCCACTTGCCGTTGTAAAGGTATTCCCATTCAGGGATAGGTGCGTTTTGAGCTCTAAGTTCAAACGTATCATCCACGGGGAACTCTAGGCTTCTTGCTGGTTCCGAGAGCAATTCGTCAGGTGAATAAGCATTGAACAAGGCATTGATATCCTCGAATTCGGTACATTTAAGTTGATACTCTTCAGAGAGCTTTTCCAGTACTCTTTTTAAGTCATTGGTTGATTTAAAAAATAGAAAACTCCTACCGCGATTATGGCATCGATTAACGGTCGTTTTCGCTACATCTCTGTAATCGCAATCGTCATACTTATGATAGAGAGTAATAACCTTGCGTTTTTTGTTGTAGTAAGCAAATAGCCAATTTTCACGCTCTGCAATTCTGATATTTGTGCGCTCTTCGGGTTGGCGTTTAAGCATGCGAAATGAAACCAATATAAAGCCACCGGCTCCGACAAGTGTCACCGGTCCAGCAGCCCCAACCATCAAAACACAAACTATTGCGCCAATCCAGCCCATGACTTGAGTTGCAGAGTTTACCCAATTCGGTAAATTACGTCGTTTTTTTATAACCAACCCGCGATCGGACAAGGTGTAATCATAACGATTGTCCAAACCAAATGTCAGATAAGACACACCAGACATAATTATCGTTAGACCCGACAAAATGTAAGTTAAGATCATTTCGCTACTATCATGTAGGAAATAGGTAAGGAAAAATAATGGACTGACAGCGGCGATAGCAATCGATAGGTATAAGTATCGAAAAGGTTCCTCAATATCGTGCTTGTGCCAGGTTGTGAGATCTTTCCCCCTTAGAATTTGTTGCTCTTGTTCTTCTTGATAAGCCGAAAGCTCGTCTGGCGTGATGTAAAAAGGTAAATAAGCCAAAGGTTACTCCTTGGCTGTTGTTAGTTCAGATTCAGATTTTTCAATCTCAGATTCAGTTTGCCACTTACCGTTGTAAAGATACTTACACTCTGGGAGTGGGGCTTTCGAAGCCCTTAAATCAAACACCTCATCGGTTTTATATTCTCGACTACAAACAGGAATACTAAACAGTCTTGATTCTGGCTTTGCTTCAAACAGCTTTTTGTGGTCCTCGACCTCTGTACAATTCAGTTTGTAGACCTTTGACAGTTGCGCGACCATGGATTCTAAATCTGCTTCAGTTTTAAAGAAAACGTAACAATCGAATCGATCTTGTGAGCGAAAGATAGTCTTATGAGCAGTATCTTGGTATTCGCACCTATCATACTTAAAATAGAATTGGAGTACTTTTCTTTTCTTATTGTAATCAGCAAAGAGCCAATCTTCTCGCTCTCCAACTCTCACTTCTGTTGGTTCATCAGGCTGGCGTTTTAACATACCGAATGAGAATAAAATAAGAGCACCAGCTCCCGCTAATGCCATCGGGCCTACCACCGCTACCATTACCACACATACCACTGCGCCTATCCAGCCAACAGCTTGCGTAGCGGTATTTATCCATTTAGGCATATTGCGACGCTTTTTCATCACAAAGCCTTTATCTGAAAAAATGTAGTCATAGCGATAGTCTCGTCCATACATGTAGTAGCTTAGCGAGTACACAAAAAATGTGACAAGTACCGATATGGCATCATTAACCCACCCTCTAGACCAAAAGCCAAGGAAGTAGAAAAATACAATTATCGGCAACATTGCCACAATCGAAATGAACAAATAAAGGTATCGATTTGGTTCTTCAATATCGTACTTACGCCACGTTGTTATATTGTCCCCTGTGAGAATTTCTTGCTCTTGCGCCTCTTGATAAACTGCCAACTCTTCTGGGGTGATATAAAATGGTGAATATGCCAAGGGTTACTCCTTGGCTGTTGTTAGTTCAGGTTTTGATTGTTCGATTTCAGATTCCGTTTGCCACTTACCGTTGTATAGGTACTCTCGCTCTGGAAGCGGGGCATTTGACGCCCTTAAATCAAGTACCTCATCGGTTTTATATTCTCTATTACAAACAGGAATGTTAAACAGTCTAGCTTCTGGCTTCGATTCAAACAGCTTTTTGTGGTCATCTACCTCTGTACAATCCAGCTTATATTCCGTAGCTAACTGATTTACCATCGATTCTAAGTCCGTTTCTGTTTTGAAAAATACGTAGCAATCAGATCTACTATGTGAACGGACAATGGTGTTGTGTTCCATATCGATATATTCACACTTATCCTGCTTAAAGTAGAACTGGATCACTTTGCGCTTTTTGTTATAGTCGGCAAACAACCAATCTTCACGCTCTGCAACTCTCACTTCTGTTGGTTCATCGGGTTTGCGTTTTAACATACCAAAAGAAACCAATATAAAGCCACCAGCTCCGACAAGAACCATAGGTCCAGCAACTCCAACCATCACGACACAAACTATTGCTCCAATCCAGCCCATGACTTGAGTTGCAGAGTTTACCCAATTCGGTAAATTACGTCGTTTTTTTATAACTAACCCGCGATTGGACAAGGTGTAATCATAACGATTGTCCAAACCAAATGTCAGATAAGATACACCAGACATGATTATCGTCAGACCCGATAAAATGTAAGTTAAGATCATTTCACTACTATCATGTAGGAAATAGGTAAGGAAAAATAATGGGCTAACTGCGGCTATAGCAATCGATAAGTATAAGTATCGAAAAGGTTCCTCAATATCGTGCTTGTGCCAGACTGTCAGATTCATCCCATTAAGAATTTCTTGCTCTTGCGCTTCTTGATAAACCGCCAATTCTTCTGGGGTGATATAAAATGGTGAATATGCCAAGGGTTACTCCTTGGCTAAAATTGAAGATATATATTCTAAATCAGGTAATGGAGCGTTTGATGTTCGTAACGTTCCCACTGCTTCTAACGGGTAATGTGTCCCGCGGAATGGCGTTGTTTTGTATATTTCTGGAAGTTTCGAGAAATCGAATAAGTCTTTCGCTTTTTGGACTTCTTTACAATCCAGTTCAAACTCTTGATTAAGCATGTTTAAGGTTTCCTCTAATTGCTTTGGTGAAGAGACGAATAGATAGGAACTTCCAATAGAGTGGTATCTTGTTACCGTTGTTTTAGCAGTGTCTTGGTACGAGCAGTCATCGTGTTTATGATATAGTTCGATTACTTTTCTATTTTTGCAGTATTCACAACAAAGCCAATTTTCACGGAGAGCCACAAGTACTTCAGTCTCCTCATTTGGTTGTCGCTTTAGCATTCGAAACGAAACCAGTATAAACCCCCCGGCTCCGACAAGAACCACAGGTCCGGCAAACGCAACCATCAATATACATACAATAGCTCCAATCCAGCCCATGACTTGAGTTGCAGAGTTTACCCAATTCGGTAAATTACGTCGTTTTTTTATAACCAACCCGCGATCGGACAAGGTGTAATCATAACGATTGTCCAACCCAAATGTCAGATAAGATACACCAGACATGATTATCGTCAGACCCGATAAAATGTAAGTTAAGATCATGTCACTGTTATCATGTAGGAAATAGGTAAGGAAAAATAATGGACTGACAGCGGCTATAGCAATCGATAGGTATAAGTATCGAAAAGGCTCTTCAATATCGTGCTTATGCCAGGTTGTGAGGTTCATCCCCTTTAGAATTTCTTGCTCTTGTTCTTCTTGGTAGGCCGAAAATTCTTCTGGCGTGATGTAAAAAGGTAAATAAGCCAAGGGTTACTCCTGTAAGCTAAGTTCACTAGTATTTGAAGTTAATGAACTTCTGATCGTTGCTTGTTTAGTATTGTCTGAAATCGCCGTATATGTTGCACGCTGTTTTGCATTATTTTGGAACCAGTACTTACGGCTTAATTCGTTTTTGTCATCAAGGATGTATTCTATCTCAAATGCTAGATAGTTAGCTGAGTCTTTCATTGGTAGAGTCAATTTATAGACGCTTTGAGAATCTGAGGAATCCGTTGAACTACTCAACGTTTCTAGGTTTACTCCTGTGTACCAAGCTCCCGACATCAGTCCCCCCTCTGTTACAGAAGTATTTGTCCGAAGTTTTATGCCATCTCTTGCATTGTTAGTGGGAACTTGGATATGTAGCTCAATACCAAACAATTCTTGTTTTGCTGCTGGATACTGTGTTGTTGAATTCGGAACGGTACGCATCATTGGTATTTGGCAGATTAAAGGTTTATCCATTATGGTTTTTAACTCAAAAAGAGCCTCTTGTACCAAAGAAGTATTATGCTTTTCTCTCTCTACCAAGCTTGAGGATTGACTCCAACGTGCTTTATTCGAGTGATACCCCCAAGGAAGTTTATCTAACCATTTTTGATAATCGTCTTGTTTAAGTTTACTCATTATATAGTTACTAAGAAGGTAAACCGCAGTGAGGCCCATAATGGCAAACATGATCGGACCTCCAAACAGGATATTTGCCGACCAAATCCCGGTTAATCCACCGATAGCTTGAAATCCACCGATAAGTGTCAATCCAAATAAAGATGCAAAATTGAAGTACTCCACAACTCTAGCTGTTCCATGAAGGTTGTCTATTTTCTGCCAAGAGCGATAGGCTTCTATACCTGAAGCTAGGGTGCCTAGCATTCCCGTAATCGCCAACCATTTATTAAATATTGCTAAATCGGCAGAAGGTAGTGCTCGTATTCTAGGGTTTCTTGATGTCTGAATCGCTTTCAGGGCAGTTTTTCTAAGTTCACTGTCTCCTTGTACACGATTCCACAGCTTACCTGTACGAATACCCGTCCAAGCGTTGACTGTATAAAAAAGCTTTTGTTGGATATCCAAAAATTCATCTGAGGACATTAACCCTGTGTCTTGAATACTGCTTATGGCATCACCAAGCGCGATGCAGTTAAATACTAATGCCATAAAGCCTAGACCACCGGCATTCTCGAACAGTTTATTCAAATCATGGAGCTTATTAGTTGCGAGCCGCATTCGCAGTTCGACGGTTTTTTGAGGCAGATCATCGGGTAATACAATACGCTGTGGGTACTCCAATGTAGCCACAGCGAGTGCCTTCTTAATAGTCTTTTTATTTTTTAAAGCTGTTGTGTATTTAGAGTCAGCTTTGCGGTTATTTTTCTGGAAGTCAGCAATGATTGCGTCATTTTTTTCGAGCTTAATCAGATAATCATTTACGCGTGTTTTCCATTTTTTTAAATCGCGAGCGTAACCTTCTTTTATAGTTACTGGCATATTATGTGCCATATGCTCTGCTATAACAGCAAACAAATAATAGCTATGGCGGTTCAGAGGTTTAGCGAAAACAGGCATCAGCATAATCGATGCTTGTGAGGTCAAGCTAACGCCAAACTCTATAACGCCTTTTGCAAGCGCACCTATTGCCGATTTAAAGATAATATCGAGCTCTTGGAAACCTTTGGCGATATCCTTGAGAAAGTCCGTTTCCGCAGTGTTTGGGTTGGAAACAAAGTCCATGATTTTAGAGTACATACTCACACGGTTGCTTGTAGCCGAGATCTGGTCCATCAACTGATTATCAGCATCAGAATTTTCCGAGGCGATCGACTGTTCATTAAGCGCCTCAGTAATATTCTTCTCTATTACTTTAAATAAGCTTCGGCTAAACCCAGAGGCATAGAGAGCAAGTAAACTGGTTGGTTTCTCCCATTGGCTTTCAGCCCATTGGCGGTCTTCTTCTTGCATCACCAGAGTAAATGACTCAACCGCTTGCTTATGGAGTTGATACAAGCTGTACTGCGTGTCTTTGCTGTATAGGTCGAAGGTTCTTTCGAGGTGATGGGGCGTTAAGGACTCCATGACTGCTATAAAGTCTCGTTTTACCGAGACAACTTCGGCAAGCATGGTTTCTTTTTGCTCTGACAGCTCCTGCATCTCACTCAGCATTTGCTTCCAGTTGAGCTGCTTGCGCCAACGCTCAGTCGCTATCCATTGCTCGTATTTACCAAATCGGTTTGCGGAAATTCGATATTTGTCCTGTATCGTTTTGGCAATGTCACTTTGAGTATGTTGGTGTGATTCAATCGCTCCAGCGGAAAATTTGGCAGGATAGCCTGATTGAACTGAGCTTTTATTTTGCTCTGCCAAATCAAGTTGGTTAGAGGAATCATAATACTCAGCCATGTCGGTATAAAACGACAGCTCTTCGCCGTTACGCTTAACGCTAGCTGGCATGTCTATCTCGTCACTTGCCCCGAACATGCACAGTTGCATGGCGGTCTGCATCAAGTTCCACTGGTTTGAAAACTGGTCAGTGAAAAGACGATATGGGCTTGCTGCGCCAACAAAATGCAGCGACATATCTTGAATGTCTGCGGCGTAATCTTTTATCGCGACGAAGTAACCCGATTCTTCTTCTGGAATCGCAGAGGTTAAATCACTCTCGGCTGCGACAGGTTTAAAGATAGAACCATCTTCATCTGCTTTGGTAGCGATGGCAGAATCCGCAAAGCGACCATCATCGACGGCAGAAGATTCAATATCAGCCACTTGAGTTAACTTATCGATTGGTGAAATGTTGTGCTGATTCTCGTTTGCAGACAGAACAACAGTTTGCATGCGATCGATATGATTACTCGGATTGTTAAGGACGCGCATGAACATGTTCCATGTCCAGCGGTGTTCAGAGTAGCAAATTGACAGCACGCTCCCATCTTCGTAAGTAAGAAAAGGTTTTGCGCCTTCTGGGGTACCACGCTGTTCGGATTCTGGGCTTTCCGACTCTCCCAGCTTGTAGAGCGTGAATTGCGTTCCTTTGATTTCGTATTCGTCTAGGCTTTTGTTGATTGCATCATAGACATACAACCAACCATCGCGAAGCTGACGCAAGGTATAGCCAACGGTATTGAGTTTGGCTGGGCCTTGGCCTTTCCATTCTTCAGGCAAACCAAAAGGTTGTGTTTCTTCTGTCTCTAGCTGATCGATGGCGTAGCGAACAGGGATGAAGTGTGCCGGTAAAGCCTCCGTTGGTTCTTTCTCGGTTTTTAAATTGAGAGGTTCTGGTTCAGACGGCGGTGGCGGGTCGATTTTTTTTGTTTCTCCCTCCCAAAACATACTGCGCTCTGGAGGCGAGCCAGCCATATCATCGGATGCGGTGGTTGGAACGGTATTCAGAGATTTCAACGTGCCATCGCTTTCAAATGCCTGAACAGCTTCTTCGTGGGTATAGCTGTTGTCGTGCCAAAACATCGAAGTTTTTGGAGGAAGTGGATTACTCATCGTCAGCCTATGTTTAAGAGTTTTACTCCATTAGGCAAATATCGCACCAAAATAAAACAACTATAAATCAGCATGTTAGGTGTTCTACAACTCTGCTTTAACCAAAAAGTTGTTTGTTTTTCCAAGAAGTTGGTTGGCATATACCATTTTTTGTATCGAAAGAGACCAAGTGTGGTTTGAAAGAGCTTGTTCTAAAGAGCAATGATTATCCAGACAAAAAAAAGCTCCAGAGTTGCCTCTGGAGCCTTTTTTAGCATTCAAGTTCTATTGAATTAACGACGTTTTGGTTTGCGTTGACCCGCTGGTTTGCCTTGACCTTGAGGGCGACCTTGACCTTGCGAACCCGTACCGTTTGAGCGATTTTGGTTGTTGCTACCAGGGCGTGAGCCAGAATTTGGACGTTGACCATTAGCGCCGCCATTGCCACGGTTTTGGTTTCCACGACCTTGTCCATTTGAGCCGCCTTGTGCTTTGCCTGAACCGTTGCGGTGACCAGATGGCTTGCCATCACGTGAGCCACCTTCAGAGCGCTTGTTCAAGTGACCACCGAAGCCTGGTTGGTTCTTAGTGTGTTTGGTTGCAAAACGATTTGCGCCGTGGCGACCAGACTTACGACGTTGTGCTGGTGTCTGTGCATCAATGTCTTCTGCAGGGACTAGACAGGTTGGCTTGTCACCAATCAAGTGCTTTTTACCCATGCTGATCAGTGCTTCACGGATTATCGGCCAGTTAGCTGGATCGTGGTAGCGAAGTAGGGCTTTATGTAGGCGACGTTGACGTTCACCTTTCGCCACTGGCACATCTTCACGTTGCTTGTATTTCACGCGTTTCAGAGGGTTTGTCTCTGAGTAGTACATTGACGTTGCGTTACACATTGGTGATGGGTAGAAGTTCTGTACTTGGTCACATTCGAAGTTGTTCTTCTTCAGCCATAGTGCCAAGTTCAGCATGTCTTCATCTTCAGTACCTGGGTGCGCCGAGATGAAGTAAGGGATCAGGTATTGTTTTTTACCCGCTTCCGCGCTGTACTTCTCAAACATCTCTTTAAAGCGGTCGTAAGTACCCATGCCCGGCTTCATCATCAGATCCAGTGGACCTTTCTCTGTGTGCTCTGGTGCAATTTTCAGGTAACCACCGACGTGATGAGTCACAAGCTCTTTGACGTATTCTGGTGATTCAATCGCAAGGTCGTAACGTACGCCAGATGCGATCATGACTTTCTTCACACCTTCTACTTTACGCGCGGCGCGGTAAAGATCGATGGTGTGTTTATGGTCTGTGTTTAGCTTGTTACAGATGCCCGGGAACACGCAAGAAGGACGACGACAGTTTGCTTCTGCTTTCGGATCGCTACAACCAAGACGGTACATGTTTGCTGTTGGGCCACCCAAGTCAGAGATTGTGCCCGTAAAGCCTGGAACTTTGTCGCGGATCTCTTCCAACTCATTAATGATGGACTCTTGCGAACGGTTTTGGATGATACGACCTTCGTGTTCGGTAATTGAACAGAAAGAACAGCCACCAAAACAGCCACGCATGATGTTAACCGAAGTTTTGATCATGTCGTAAGCCGGGATCTTTGCTTTGCCATACATAGGGTGAGGAACACGCGCGTACGATAGGCCGAATACGTAATCCATTTCTTCTGTCGTCAAAGGAATTGGCGCTTGGTTTACCCAAAGCTCACGGTCGCCATGACGTTGCAATAGAGCACGACCCGAATATGGGTTGGTCTCTAAGTGCAGAACACGGCTGGCATGGGCATAAAGAATGCGGTCGTTGTGCAATTTTTCGAAGGCTGGTAGGCGCACCGCTGTGTTCGCTGCATCATGACGTGATGGACGAATCGTGATTGGCTGTGCAACAGGCTCTTCTTTTTTAGTATCGCACTGAGTTTCCACTTCGTATGGGTTCTTTGGTACGAACGCTTCTTTACGAGGTTTCTCAATACGAGAAGAATCGATAACGGTGTAACCTTCTGGTTCAGCTGGTAGGTTTACTGCCGTACCGCGAATATTGGTCATGGTAGAAATATCTTCGCCATCAGCAAGACGGTGAGCCACTTCCACTAGGGCACGTTCTGCGTTACCAAAAAGAAGGATGTCAGCTTTTGCATCGAACAGAACAGAGCGGCGCACTTTATCTGACCAATAATCGTAGTGAGCTACGCGACGTAAGCTAGCTTCGATACCACCAAGAACGATAGGTGTGCCTTTATAGGCTTCACGACAACG
Organism: Vibrio sp. NFR; assembly: GCF_027587095.1. Lineage (NCBI taxonomy): Bacteria > Pseudomonadati > Pseudomonadota > Gammaproteobacteria > Vibrionales > Vibrionaceae > Vibrio > Vibrio sp. NFR. Next base: position 160,817 of record NZ_JAPPTN010000007.1, read on the forward strand.
TTGCGAGTACACCAACGTTGCACGATCTGGGCGTTTTCCGCCTTCGTTGTTTGGCGTGTAAGCATCATCATGACGAAGTTTTTTGTCCGCCGTGTAACGGTTGATCATGGAGTCCATGTTACCCGCGGTGATTCCGAAGAACAGATTTGGCTTACCAAGCTGCATGAAAGCATCTTTGTTGTTCCATTCTGGTTGAGCAATGATACCGACGCGGAAGCCTTGTGCCTCCAACAGACGACCGATGATTGCCATACCAAAGCTCGGGTGGTCCACATACGCGTCACCCGTGACAATGATAATGTCACAACTATCCCATCCTAGGGCATCCATTTCTTTGCGACTGGTCGGCAAGAAAGGTGCCGTACCAAAACACTCAGCCCAGTATTTTTTGTACTCATGAATAGGAGTAATGTCGTTGGTCATATTTTGCTCTCTGTTCCAAGGAGCGCGAATTATAGCGATTTGATGATCAGGTATCTATACCCAACTCTCTTAATCAAGCTTAGTTCAGCCACTTTTATTTCTAGATGAAAATGACTCGCAATTAGAGGTGGCTTTTCTTGTGTTATCTCCTTCTAGCCCTTGTGGTTATTGCCTTTGTCTAAGATTAAAAATTATCGTTACGCAATAGTGTGCTTATGTAAAACTCTTCCTATAATTTAACTAGTGCATACAAATGCATACGTCATTTTGACTCCAAATAATGACTGAATGCGTAGACATTCCAGATTGTGTTTTGACCACTTTGCAATCATAAAAAAACAGCAAAACGCGGCGACACGATGGGAAATCATTAGACAGAGTGAAAGGCTAAAAATAGGGGGCTAGGTAATGAGTGAAGTATCGCCTATTGCACAAGGAGAAGTGCACCCAGCGTCCGGTCAGCATCAAATCATCGAGTGGTCTTATGATATCTATACTCGAGAGTTTGAATGTGACCAACGAGGGATGATGTCCATATTCGGCTTAAAAGAGCCATTAAAAGGGTTGGATGATTTGTTTGACCACATGCTGCTGGGTCAACAGGGGGCTGCGAGGGAGAAAGTCTCTCAAGTAGAGCTTAATGGCGGGCATGGCAGTTTGTCTTGCTGTTTAATGCCTAACGAATCCATGCTGGTTCACGTTGATTTGAGTTTTGAACGTCTTAATGATCATGTGGTTCAAGGTATGGTTATCCCCCAACTCAGTATTACAGGTTGTGAAGAGCTGGCAAAAATTCTCGAAACGATTTTTGATTTGCCAAACGTTGGCATCTTAGTCGCCGATCAGGAAACAAGAATTCTTGGCTGTAATCGAGCCTTTGAGCAGCAAATGGGGTATGAAAATCGTGATATTGTTGGTTTGAAAACCTACATTTTTAGCTCGGACCATCACAGCAAAGCTTTTTATGACGATATCTGGGAACAGATTGATCAAGAAGGTTTCTGGAATGGGAACCTATTGAGCCGCACTGCCAACGGTAGCAATCAAGCGCATCATTTATGTATTTATCGTTTGAACTTCACTTCGGGTCGAACGCTCTTTCTTGGTTTTTCGACGGACATTTCTGCATCGTTATTGTGGATGAAGAAAGCCGGAGAACAACCCCAACAATGGTCTGCTTTCCTGCCTCCACGTGAAGGGTTCGAATCTCGACTTGCCAAGCTAGTACAAGAAACTGGTAACAAAGAGCTTAATATCGTTATGACTCTGCGTCCTAATTTCTCACCAAAAACCATACTCGAACAACAACTCGGTCTTGCTGATTTTGTGATGCGCAGCCGACACGCGAGTATTGCCGGTCAATTGTCAAAAGATGTGTTTGTGGTGTGTTTGCAAACTCCGCACTGTCAGTGGTTAAGCCCTCTACGTCTGATCCAAATTGCACTAAGAGGCTTCTTTGTTGAACTAAGAAATGAATTAGGAACCAGTATGCATGATGTGATTGTAGAGGGACAAATGGGGGTGTCAGTCCTAGGCTACGATACTAATAACCCAAGACAGGCACTAGTACACGCTGCTCAAGCGATGGTTTCCTCATCTTCTGGGGATAAGAGCTACTTCAATTTTTACAACAGTGAACTGCACGATGAGTTGGTTAAGCGTCATCATTTAGAAGCGTTTTTAAGAACGCAAATTGAGAGTCAGTTGGTTGATGTGTATTACCAACCGATCATTGAAACTCGTAGCGGAAAGGTGGTGAAGTTCGAAGCTTTGGCGCGCTTTTACCACCATAACAAAACCTATGACACGCAAGAAATGATTTCTGTAGTCGAAGACTTGGAGTTGGTCGCCGCTTTGGATGATGTGGTATGCCGAACGGCGCTGAAGCAATTGCCTCATATTCAAAAAGTGTATGGTGAGGATATTGGTTTAACTATTAATCGTTCATTAAATACCAAATTGGATTCGTTGCAAGTATTGCAAAGCTCGTTTGATTTGATTGCTGAAAGTGGAGTAGATCCAAGTCGAATCACTATTGAGCTCACTGAAACGGCTTACTTTGAACAAGACCAAGAACACACCACTGCCCTTGAAGAGCTACGAGGGCAGGGTATTAAGATCGCCATTGATGACTTTGGTACGGGGTACTCTTCGTTTTCTTATCTGGAAAAGGGGCAGTTTGATCTGCTTAAAATCGATCGTAAGTTTGTCAAAGATATCGAAGAGGGGAGCACTAAATACAACATCGTGAAGATGATTACGGAACTGGCACACAAACTTGGTGTTAAAGTCGTTGCCGAAGGCGTTGAATCGGAACAGGAATTACAAGTGCTTGCGAATGTGGGTGTGGATTACATGCAAGGCTTTTTGTTTTCTCAGGCGGTGCCATTGGTGTTACTAGATAAGCCGCAATGCCATCAGAAACGCTTTAAGGACGTCAAGGTTAAGCCAACTCACGACGCTCCTTTGTTGTCATTGAGTCATCGTGACGTTCGTCGCTTAGACCCGGGTGAGCCATTGTCGTTAGCGGTTGAATTTATGAACTTGAGCCCGGATGCGCCGCTCGTAGTCGTGAATGAAAAACGCTGTGTCGGACTGATCACCAAAGAGCAGGTGAACTTGCATTTGACGCCTGCAATGGGGACTGATTTGGAGTCAGAAAGAGAAAACCGCATTTGGAAACGTCCGGTAAACCAAATTATGAACACGGAATTTGAGCAAATAGATGCGAGTATTTCAGTTTCACAAGTTCGCGAGTTGGTCAAAACAGGCAAAAAATTTCCTTGGATTTTATGTAACTCGCAAAATGAATACCGCGGTTTATTGACCCAAGAAGATGTATTGACGTATCTAGCCACGCTCTAGTCGTGGCTTGGCCGTAATAAAGCACAGTAGCATGTTGGGTTTAGGTGGTTTGGCGATAGGCGATTTGCTATTATCGCCACCCCAAAATGACTTTTGAGTTTGTATTCAACATGATTCAACAACTGCTGTTAACTTTTCCTCCAATGCTGTTTGGCGCTCAAGCGCTGTTGACGTTGCTTTTGATCAAAGGTGATATTTGTCCTGGTCAACGTGGTCGTCTGCACAAGATGCTGCCATCTATAGGTATTCTTTGGTTGGCAGTAGCGTCGCTTCGTATTGAAGCATTCATGATCGTATTCGCGATTTTCTACTTCTACTCTCAAGTTCAAACTAAGAAGACACGTGAGAAAGGTCCGCTATGGGCGTTGCATCTAGCGAATGGCTTAGCGTTTGCGTATGTGAGTATCCAAGTATTCGAGCAAGCGCATTGGGCGGCTTCTGCGTCAATGGCTGTCATGATTTTCTTTTTGGGGGCAGTATTTGCTCAGTTGCTTCTCGTTATCGCGCGCAGTCGTTTGCAAGCTTTCCACCGCATTTTACCTGTGGCTGGTGTTGTATCGGGTATGTTGCTAGTCGTGCTGACCTTGTTTTCTGCATATCAACTTGATGAAGCAACACTGAACTCAGTCACACAGCATATCTTGGCGTCGCTAGCCATGTTGATCATAGCGATTGTGGTTTGGTGTTGGCACATCTTTACGCACAAAGCACCGAATAAGGCTCAGCTTGCTGCAGCGCTGCTGCTTGCTTTGGCATCCATGACAAGTCTCCAAGGCCTGTTTCTACTTGGCGCGTAAGCTGCTGGGTTATCCTTTCCCCATACAATTTCACAAATGAGCTCGGGATTTAGACCGAGCTCACTTTCAAATCATTCGATTAAGTCTACGCTTTAGTTATAGCCTCTATTTGTTTAGAGCGCGCCTAGAAGCATGTGCTCAACAAAACCCTGAGGCTAAATACCTTGTCTTAGAGGAGTGTCGCTATGGACTTAAGCAATGTGAGTAACTGGGACAGCATTATTTTGCTGGGTATCGTCAATGAAAAGCTGCGCTTAGAATGCGACAGTTTCGAAGAGCTGGTTTCTATGTACGAGATGGATGTTGAATCGGTAGTGGGCAAGCTTGATATGCTCGGCTATCAATATGACCCACTTACCAATCAGTTCAAATCTTACGAACGCTAATCTTGTCTCTATATCTGAATCATTAAGCCATCTTGATGCCATCAAGGTGGCTTTTGCATTGTTGGCGTGCCGTGGCAAAGAATGCTTGTAGATAGCGCTTCTCCTTTTCTGAATTTCGTGTTGCGGCAAACAAACGACGCCATAACCCATTACCAAAAGGCTTACTGATGATGAGCCCTTGGCGCGAAAACTCTGAAATCGCCCAATTAGGCAGCGCGGCAACACCTAACCCTGCTGACACCATTTGCACTAACATCAAAGTATTATCTGCTTGCTTCCACTTCGCAGGTTCAACCCCCGCTGGCTGCAAAAAGTGTTTCACGACATCTAATCTCTGTTTCTGAACCGGGTAGGAGAGCATGGTTTGATCGGCAAGATCTTCTGGTTCAATGATGTCTTTATTAGCAAGCGGATGGCTGGTGGACGTGATCAAACGCATTTCGAAATCAAACAGCGGCTCATAGTGTACTTCTGAGCGTGGTTGAATGTCGGATGTGATCACCAAGTCAAGCTCTCCGGCAAGCAACGCAGGGAGAGGTTCAAAACCAAAACCGGAAGAGAAGTCGAGCGTGACACTTGGCCAGGTAACTTGGTATTCCTTCAACGCAGGCATCAGCCATTGAAAGCAAGAATGGCACTCGATAGCCATATGTAAACGTCCATTGACATCTTCTTTCAAGCTCGCGAGTTCATTCTCTGCTCGGGCGAGTTTGGGTAAAACGTCATCGGCAAGACGAAGTAATATTTCACCTTCGGATGTGAACTTCACTGGGCGTGTTTTACGCAAAAACAACTGACCACCGATGCGAGATTCAAGATCTTTGATTTGGTGAGAAAGAGCGGATTGCGTCAGGTGCAGTGCTGTCGCTGTGGCCGTGAGTGACCCTGTGTCTCGTAACGAGGTCAGAGTGCGTAAGTGTTTCAACTCTATCATGAATCCCATTCATCCTTGTGTTTCTACCATGAGCTTTATTAACTTACCGATAAAAATTGGATATGTAAACGTCTAGACGTCTATTTGTTTTGGGAGATTACGAGTGAGCGCTCTCATTATGAATTTTCCTAATAAACAAGTTGAATAATTGGATGTTGTTCAATTTGCCCCTCAGAGAGATAGTTTTAGCCATCCAGACATCTTGGTGAAATTTAATCTCGATGTACTGACTCAAACATCAGACACTGAAAGGAATACGGACATGACAACGACAACGCATATTCTTGGATACCCACGCATTGGCGAAAAGCGCGAGCTGAAGTTTGCACAGGAGAAATACTGGCGAGGAGAAATTGAACAAACTGAGCTTAAACAAGTAGGGGCGACACTTCGTGAAAAGAACTGGGCTACTCAAGCTGAAGCAGGATTGAGCTTCGCGACGGCTGGCGATTTTGCTTGGTATGATCATGTATTGACCACCACTCTGCTGCTAGGGCACACACCAAAGCGCCACGCTAATGGCTTTCCGGATTTAGACACACTATTCAAAGTCGGGCGTGGGCAATCTCAAGCGGGTTGCGGTTGTTCTGGGGCGGCTGCGTCTGATATGACCAAGTGGTTTAATACCAACTATCACTACATTGTGCCGGAGTTCAGCAAAGACGATAGTTTTGAAGTCAGTTGGCCTCAATTGTTCGAAGAGGTGAACGATGCCATAAAACTGGGTCATAACGTGAAACCCGTTTTGTTGGGACCATTAAGCTACCTGTATTTAGGAAAAGAAATCGAAGAAGATTTTGATCGCCTCACCTTATTGCCAAGATTACTAACCGCTTATCAAGCGATTCTGTCCAAATTAGCAAATCAAGGCGTCGAATGGGTCCAAATCGATGAGCCGATTCTTTCTCTGGAGCTTGAAGAGAAGTGGGGCGACGCATTCAAATTGGCATATCAAGTCATTCGTAGCGATGTCAAAGTTCTACTTACTACCTATTTTGATTCGGTGAGTGACACGTTAGATAAGATTGTCGAATTGCCAGTTGATGGCCTTCATATCGATTTATCCGCGTCGCCTGAGCAGCTTGATGAGGTGGTGGAAAAACTGCCACAAGGCTGGGTACTTTCTGCGGGTGTGGTGAATGGTCGTAATGTATGGCGCTCTGACTTGAGTGCGCAGCGTGAACGTTTGCAACCCGTTAAGGATAAACTTGGTGACAATCTATGGGTAGCCAGCTCTTGCTCACTGTTACACAGCCCTGTGGATTTGGATCTTGAGCCAGCGCTCAGTGATGAAGTTAAAAGTTGGTTTGCGTTTGCCAAACAAAAAGTCACGGAAGTTGCGTTACTTGGTCGTGCGCTCGATGGTGACCACAACGCGATATTGGCGTGTGATACATATAGCCAACCAATTAAAGATCGCAAAACGGCTGCTCATGTCAACAAGCCACATGTGCAAGCCCGCTTGAATAGCATCTCAACATCCTTAACTGAGCGCAGCGCACCCTATGCAGAGCGAGCTGCGCATCAAGCGGAAGTGTTAGGGTTACCTCTACTACCAACGACGACGATTGGTTCCTTCCCTCAAACCAGTGAGATTCGTGTTCAGCGCAGTGCGTTTCGTAGTGGTCAACTTTCGACGGATGACTATCACCAAGCGCTAAAAGGGCACATTGCAGATGCGGTTAGACGTCAAGAAGCCCTCGATCTTGATGTATTAGTGCACGGTGAAGCAGAGCGTAACGATATGGTGGAGTACTTTGCAGAAAACTTAGCAGGGTTCCAGACGACGAAGTTTGGCTGGGTTCAAAGCTACGGTTCTCGTTGCGTTAAGCCTGCTATTGTTGTCGCAGATATTGAACGTGAAAAACCAATCACGGTTGAATGGTCAACTTATGCTCAGTCTTTAACGAATAAGCAAATGAAAGGGATGCTGACAGGACCAGTGACAATTCTATGTTGGACTTTCCCTCGTGAAGATATCACCCGTAAAGCAATTGCTGACCAACTTGCTTTGGCACTGCGCGATGAAGTGTCTGATTTACAACAGGCTGGCATCAATATCATTCAAATTGATGAACCTGCTATCCGTGAAGGTTTGCCACTGAAAAAACGTGACCATAAAGCGTATCTGCAATGGGCTGTCGATGCATTCAAGATCGCGGCGGCAAGCGCTAAACCAGAAACGCAAATTCATACGCACATGTGTTATAGCGAGTTTAATGAAATCATTGATTCTGTTGCCGCGTTAGATGCAGATGTGATTACCATTGAAACTTCGCGCTCGAACATGGAATTGCTCAAAGCGTTCGAAGACTTCAATTACCCTAACGAAATCGGTCCGGGCGTTTACGATATTCACTCGCCGAACATTCCATCGGAAGAATGGATCGAAGAGCTAATCAAGAAAGCGGCAGAGAAGATTCCGGCACAGCGTCTGTGGGTAAATCCTGATTGTGGATTAAAGACGCGTAACTGGTCAGAAACAGAAGCTGCGTTAGCGAATCTAGTCTCCGCGGCGAAAAAGCTACGAGCGGAGCTGGTTTAGTCGTGAAGATTGAGTAGAAACGAAAAAGCGAGGGGATAGCCCCTCGCTTTTGCTTGTTTGTGATTGGATTAAGCTAACCATTCCAATCTTTACTGTGGCTTTTGACTCGCCGTACAGGTTTGTTCTGAAACCAACTCGTCTGCCATCAACTGACCACGAGAATTTCTAATTTTAATGCGGTACATCAAGCCCATATCGATCTGTTCACGCACTGTTGGTGTGTTGCAGTAAGTATAGATACTGGTGTTCAGTACTTGATTTAGTGGTTTTGCACCGAGTGCATCGTCGTTATAGATCATCATCATCTCAACCACATTTTTGTTGGATGATACGCGTAGGATCTTGAGTGGACCGTATTCGAGCGGTAAACCCGCAGAGAGAACGCCTGCACGATTAGATGCCATCAATTCAAGTTGACGCTGCTTATCATCATTCGATGAACAACCCGCCAAGGCACCTAATGCGAGGAAGAGACACAGTAATTTTTTCATAACTTAAAACACTTTTTTGAACGGTTTTACGATCACGTTTTCGTAAACACCCGCCGCAATATAAGGATCCGCATCAGCCCAAGCTTGCGCATCTTCCAAAGATGCGAACTCGGCGATTACGGTCGAGCCAGTAAAGCCCGCTTCACCTGGATTGTCAGAATCGATAGCTGGCATTGGACCGGCGGTCAACAAGCGACCTTCGTCATGAAGCTGTTGCAAGCGCTCAAGATGTTGAGGGCGAACACTCAGACGCTTTTCCAATGAATTCTCGACGTCCTGAGAAAAGATGACGTACCACATAGCATAGTTCCTTAATCGGTGGGGTAAAGCCTTAATTTAACGCCTTTTTTGTGCCTCTCACAAGTCAACATAAGAAATTGTGAGCTTCTTCCTAGCATTTGGTCCCTTTCGGGTGCTTTGTTACTTCAGAATTGGGCGAGGCTTACCATCACTGTCGATTGCGACATAGTTAAAGGTGGCATCACAAACCATGAAGCGGTCTTCAACACCATCGACTTTGACTGGTTTTACCCAAACCTCTAGATCAACGCTCATCGAAGTGCGACCAATTTTACTGCATACGCCGTAGCAACATACAACGTCCCCAACGCTAACAGGCTTTTTAAAGGTAATGCTGGAAACTGACACAGTAACAACGCGACCTGAAGATATTTCTTTGGCCAAGATTGCGCCAGCTAAGTCCAACTGAGACATGATCCAACCACCGAAGATATCGCCGTTGGCATTGGTGTCGGCCGGCATTGCCAAAGTACGAAGCAGTAATTGCCCTTTAGGTGAATGACCTTCTTCACTCATGATGACATCCTAATATTTCTAATATGCAAAAAATGGAGCAAACAACAAAACAGCGACCCTTGGGTCGCTGCGAATAATCAATGTGCGCGGATTATAGCAAAACTGAGTTTTTAATCATCAACCGATACATCGGATGAGTTTTCTTTCTGCTCTTTGTCGTCTTTTGGTAGATGTTTGTAGATATAAAAGCCCGTTGCAATCATATAAACCACTGTCGCAATCAATAAGCCAAACACCTTAAAGTTAACCCATACATCAAGCGGTAAGGTATACGCGATGTAGAGATTGAATACGGCGAAGAAGGAGAAAAAGCCAACCCAAGCCCAGTTTATTTTGCTCCAGACGGCGTCAGGTAGCGTTAATTCTTTGCCTAACATGCCTTTTATAGCGGATTTCCCCATGGCGTGGCTTACCGTTAAGCCAACGGCAAACATGACGTAAACGATGGTTACTTTCCATTTAATAAAGTTGTCGTCATGCAGAAAGATGGTCATACCACCGAAGACCGCCACCATAATGAAAGTGACCAGTTGCATCTTTTCCACTTTTTTGTACAAGGCAAATGTCACAACCAACTGGATTGCCGTTGCGACAATCAATGCGCCGGTCGCCATATAAATGTCGTACATCTTGTATAGGGCAAAAAAGATAATCAGAGGGATAAAATCAAGGATTTGCTTCATATGGCAAATACTACCTAGTTGTTGAGTTGAGGACAGTCTAGCGAAATCTGAGGCAAAGTGAACATCTATATACCCAAGTGACTTCAAGATGCAGGATTCAGAGCGTTGTCATTGATTCGAGAACAAGGAAAACAACGCAGTGTAATAGCCACCTCTTTCCAAGTTGTTTGACGCAGTAATCGGGTCAATGACACGCTCCCAAAGGGCGAGTTGTCTTGGCTTGTATACTTTGTTGCCGATTCTTGATTTAGGCCCACTAAACCTTTAAATCGCCGCCGCGTCTACAAACCAAGTCATTCTCGCTGAACCTAGCATCTCGAGGTTACTTGGGTATAGGTCGAAAGGAAAATAAAATTGCCGCTCAAGAAGCGGCAATTTGAGGTAACAAGTAGGTTAGGCGACCTCTTGATATCGAGTAATGAGCGTTTTCACGTCCTCTAGATAACCTTCGCGTAGTAGGTTGTCGACGGTCGCTTCAAGCTCGTCATGACTCATGGTGAAACATGTTGATTTGCCGGTCATTAAATTCAGGTACTGGTGATACTCTTCTTCGGTGTAATGTCCAACACGGTCAAGCAATAAGGTTTTGATGCCGTGGTGTATCAAGCCGTAATATGTGTGTCTATGAAGCATCATGTTCACTCCTTATCAAGCGACTCTTCTTTGTTGTTGAGGGCTTGAATCAATGGATAATTCGATTTGTACTTCAGTAATGCATATCAGGTGCCAACTATTCGCTCTGTGTTTCAAAAGTGTGCGAAGCAGCGTCCTTATCTAGCCACTCTTTGAGAACATGACGTAGAGCAGCCAAGGTGGTGGGCTTCTCTAACCGTCCATCCATGAGCTTGCTAATCATCTCCAGTTCACGTTCTCCAGACTCTCCAGATAAAGCGATGATAGGGGTGTAAGCGGACATTGCTTTGATGTGCTTACTCGCTTCAAAGCCATTCATCACAGGCATCTGCACATCCATTAGAACCAAATCCACGGAGTGGTTTTTAAACATTTCAACGGCATTCTCACCGTTGTTGGCTTGCAGGCTATTCACGCCGAGTTGGTTTAAATACATCTTCACCAACGCACGTTGCACCTCTTTGTCATCAACAATGAGTACTGTTGGTGCATCTTTATCTATTGATACGTTGTCAACGACGTTTTGTTCAGTGCGTGGCTGGTTTTGTTTCCAGTCATTGAAATACGGAGTCCGCAGTGTTTCTGCTTTCGGTGCGTTGGGCACTACAGGGAAATACAGATGGAACTCGGTAAACTCACCGCGCTTCGATACACATTCAATTCGTCCACCAAACGATCGCATAACGCGTTGACAATAGCCCAATCCTAAGCCACTGCCGCCACTCTTTTGATGTGAGAAAAAGTCATCAAAAATTTTATGAGAAATGGTTTCGTCGATGCCTGGACCTGTATCTCGAAAGATCAGTACGTTCTCGTAAGAACCGGTTTTGGTGCTGATCTCAATTTGACTGTCTGGATAAGAGTCAAAATAGTAAATTGCGTTGCGAATGAGATTGAAAATGACAAAGTTGAATAAGGTTTCATTAAGTTTTGCCACAAAGTCAGCGTGTTGCGGTAAGCGGATTCGTTCAATAATCTTCTCATTTTCAAAACCGTAGCGACTTACGGCTTGGTCTACAGCCTTATGGATAGAGGTCATGGCAATCGGCTCGTGCTCTGGTGAGCTATCACTGACCTCGCGCAAAATGATATCGATTAATTGGCGGCCGCGTTGGATCGCTGTTTGTCCATTCTCAATATCAACCAAGATCTGTTCGGTCGGTGCTTGAGATTCGATGTGCTGCTTTAAGGCTTCAAATTGCAACTGCACTTGGGCGAGTGGGTTGCGCATCTCGTGAGCAATCGAATTGGCAAGTGCTCGGCTTTGGCGAATACGGCGATCTGCTTCGATCGTGCTTTGTACTCGAGTAAGCAGCGTCTGCAAGGCGGAGATTTCCTCGTTAGAGAACATCTGATTGTTGATTTTATGCGGCGAGACCAATAGGTGTGTGACAGATTTACCCTGACCAAACAGCGGCATCACCAATGCTGTATTGTTCGAACTCATCTTATCGTAAAGCGCTTTCATTGAACGCTTAGCTGGAACTTTGTATTCAAGTTCTTCAGAAAGCTCATCAAAGACAAGCACTGAATTGTTTGATGAAAGGTAATCTTCGTAGAATGTTTCATTGTAGTTACTGGTGACCAGGCGCAGCTTGTCATTAGGAATCTGCAGCAGTGTTCCTAAGCGGCGCATTGCATCATCAATTGAGAGTTTAAAGTCCTCTTCTAGCGCCAATATTTGTTGGACAGGTGTCTTTTTATCACCGTAAATCAGGAAAGAGGCGTAACGGCTTACGCGTTTGTATAGCAAGCCCCAAGTGATCCCGATTAAAGCGCAGATCGGCGTGGCAATTAACCATTGGTTATTGTCAGTCATCGGGATAAAGATAGCCCCCAATGGAAGCACGAAAATAGCACATACCAATAAGGCACTTAACGTCATGTACGCTAGGTACTTCACGCTGTAGAAGCGCGAGGTCAGCAGTGCATACCCGACAAAGAGCATCTCACTGATCGACAGCGCGGGTGGCAACCATGTCAGAGAGAAATCACCCAAGAAGTAGGTCATACCAAGATGAATGGTCGCGGTAGAGAGCATGAATACTAAAATGCCCGCGATCATGTAGTTGGTTTTTGCTAGCGTAAGTTTGCTGCTGTTTGCTCGCATGGCGACGAGGTTGACCAAAGTGAGCACAACGAAACTGACCAAACCAATAAAGAAATAGGACGTGTGTGAGCCAAATTCGATAACAAACTGGCTAGGACCTTCAATATCGACGTGTTCGACTGTCAAATCTGGACGCAAATTGATAAACAGTGAATACACCGTCAAGGTGACAAAGATACCTTGCTGCCACAAATGCACTTTGCCTTTGCGTTGCTCTGCCGCAAGCTGGCAAGAAAAATAGTAAGCAAAGGCGAAAGCAAAAAAGGATGCTAAGTTAGCAAACTTCGCCATAAAGATGCCCGCCGAAGCACCAAGTTCAGGCAAGAGATTGGTATGGAAGTAAGCGTTACTGCTGATCCACGCAATGATACACACTGAATACGCAATGTAGGGCGCATGGTGTGTACCAAAGATCACTTCGTTCTTTTGTTTGAGTCGATAGCAGTAATAGCTTAACCAGATCATCACCACCGCCACTGTCGCAAGTAACGTGATGGCTTTGGTGTAAACGATTGCCTCTAAGCTGAGATCAAACATGTTCGTCCCTTTCGACCGATTTGCCTTTTCTTATCGCACTTACGGTGCGTTTGTAGTGGCGAAAATCGATGTTATTGAAGGCTTTGACCATCATTTCAAAATTCCAAAATCCACGGTAAGTCTTTTTACCGTCATTGTTTAGGTCGCAATATCCCGAATGGAAATACGCTTCTTTATCAATTGCTTTATAAAAGTTGAGCATGAAAGGTTGCTCAATGATTGTGAAGCCGACTTTGTAACCTGCTTGGTGCAAAACACTCATTAATTCTTTTTGAGCAAGATAGAGATAGTAGAGCTTTTGTTGAGCATTTCCACTTACCGTCAGTCGCAATACTTCGCATACCGATTTTTTATCAGACAATTGTAACTTGAATTCGTTATCAAATTCTTGGAGAGAGTAACACTTTGACAGTGTTGGCGATGTAAACAGCTGTAAGCGAGCTAGGGTCTCTTCTGCGTGCTCTGGTAAGCAATAATGCCACTTTGCATTGCTAAACTGCGGCGCATAACTTAGCCATGTATTGTGTATCTGCCAATCCTGAATCAAAGCTGAAGCAACGAGCGTTGGACACGATTCCTCATCAGGGTGCTTGAGTAAGATGAAGTGCTTACCGACTTGAGATAGAAAGAGTAAAGGCAACATTTCGTACCACTTTTCACCTTGTATAAAAAGCTCAAGATTACTCAATGTAATTGCATCACTGATTGACATTGCATGCGGATGGCTGGGGATTTGTACCGCAAGTTGCGCATCTTCTATTCGCTCAATCAATGCGCCGTAGTACGCGCTGTCCTTAAATGGCAAGGAGGGCGAAGTAGGGGCAGACGTTGTGAATGGAGCTTTGGCTTTGATCGCGGCAATTTCGCACGCGCACCAAAACTCGAGCCAATGCATGTAACATTGACCGACGACCTTTTCTAGCAAAGCAATATCGGCTGAAAGTGTGCTTGGGTAACGTTGCACAAGATCTCGATAGTCCATCAATTCGAACAGCACAGAAAAGCTGTTGTCCTGATGTTCAGGGAAGATAGAGACTAATTGGTTTCTGCGATAATCAGTAATAGTCTGAAATAGAGCAGCGCGCTCGTGCGGTTGATATGCGTTGATGACGAGTTCAAGCAATGCTTGCTGTTTTGTTTCGATAGGCAGACAGCTCGTCGACAGTGAGCCTAAAGACGACGTAAATTTCATGGTTCAACCTAGCCTAGGTTTATTGATTTTTTATGTTTATGGCTCCCTTATATCACTTGAGAAAAAATATGCCATTGGTTTCTATTTAAATGGTTACTTACTGCAATGTTAAGTACAAAAAAAGCCGCTCTTTTGAGCGGCTTGTTTAAAATGCGTTCAGGCTTATGCTTCTTGCTTTTGAAGCTCAACTTGTGCCGCTTCTTCTTCAACTAAAGCATCTACGATAACTGCACATGCAGCGTCACCGGTGATGTTTAGTGCGGTACGAATCATATCGAAGATACGGTCTAGAGCGAACAATAGTGGCAGACCTTCGATTGGAATACCTGCAGCAAGCAGTACTGCAACGACTAGGAATGACGGGCCTGGAACACCAGCTTGACCTACTGCACCTAACGTTGAAGTCACGATGATAGCGATGTACGCGCCCATGCCTAAGTCGATGTTGAACAGTTGCGCGAAGAAAATTGCAACCAGACCATAGTAAATTGCGTTACCGGACATGTTGATGGTTGCGCCAAGAGGAAGAACAAAGGATGCTGTTGAGTTTTTAACGCCCAGCTCTTTCTCACACGTATCCATTGTAACTGGTAGTGTCGCCATCGATGAAGCTGTAGACAGGGCAACCGCTTGTGGCTTCTTCATTGCAGATACGAACTTTTTCGCCGATGTCTTAGTGAAGATGTGCACCATTGCTGGGTACACAACGAAACCGAAGACAAGGATTGCTGCAACGTAAACAACGAAAAGCTTGAACACTACCATTAGAGCGCCAAACCCGAACGTACCCACAGCTTCAGCCATAAGACCGAATACACCAATAGGGGCAATAATCATGACCTTGTTGATCATCCAAACCATTGCGTCAACGATGCAGTTTACGCCATTGATGATTGGTTCACGGCGTGCTTTTTCTTGTTTTGAAATCGCAATACCGAAGAACATACAGAACACAAGGATCTGAAGGATGTTCGCTTCGTTTAGTGATTGGAAAACGTTCGTTGGAATCATACCAGTGATGGTAGCCCAGAAAGTAGGTAGTTCACCTTTTGAAGCGTACTCAGCAGAAAACATGCCTTCAACGCCAGAAACGTCGATACCCATGCCCGGTTGGAATACTTCACCCATAAACAGCGCTAGTGCAACAGCGAGCGCTGACGTTAGACCGAAGTAACCTAGGGTTACTAACCCCACTTTACCTGCAGATTGACTGTTACCTAGACCAGCCGCACCTGAGATCAGCGCCACTGCAACCAAAGGGATCACAAGCATTTTGATCAGGTTGATAAAGATAGCACCAAGCGGCGCGAATACAGTCGCACTTTGACCCATGAAGGCACCAACGGCAGTACCCACGATCATTGCAATGACGACTTGCACGCCAATGTTGTTTAGCAAACTCTTTTGTTTTAACACTTCCATAACCTCTGTGCTAATAATATGTAAAATCCTAAAATTACCCACCAATCTAAAGTTGTTATTTGGATAATTATATCGCCTTGCTTTTTACACTTATCATTCACAATTAGCAATACAATTTCCGTACAAACTGACCAACTAACTGGGAATTTATTGATGAATGATAGTTTTTTAATCAGAGGCAAACGATTGCTATCGATCGTAGTGATATTTTTACTGGGTGATGTTTATAAAATAGATGGTAAGGAAGAGGAGAATTTAGAGAATGGATGTTAAAAAAAAGATCGATTCCGAATGGTTAATAAGGAATCGATCTCATATTCCACAAATCAGTAATACGTTATTTTTGTGTTGCAGCTTTCATTGCTGATACAAACTCGCCAAGCTTGTTGAGCATGGTTTGCGGTTGCTCTACGTTTGCTTCAATGATCTTCACAACAGCCGAACCAGAGATAGCACCTGCAGCACCTGATTCTAGTGCTTCTTTTACTTGAGCTGGCTCTGAGATACCAAAACCGAGTAACGCTGGTGGCGCATTGAATTGGTTCAGCTTATCTAGCATATGACCAACTGGCATGTTTGCTTTGGTTTCTGCACCAGTAACGCCGGCACGAGAGAGTAGATAAGTATACCCACCGCCAAGCTCTGATACTTGCTTAAGCGTTTCGTCACTGGCTGTAGGTGGCGCGATAAAGATTGGGTGAATACCAAACTTCTCAGCGGCTGCGACAAACTCTGCACTTTCGTTGGTTGGTACGTCTGCAATCAGAACAGAATCGATGCCCGCTTTTGCACAACGCTCATAGAAGTTCTCGATACCACGTGAGTAAACAAGGTTTGCGTACATCAGAAGACCAATTGGTAGCTCGGGATATTTCGCTCGGATCTTACCAATTTGCTCGAAGCAGATATCAGGCGTAGCACCAGATTCTAGAGCACGAATGTTCGCCCCTTGAATTGTCGGACCATCTGCCAGTGGATCAGAGAATGGGATACCCAGCTCTAAAGCATCTGCACCGGACTCCACGAGCGTTTCCATGATTTGGTAGGACTGTTCAGCGTTTGGATCGCAAACCGTTACGAACGGTACAAACGCGCCTTGGTTTTTCTCGTTTAGGCGCTCAAACATCTTTGCATAACGGCTCATTAGATCGCTCCTTTTTCTTCTAGGATGGCGTGCACAGTGAAGATATCTTTATCACCACGACCTGATAGGTTTACAACTAACAATTGCTCTTTTTCTGGGTTCTCTCGAGCCATACGCAGGGCGTGTGCCAGTGCATGAGAAGATTCGAGAGCAGGAATAATACCTTCATGACGCGCAATTTCTTGAAATGCTTCTAGTGCTTCATCATCGGTGACGTTGTCATATTCGGCACGACCAATAGCGTTAAGATGCGCATGCTGTGGACCTACAGATGGGAAGTCTAGACCCGCAGAAACAGAGTAAGACTCTTCTACCTGACCGTTTGGATCTTGCATCAAAGGTGCTTTCATACCAAAGAAGATACCCGTTTTACCGTGCTTAAGTGGTGCACCATGTTGGTCTGTATCGATGCCTTTACCCGCAGGTTCTACACCAATTAGGCGAACGCTTTCTTCTTCGATAAAGTCAGCAAACATACCAATCGCGTTTGAGCCGCCACCAACACACGCGATAACGGCGTCAGGAAGACGACCTTCACGTGCCAAAATCTGATTCTTCGTTTCTTCACCAATCATTCTCTGGAAATCACGAACGATCGTTGGGAATGGGTGAGGACCTGCAGCTGTACCTAGTAGGTAGTGTGCGTCTTCGTAAGTTGCAGACCAGTCGCGTAGTGCTTCGTTACATGCGTCTTTAAGTGTTGCTGAACCTGAGTGAACTGGAATTACTTCAGCACCCATGAGTTTCATACGGAATACGTTCGGGCTTTGACGTTCAACGTCTTTTGCACCCATGTAAACACGACATTTCAGACCAAGTAGCGCACACGCTAGTGCAGTTGCTACGCCGTGTTGACCTGCGCCGGTTTCTGCGATGATTTCGTTTTTGCCCATGCGTTTCGCAAGCAGCGCTTGACCTAACACTTGGTTAGTTTTGTGTGCGCCACCATGAAGTAGATCTTCACGCTTGAGGTACAGTTTGGTTTTCGTACCTTTAGTTAGGTTACGAGTTAGAGTCAGAGCTGTTGGACGCCCCGCATACTCTTGAAGAAGCGTCATGAATTCACTGCGGAATTCTGGATCTTCTTGTGCGTCGATAAACGCTTGCTCTAGTTGCTCTAAGGCTGGAACTAGAATTTGCGGAACGTACTGACCGCCGTATTCGCCAAAGTAGGCATTCAGTTTTGCCATCGTGATATTCCTTCTCGTATTTTTTTCGCTACGAATAGCTTTAAATTTTTAGCTACAAACAGCTTTAGTAGTTGCGAATTGCATTGAATGCCGCGAGCAACTTCTGTGAATCTTTCTTACCTGGTGCGCTTTCTACACCAGAATTTAAATCTAGTCCCAAGCAGCCCAAATTTGCTGCTTGTCTTGCATTCTCTGGCGACAACCCGCCAGCCAGCATAATTTGACTGGGGTCGCCGATCAGTGACCAATCAAACACGTGACCTGTTCCGCCTGTTTGAGTGCCAACTTGAGCATCCAAAAGATGGCGGTCTATGTTATCTACAAGCAGTTCTGGCTTGGCATCAGTAACGCCGTAAGCTTTCCAGATTTCAACACCTGATGGCAGCTCTGCTTTGAGTTGGTTGACGTAAGCTTGATCTTCTTGACCGTGCAGTTGGACTGCTTTTAACCCCAGAGAGGTCACCATTGAAGCAACAAAGTCGATGTCGTGGTTTTGGAATACACCTACATAATGAAGAGGTGCGCCACTCATCGTTAGACGAGCACTTTCCAGATCCACAGCACGCTTTGACTTTTCAACAAAAATTAGACCGCCAAACACTGAGCCAGCTTGGTATGCCTTTGCTGCATCATCAGGATGAGTTAAGCCACACACCTTGTTTTCACCCAACGTCACTTTACGAACCGCAAGCTCTAGGTTGTCTTCTGCCATCAGCGAGCTACCAATCAAGAACCCGTCTGCGTATTCCACTAAATCACGAACTTGTTGATGCGTATAAATGCCAGACTCTGAAATCACGGTTGCGTTTGGTGCTAATTCGCGAATTGTTGGTGCCAGTTCTTTAGTACGATTCAAATCAGTACTTAGGTCGCGCAAGTTACGATTATTGATTCCGATAACACGCGCTCCTAACTTAACCGCGCGATGAAGCTCTTCTTCGTTGCTAACTTCAGTCAGAATACCCATGTTTAAACTGTGTGCCGCTTCTTCTAGCGCTTTGTACTCTTCGTCATTCAGGACTGAAAGCATCAGCAATACGGCATCGGCGCTGTAATGACGCGCTAGGTAAACTTGGTAGGCATCTACCATAAAGTCTTTGCACAGAACGGGTTGTTTGACTTGACCACGCACTTGAGGAAGAAAGTCAAAGTTACCTTGGAAGTACTTTTCGTCTGTTAATACCGAAATGGCATCAGCATGGTTGTTATAAACCGATGCAATGTAATCCAAGTCGAAGTGATCACGAATCAAACCTTTAGAAGGAGATGCCTTCTTGCATTCGGTGATGAAAGCCGTCTTTTCGCCACTCAGAGCGTCGTAGAAGCTGCGGTCCGATGGCAGCAAATCAGACTGAAATGTGCTTAGCGGTTGAGACAACTTACGGTCTGCTACCCATTGATATTTATCGCGGACAATTTTCGCCAGTACTTCTGCCATTTCTGCTTCTTTTTTAGAAACGTGCTCAGATAGGTTGTCAGCTTGCTGAGTGTTGAAGTCAGTCATCTTCTTCAATTCCTTAAGCGTGTGCGGCAAGTTGTTGTACCAATTGGTACGCCTTGCCTGAATTCATTGCCTCAATCGCTTGTTGCGTGTTGGCTTTTAAATCTTCGTCACCGAATAGACGCATTAGCAGAGCAACGTTCACTGCCACTGCACCCAATTGTGCGTCTGTACCTTTACCCGTCAGGATATTGGTAATGATCGCCTTGTTTTCTTCAGGATCTCCACCTTTGATTGCTTCTAACGGGTGCGCTTCTAGACCGAAGTCTGCTGGTGTTAGCGTGTACTCAGTGATCTTGCCGTCTTTGATTTCTGCAACCGTTGTTTCGCCATGAATCGCGACTTCGTCCAAACCACTTCCGTGTACCACTGCGGCGCGCTTCATACCCATTTGTAGCATGGTTTCCGCGATAGGACGAACCAGTTCTTCACTGTAAACACCCATCAATTCGATGTTTGGACGAGCTGGGTTAATCAGCGGACCAAGAATGTTAAAGATGGTGCGTGTTTTCATAGTTTGACGCACAGGCATCGCATGGCGCACACCACCGTGGTATTGAGGTGCAAATAGGAAAGCAACACCGATATCGTCGACCGCTTTGCGCGTATCTTCTGCGCTCATGGCTAGGTTGATACCAAATGAATCAAGAAGGTCAGAAGAACCCGATTTGCTTGAAACGCTGCGGTTGCCGTGCTTTGCCACTTTTAGACCACATGCTGCAGCAACAAATGCCGCGGTGGTTGAAATATTGATGGTGTTGTGACCGTCTCCACCAGTACCTACGATATCTGCGAAATCGTAATCTGGGCGAGGAAATGGGTTTGCGTTTGCCAGCAGTGCTTTTGCCGCACCCGCAATTTCATCCGGTGTTTCGCCTTTGATTTTTAGTGCAGTCAGTGCTGATGCCATCAAAATCGGATCGAGTTCACCACGGATGATGATGTCGAACAGTTGTTGGCTCTCTTCCTGAGTCAGTGACTCTTGCTCGTACAACTTGGTAATAATAGGGTTGATGATTGCTTCCATATTTCCTCTCCTAAATTTCTTATGTGCCAAGCGCTTTTTTAAGCAGTGAGGGAATTCACTGAAGTTTGTACTTCGAGTGCCCATTCAATGGCATTGGCCAACAGTGTCGCTCCGTAGGTCGTCATAATAGATTCCGGGTGGAACTGGAACCCGCAAACTTTATCTTTTTCATGTACAACAGACATGACCAAATCATCCACTTCTGCTGTGATGGTTAGGCTCTCAGGAACCTTGGTTGCAACTAACGAGTGGTAACGTGCAATTGCAAGTGGTGATGGTAGGTTTTGGTAAATCGCATGGTTTTGGTGCTCCATCATAGAGACCTTACCGTGAATGATTTCGCCTGCACCAGCAACGGTACCGCCGTAAGCTTCAACAATTGCTTGGTGACCAAGACAAATACCAATCATAGGAACTTTGCCTTTCAGCAATTGAATTAGCTCTGGCATTGAGCCTGCTTCAGACGGCGCACCAGGACCTGGCGATAGCAGTACCACGGGGTTCTCAAGCTCATTCACTGCTTGTTCAATGGTTTTTGCTGGAATGTTGTTTCGGTAAATCTTGACTGAGTGACCTAGCGAGCGGAACTGATCCACAAGGTTGTAGGTGAACGAGTCAAAGTTATCGATAAAAATGATATTAGCCATCTCTGAACCCTATTCCTTATTGTGACTTATGTGCTGCTTGAATAGCAGAAATTACCGCTTGGGCTTTCCCGCGTGTTTCGTCTGCTTCTGCTTGTGGATCAGAATCAAACACCACACCTGCGCCTGCTTGAACTTGAGCAATGCCGTTCTCAACATAAGCTGAGCGGATCACGATACAAGTATCTAATGTACCTTCGCCGGTAAGGTAACCTACTGCGCCTCCGTAGCTACCGCGGCGTGCGCCCTCTACATCACGAATCAACTGCATTGCACGAATCTTTGGTGCGCCAGTTAGTGTGCCCATGTTCATACAAGCTTGGTAAGCGTGCAGGGCGTCTAGATCGTTACGTAGTTGCCCAACGACACGAGATACCAAGTGCATTACGTGGCTGTAGCGGTCGACTTTGAGTAAGTCTGCGACGTGGCGAGTTCCAGCTTGAGCAATACGTGCGACGTCATTTCGTGCTAAGTCGACTAGCATCATGTGCTCAGCGTTTTCTTTCATGTCAGTGCGCAATTCGAGTTCGATACGGCTATCCAAGTCAAAATCGATATCACCGTTTGGACGTTTGCCACGGCGGCGAGTCCCTGCGATTGGGTAGATTTCAATTTGGTTAGTGTCTGTTTCGTACTTGAGCGCACTCTCTGGTGATGCTCCGAATAGAGTGAACAGCTCGTCTTGCATGTAGAACATGTAAGGGCTTGGGTTGCTCTGTTTTAGCTCTTTATAAGCTGTCAATGGAGAAGGGCAAGGTAGCGTAAATCGGCGAGACGGTACGACTTGGAATACATCCCCTTTTACGACGAACTCTTTTAGGTCACGAACGATTTGGCAGAAGTCATCGTCAGACACGCTTGGTCTAACTGTCACATCCGCGATTTGCTCTGCACTTGGCAGTAGTTTTGGTGCTGCGCATTGTGCACTGATTTCTGAGATGCGAGTTTCTAGCGCTGTTTTTTCTGAATCATCAACAAATAAAGTTGCTTGCAGCTGACAAGATTCTGTTTGGTGGTCCACAACCAGCAGTGTTTCGGCGACGTAGAAAACGTAATCTGGGCATTGGTTTGTGGCTTCTGCATTGCCCAGTGGTTCGAAGTTAGCGACCAAGTCGTAGGCAAACAAACCACCAAGGAAAATCGCGTGTTTGTCTTGGTCCGAGATATCGAAGCTGTGCTGAACCAAACGCAGCGCATCAAATGAAGAGGCTTCACGCAGTCGAGAGTCTTCATCTAGCGTGTCGCACGGGTGGGTGAAATCTAAAGTCAGTGTTTCGCCATCGAGCTCACTCTCGACATCACCACGGATGTTTTGGTTTAAGTGAGTTAGTAGGTTCTTACCGTTATTGGTCAACGCTTGCATCTTGACAGTGTGACCGTAACAAACGATGCGTACGGCTGAATCAACAATCAACAGCGACTTCAAATCTTGCTTTGAATCGATCTCAGCAGATTCCAGCAACAGACTGTCAGTTTTGTTCTCACATAATGTGTGGAACAAGCGAGTCGGGTCTTGAGTATAAGGGACGGAAGCCGTCAGTACTTCAAGCTGTCCAAGTTTCTTAATTTCAATGGCCTTGTTCACAAGACCTCCTTATAGCTGTTTTATATCTTCCTGCCGTACATAGTCGCATAAAGCAAACGTTCACCCAATCTAGTTTTGGTCATATCCGATGAATGTTTGAGCAGTTAACTGTGAGGTAGACGGCAAAACAAAAAGCCCGCTGAAGTAGCGGGCTTTGTGACATTTCATTCGTTAAACTAGAAGTACACGTTCGCCCACCAAGAACTTGTCCAAGTGCGCCACCAAGCTAGATCAACAGAATTCATCTTATTAAGACGATCTGCAACTTTCGCTTCCTGGTTTTGGTTAAATTCTTGTAACATGGTGAGCCTTAAATTAGGTACTTCGTATTTGTGTACTAGTTAACTAGTGCAGAGATAAAAAGTCAACCCCAAAACAGCATTAAAACGACAAAAAAATGAGAATTGATTTACACAGCCACACCACTGCATCAGATGGTCGCTTTGCACCACATGATCTAGTAGACAGGGCATTGAGTTTTGATATCGAGGTTTTGGCGATCACGGATCATGATACGGTTGACGGCTTAGCTCCGGCCAAGCAATACGTTGAAGAAAATAATCTTCCGATAAAAATCATCAACGGTATCGAGATTTCCACGGTTTGGCAGAATAAAGATATTCATATTGTTGGGTTAAACATTGACCCGGACAGCCCAGCGTTGGTTGAGTTAATCGAGCAACAAAAAAAGCATCGCGTTACACGTGCAGAGCTTATTGCGGAACGTTTACAGAAGGCGACCCGTGAAGGTGTGCTGGAAGAAGTGCAGCAAATCGCTGGTGATGCGCCTATTACCCGTGCGCACTTTGCTAAGTGGTTGGTCGACAACGGTTACGCCAAGACCATGCAGATGGTGTTTAAGAAGTTTCTGACGCGCACCAATCCGGGTTATGTCCCACCAAACTGGTGCTCAATGAAAGATGCGGTAGATGCTATTCATGCCGCGGGTGGTCAAGCGGTACTCGCGCATCCGGGGCGTTACCAACTGACGGCAAAGTGGGTAAAACGCTTATTAGCCGCGTTTGTTGATGCTGGTGGAGACGCTATGGAAGTGGCGCAACCCCAACAAGCGCAACAAGAAAGACGCAACTTGGCGGATTATGCTATACAATACAAACTATTAGCGTCTCAAGGCAGTGATTTTCACTATCCATCACCGTGGATGGAGTTGGGAAGAAACCTTTGGTTACCTTCGGGCGTAGAGCCAGTTTGGAAAGATTGGGGAATTGACCCTTCTCTAGAAAGCGCTGAATAAGACGGAGTCTAGACTCCATAAAAAAATATAGAGCCGAGAGGTTCGATAATGAGGAATTACAATGAGCCAGTTTTTTTACGTTCATCCAGAAAACCCACAGGCTCGCTTGATCAATCAAGCAGTAGCAATCATTCGTAACGGCGGTGTTGTGGTGTATCCGACCGATTCCGGTTATGCACTAGGCTGTCAATTGGAGAACAAGCAGGCGTTAGAACGCATCTGTCAGATTCGTCGTCTGGATGACAAGCATAACTTTACTTTGTTATGTCGTGATTTGTCGGAGTTATCTCTGTATGCGCGTGTTGATAACGCCGCATTCCGACTTCTGAAAAATAACACTCCTGGTCCTTACACTTTTATCTTCAAAGGCACAAAAGAAGTGCCGCGTCGTTTGATGAACGCGAAACGTAAGACCATTGGTATCCGTGTTCCAGATAACCGTATCGCACTTGATCTGCTTGAAGCGTTAGGCGAGCCAATGATGTCGACGTCGCTGATCTTACCGGGTAGTGATGTTACTGAGTCAGATCCTGAAGACATCCGCGATAAGCTTGAGCATGCGGTAGATGTGATCCTTAATGGCGGTTATCTTGGTGAGCAACCAACGACAGTGATTGATTTCAGTGAAGGCGATGCTGTTGTAGCACGTGTTGGTTCGGGCGATCCTGCACCATTTGAATAGTTCGCTCTATTGGTAATGAAATAAGAAAGGGAGGCACAGAAGCCTCCCTTTTTATTTTTAATAAAGCCTATCGCTGAGCATTTAGCTTATGCGAAATCGAAGATATCAATGCCGTGGTGTTCGACGTAGTTCATGTATCCCGCATCAATGCCTTTTAGTGTGACTTCAACATTGAACTGATCGCTTGAGAATACAGCCCAACCAAAATCGTTGTAAGACAGAGTCAGATCGTCGGCGGAATCCAAGAATGTATCGCGAATGCCGTCGTCATTGGTGTCTAGACCCATATCAAAGACCAACTTGTCGTGGCAAATATTAAAGTCGAGAATTTCCGCTTTTACTTCAATGTCGTTTGATGAGACGGGTTGGTCTGGCACACCGATGGCAAGGCGATTGGTCATTACGAAAGTGTCATCACCGCAACCTCCAGCGATCACCGAATGACCGTCACCGACCACGACGGTATCATCGCCCCAACCAGCGTTGATGAAGTTGTTACCTGAGTAGTCAAAAATCGTATCGTCGCCACAACCACCAAACAACAGGTCGTTGCCTAGACCGCCAGACAGAAAATCATCACCAGAGCCACCTGAGATGAGATCATTACCTCGGCCACCTAACAGGTGATCGTCACCACGACCCCCATAGACATAGTCATTACCGCCGTAACCAACAAACTTATCATCGCCGCCGAAGCCAACAAAAATATCGGTCGTGTTCGAACCTAATGTGCCCGTTAGATCGTCATCTGCTGCCGTACCAAATATCCAATTCAGGTCAAGATTTGTATGAGACATTTATTATTCCTTTGTTTTGTTTGAGGGAGCTAGCAAGCTATTGGGTTTTCTTTGTTACCACTCTGATAATTTTATCAGGTAGGTCAGGTTTTTAGAGGTGAAAGGCGACCTATAATAGTGCGGTTCTCGATGGTCTTTGTCTGGTACTAAGTTGGACAAATTGATGAGGGAAGTGTGAGTTTATGACCGATATTTTGCTACGCCAATGTCGACGATTTCGCTTACATTAAGTCGTAGAATCTCGTATAATGTCCGACCGAAAAAATCCCAATAGGTTGGGTAACTTGCACAATGAAGACCAATTCTGGTCTCGACGTCTGTGAAGACGACACATAGGTAGATAAATGAGCGAAAAGTTACAAAAAGTATTAGCACGTGCTGGACACGGTTCTCGTCGTGAGATCGAATCGTTAATTAAATCTGGTCGCGTTAGCGTGAACGGAATCGTAGCTAAACTTGGTGAAAGACTAGAAGATGAGAACAGCGTAGTTCGTATCGATGGTCACATTGTGTCTGCAAAGGCACAAGAAGAAGTGATCTGTCGTGTATTGGCTTACTACAAGCCAGAAGGTGAACTATGTACTCGTCACGACCCTGAAGGTCGTCGCACTGTTTTCGATCGTCTGCCAAAAATTCGTGGCTCTCGTTGGATTTCAGTTGGTCGTCTTGATGCGAACACATCTGGCCTACTGCTTTTCACAACTGATGGTGAATTGGCAAACCGCCTAATGCACCCAAGCCGTCAGGTTGAGCGTGAATACCTAGTGCGTGTGTTTGGTGAAGTGAACGAGAAAAAAGTTCGTAACCTAGTAAGTGGTGTAGAACTTGAAGATGGTATGGCTCGTTTTGAAGACGTAGTACACGCGGGTGGTGAAGGTATGAACCACACGTTCTACGTAGTAATTAACGAAGGTCGTAACCGTGAGGTTCGTCGTTTGTGGGAATCTCAAGAATGTACGGTTAGCCGTCTAAAACGTGTTCGTTACGGTGATATCTTCCTAGACAAGAAACTACCTCGTGGTGGTTGGATGGAACTTGACCTGAAAGAAGTGAACTACCTGCGTGAGCTTGTAGAACTTCGTCCAGAGAAAGAAACCATGCTTGATCTGAACAAAGACAACACATCACGTAAGCGTGAACGTGCTCGTAGCCAAAAAATCCGTCGCGCAGTTAAGCGTCACGAAGAGCGTGTTAACACACCAAAAGGTCGCAGCAACAATCCTTCTCGTCGTAAGCCGAAGAAGACTGCAGGTGACCAAGGTGCACGTAACAAGCATCGTTAATCGATAGCAGAAAATCAGAAAGGCTTGCCAAATCGGCAAGCCTTTTTCTTATCGAGCCTTTCGAGTTTACGAGCTTTCATGTCTTTCAATCATGCTTGTGCAATTAATAAACATAAAAAAACACCAGCATGAGGCTGGTGTTTTTGATCATGATAGGGAAAGCGTTAGTCACGTTTCCAAAGCATATGACAGAACTTATGTTCTGGGTCTCGACTGATTAGCATACGAGCAAAAACGTCATCAAGCACGTCATTTTCCTCGTTTACTAAGCCGATTCGAACTTCTGCATACACTTCTTTGTCGATATCGAAGCCAACGTGTTCAACCCAGTCATCACCAGTTTCAACAAGTTCTGCGGCACCACGATCTTCAAATTGCGCAGTAAACAGAATGACATCAGCGGGCTCTAGGTTATCTGGAGCCATCTCAAGGAAGATGTCGTACGCAGCGTCGATAACGTCGTCGTAAGAAATCAAATCAGACATGCTTATGCTCGGCTCATGTATTTACGTTCAGTCGTGTTAATGATAACACGGTCACCAGTTGCGATGTATTCAGGAACTTGGATTACAAGACCTGAAGCAAAGCGTGCTGGTTTAGTACGTGCAGATGCAGAAGCACCTTTGATTGAAGGGTCAGTTTCTTCAATCACTAGCTCAACAGAAGATGGTAGTTCGATACCCACAGCAGCACCGTTCACAAGGATAATGTGGATACCTTGTGTGTCTTCGTTGATGAACAGCATGTCGTCTTCAACTTCATTGTGCTTGAATGTGTATTGTGAGTAGTCTTCGTTGTCCATGAAGATGTGCTCATCGCCGTCAGCGTATGAGTACACAACTGCACGTTTGTTCATTTCTACTGTTTCAACAACATCATCAGACTTGTAACGCTCGTCTACACGAGCACCAGTGTTCAGATCTGTACAACGCATTTTGTAGATTTTAGCGCCGCCACGACCGCCAGGAGTCGTTACTTCGATGTCTTTAACTAGAAGAGTTTTACCATTAGACTCGATTGCGAAGCCTTTTTTGATTTCACTTGCCTTTGGCATTGTATTTTCCTATTACACTTATTAAGCAAAACTTGGTGATTATAGCGCTAAGTTCTTTGTCTGGCATTAAAATTCCACTCAGTAATTTGAACATTAATAAGGAGATGAATAGGCTTGATCCAAACGTAATGCTGGTGGATCATATAGCCCTTCGTCCGTTAAAAGCTTGAGATCGCGTTTTCTTCAATGTCTCTCCCTATTATCGATCCAAAACATCCTTTCCAACCTGAATTCGAACCTCTGCTCAGAGAAGTTCTCGCATGCCTAAAAGGTGGGCTTGGCGCAAACTTGCACAGTGTTTACGTCTACGGTAGCGTGGCCCGTAAGTCTGCGGTCGCAGGTAGATCGAATCTTGATATGGTGGTTGTGACAAAGGCGGACTTTGAAAACAACCGCGCCACGTTACTAAACACCATCAAATGGCGAGCACAGCAAGGGTATCCTCATGTGAAAGGGGTGTCGATTCGCACGGCGTTGGTCAATGAAGTAGCCAATCTCGATAGCATTTTTACTTGGGGTTTTATGCTCAAGCATTGCTGTGTGTGTGTTTATGGTGATGATCTGGCAGATTGCTTTGGTGATTATGTACCAAGTTGGGAGATTGCTAAGCACTGGAACATGGATGTGGAAGATTGGCTATCGGTGTATCGTACCAAGATTGTACAAGCACAAAGTGTTGAAGAGCTGGTCAGTGCTCAAGTTATTATCGCCAAGAAACTGCTTCGCGCTTCGTATTCTTTAATCATGTATCGTGATAAACGTTGGTTTGACGACCCGCTTAAATGTGGCGAAGTGTTTTTGCAGTATCACCCAGAAAAGCAACTTGAGATAGAACGCCTTGGTATTCTGCTCTCTGGACGTCCTATCCCTAAACGCTCTGTGGTTGGGTTATTGGACGGTTTTGGCGATTGGTTAGTAAAGCAATATCAGAAAACCGAATTCCGCATTGGTTAACGCCAACAGCGTTAGCGCCCTTCCAATTTCGAATCTGATTTAGAACAGCCCCATCTGTGGTGCAGATAACTGCTCGAAGTCTGTGCCAATGAACGGCAAAATAGCGTCCGCGATCGGTTTTAGCTGTTTATCAATATAATGCTGATAGTCGATAGGGCTATTACGGTACTCATGCGGTTCTGGTCCGTTAACAGTGATCAAATATTCAATTCGACCACGGTTTTGATACTGCAGTGGTCTGCCTAATTTAGCATTGATGTCATCGGCTAAGCGCGCAGCGCGTACTTGTGGCGGAATGTTCTTTTGGTATTCGTGCAGCTTGCGACGTAAGCGTTTTTGATAAACCAATTGATCATCAAACTCGCCACTATTGGTTTTTTCAACCATCTCTCGTACGTAATCACTCGGATCTTCACCATGGAAAATCATTTGGTACAAGGTGTTTTGGAAACGCTGCGCCAGCGGTGTCCAGTCGGTGCGTGCGCTCTCTAACCCTTTAAAGATGATACGTTCTTTTTCACCTTCACCAATCAGACCAGCGTAGCGTTTCTTTGAGCCAGTTTCTGCGCCTCGAATAGTCGGCATCAAGAACTTGCGATAATGGGTTTCGTATTCTAGCTCAAGAATCGAATTGAGATTGTATTCATCACGAAGGTGATCACCCCACCATTGATTAATGTATTCGACCAGTTCAATACCAATCTTATCGGCATCTGCTTGGCTATACGGACCATTTAACGACACAAAAGTTGAATCGGTATCGCCATAAATCACTTGATAGCCTTTGGCTTCGATCAGCACCTTGGTTTGCTTCATAATTTCGTGCCCACGCATGGTGATGCTTGAAGCAAGGCGGGTATCAAAGAAACGACAACCGGAAGAACCAAGCACGCCATAGAAAGAGTTCATGATGATTTTGATAGCTTGCGAGAAGGCTTTCTCATTGTTCTTCTTTGCGACGTCGCGGGCTGCCCAGAGCTTTTCGATCATCTCGGGTAGAAAGTGTTTCGAGCGATGGAACTGACCACCACGAAATCCCGGTACCGCTTCATCTTCTGCTTTGCCGATTTCAAGCTGTAAGCCCTCGACCAAACCCATAGGGTCAATCAAGAATGAGCGAATAATAGAGGGGTAAAGACTCTTAAAATCGAGCACTAATACGGAATCGTAAAGGTTCGGGATAGAGTCCATCACATAGCCCCCTGGGCTGGCGATCCAGTTTTCTGGATGCAGGTTTGGGGCAACATAGCCTGCTCGGTGGATTTGAGGCAGATACAAATTGGTAAATGCGGCCACTGACCCCCCAACGCGGTCTAATTCCACACCTGTTAGGCGGGAGCGTTCTATCGCGAAGTCGAGTAGATGAGTGTGGTCAAAAATCTTGTTAACCAACACACAATCTTGCAAGTTGTATTTAGCGAGAGACGGCTTGTCTGAACGGTACATGCGATTGATTTCATCCATTCTGTCATGCACGTTATGAATTTCTTTACCTTCGCCAAGGAGTTCTTGTGAAACAGACTCAAGTGACCAAGAACGGAAATGGTAGGTCGCGGTTTTGAGCGTATCGATACCATCCAGCACAACACGACCAGGAATAGAGATAAAGCCCTGTTGGCTTTGTGCTGAGCTGCGGAAGAAACTTGGCTGGTCTGCACGACCTAATATCAGCTTCATGTTATGCCACTCTGCGCGCTTATGCAGCAGACGGAAATCGAAGTCGATAACGTTCCAACCAACAATCACATCTGGGTCAAATTGCTTAAACCACGCAATTAAAGCATCGAGCAAAGCCTTCTCATCTTTTACCCATTGAATTGGCGTCTCTGCTTGTTCCGGTTCGCCAATCATAATCACGCGTGAATCAACAGGGCTATCTAAACCAATCGAGTAGAGAATGCCTTTCTCTGAGCATTCCAAATCTAGAGAGACCACATGCAGCTTAGGTTGGTATTCACCTGTGCGACACTTTGCATTTTGAATGCGTTGGAAGCCGTTTAGTGATTGTTGGTTACCGGTAAACTCCATACTGCCTTTGATAAAGCGTTCCATCAGATAACGATCGGCAAGTCGTACATCGCCCTCGAAATGGACGATGTCGTTTTGCTTCAGTTCATCTTGTAGAGCGAATGCGTCTTTCGTGGTCTGGGTATAACACGCGGCTAAAGGAGTTAGTTGGAAGTTCTTTAACTCAAGCGAGCGTATGTCGACAGCAATTTGCTTAGAAGTGGCAAATCGCTTGGTTTGCTCTATTTGTGCTTGCTCGATAAAGAAGACAGGTCTTTCTCCTTGAATCAACAATTGGGTCGGACCATTCTCGGTCGAAAGCCAAAGCTCAATTTGAGTTTGACCTTTGATGTCTCGGGCTTGTCGAGTGAGAAGGAAGCCTTGTTGGATATTCAATAGAGAAACCTTGTAAATCAATGAAGCACGTATTCTATCATTAAGAACTGTAAAAATAACCAGTGAAATAGAGTGGTTGTATTTCGCAGGTTAAAAGGACGTGTTGCGGGAGTACAAAAGCAGAGATAACCCGCTTATGGAATAACCATTTATAGGTGATATTGCGTTTCGCTGAGCAAAGTGAAATCTAGTTGCTTGATTTATTGGAGTTTATGTTGTTAATTAGCTTGTCTTAAAATTCGGCTTTGCACAGAGCACACTCAAATAATAGAGTGGTTTATGAATAAGTTCTTGCCAAACTTTGCGTTTAAGCACATATTCATAGAAAGCAATTTTTTGTCTTATGCGTTAGTATATAGGCACTCATACTGATATCCACATTGACCAAAGTTATGTGGGTGCAGAGCCAATAAAAGTGTGGAGATACAAGTTTGATAAATGTTTTCCTTGTAGATGATCACGAGCTGGTTCGCACAGGGATACGACGTATTATTGAAGACGTCCGTGGAATGAACGTAGCAGGAGAAGCTGACAGCGGTGAAGAAGCAGTAAAATGGTGTCGCAGTAATCATGCAGACGTCGTTTTAATGGATATGAACATGCCAGGAATTGGCGGCTTGGAAGCCACTAAAAAGATTCTTCGCGTGAATCCTGATGTAAAAATCATCGTATTAACCGTTCATACGGAAAATCCGTTCCCAACTAAAGTGATGCAGGCGGGTGCTTCTGGTTACCTAACCAAAGGTGCAGGTCCTGATGAAATGGTTAACGCAATTCGTGTGGTTAACAGTGGGCAGCGTTACATCTCGCCCGAGATCGCGCAACAGATGGCATTGAGTCAATTCTCACCAGCCTCAGAAAACCCATTCAAAGACCTATCTGAACGCGAATTGCAGATCATGATGATGATCACCAAAGGGCAGAAAGTTACGGATATTTCTGAACAACTGAATTTAAGTCCAAAAACAGTCAACAGCTACCGCTACCGTCTGTTTAGCAAATTGGACATCAATGGTGACGTTGAGTTAACACACTTAGCGATCCGCCACGGAATGCTGGACACCGAGACCCTTTAGTGTGAATCAACCCTTCGATTCGGCTTCCTTTCTCAAGACAGTAACTCATCAGCCCGGCGTTTATAGAATGTACAACGCCGAGGCTGTTGTTATTTATGTCGGCAAAGCCAAAGACCTCAAAAAGCGTCTCTCCAGTTATTTTCGCAAGAAAGTCGACAGTGAGAAGACACGTGCACTCGTCAGTAATATTGCCAAGATTGACGTCACGGTGACCCATACCGAGACGGAAGCGCTCATCCTTGAGCACAACTACATCAAACAATATCTACCGAAATACAACGTACTTCTGCGTGACGATAAATCGTACCCGTACATTTTTATCAGCGGTCACAAACATCCGCGATTGTCTATGCATCGTGGTGCAAAAAAACGCAAAGGTGAATACTTTGGACCGTATCCAGATTCGGGCGCAGTGCGAGAAACCTTGCACTTATTGCAGAAAACGCTTCCTGTTCGACAGTGTGAAGACACCGTGTATTCCAACCGAACGCGCCCATGTTTGATGTATCAAATTGGTCGCTGTGCAGGTCCGTGCGTGAGCACGATTATTTCTGATGAAGAATACGACGAGCTGGTGGGGTTTGTTCGTTTGTTTTTGCAGGGTAAAGATAAACAGGTACTTGAGCAGCTTATTGAAAAGATGGAAGTGGCAAGCCAACAGCTTCGTTTTGAAGACGCAGCCAAATTCCGTGACCAGATCCAAGCGATTCGACGTGTACAAGAACAACAGTACGTTTCAGAAGACAGCATGGATGATATGGATGTACTTGGCTTTGCCCAAGAAAACGGTATTGCTTGTATCCATATTTTGATGATTCGTCAGGGTAAGGTGTTAGGCAGTCGCAGCCATTTCCCAAAGATTCCACAAAATACAAGTCAACAAGAAGTGTTTGATAGCTTCCTTACCCAATACTATTTGAGCCATAACGAGGCGCGTACCATTCCTTCTCGTATTATTTTGAATCAAGAATTGGGTGGCGATATAGAGCCTATCCAACAAGCTCTAAGTGAAGTGGCAGGTCGTAAGGTTCAGTTCCATACCTCTCCAACGGGTTCACGGGGTCGTTATCTAAAACTTTCCAATACCAATGCGCTTACTGCCATTACGACCAAAATTAATCACAAGATGACCATTAACCAACGCTTCAAAGCGCTGCGGGAAGTTTTGGGGATGGAAACTATTGCTCGAATGGAGTGTTTCGATATTTCGCATACTATGGGTGAAAGCACCATTGCCTCTTGTGTGGTTTTCAACAGTGAAGGTCCAGTTAAGCAAGAGTATCGTCGTTACAACATCACCGGAATTACTGGTGGCGATGACTACGCAGCGATGGGACAAGCATTGGAGCGTCGTTATTCGAAGCAACTCGATGTAGAGAAGATTCCTGACATTATCTTTATCGATGGTGGTAAAGGGCAGTTGAATCGAGCGCACGAAATCATTGCTCAATATTGGGGGGATTGGCCTAAGCGTCCGACCATGATCGGTATTGCGAAAGGGGTAACCCGTAAGCCAGGTCTTGAAACCTTAATTACCGTAGATGGTGATGAATTTAACTTGCCAAGCGATGCACCAGCATTGCACCTCATTCAACACATCCGAGATGAGAGCCATAACCATGCCATTGCAGGGCACAGAGCGAAACGTGGAAAAACGCGTCGTACCAGTGCTTTAGAGGGAATTGAAGGGGTTGGACCAAAACGCCGTCAAGCTTTGCTCAAATACATGGGCGGTTTACAAGAATTGAAGCGTGCAAGTGTCGAAGAAATCGCCAAAGTACCGGGAATTAGTCACTCTTTGGCAGAAATTATTTTCCAAGCATTGAAACAATAAGGAAAATCCCGCAACATTAAGCCGCAATGTGTAAGAGAATAATAAAATGCGTTTGAATATCCCGAACATTCTATCTCTACTAAGACTGTTCCTAATCCCAGTTTTCGTGGTTGTTTTCTATCTACCTTACTCTTGGGCACCGTTTGCAGCAGCAATGGTTTTCTGGGTCGCAGGTTTTACTGATTGGCTCGACGGTATGTTGGCTCGTAAGCTAGGTCAAACATCGCGTTTTGGCGCTTTCATTGACCCAGTAGCAGATAAGGTTCTGGTAGCAACAGCGTTGATTTTGATCACGGAGCATTACCACACCATTTGGGTGACTATCCCAGCTGTAACAATGATAGCGCGTGAAATCATTATCTCCGCATTGCGTGAATGGATGGCAGAAATCGGGAAACGAGCCAGCGTCGCAGTTTCTTGGGTTGGTAAAGTAAAAACGGTATCGCAAATGTTCGCTTTATGGGTACTGATTTGGCGTTACGATGATTGGATGGTGTGGCTTGGCTTTGGTGCTTTATATGTAGCAACCTTCCTGACGTACTGGTCAATGGTTCAGTACTTAGCTGCGGCGAAAGATGATCTCCTTAATGAAGAACATCATTAAAACAATCCATCACAAATAGCATTTTAAAAAGCAGGCTCTATCGCCTGCTTTTTTTCTATCTCGATTTTATGAGTGAATTTTATGTGATCTAAGTCTTGTTTTTGTTCTGTCAGCACTTGGCGATGGTTTATGGCTTTGATTATCAACACTTGAAATAGAAAATCCCCCAAAGAGATAGGGCGGTGGAGAAGCCCAATATTCATGATAAACAAGTGTATTTGGTGTGGTTTCAGTATCAAAACTAATCAATTTACCGTCTTTCGCACAAATTCTGGTCAAACGATTTAAAAAAATAAAAATAGTGTTGACTCGATCGCTCGAATCCGTAGAATGCATCCCGTACCCAAGAGAGCAAAGCTTGAAAGGGTGGTGAGAAAAGTTAAGCTTTCTTCACAAATGAGGCGCCTTGGCAGAGTGGCTATGCAGCGGATTGCAAATCCGTGGACCTCGGTTCGACTCCGGGAGGCGCCTCCATTATTCTTTTGAGAGTGAGTGACTTTCGAGAATAAATGCGACACTAGCTCAGTTGGTAGAGCGCAACCTTGCCAAGGTTGAGGTCACGAGTTCGAACCTCGTGTGTCGCTCCAAATTAAAATGATATGGCAATTAGCGGTATCAGATGGTGTTTTACTTTTCTGTAAAGGCATCACAAAGAATATTTGTGTGCCCTGGTGGTGGAATTGGTAGACACAAGGGATTTAAAATCCCTCGACGTTCGCGTTGTGCCGGTTCAAGTCCGGCCCGGGGCACCATCTCAAATCTGCGACACTAGCTCAGTTGGTAGAGCGCAACCTTGCCAAGGTTGAGGTCACGAGTTCGAACCTCGTGTGTCGCTCCAGATTTTAAAGCCCAGCATCTATGCTGGGCTTTTTCATTTCTGTTGTTTTCTTTTCTCTGAGCTTCTTCTTTCCTTCCATGCTGGCATAGATACCTCTGCCGCGTACTTTATTTATCCTGAATTTCCTTGCTCTTTACTACGCACGAAATACAGCCTCAACTAATCACCTTCAGCGTTTACTTTTCTGTCGAGTTTAAGAAGACCTTCTGCGATGCACATCAATGTTGAGGTAAAATAGTCCAGTAAAGGTTTGCTGTGATTGTGATCTCAGTCAATATGCAACCTGTGAAAAGATATTGCCAGAAGATTTTATTTTGTGATAAATTCGCGCGCAATCTCGGAGCGTATTATTACGACTTTGATTCTCTGGGGGATACGCGTAGTGACCATTCAAGCTGATTGTGACACTACGTAGGGTAGGTATCGGCAAAGCCATTTGTCGATAGACGGGATACTAGTGCTGTAAGAAACAGCATGTTAATGGGAAACCCAACATTGAAACCTTTAAACAAACACACACTAATCAGCTTCATACTGCCGAAATGTCCTGTTTTACAAAACGGGTGCATTACGGAACCTTGATTACTCTCCAATCAAAATAAAAAGTCGCGCTTGTCGTGACGGGTTATCTGTATTTGTCGTTTAGAAAATGACGAATGCGGAGGTGTATCTGTATATCCTGTTATTTAATACTAACGAGAATAAATACAGGAAAGAGAATCATTATAATTCAAGGGATTATGTAGTATGAGCACTGCCTTTGAAGTCGATAACACTATCGCAAATTACTTTTCGTCTCAGGTTCCAGTTGTTGAAGGAACGTATGATTTAACGCCTGATCAAGTTCTTATCGAACAAGCAGAGTATGAATCGGAAGTACGTTCTTACCCACGTCGCTTGCCAATCGCAATTAAACAAGCTTACGGCTGTTTGGTTGAAGATACGCGTGGTCAAATCTTTCTAGACTGTCTTGCTGGGGCGGGTACGTTGGCTCTGGGTTACAATCATCCGGAAATCAACCAAGCGCTAAAAGAGCAGTTAGATTCTGGTTTGCCGTACCAGACTCTGGATATCGCAACGTCTGCGAAAACACATTTTATTAAGTCTGTTAAAGGCTTCCTTCCTCAAGAGCTAAGCGACAACTGCGTGATTCAGTTCTGTGGTCCTTCGGGTGCGGATGCCGTTGAAGCGGCTATTAAATTAGCGAAGCAAACCACGGGTCGTAACACCATGTTTGCTTTCCGTGGAGCCTACCACGGTATGACAAATGGCACCATGGGTATGATGGGGAACTTGGGTACCAAAGCTCGCCGTACTGGATTGATGTCAGATGTGCACTTTATGCCATTCCCATACAGCCTACGCTGCCCATTTGGGCTTGGCGGTGATGAGGGTGCGAAAGCGAGCATCCGCTATATCGAGCGTCTCTTGAACGACGATGAAGCGGGTATCATGAAGCCGGCAGCGATCATTG
Source organism: Vibrio sp. NFR (assembly GCF_027587095.1). Lineage (NCBI taxonomy): Bacteria > Pseudomonadati > Pseudomonadota > Gammaproteobacteria > Vibrionales > Vibrionaceae > Vibrio > Vibrio sp. NFR. The sequence goes on from NZ_JAPPTN010000007.1 coordinate 197,996, forward strand.
TGGAGCCAGTCCAAGGTGAGGGTGGTGTTATTCCTGCGCCTGCATTCTGGTTACGTGAACTACGCCGTATTTGTGATGATCACGGTATCTTGTTGATCTTCGATGAAATTCAATGTGGTGTTGGTAAGTCAGGTTACAACTTCGCATTCGAAGAAGCGGGCATTGTTCCTGATATTTTATGTTTGTCTAAAGCAATCGGTGGTGGCTTACCTATGTCACTACTGGTGATCAACAAACAACACGATACATGGAAGCCAGGTGAGCACACCGGTACTTTCCGTGGTAACCAATTGGCAATGGTCTCAGGTGCAAAAGCACTAGAAATCATCCAGCGCGACAACCTTGTTGAACATGCGAACGTCGCTGGTCAGTATTTACGCTTTGGTCTTGAGAGCATTCAAAAACGCGTTAACTGTATCGCGGATGTTCGTGGCAAAGGTTTGATGCTTGGTGTTGAGATTAAGCATCCAAATGGCGAGTTGAACAAATTTGGTGAGCCTCTAGCTGATGGTCAATTGACACTTGCTATTCAACGTGCGGCGCTTGAGCGCGGCTTGATGGTTGAAAAGGGCGGTCGTGAAGGCTCTGTAATTCGCTTCCTTCCACCTCTTATTATCTCTTTTGAGCAAATCGACTTTGCGCTTCGCGTACTCGAAGAAGCGATTATTGCAGCGGGTGGCAGTCATATTGAAACTGCACCACAAGAAGAATGGAAAAAGCACTTTATTCAAACTGGTGAACTTGGTGGTGCCGAATTCGCGTCGGTTATGAATCACACTACCGCTGTAATGAAATCGGTGTTCGAACAAGTGAACGCACCATACTCTGGTATGAACCCTCAGTTGCTGGAAGCGGCGATTAATGCAGTCGATCTAGACAACAAAAATGCGTCGTTAAAGTCTGTCATCGATGAAGCTGCTGAGCTTGTTGCGAAGAATGCGATTTTCACCCAGCACCCAGATTGTATTGCGCATCTACATACCCCTCCTCTCATGCCAGCGGTTGCGGCAGAAGCCATGATTGCGGCGCTAAACCAATCTATGGATTCATGGGATCAAGCTTCCTCTGCGACTTACGTAGAGCAAAAAGTGATTAATTGGTTGTGTGACAAGTATGAGTTGGGTGAGAAGGGCGACGGCATCTTCACCAGTGGTGGTACGCAAAGCAACCAAATGGGGCTAATGTTGGCGCGAGACTGGATTGCACACAAGCTAAGCGGTCACTCAATCCAAAAGCTGGGTCTTCCTGATTACGCAGACAAACTGCGCATTGTGTGTTCTAAGAAATCACACTTCACGGTTCAAAAGTCAGCATCTTGGATGGGACTGGGTGAGAAAGCAGTGATGACCGTCGATGCGAACGCCGACGGTACAATGGACGTTACTCAGTTAGATCAGGTTCTAACACTGGCGAAATCAGAAGGTCTGATCCCATTCGCCATTGTTGGCACGGCGGGTACGACTGACCACGGCGCAATTGATGACCTTGATTTCATTGCTGATATGGCAGCGAAGCATGAGATGTGGATGCACGTTGATGGCGCTTACGGTGGCGCACTGATTCTAAGCAGTCACAAATCTCGCCTGAAAGGTGTAGAGCGTGCGCACTCTATTAGTGTCGATTTCCACAAATTGTTCTACCAAACAATCAGTTGTGGTGCGTTGCTGGTGAACGACAAGTCGAACTTTAAGTTCCTACTTCATCATGCTGACTATCTGAACCGAGAACACGATGAGCTACCAAACTTGGTGGACAAATCTATTGCAACCACGAAGCGCTTTGATGCATTGAAAGTGTTCATGACGATGCAAAACGTGGGTCCTAAAGCGCTGGGCGATATGTACGATCACCTGTTGGTACAAACTCAAGATGTTGCCGAGATGATTCGTGCACACGATCAGTTCGAGCTTTTGGCTGAGCCGGCACTTTCTACGGTTCTATTCCGCGCAACCAATGTACGCACAAACAACGCATCTGCAGATTTAGATGAACTAAACAAAGCGTTGCGTCTTGAAGCGTTGACTCGCGGTATCGCAGTTCTCGGTGAAACCATCGTTGATGGTAAGACCGCTCTTAAATTTACGATTTTGAATCCTTGTCTGACGACAGCGGACTTTGAATCTTTGCTCTTTAAAATCAACACGCTAGCAGTTGAGCTAGTTTAATAAAGGTAACGGAAAACTATGGCAGTTCTACAGATTGGTGCAGGCGGCGTTGGCTGGGTTGTTGCACATAAAGCAGCACAAAATAACGACGTTCTGGGTGATATCACAATCGCATCACGTACTATTGGTAAGTGTGAGAAGATCATCGAATCGATTCAGAAGAAAAACAACCTGAAAGATTCAGCTAAGAAACTAGAAGCGCGTGCAGTGAACGCTGACGACGTAGATTCTCTGGTTGCTCTTATTGAAGAAGTAAAACCGGATCTTGTCATCAACGCGGGTCCTCCGTGGGTTAACATGCCAATCATGGAAGCGTGTTACCGAGCAAAAGTTTCATACCTAGACACATCAGTAGCGGTTGACCTGTGTTCTGAAGGTCAGCAAGTGCCACAAGCTTACGATTGGCAATGGGGTTACCGTGAGAAGTTCGAGGAAGCGGGCATCACAGGTATCCTGGGCGCTGGTTTCGATCCAGGTGTAGTCTCGGTATTTGCAGCGTACGCTGTAAAGCATCTGTTTGACGAAATCGATACGATTGATGTAATGGATGTTAACGCGGGTGACCACGGTAAGAAGTTCGCGACCAACTTTGACCCAGAAACGAACATGCTAGAGATCCAAGGTGATTCATTCTACTGGGAAAACGAAGAGTGGAAACAAGTACCTTGTCACTCTCGTATGCTAGAGTTCGATTTCCCGAACTGTGGTTCTCACAAAGTGTACTCAATGGCGCACGATGAAGTTCGTTCGATGAAAGAATTCATCCCAGCAAAACGCATTGAATTCTGGATGGGTTTCGGTGACCGTTACCTAAACTACTTCAATGTAATGCGAGATATTGGTCTACTAAGCCCAGATCCACTAACGCTGCACGATGGTACAGTCGTTCAACCTCTGCATGTACTAAAAGCGCTATTGCCAGACCCAACATCTCTAGCACCGGGCTACACAGGTCTAACGTGTATCGGTACTTGGGTTCAAGGTAAGAAAGATGGCAAAGAGCGTAGCGTGTTTATCTACAACAACGCAGATCATGAAGTCGCGTACGAAGACGTTGAACATCAAGCGATCTCTTACACGACAGGTGTTCCTGCGATCACAGCAGCGCTGCAATTCTTCCGTGGTAAATGGGCTGACAAAGGCGTGTTCAACATGGAACAGCTAGACCCAGATCCGTTCCTAGAAACAATGCCAACAATTGGTCTAGATTGGCATGTTCAGGAATTAGAAGCAGGTCAGGGGCTTCCAGTTATCCACGAACTGAACAAGTAAGGCACTTACACTAACGATTTCTTTTTATCGTGTTTTGAGGTGTGCGCGTTAATTGTTACAAACAACGCGTGCATCCTAAACTCGATTAGAAGTTTTAGTGCAAGCTGCGCTTATTTGAATCATCAATCTAAGCCGGTGCGATCGCATCGGCTTTGTTCGGTTTTATAGTTCCTTCATTTTTATGAGGGGATCTAAGGTATTAACATGCAACAAAACGAACTTAAAACCCCATACTTCATGATCAATGAAGACAAATTGATTGAGAATCTAGAGAAGGCAAAACAGCTAAAAGATATCTCTGGTGTGAAGTTAGTGTTGGCACTGAAGTGTTTCTCGACATGGGGTGTATTCGACATTATCAAGCCTTACTTAGACGGTACAACCAGCTCTGGTCCTTTTGAAGTGAAGCTTGGTTATGAAACCTTTGGTGGAGAGACTCATGCTTACAGTGTTGGCTACAGCGAGGATGACGTACGTGAAGTAGCAGATATCTGCGACAAGATGATTTTTAACTCTCAGTCGCAGTTAGCAGCTTACCGCCATATTGTTGAAGGTAAAGCGTCGATTGGTTTGCGTCTAAACCCGGGTGTAAGCTATGCAGGTCAAGACTTGGCGAACCCTGCACGTCAGTTTTCTCGTCTAGGCGTACAAGCTGACCACATCAAGCCGGAAATTTTCGATGGCATTGATGGTGTGATGTTCCACATGAACTGTGAGAACAAAGATGTGGACGCATTCATCAGTCTGTTGGATTCGATCTCAGAGCAGTTTGGCGAGTATCTCGATAAGCTGGATTGGGTTAGCATGGGCGGCGGCGTGTTCTTTACGTGGCCGGGCTACGATATCGAAAAGCTGGGGCTTGCACTGAAAGCTTTCTCTGAAAAGCACGGCGTACAAATGTACCTAGAGCCGGGTGAGGCAATCATCACTAAAACGACGGATCTTGTCGTGACTGTGGTAGACATTGTTGAGAACGTGAAGAAGACTGCGATTGTGGATTCAGCAACTGAAGCACACCGCTTAGATACTTTGATTTATAACGAGCCAGCATCGATTCTTGAAGCAGCAGAAAATGGTGCACATGAATACGTCATTGGCTCGTGCTCTTGTTTAGCTGGTGATCAGTTCTGTGTGGCGAACTTTGAGCAACCACTGGAGATCGGACAGCGTCTGCACATTCTAGATAGTGCGGGTTACACCATGGTGAAACTGAACTGGTTTAACGGTCTACGTATGCCGTCGGTATACTGTGAACGTTCAAATGGTGAAATTCAAAAGCTGAACGAATTTGATTATTCAGACTTCAAACGTTCTCTGTCTCAATGGACAGTGAAGTAATCACCTTTTCATTTGATTGAACGTAAAAAGAGCAGCGATGAGCTGCTCTTTTTTATTATGCATTGCTTCGGTTTACCGAGTGCTTTGGGCTTAAGATCAGCTTTCGACAATCACACGAGTATCTTCGCTGAGCGATTCTAACTCATTCGCTACATCATCAATTTCCAGTTCACTCGGCAACTTGATTGCCATCTTAGCGCTAAACAAGCTTGAACTTACACCTCCGCCACCGGCGATAAACACTCGTTGACAGTCCATGTCTAAAATCGAAATGCCTTGTCCATCGAGCACGTGGGTGATTTCGTTGACGATGCCTGCACGATCATTGGCGTCCAGACGAAGCTGAAAGACCGTATCTTCGCGGTGAGAGTGAGGCTCGGAATCAACGAATTTTACGATGAGGGTTTGGCAAGCAGAGAACGCCTCTTTCACTGTGTTGGCATTTTCCTCTGGTAGCTCGATTTTGATCACGCCGGCAACCTGATCCTCAATAAAGTTCACTTTACTGATCAGCCATTTGCCTTCGTTTTCATGGGTAACCGCTGCAAGCTGTTTGATGGTCGCTGGTGATGCCTGACCGACGAAATTAACGATAAACACAGTGTTCATAATGGTCCCCTCCCGGAATAAGGTTTGGACGCGGCACGGTTAGACGTATCGCTATAGTTATTTGAGCTTAAGGTTTAAAACTTAAGTTATTGGAATTAGTCCTTAAATTCAGTGTAGGTGCTGGAGGAGGGTTAGGTTTGATAAAGGTCAATTTTTGACGCTAATTCGTGATGCAAATAATAAAAACTATGCTTGGGGCACAAAAAAAGCAGCCCTCAGGCTGCTATTTAACAGTTTGGTTTTAGAAGGTGACCTTCATTTCAAAACCGTAGAAGACGTTATCGTAGCTTGCGCCGGAATCCATCGCAAACTTCGCTGCGTCTTGGTTGCCAAACCAAGGTGATGAACTGAATTGGAATTCTGCGCTACCGCCCCATGCATCTGATACCCAGTAGTGAATGTGTCCGACTGGATTGAGGAAGAATAGAGAAACGTCCCCAACGGTTTCTGAGCCCATTACTTCACCACCATTGGCAACGATGTCTTGTTCCGCTGTTAGCATCATTTCACCCACTACAGCACCAAAGAATGGAGTAATAAACAAGTCCTGCCATGATGGGATTTCAGCAAAAGCTTCTACACCGTATTCCCAGAAGAACGTCGACATGGTCGCAGAATACAAGAAGGATTCAAATTCGTTATAGCCAGCGTGGCGCGCAGCCGTATAGTAAACACCACCGAAGTAAGGGTGCATGACGTAGTTTAGAAAGTGCTCATCTCGGTCCCATACTGGACCGCTTGAAACGTTGTCTTTCCACTTGCTACCTAGCTTACTCATGTCACGATCTTCTTCGTCCCATTTTGTAATGCTCTCAGGCAATAAAGTCATCAAACCTACCGTAGCCACACTCAAACCAAGAATGGTGTAAGTTTGACCCATGAGATAGTCCCAATCTTTGTCTTTTGGCACGATCATATGCTTCGGTTGAAGGCCTGCGTCGAGATTTAAAGAATCATCGTTATCAAGTCCCATCGCAAAGCGACGATTTTGTGGCTCGAAGCTATACAGAGTGGTCGTTTCGCAGTAACCTGACAGGCAATCAGGCGTGTAAGAGAACTCAATATGGTTACTCATATCGTACTGGCTTGCATTTGCGGTAGCAGATGCCGTCAGAACAAGACCACTTAGAGTTTTCTTGAACATGGATGATTTTGACACGAAGGTCTCCGAGTTGTTGGTTTGATGATCGGGCTCACAATTATCCCTTAAAAGAACAGCCATTTAAATACTTGACCTACATTTAATCTCAACAAATTAACTATGAGATTAGTCCAATAAAATGAAAACGATATAGGCACAATGTCGAAAAAATGTGGATTTTGCCTATTTTCAGGAGTCAGTTGTGAAAATTGCTATGCTAAGTACCGGTGAAGAGGTCCTTCACGGTGATATTGTTGATACAAATGCAGCTTGGCTGTCGAGCTTATTTTATCAACATGGATTTGGCTTAACGAAGCGCTCGACCGTTGGTGATAAACAATCGAGTTTGATTGAAGAGTTTTTGATGCTCAGCTTCAATAATGACGTGGTGATCGTGAATGGTGGTTTAGGACCAACCACAGATGACATGAGCGCAGCGGCAGCAGCGAAAGCAGCAGATTGCAAATTAGTGTTATTTAAAGACTGGTTAGCACACCTAGAGGCGATGTATGCCCGTCGTGGTATCCCAATGCCGGATAGCAATCTCAAGCAAGCTATGTTACCGGAAACGGCACAAATTGTTGATAATCCGATTGGCACGGCTTGTGGCTTTAAAATGCTGATCAATGATGCGGTGTTCTATTTCACCCCAGGTGTACCAAGTGAATTTAAGTTAATGGCAGAGACGCAAATTCTGCCAGATTTGAAAAAACTCTTCCCTGAAGTAGAAAGTGCATCTTGTAGCCGAATTTATACGTTTGGTCTGTCTGAATCTGGTATATCGGACAAGCTTGACCAAATGAAGCTTCCGCCTGGTTATGAGTTGGGTTATCGCTCTTACTTACCCTTTATCGAAGTGAAACTGTTTGGTCCATCTCAGCATGTTGAGCAACGCATGAAGTTGATGCAGATGATCCATAAGCACCTTGAAACCAATTCTGTAAGTGTCGATGTACCTATGGTTGAACATGTCGGTCAGCTACTAACAGATAAAGCGCTGACACTATCGGTGTCGGAGAAAAGCAGTGCAGGGTATTTAACGTATTGGCTAAATAGTGATGAAAAAGTCGCTGAGCAATTCGGTCACGGTTGGGTTCTATCAGGAAACAATCAAACCATTGCAGATGAAGGGGACCCACTAGCAGCGACGTTTGCTCTAGCTGGTGCGACACGTGAAAAGTGCGCCACCGACTTGGCTTTAGTTACGGGAAAAATGGAAGAAGGCATTTTCTCTGTTGCTCTTTCCACGTCAACAGGAGAGTGGGGCGCCCTATACAAACTTTCAAGAAAATATCAGCAAGATGATCAGGTTAAAGTCATCAGTGCTGCGGCACTGGATATGCTACGCCGTTATCTAGAACGCAAGCCGATGTCGGCTCAATACGCATTCTTGGAAAAGATGAAAGAAATGCACATTCCGAGCAGTGCTCTTTAAAAGGATGTCGAGCTGTTTAGATAGTAAAAGTAGACAGTAAAAATAAATAGTAAAAAGCCAAGGCGATTGCCTTGGCTTTTTTGTACTGGCTGGTGGCGTTTATGCGCGTTTTTCTTTCATCGCGTAATTCACACCACTGAGCGAAATTTCGGATTTCGCTTTGCAAATACAAGGCAGAATTTCGTCTGGCTGAGTATACGCCATTGCAAAACCAACATACTCCACGTCACCTGATTCCAATTTACAGCGACATGCACCACAGTGTCCGTCGCGGCAATTGTATTCAGGCAGTAAGCCCGCTTGCTCCATCGTCTCCAAAATTGTGTTAGATGGATTAGACTCAATGCTAACGAGTTTGTTGATTTTGATGCTTGGCATTACAGCTCAAATCCTTCGAAGTCGTCTGCACTTACTTCATTGTCAATCTGACCAACAAGGTAAGAAGAGATTTCTGCTTCCTGCGGTGCAACTTGAACGTTATCCGATGACAACCAAGCGTTAATCCATGGGATAGGGTTTGAAGTTGCTTCAGGGTATGCTGCTGGTAGACCTACCGCTTGCATACGAATGTTCGTAATGTATTCAACGTATTGGCTAAGGATATCTTTATTTAGACCAATCATTGAACCATCTTTAAATAGGTATTCAGCCCATTCTTTCTCTTGCTCTGCCGCTTCTTTGAATAGGTCAAAACAGTCTTGTTTTGCTTCTTCAGCGATTTGCATGAAAGAGAAGTCATCTTGACCGTTACGTAGCAGGTTGATCATATGCTGAGTACCGTTCAAGTGAAGCGCTTCATCACGAGCGATGAGCTTGATGATTTTCGCGTTACCTTCCATAAGCTCACGTTCAGCGAAAGCAAATGAACATGCGAAACTTACGTAGAAGCGGATTGCTTCTAGTGCGTTCACTGACATCAAACAGACGTACAATTTCTTCTTCAGATCGTACAGGCTAACTTTAACCGTTTCACCGTTAAGAACGTGTTCGCCTTCACCGTAGCGGTGATAGTCGTTTGTCGCTTGGATCAGGTCATCGTAGTAATGCGCGATGTCTTTCGCACGCTTAAGGATGTGCTCGTTTTCTACGATGTCATCGAATACCACACTTGGATCATTCACGATATTACGGATGATGTGCGTGTAAGAACGAGAGTGGATCGTCTCAGAGAACGACCAAGTCTCGATCCAAGTTTCTAGCTCAGGTAGAGAAACCAGAGGAAGTAGCGCAACGTTCGGGCTACGACCTTGAATTGAGTCAAGCAGCGTTTGGTACTTCAGGTTTGAGATGAAGATGTGCTTCTCATGGTCAGGTAGCTTGTTGTAATCAATACGGTCGCTAGATACATCAACTTCTTCTGGACGCCAGAAGAAAGACAATTGCTTTTCGATAAGCTTTTCGAAGATCTCGAATTTTTGCTGGTCGTAACGAGCTACGTTCACTGATTGACCAAGGAACATTGGTTCCTTCAGTTGGTCATTTTTGTTCTGGTTAAAAGTACTGTAAGCCATAATGCCTCAATTCCTTTTAGACCTCCCCAAGCGGGGAGGCGTTCGATTGTTTGTTACTACGAATTGTTTAAGTGGGGGAGATTAAATCTTACAACCGCCGCCTGCACAATCGTCATCTTGTGGTTGAACTGCGTCTTTCTGGTCGTCTTTCGCACCGTCACGAGTGTTATGGTAGTAAAGCGTCTTCACACCAAACTTGTAAGCAGTCAGAAGGTCTTGAAGAAGTTTCTTCATTGGCACCTTACCGCTCTCATAACCAGAAGGATCGTAGTTTGTGTTCGCAGAGATCGCTTGGTCAACGAACTTCTGCATAATGCCCACAAGGTGTAGGTAACCGTCGTTAGAACCGATGTTCCAAAGCAGTTCATAGTTGTCTTTAAGCTCAGCGAAATCTGGCACAACTTGTTTCAAGATACCGTCTTTCGACGCTTTAACAGACACGAAACCACGTGGCGGCTCAATACCGTTTGTTGCGTTAGAGATCTGAGAAGATGTCTCAGAAGGCATTAGCGCAGTCAGTGTTGAGTTACGCAGACCGTGTTCCATGATTTCTTGACGTAGGCTGTCCCAATCGTAGTGCAGCTCTTCGTCACAAATTAGGTCAACGTCTTTCTTGTAAGTGTCGATAGGCAGTAGACCTTTCGCGTAGTTCGTTTCGTTAAACGAAGGACACTTACCTTGCTCTTTCGCAAGCGCAACAGAGGCTTTCAATAGGTAGTATTGAATCGCTTCAAATGTACGGTGAGTTAGACCGTTTGCGCTGCCGTCAGAGTACTTAACGCCATTCTTCGCTAGGTAGTATGCGAAGTTGATAACACCAACACCCAGCGTACGACGGTTCATTGTCGATTTGTATGCAGCTGGTAGTGGGTAATCTTGATAATCAAGCAGTGCATCTAGCGCACGAACAACAAGCTCAGACAGTTCTTCGAAGTCATCCAGAGACTTGATTGCACCAAGGTTAAACGCAGACAGTGTACATAGCGCGATTTCGCCCGAGTCATCTTCAACGTTAGTTAGTGGCTTGGTTGGCAGCGCGATTTCCAAACATAGGTTTGATTGACGAACTGGTGCTACTTCTGAATCGAACGGGCTGTGCGTATTACAGTGGTCTACGTTCTGAATGTAAATACGACCAGTTGATGCGCGCTCTTGCATTAGAAGAGTGAACATTTCAATCGCTTTAACGGTCTCTTTTTTGATTGAAGGATCGTTTTCGTATTTCACGTATAGACGCTCGAATTCTTCTTGATTTTCAAAGAATGCGTCGTACAGACCTGGTACGTCAGATGGTGAGAATAGCGTGATGTTGCCACCTTCCACTAGGCGTTGATACATCAGTTTGTTCAACTGAACACCGTAGTCCATGTGACGAACACGGTTCTCTTCAACACCACGGTTGTTCTTAAGAACCATTAGCGAGCGCGCTTCACCGTGCCATAGTGGGTAGAACACAGTTGCTGCACCACCACGAACACCACCTTGAGAACAGCACTTAACTGCTGTTTGGAAGTATTTGTAGAACGGGATACAACCTGTATGGAATGCTTCACCACCACGGATCTCAGAACCTAGTGCACGGATACGACCAGCGTTGATACCGATACCAGCACGTTGAGAAACGTAACGTACGATTGAACTTGCTGTTGCGTTGATAGAATCTAGGCTATCACCACACTCGATCAGCACACATGAGCTGAACTGACGAGTAGGGGTACGTACACCAGACATGATTGGTGTAGGTAGAGAAATCTTAAATGTCGATGTCGCATCGTAGAAACGTTTGATGTAGTCAAGACGCGTTTCTTTCGGGTAGTTAGCGAACAAGCAAGCAGACACTAGAATGTAAAGGAACTGAGCACTTTCGTAGATTTCACCCGATACACGGTTTTGAACGAAGTACTTACCTTCTAGTTGTTTTACAGCAGCGTAAGAGAAATCAAGGTCGCGCTTGTGATCGATGTAAGCATCAAGCTCGTCCAATTCAGCTTTTGTGTAGTCTTCTAGGATGTGTTGGTCGTACTTACCCATATCAACAAGACGAGCTACGTGGTTGTAAAGCGTTGGCGGCTCATATTGACCGTATGCTTTCTTACGTAGGTGGAATACCGCTAGGCGAGCAGCTAGGTATTGGTAATCCGGTGTTTCTTCTGAAATCAAATCTGCAGCAGACTTGATGATAGTCTCGTGGATATCTGTCGTCGTAATGCCGTCGTAAAACTGGATGTGAGCACGTAGTTCTACTTGTGATACCGATACGTTGTTCAGGCCTTCTGCAGCCCAAGTAATAACGCGATGGATTTTCTCCAGATCGATAGTTTCTTTGCGGCCATCACGTTTAGTGACGGTAAGTTGTTGGTTCATTCTGCTTTATTTCCCTAAGAAAACTGATAAAAGCCGTATTTTTGTTTGTTTATGTGCAAAACTTGTAAAATTTGCGGCGGCTTTGTGATCAAAGTCTATCTATATATTGTAGTCGAAACACAAGATATAGGGGTTCATTTGTTTGCGAGTTACAAGATAGTGCTGTTACCCCAATTTTTCAAGGCACAGGTTTGGGATGACTTGTGGATAACTAACAAAATAAAAAAAAACAGTAAGTGAACACTAACCGATGAGAAAAGGGCTGACTTGAATGGGGAAAAATACGTTTTTTAAATCGGTTCATAAATAACCGCATGTAAAAATATTTTCCTTGATCTTTGACAGTTTTTGTTTGTTAAAAATAGTTTGGTCAAAATGGAATCTAGAGCACTTTTTTTCGACAGAAATTGACAAAAAAAGCGGCGCATCTATGCTACCGCTTTTTCTCAATCTTGATGCTCGTTTTTTGCTTAAGCGTCAATCGAACCATCAATATCTTGTAGTATGAACGATGTAGTTTACATCCACATTACGACCAAGTTTGTAGCTATCGTTGAGTGGGTTGTAATGTAAGCCTGTGATACCCATCTCGGTAAGGTCTGTCTGGTCAATCATCTTCATCATTTCACCAGGTTTGATGAACTTCTCATGATCGTGTGTACCTTCTGGCACAATCTTAAGCAACTTCTCTGCACCCACAATGGCAAATAGGTAAGATTTGATATTACGGTTCAAGGTAGAGAAGAAAACGTGACCGCCAGGTTTGACCAATGCAGCACAAGAACGAATCACTGAAAGTGGATCTGGAACGTGTTCAAGCATTTCCATACAAGTGACAACGTCATAGATTCCTGCATTTTCTGCTGCGTGGTCTTCAATCGTGCTTTGGATGTAAGTCAACTTAGTGCCAGTCTCAAGTGCATGCAGGCGAGCGACCTCAAGAGGCTCTTTACCCATATCCAAACCAGTAACTACTGCACCTTCTTTAGCCATGCTCTCAGCTAGGATGCCACCACCACAGCCAACATCGAGCACTTTTTTACCAAATAAGCCGTCTGCTTTCTCTAGGACATAGTTCAAGCGAAGCGGGTTAATTTGATGAAGTGGCTTGAACTCGCCTTCTAAATCCCACCAACGAGAAGCCATCTCTTCGAATTTCTTAATTTCACTTGGGTCGACGTTTTGTGCTTTAGTCATGATTGTTATATCGCTTCGCTAATAGTCCTTTGGAAGGCGAGATTATACTCCAATGGTACGATACGTTAAAACTGGTTCTTTTCTCACAATCGCTACAGGAGAGATTTTTGACTGATGTTGGTGGAAATATAGTCAGTTTTCATAAAGATATGGGATGAATGTGCAAATTCTCTTCATTTAACCCATAACCAAGCTCACAACCTGATAAAACGAGTGGGAAAGTGATGCCCCGTTGATGAATTGTGTGTTATATTTTTGCACCTTACACGTATCGTAATTACGATCAGATAATAGAGGGATAATGGCTCTATGAGCGATTTAGCTAAAGAGATCACGCCCGTAAACATTGAAGATGAGCTTAGAGGTTCATATCTAGACTACGCGATGTCTGTCATCGTGGGTCGTGCTCTTCCAGATGTGCGTGATGGCCTAAAACCAGTACACCGCCGCGTTTTATTCGCGATGAACGTACTAGGCAACGATTGGAACAAACCATATAAAAAATCAGCCCGTGTTGTCGGCGACGTAATCGGTAAATATCACCCACACGGTGATAGTGCTGTGTACGACACAATCGTACGTATGGCTCAGCCGTTCTCACTTCGTTACATGCTGGTCGATGGTCAAGGTAACTTTGGCTCGATCGATGGCGACTCTGCTGCGGCAATGCGTTATACCGAAGTACGTATGGCGAAAATGGCCCACGAACTTCTGGCTGACCTAGACAAAGAAACTGTGGACTACGTACCTAACTACGATGGTACGGAGCAAATTCCTGCAGTTCTTCCTACTAAAATTCCTAACCTACTGGTAAACGGTTCTTCCGGTATCGCGGTAGGTATGGCAACCAACATCCCGCCACATAACCTTGGCGAAGTGATCGATGGCTGTCTTGCATACATCAATAATGAAGAAATCACTATTGATGAGCTAATGGATTACATTCCTGGTCCTGATTTCCCAACTGCGGCGCTTATCAGCGGTCGTAAAGGTATTGTAGACGCGTACAAAACAGGTCGCGGCAAAATCTACATGCGTTCAAAAGCGGAAATCGAAGTGGAGAAGAATGGTAAAGAAACCATCATCGTCACTGAAATCCCTTACCAGGTGAACAAAGCTCGTTTGATCGAGAAGATCGCTGAGCTAGTAAAAGATAAGAAAGTAGAAGGCATTAGTGCGCTACGTGACGAGTCTGATAAAGATGGTATGCGTATCGTAATTGAATGTAAGCGCGATGCAGTGGGTGAAGTTGTTCTAAACAACCTTTACGCACAAACTCAGCTTCAAACCACTTTCGGTATCAACATGGTTGCGCTAAACAACGGCCAACCTCAGCTATTCAACCTAAAAGACATGTTGAAGTGCTTCGTTGATCACCGTCGTGAAGTTGTGACTCGTCGTACTATTTTCGAATTGCGTAAAGCGCGTGAACGTGCGCATATCCTTGAAGCACTTTCTCTTGCTCTTGCGAACATTGACGAAGTTATCGAACTCATCAAAAACGCACCAACTCCAGCTGAAGCAAAAGTTGGCTTGGTATCGCGTGGTTGGGATCTTGGTAACGTAGCATCAATGCTAGAGCGTGCTGGTACTGACGCTGCACGTCCTGAATGGCTAGAAGATCAATACGGTATCCGTGATGGTCTGTACTACCTAACAGAAACTCAAGCTCAAGCGATTCTAGAACTTCGCCTACACCGTCTAACTGGTCTAGAGCATGAGAAGATTCTTGATGAATACAAAGCGCTATTGGACGAAATTGCAGAGCTAATGCACATCCTTGCAAGCACTGAGCGTTTGATGGAAGTGATCCGTGAAGAACTTGAAGCGGTTCGCGATGGTTACGGCGATGAGCGTCGTACAGAAATTACAGCAGCTAGCCATGACATTGACATGGAAGAGCTGATCGCTCGTGAAGACGTAGTAGTAACTCTGTCTCACGAAGGTTATGTTAAGTACCAAATCCTAAGCGACTACGAAGCTCAGCGTCGTGGTGGTAAAGGTAAGAGTGCAACGAAGATGAAAGATGAAGACTTCATCGAGCGTCTACTTGTTGCAAATACTCACGATAACATTCTGTGTTTCTCAACTCGTGGTAAGACTTACCGTCTGAAAGTTTACCAATTACCTCATGCAACTCGTACTGCACGTGGTAAGCCAATCGTAAACATCCTTCCACTTGAGGAAGGTGAACGTATCACGGCAATCCTTCCGGTAGATGAGTTCTCTCCAGAGAAGTTTATCTTCATGGCTACGGGTGACGGTACGGTTAAGAAGACACCTCTGAACCAGTTTGCTAACGTACGTTCAAACGGTCTGATCGCAGTTAACCTACGTGATGATGACTCTTTGATCGGCGTTGATATCACTACAGGTTCAAGCGATATCATGCTGTTCTCTAAAGCAGGTAAAGTGGTTCGCTTTAGCGAAGACAAAGTACGTGCAATGGGTCGTACAGCGGCAGGTGTTCGCGGTATGAAGCTAGCAGATGATGATCAAGTGGTTTCTTTGATCGTTCCATCAAACGAAGGCGATATCCTAACGGTTACTCAAAACGGTTACGGTAAACGTACTGAACTAGCGGAATACCCAACGAAAGGTCGTGCAACTCAGGGCGTTGTGTCTATCAAGGTTTCTGAGCGTAACGGTCCAGTAGTTGGCGCGGTACAAGTAGAAGAAGGCGACGAGATGATGATGATCACCGACGCTGGTACTCTAGTTCGTACACGTGTTGCGGAAGTTAGCCAAGTTGGTCGTAATACTCAAGGTGTAACACTTATCCGTACAGCTGAAGATGAGTCAGTGGTTGGTTTGCAGCGTATTGATGAAGTTGAAGAAGTAGAACTGCCAGAAGGCGAAGAAGCGGAAGCAACAGAAGCAAATGCAGAAGGTCAAACGCCTGAAGCACCAGCAGCGGATGATGCAGCAGAAGGCTCTGAAGAAGAGTAATCTTTTCCTTTACATCTAAGTTTGAAAGCCGAGCATTACGCTCGGCTTTTTTGTATCTGTATCAACGCAATATTGAGAGGAAGTCAGTAAACTAAACCAATATTTGCTTGTGGGGGACATTATGTCTGCTTGGTTCTTCGTTGCCATCACTCTGATGGGATTATTCGTCGTGGTGTTATCGCTCAGCGCTTCAAAGGTCAAACCGGCTCAATGGTTTGGGCTTTGTACTTTAGTTTTGGTTGTTACTAGTGCAAGCTTTTTACTCTTGCGACAAACGCCACCGCCAACAATGCAAGCCGAGATGTCACGTATGACCAATGCACGGGATATCATGCAAGAGATCCAAGACCAGTTGCGCGAAGACCCAAATAATGCAGCATTGTGGTTTCAATTAGGGCAGGGCTATCTTGTTGAAGGGGAGCTTGATGGAGCATTGATTTGTTTTGATTATGCTATTCAGCTTAGTGACGTTGTTAGTGCCACCCAACTTGCCGCGAAAGCCACCACACTATATTACCTCCACCAACAATCCATGACGGAAGAAGTCACTCTGCTACTTGAGCAAGCCTTACAGCTCGAGCCGCACAATGAAGCCGCTTTGTCTTTGATTGCAAATGACCACTTTTTGTCATTTCGTTTTCAAGAAGCCATTGATACCTGGGTACTATTATTAGATTCCAATGATCCTAATTTGGATCGTGTACAAATCATAAACTCAATCAACAAAGCGAAAGAGTTGTTGTAAGCATATAATTAGGGGGCTGTTGACCCTTCGTGCTGATTTCTGCAGCGAATTGTTGGGCCTTTACACAAAGCAGAGGTTTTGATGTGCAGTTCGTCTTTATGAGAAGCCAAAAACGCAGTAGATGTGACCAATAAACGCTACCCCAAAGGGGCGTCTAAAATTAACCGCGAAAGATAAACAGCCTCTGGAGCAGTAAAAGGAAAGTGGGTGATGAATGAACAATAAAGCGTTAGGGATATTGGTGGTGCTATGCGGTTCCGTGTTGGCGGGTTGTACCTCTTCCGATCATTCCGGTTCCTCATCTTCGGCTTATTACGCTTCTGGTTACTACGACCCATGGTGGTACGATCATGATGATTATTGGATTTACTACTACCCAGGTTGTTGTGATAACGATGACGAGTATAAAGAGAAGTTGGAAGCGTGGTGGAACGGTTTGGATGAAGAACAACAACAATCCATCAAAGACAAAGTTGAAGATTGGAAAGACGATGATATGTCCGCCAACATCGACACCATGAAACGTCAGCTTGACGATCACTGGCAATCGCTACCAGAAGAACAAAAGCAGGAGATTCAAACTAAATGGGAGAATCGTCCGGAACGCATCGAACCAGCGTTGATGCAAGACAAAGCATTGAAAGAAAAAGTGCAACAAAGAGAAACGCGACCAGAGACAAAAGTTCAACGCCCGGTAGCAAAACCTAGCATTCAAATGCCTAAAACACGTCCAAATATACAGCCCAGACCGAGACTTCCTCGCCGTTAATTATAAGGCGAGCTGGGTTTAGTTCGTCTTTTCCTACGATCAAACAAAAAGGGCGCATTGTGCGCCCTGTACTTTGCATGGTGTTATCTTAGTTGATTAGTACGTTGCTTCGCGCTCCGCTGCTGCTTTATCCCAATCTGGAACCACGGTCTCTAAGAAGTGTTTCTTGTCCGCGTTCATTTTTTCCATATCCATCCCAAGAGCTTGTTGTGCTTTGGCCTTAGTTGAAATATCAGGGATCTGTACTGGGTCAGTAATGCCTTTCGTCGCTAGTAAACGAACCAGCTTAGTACGGGCGTCTGCTGCGCGGTCGACTGCAGTACCCAGTACTTCAAGTGCCACTTCAGGCGCGTGCATATGAACGCCATGAGAGGCAATTGCGTAATCCCAACGCCATTGTGCATGGCGGATATCTTGAAGGATAGGTTGCATCTCTTCTTCTGTTGCCCCGGCTTTCCATGCAGCTCCTGCCTCAAAGTGCGCTGCCACGATTTGCTTCTCGGCAGTGAGCTTCATGTTCAGTACTTGCGCTTTGCGAGTCGAAACGATGCCTTGCAGCTGTTCTTTGGTTTGGGTATGACATTGCGCACACGTGTCTTCGAAACGATCAAATGGGTTACCCACTTTGTGATCGGTGTAAACTGTGCCGTCTTCTTTGGTTACTTTAGGCATGTGACAGTCCACGCAGACCACTTTGTTTTTGCCATGGATACCATCACGCCACGTTTCGTAACCCGGGTGCTGTGCTTTCAACATTGGTGCCTTGGAGACTGCATGCGTCCAATCTTTGAAATTTAGCGCGTCGTAGTATTTCTCCATGTCATTAACGGTAGTGCCCATGTCCCATGGGAATTTGACGGCTTTCGTCGGACCCGTAAAGTAGTACTCTACGTGACATTGCGCACATACTGATGCTTGTTTATCTAGGCGAGATTGCTGATCAAAGTTTTTGCCTATTGTATCGAATGCACGTTCTACGTATGGACGGGTCAATGCTAAAGCAGGCTCACCTTTCTTAAACTCTTCAGAGCGTGTGTCATGACAGTCAGAACAACCGATCGGGTTGACGATTTCTGAGCCTAAACGTGCCCATTTCCCTTCGAAATAACCGTCTTCACCTCGCTCTTCAATCACACGTGCCACATCTGGGCTTTTACAGCTCCAACACGCCATTGGCATGGGACCGGACTTCTCATCGCTAGGTGCACCAGTACGTAGAGTTTGGCGAACATCATCGAGTGCGTAAAAGTGACCGCGTGCCTTGTTGTAGTCTTTCGCGAATCCATAGCCTGCCCATAAGATTACCATGTTCGGATCTTCGCCTAGGGCATCTTCAATATGTTCGCTCTCAGAGGTGGCTTTCCATGAGTGGTATTGGTCAGGGTGTTGTTGCTCAAAGGCATCATTGCGAGGGTCCATGAGACCTTTCTCTTCTGCTGCCAACGGAGCGCCGGCCAAAAATAATTGGCTGGCGAATAAGGTCGCAACCGCGATTGGTGCGCTCATCCAGTGTTTTATGCTCACGGTGTTATCTCCATATTCGTTTTTATTAGCAGCGTTGTGAGGAGCTATTCCAAATAAGAATCGGAGATCTAAAGTTAATATTATTAGTTAATTAAGGAGATGAAATAGTGAGCGAAACTTGTCTTGTTTTAGATCAATTTACACCAGTGATCTCAATCATATTTAGATTTATATACCCCTAAAGGGGTAGTGGTTAATGTCTTGTTTGATAAGGGGTTGGCTTTTTAACCATTTTAAAAATAGGGTGATTTAGTTCGCTTTTTGAACAGGTGTTTCTACCCCTTATGAATAATAGAGGTATTATAAATATAGGTTTAGCGTTGTGGCTTTCCGAAATAAGAATTGATGTCATTTGAAGATTTGGAAAATATCTTCAGAGGAAATTAATTGTCGCTCAAATAAATAGTTGAGAATAGTTATCAATTATTATCGAGCTAAGGAAAGAAAAATATGGGCAATATAAAATTGACCATAGAGACAATGCTGAAATTTCTCTTCATCCTTGCCATCTATGGTTTTACCATCGCCGCCCATGCGACTTCTTCAGAGCCAATTGATGGAGCTCAATCTGAGCGTCATCAAGTCGAGTTAATCCGTGACAGAGACTATAAATGTCTGCAATGTCACAAGGATGCCAAAGAGACTCTGAACCTTTCGCATGATCCTCAAGCGTTACTCAGTCAGGGTAAACAGCTTAATTGCACCAACTGCCATAGTAATATCGGTCCTGACCATCGAGAAGGCGCGCCTGATGTAATCAAGTTTTCAGCGGCTCAATCGAAAGCGGTGCACGACAAAGTGTTCTTAGACCCAAGCTTGATCCTCAAAGCGAACAGCCAGTGTGTGGATTGTCATACACCAACAAAGCTAAGAGAAAGTCACTGGACACATGATGTGCATGCTAAAAATCTCACTTGTTCAAATTGTCATGATGTACACGCCGCCAAAACTAAAGCGCTGTCGTACGACAGAAAGCAACTGATCAAACAGTGTGTGGATTGTCACTCTGAATTTGCCGTCAAACCTGAGCTCGCAAAAGAAGAGGAGAGATAGCATGAAATGTTCGAGAAGAAACTTTTTAGCCGGCAGCGGCGCATTGATATTGACCACGGGCGTTGCAGGCACCTCTGTTGTGAGCTCCTCTCTTTATGCCAGCGACAGTGAACAAGGTAAACGTTTAGGTATGGTGCATGATGAGAACGCTTGTATTGGGTGTACCGCCTGTACTGATGCCTGTAGAGAAGTAAATAAGGTGCCTGACGGCGTGACACGCCTTAAAATTCACCGTGGTGAACCGATTGGTGAATTTCCTGACGTGGAGTATCAGTTCACTCGAGAGTCCTGCCAGCATTGTGATAACCCTCCTTGTGTATATGTATGCCCAACAGGGGCTGCCTATAAAGATGAAGCGACTGGTATTGTCGATGTACACAAGGAAAAGTGTGTCGGTTGTGGTTACTGTCTTGCTGCTTGTCCTTATCAAGTGCGTTTCTTTAATCCCGTCGACCATTCTGCGGACAAATGTAACTTCTGTAGAGATACCAATTTAGCGCAAGGTAAACAACCGGCTTGTGTTGAATCTTGCCCAACTAAGGCGCTGATATTTGGCGATCTGAACGATCCAACGAGTGACGTGAGTAAAGCGATAGAAAGCCATGTGGTGTACCGCGATAAATCACATTTGGGTACGCAACCTAAGCTGTACAAAATTCCGCATAGTAAAGGGGAGGTGTCATCATGAACGGCTTTGAAAGTGCTTTCCATTTTGACTCGTTAGTCTGGGATTGGATCATCGCGATTTACTTATTCTTAGCGGGCATGTCGGCAGGAGCTGTGATGATCGCGCTCTATCTTAAGCGCAAAGTCATTGAAGGTGATCCGGCGAATAATGGCATCATGAAAGCAATGGCTTGGCTAGCACCATTTGGCATTATCTCGGGATTAGTGATTTTGATTTTCCACTTAACCAAACCTCTCGAGTTTTGGAAGATCATGATTTACTACAACCCGACGTCAGTTATGTCGATGGGCGTCATCCTGTTCCAAGTCTATATGATTGTTTTGTTCGTGTGGATTGGCACTATTTTCCGTCATCAAATCATCCGTTTTTGTGAAGGAAAATTGCCGAGCAAATTGCTCGATTTGGCGGATACTGTCTTGATCAAAGCAGGTAAAGCGAATAATGCCGTAGAATTGTTATTAGGTTTCTTGGCGATTGTACTCGCGGCATACACTGGCTTCTTATTGTCTGCACTCAAGACTTACCCAATGCTCAACAATCCAGTGCTACCAATCTTGTTCCTATTTTCAAGTTTGTCTTCCGGTGCTGCGGCCAGTTTGATGTTTGGTATCTTGGTATTTAAAGAACCAACCAGCAGTCCTAGTGTGTCATGGGTACACGGATTTGAACGCCCAGTCGTATTGTTTGAGTTGTTTGTCCTAGTTACCTTCTTTACCGGACTGATCTTCAGCGGTGGTCAGAACGAAGTCGCGGCTTGGAATGCGATATCGACGGGTTTTTGGGCACAATGGTTCTGGGGAGGCGTGATCCTCATCGGCATGTTAATGCCTTTGACGCTCAATTGGTTGACGCCTGCCGAAGTTCGTCACAAAGGTGGCTATGTGTTCGTGGTGACTTCTTTGAGTTTGGTTGGGGTTTTGATGCTTCGTACCTTCATTCTCTATGCCGGTCAAATGACCATCGTATAAAGGAGGAAAAATGGAGGCTGAGCTGGGATTTTTCTTATTGATACTGGTCGGTGTCGCATCGACTTGTACGGCATTATTGCATTGGATGAGGCGCGCCATGAATAAGAAGGTGGTATTGCCCCATCAAATAGCGATGTCACACATCATCAGCTTAGCCTCTTTAGTTTGTTTAACCCTATTGATCATCAGTTTTATTCAGGACAACTTCGCCTTAGAGTACGTGGTCACTCATTCTAATAGCCAATTGCCCATGGCGTTTAAAATAGCTGCCGCATGGGGAGGACACCAAGGCTCGATGTTGTTTTGGGTGGTCACGTTAAGTCTTTGGGCTTCCTACATAGCACGCAAGTTACCTATTAGTGGGCAATACACCGCTGATTGTTTAGGTATTATGAATATTCTGATTGCGGTGTTTGCGTGGTTTACACTCCTTACTTCTAATCCATTTGAATACGCGCAAGAGTTGGCTACACAAGGGCGGGATTTGAATCCGATGTTGCAAGACGTAGGGCTGATTATTCATCCACCTTTGCTGTATTTGGGCTACGTTGGTTATGCGGCAATTTTGGCATTTGCTCTAGCGGCGCTGTTAGGTCCGCGACCAATTCATGAATGGTATAACGCAGCACGTGGTCCAGTACTTTTTGCTTGGGGCACTCTCACGTTGGGTATCATCGTTGGGTCTTGGTGGGCTTATAACGAACTTGGATGGGGTGGCTGGTGGTTCTGGGACCCAGTAGAAAATGCGTCGTTGCTTCCTTGGCTAACTGGTAGTGCGTTACTTCATAGTGGGGTCATTGCGACGAGAAACAAGGGGGCAATTTGGAGCACTTATGCGTTAGCTTTTGCAACATTCAGCTTGAGTATTCTCGGCACATTTGTGGTGCGTTCTGGTGTGCTCACTTCGGTGCATGCATTTGCTGTAGATCCAACCAAAGGTCTTGTACTGCTTAGCGTGCTGTGTCTGCTAGTGATTGTGACTTTTGCCTTGCTTATCACCAAAGGCGAACATATCGCCCGTTTTCAACTTCACACATTAACCAGCCGAGCCTACACCGTTTATTTTGCAGTTGGATTGCTCGTTATGACGACAGCAATCGTCTTTCTCGGCACCTTTTACCCTATGCTTTATCAACTCTTGGGGTTGGGGAATATTTCAGTAGGAGCACCGTATTTTAACAGCCTTATCTTCCCTTTAAGCCTGCTAGCGCTCGTTGCTCTTGCGCTAATGCCCATACTGAAATGGAGTAAAGGCATCAATCAGACGATGGCTTCCCAAACCGGAACTGCAGGCGCGATCTCGTTTGTTGTCGGGTGTGCTTTTATCTTTACTGTCGACGTTATTCATCTGACAAGCCTTATCACGCTAGTATTGTCAACGTGGGTCGGAGTGTCACATGCCTTAATGCTATTTAAAACAGAAAATAGACGTTTGCGGTTACCAATGGTGTTTGCGCATATTGGCTTTGCGGTAGCATGTTGCGGAGCTGTGTTTAATAGTGACTATTCATATGAATATAATCTGCGTGTAGAACCGGGTACTACGTCTCAAAGAGCTGATATTAGCATCGACTATCATGGGATAGAGTGGCGAGTAGGTCCAAACTACACCGCCGAGCAAGGAATGATCGATCTGCGCCTTGAGGACGGTAGCCGTCTCAACTTTACGCCAGAGAAACGCCATTACCCTGTGCGAGTGATGAATATGACCGAACCAGCGATTCGCTCGCGGTGGTATGGGGATTACTATGTGACGTTAGGTGATAAAGTCGATATTCATGCTTATGCGATTAAAGTGCAGTATCGGGCTGGGATCTGGTGGATCTGGATCGGCGGCATTCTAGCGGTGCTAGGTATGTGCACGACATTAATGACGAAAAGAAAAGAGGCATTCAATGCGACCGAGAAATACGCTTAAACTAGCAGGGTTAGTCGCGAGTGTGATTGCATTTGCTGTTGTAGCGACTATCGCGTTATCAGATAGACCGAATGTCGAATTGTCTCAGCAGCGCAATTTATCCATCCCTGAATTTACCGCCACGTCTTTACTTTCGGGTAATGACGTCACTCAGCAAGTTTTTAAAAAGGAACAGTATAAATTACTGAATGTTTGGGCATCTTGGTGCGGCATATGCAAGCGTGAACATGAAGAATTATTGCAACTTGCTGAGCTTGGTGTCGTTATTATTGGACTGAATTATCGAGACAACGATCAAGCCGCTCGTGAATATTTGAGCTCTAAACGAAATCCATACACAGAGGTGATCAGTGATCCAAATGGTAGGCTTGCAGTTGAGCTAGGGGTTATTGGAACACCAGAAACGTATTTGATTGATCAAAATGGCAGGGTGTTGATCAAATATCGAGGTGAGTTAACTTCGGATAAATGGAACGATATATTTTCAGGTTATTTGAATGTTTCGATTTAATTATCTATTTCTCATGCTAGTCACGTTTGCGTTATTTTCTTCTTCGCTAAAGAGTGAAGAAATTGTGCAGAATGTTGATCTGTTTGAGTTTCATTCTATTGAACTGCAACAACGTGCAACGAGATTAGCCAAGACATTACGCTGTCCGCAGTGTCAGAACCAAAACTTAGTTGAGTCAAACGCGCAGGCTGCAAAAGACCTGCGTTTGAAAGTGTATACCATGGTGAATGAAGGACATTCAGATCAAGAAGTGAAAGATTATTTGGTGACTCGTTATGGGAATATTGTTCTATATAAACCACCATTTAATTATTCTACTGCCATGCTGTGGATCCTTCCGGCGTTATTTTTGATCTTTTTTGTCCTATATTCGATCCGAATGATAAGGCGTGATTAATGTGACCGTTATTCCACTATTAAAAATAAATTGTGCACATAACAAACAGAATGTTATCATTTTCTCGAATTTATGAATGCTCCAGCGAATAGCAAACGATATAAATTGAGCTGGAGGAGTAATAAAGAATGAATAGGTGTACGCAGTGGATTCAGTTATAACGCAATTAAAAAAGGACTTTTATTCGCAGATTCGTGCATTGCAGTCACCGAAACTGCCTCAAGTCACTTCATCTCTCGCGGTGTTGACCGACGAGGAAATTCAAGAACTCGAAGCGGTCTGGATTGAGCTCGCCGTATGGAAGCGAAGCCAAACGCATTGAATGCCAGATTTTAATAACTCTTTCTAAACCCCAGGCAAATATGTCTGGGGTTTTTTTATTGTAGTTCGTCATAAATGTTATATTATAACAATTGTAAAGTCGGCTAGCGGGTGTTATTCCGATAGGATTTCCAAGCTTGTCACACATAAGAATAGGGCTCGTTGTGATCTCAACATTGAAAAATGCGGTATCAATCCCCATAGTTGAAGAGCAAATGAGAACAATCCCATGAATGCAATAACGAACATGCATCAAGCAATAAATCGAGTGAGTGTAGATATGGCGGAAGTACGTGCCAGAGTAGATTTTAAAGTCGGGGCTAACAGTAACATTGATGCCGAAATCCTGTCTTTTCGCGGTCTGAAGACGGATAAAGAGCATGTAGCAATTATCTTTAAGCAAGCAGACCAAACACAAGACATGCCTTTAGTGCGCATGCACTCTGAGTGTCTGACTGGTGATGTGTTCCACTCTTCACGCTGTGACTGTGGCGAGCAATTGGAAGAAACCATCAACCGAATGGGTGAGTCAGGTGGCATTATCTTATATCTTCGCCAAGAAGGTCGCGGGATCGGTTTGTACAACAAAATTGATGCGTACCGTTTACAAAGCCAGGGTATGAACACATATGAAGCAAACAACCACCTAGGCTTTGATGATGACTTGCGCGATTTCACCGAGGCGGCACAAATGCTTGAGGCGTTAGGGGTTGGAAAAATCCGTCTCGTAACTAATAACCCTAAAAAAATCCGTGAGTTATCGGAATACGGAATTGAAATTACAGAGGTTGTCAACACTTCAGCGCACATTAAAGATGGCAATGAAAATTATCTTAAAGCAAAGGTTTCACACGGGAAACACCACCTAAAGGTTTAATCTTAAAGATAAATTTGACAATAATGACTGTTAAAGGCCTCATTTTTATGAGGCTTTTTTTGTATCTGGAGTTGCAAATAAATTGTAAATTTGTATTATCTCGGGACAAAAGTGCAAATAAGAATAATTAGCACTACCAATACGATAATTAAAATGCTCAACAAGGATGCTTCAGATGAATGCAAAAACAGTATTAGTCCAATCTATTGCTGCATCACTCCTCATTGCCAGTGGTTCTACGGTTGCTGCGACAGTAACTAAACAACAAGTGGTCGAACATTATGCTGACGTGGCACACGCCGTGTTCGCTGATTCTGTGACTACAGCGAAAACACTCGACGTAAAAATCGATGAGTTTCTTGAATCCCCATCAGCGAAAAAGCTTGAAGAAGTTAAACAAGCTTGGCTTGACGCTCGCGTACCATACCAACAGTCTGAAGTTTTCCGTTTTGGTAACGCAATCGTCGATGATTGGGAAGGTCAGCTTAACGCATGGCCGCTCGATGAAGGTCTGATTGACTATGTCGCTTCTGATTACCAATATGAGCTTGGTAACGAAGGTGCTGCAGCAAATATCATCGCAAACACAAGCCTACAAATTGGTGCGTCTAAGCTAGACGTTTCAAAAATTACACCAGAGTTGCTAGCGGATCTAAACGAAGTGGGTGGCTCTGAAGCAAACGTTGCTTCTGGTTACCACGCGATTGAATTCCTACTTTGGGGCCAAGATCTAAATGGCACAAATGCGGGTGCGGGTCAGCGTGCTTATACTGACTTTGTGGTTGGTTCTGAATGTACGAATGATCATTGTGACCGTCGTGGTGAGTACCTAAAAGCGGCTGCAGATCTGTTGGTTCAGGATCTTGAGTGGATGGAGAAGCAGTGGTCTTCGGAAGTAAAAGGTAATTACCGTGAAGAGCTTCTAAGCGAATCTGCGGATAATGGTCTTCGTAAGATGTTGTTCGGCATGGGCTCTCTGTCTCTAGGTGAACTAGCGGGCGAACGTATGAAAGTAGCGCTAGAGGCAAACTCTACTGAAGATGAGCACGATTGTTTCTCAGACAACACGCATAACTCTCATTACTACAATGAGCAAGGCATCTACAACGTTTACACAGGTACGTACAAAGGTGTTGACGGAAAAGAACTGTCTGGTCCAAGTATTGCGGATTTAGTCGCTCAAAAAGACAAACAAGCGGCAAAAGAGATCCAAAAGCAGTTTGATACAACACGTAGCCAAGTGGGCGAGCTGGTTACTTCTGCAGAGAAGAATAACCAACACTTTGACCAGTTGATCGCAGCTGGTAATACGCAAGGCAATGCGTTAGTCAATGACACGATTATGTCATTGGTAGCTCAAACAGGTGCGATTGAGCGAGCGGCGAACATCGTCGGTATCGACAGCTTAAGCCCTGATACTGCTGATCACGAGTTTTAATAAGAAAACCATAATAAATAAGGGCTCTTTGTGAGCCCTTTTGCCGTTTGAGCTCGTTGTTATCACACCTGTCGTATTAGTAGAGCAATGATATGAAGCCATACCTATATTCTGCGCTAGTCGCGCTCCTTTCTTCTTCTGCCATGGCTTATGATGTTAAGTCTGGTGGCAAAGCCAGCGTCAAAAAAGACGGCGCTAACGCGTATTCTCTTCCTGCTGCCAACCTGCCGATGAGCAAACGGCTGGACTTTAGTGTCGGCAACAGTTTCTTCCGTAACCCTTGGGTACAAGCGCCTGCATCAACAGACGCTCGCGATGGACTGGGACCTTTGTTTAACACGAATGGTTGCCAAAACTGCCATATCAAAGATGGGCGTGGTCATCCGCCGGAAAAAGACGATTTGCATGCGGTCTCTATGCTAGTGCGCCTCAGTATTCCAGCAATGACTCCGGAGCAGAAAAAAGCGTACATCAAAGATGGCGGTATCCCTGAGCCAACTTACGGTGGGCAGCTACAAGATTTTGCACTGCAAGATCAAACGCCGGAAGGCAAGATCAATATCAGTTACACCGACGTGCCAGTTACTTTTAAAGATGGCACCAAGGTCGTACTCAGAAAGCCAGTGCTGCAAATTACGGATTTAGGTTATGGGGCGATGCACCCTGATACAGAGTTCTCTGCGCGTGTTGCTCCGCCAATGATCGGTCTTGGTTTGCTGGAGAGCATTCCTGATAAAACGTTGCTGGCTTGGGCTGACGAGCAAGATACAAACAAAGATGGTATTTCTGGCAAAGTGAATAAAGTGTGGGACATCGAAAAAGACGATTTCTCAATTGGTCGATTTGGCTGGAAAGCAGGGCAACCGACGCTCATGCAACAAAACGCCGCTGCATTTAACGGCGATGTGGGTCTAACTAGTCATTTGTTCCCGAACGAAAACTGCACTTCTAAGCAGACGATTTGTGATGACATGCCTAATGGCGGCAAACCAGAGGTGAGTAAAAATATCCTCGATTTTGTTGAGTTCTA
Source organism: Vibrio sp. NFR (assembly GCF_027587095.1). NCBI lineage: Bacteria > Pseudomonadati > Pseudomonadota > Gammaproteobacteria > Vibrionales > Vibrionaceae > Vibrio > Vibrio sp. NFR. The sequence goes on from NZ_JAPPTN010000007.1 coordinate 226,216, forward strand.
CAGTCAACACCTCGCAGTACCGGCACGTCGAAATATCAATGATCCCGAGGTTCAGCTTGGTCAGCAGATTTTTGCGTCTTCTGGCTGCGAAAGTTGCCACAAGACGAGCGTAAAAACCGCTAAGCGACCGGAATTACCGGCTCTTTCTGAGCAACTTATTCACCCTTATACCGATATGCTTCTGCATGACATGGGTGATGGCTTGGCAGATAACCGTCCTGAGTACCTAGCGAATGGCCGTGAATGGCGAACCGCGCCGTTATGGGGGATTGGTTATACCGAAGAGGTAAATGGTCATACTTACTTCTTACATGATGGTCGTGCACGTAACTTAATGGAAGCCGTATTGTGGCACGGCGGCGAGGCAGAAACGGCTAAGCAAAACGTTTTAGCGCTCAACAAGAAAGAACGCGACGCATTGATCGCATTCCTGAATTCTCTATAAGGAGCCAACCATGAAAAAAACTTTGTTAGTGAGTGCGATTGCCGCAACGTTAAGTTTGGCTGGCTGCCAATCGACAAACGGGTCAAGCTCTGTTGAGCCCGAGAGTACAAGCCATATTTCACAAAACGTATACGAGGTGGAGTTTAACGCGGCACAGGCGTTTGTAACTCAGACAACCAAGTTAGAGCAGAGCCTCACAGAATACTGTGCTTCACAAATGAAAGGTGACGCACAAATTAAGCAACAATGGCATCAAACCATGTTGGTGTGGATGGCATTACAAGGGCAAGAGCGTGGACCTGCGACTGCATTAGAGCAGAGCTGGAATGTGCAATTTTGGCCAGATAAGAAGAACACGACTGGACGAAAAATGTCGGTCTTAACGAAGTCTGACCAAATTTGGAGCGCAGAGGATATTTCGACTCAAAGCGTAACAGTACAAGGGTTGGGTGCGCTGGAATGGTTGCTTTACGACAAGGCGTCGAGTTTATCTACTAATAGCAATACGTGTGCTACCAGTATTGCGATTGCAGAAAACCTTAATAACAAAGCAAACATCATTGCAGATTCATGGGCACAAAACCCATGGAAGTCATTAGACATGACAGAGTGGGAGTCTGAGTACATTTCGTTGCTGTCTAATCAATTAGAATACAGCATGAAGAAGCTGAGCCGTCCATTGGCCAAAATAGGCAAACCGCGTCCTTATTTCTCAGAATCATGGCGTTCACAAACTTCATTGTCTAACTTGAAGGCTAACCTTGAAGCGTTACAGGCTCTCTATCTTGCTAACGGCTCTGGTTTAGATGCATTGCTTCGTGAGCAGGGGCATAGTGAATTAGCTGATCGTGTTGTTCATCAATTTGATATGGCGTTGGATACGTGGCCTGAAGATAAAAGTTTGTTTGCCGCGCTGCAAACCAAAGACGGTTATCGAATGGTTCTCGCACAATACAACAAGCTTGAGCAACTGAAGTATCTGATCCACGAAGAGGTGGCTATCGAACTTGGTGTCGTTATAGGATTCAATGCAACCGATGGTGACTGATCAAACTCGCCGAACCTTACTGAAAGCCGCTTTGTTTGGAGCGGCTGCCCCTGTTATGCCGTTCGGTTGCACTTCAACAAACACACGCGAGCCTGCTTTGATTGGCTGCTCTATCATTGGACGCGACAAATACGCTGCCGTAGTTGCCGATGAACATGGCATGCCGCTGTCTTCGCTGCCAATCCCTGAACGGGGTCATGGCGTGGCGACCAACCCGCAAGGTCATGCGGTTGTCTTTGGTCGTCGTCCCGGCACCTTTTTTATGGTGTTTGACTATCGTTCGGAGCAAATGGTCAAACTGGAGTTAGCAAAAGCGGACCGCCATTTCTATGGGCATGGTGTTTACTCCCATGATGGTCATTACTTATTTGCCACTGAGGGGGAAAGGGGAACAAGCCGAGGGATCATCGGAGTTTATGATGCGCAAAGGCAGTATCAAAAAATTGATGAATTGAGCGGATTTGGTCTCGGACCTCATGAAGTCATCATGATGCCTGACGGTGCTTTAGCCATTGGTGTTGGTGGCGTCCACACGAATGGACGTGAGCCGCTTAATCTAAATACCATGACGCCAAGTCTGAGCTATCTTTCGCAAGAAGGAGAATTATTAGACCAAGTGTTTTTACCCGATCATAAGCTGAGTATTCGTCACCTTGCACATGATGGTGTTGAGACAGTGCTTTGCGGTCAGCAATATCGTGGTGAGCCGGATGAATACCCAGCTTTGATCGCCATGCATACGCGTGGTGGTGAAATGCAAGATTTGCAAGCTGAACCGGAGCAGTGGGCGCGTTTTAATCATTATGTGGCAAGCATTGCTGCGACAGAAGATTGGATATTAGCAACATCACCTCCGGGAAGTTGTTACGGTATTTGGTCGAAATCCACCGGGCAGTTGGTTGAATTGAATGCACTACCAGATGCTTCTGGTGTCGTCACTTACGGTGATGAGTTTCGCGTCAGCTCTGGCGCAGGGAGAGTGGTCGAACAAAGACCTACAGAGTCAAAGAATACTTTTGCTAGCGGCGTTCAATGGGATAACCATTGGGCGAGAATTGTCTAGAAAGATCATTAAGTAACATCTTATTGAGAATCTTGTTGGCATTTTCGTTTGCAGATTCTTAATTTTAAAGCGGCAACCCGTGAGATATTTGCCATACTTTTTTTATGGCACGTAACGAAGGGATCGTTTCAGTGATTGCTAGACTCATAATGATAACGGCACTTTTGGTGCCGTTTTGCAGCTTTTCAACCGTGGTTTCTCCCGATGCATCTGCACAAACAGAGCAAGAGGGCGCGGTTGAGCAGTTGTCTGTGGAGAAGATGATCCACTATCCAGATGTCATCGATCAGCTTTACCAAAGCACCAACTACCGTCTCAACTGGGAAAATGAAACTGATGTTGATCAACTCATCTTTCAAATTGAGCTGGTGGCATTGGCGGATGTGACCTCTGAATTTGATGACCAACTGCGACGTATTGAACAAGTACGCGAACAAGGTGATGAGCTTGACTTTGATCTGGTGATGAGTGATTCACTCCTCATGTATTTGTCCTACCTTGAACAAGTTCCACAAGAAGGCATCAATTGGCTATTTGCAAATAAAGTTCACGTCAAACTGCCTGCGCCAAGTATCGAAACGCTGTCGTTGTTGAGTAATGAAATCACGGTAGGCAAACTTGACCAGTTTCTTGCCGAACTTCGCTCCCCCCTACAAATGGATGCATCATTTAATACCGCCTTTGCTTCATTATCGACTTACGCGCAGTTTGAGTTCCCTTTGTATCAGCAAGAGCAGAGATTGGCGAGAGTCGGAGACGAGCTATTTGATAAATCGAGCCTGATAGCGCGGATGCAAATCGTGGGCGTTGAAGTCGGTCATTTAGACACAGAGACCACACGTTATGATGAAAACCTAGAACTGGCGGTGATGGAGTTTCAACGTATTCATGGCTTGAAGCAAGACGGTATCATCGGCCCCAATACGATTCGCTGGATCAACTTCTCTCCTGAGCAACGATTGCACTCTCTAGCACTTAACGCAGAGCGCTCGCGGATTTGGGCAAAAGAGCGTGATAACGTGGTGTTTGTCAATGTCCCCGGCTACGAAGTGACCTACTGGCATCAAGGACAAGCACTGTTTGAATCCAAGGTAGTGGTAGGGAGAGCATCACGCAAGACCCCAATCATGACGGGCACGCTCGATTCCGTTATCTTAAACCCAACTTGGAATGTTCCTTGGAAGATCATGGTTAAGGACATCATCCCTAAGGTGAAGCGTAATCCCATGTATCTGATCGAGCATAATATCCAGATCATCCGATCATGGACCTCGCAAGAGATCATTGACCCAACCACAATTAACTGGGCAACGGTCAACCCAAGAAGCTTTCCTTACCGGATGAGACAGTCATCGGGTTCGCACAATGCTTTGGGGTTGTACAAGTTTAATATGCCGAATCCACAAGCAATCTATCTACACGATACTCCAAGCAAAAACTTGTTCGATCAAGATCGGAGAGCATTCAGTTCAGGGTGTGTTCGCGTTGAGCATGCTGATCAACTTGCTGAGTTGCTCTTTAAAACGCAAGGTCTTGAAGAACGGTTAGCGAAAAAACGTCAAAGTGGACGTCGCTCCAACACCTCAGTGCCTTTGAGTGAGCGAATTCAAGTGCACATCATTTATCAAACCGCGTGGTTAGAAGAAGGCACGCTCTACTACCGTGACGATATTTATCAATACGACGACCAAGGGTAAAGGGCACACTTAATTTAAGAAAATTTACAATTAAGAAAATCTGTTTTTTGTTCAATAAGTAAGCAAAAAATCCAGCCTAAAAGCGACAAGCCGGACCGGTTTATGCATTTGACGCGTTAAATAGGTTTCGGTAATGTCCGCTGCTCGTACAGTAATTGAGCAGTATATTTGTCATGGTAAGTCGTAATTTTTCCCGTCGTGATTTTCTTAAAATGACCGCTGGTGGTGTTGTGGTCGCCTCGGCGATGCCAAGTTTGTCTTGGGCTTCATTGCCTGATGAACCTCGTGTGCTTGCGATGAATAATCTCAATACTGGTGAGCTTTTGGAGTCATGCTACTTCAACGGTAGTACTTATGTGGACGAGGAACTTAAACGGCTTGATAAGTTTTGTCGTGACCATCGTCGCAACGAAATCCATCCAATGGACCGCCGCTTATTTGATCAAATCAGTCAGATCCAAGCACTGATAGGTACCGATGCAGAGGTAATTGTGATTTCAGGGTACCGTTCGCCTCTAACGAATGCATCGCTACGCAACAACTCTTCTGGCGTGGCAAAGAAAAGCATGCACATGGAAGGCAAAGCGATCGATTTTCGCTTAGATGGCGTCAAGCTTTCGACCGTGCGTGATGCCGCATTAAGTTTAAAAGCGGGTGGTGTTGGCTATTACCCACGCAGTAACTTTGTACATATCGATACCGGCGCAGTACGTTCTTGGTAATGCCTGCCTAAGACTTAATTTATTGACGTAGAAAGTCGTTAATTACCCATGGCTCAGCGCTTGAAGTCACTCAGGCTTAGTGTCATAGTTGCCGCAGTTTTCACGAAAATTTATTCGGTATAGGTTATCTATGGCTCTGAAGTACCAAGTTGTTCCCGTAACATCTTTCTCTCAAAACTGTTCTATTGTCTGGTGTGATGAAACCATGAAGGGCATTGTGGTTGACCCGGGTGGTGATGAAAAGCAACTGGCAATGCTGATCAAAGAGTTGGGTGTTGAGGTTGTAAACCTAGTTCTGACACACGGTCACTTAGACCATGTGGGCGGCACTGAACCATTATCTGCTCTTCTTGGTGGTACTGAAATTGTTGGGCCACACAAAGCGGATAACTTCTGGTTGCAAGGCTTGGAAGGTCAGAGTCAAATGTTTGGGTTCCCATTGACTGAAGCGTTTGAACCACATCAATGGCTAAATGAGGGCGATAAGGTCTCTTTTGGCAACCAAACTTTAGATGTTATTCATACGCCTGGACATACGCCTGGTCACGTTGTGCTTTACAGTGAAGAAGCTCGTCTTGCTTTCGTTGGTGATGTTTTGTTTAACGGCAGTGTAGGTCGTACAGATTTCCCTCAAGGGGACTTCAATACATTGATAAGTTCGATCAAAGAAAAGCTGTGGCCACTCGGCAACGATGTAACTTTCGTTCCTGGGCATGGCCCACAATCGACGTTTGGTCATGAACGCAAGACAAACCCATTCGTTGCAGACGAAATGCCTCTATATTAAGGCGCATTGAATTAAGCATCTGGCTCGGCGGCAGCTAAGTAACGTCGAGCCAATCCCACAAACTCTTCAGCTTCTCGGTCTAAGTCACTGGCTGAAATAAACACGTCATAGCCGTAAAACTGCCTCTGATACTTCATTCTATTCGCCAGCATGGCTTGTAGACCTTCGTAATGCATGCCTTCTTGATTAATGTATGGAGCGGGGTCTAACACCATATCTTCAAATTTTGTTTCGCAATTATTTTGTCTTGCGCCTAAGTAAAGCAAAGCTCGTTGCCCTAATAAAATTTCCGTTGCGATTCGAGGACAGATCGAGTTGAGATAAGGGGAATAGTGCTTCAAGCGAATACCAATCCAAGGTAAAGGCTGATGCCAACCTTCTTGCTCGTAGGTGCAAATACCGATTGAATCAATGTCTTTCCAACGTAGTACCCAGCCGCCTTTGAAAAGATGTTGCTGGAAATGAGAAGCGGTGAGCGTGAAAGAGACCTGGCTCTTTTTGATCATTACAATGGCAAAGCCAACGATGAGTGCCATCAAGATCACCGACAACATGGCTTGTTTCCATCCTGGAGCAATTAAAACCAGAAATAAGGTAATCGTGACAACCATAAACATGATCAATTTGTTGATGGGGGAGTCAGATTTGAAATGTGAGTTGCTGAGATGCCGCGTTTCCATGCTTTTAGCCTCATTGAACAATGGTGTTGAGACTCTTGTTTTTGATATTCATTTACTTGCTTATCAGAAACAAAGAACCTCTGTTTTTATACCCAGTATTCAATAAATCCGTTCACAATTTATCTGATTAAATAGTAGACGTTCTATGCAATGAGCGCATTTTTCATCGCGTTTCGCCGCTAAAACCTACAAATCGTTTGTGATTTTTGGTATAAAACGCGCTTCAAATTTTCATCCCTGCTGAGATGCAGTGAACTGGAGAAATATTCAATGAGACTTGCTCATAAGCGTAAAGTGCAGATGAAACTGCAAAAACGCATTAAAGCGACAGTAGCAAACGTAGTTGCAGCACCGAAGGCGGCTAAACCTGTTGTTGAGAAAGCAGCAGCACCTTCCGTTGCTACAAAAGCTGTTGCTGAAAAAGCAGTAGCTGAGAAGAAAGTAGCTGCAGCAAAAACGGTTGAGGTTGCACTTACTCCTAAGCAGCAACAAGTACTAGATATCGTTGTAGCAAACGCAGAAGGTATCAACCCTAAAGGTATCGGTCTGGCTGCTGGTCAAGAAGACACTAAAGCGGCATCATGGGCTACTGGCGCACTGAAGAAGCTTCTTGAAGAAAACCTAGTTCAAAAAGAGCAGTTAGCAGGTAACAAAGTTATCTATAAAGCAGTTTAATTACCGCTGTAATTCTGTTTTTTGCATTAAATACCTCGGCATTGACCGGGGTATTTTTTTACCTTAAGAGCGGCTTTTTCCCTTCTATAATTGAGCATTCTAACGATACAAACCCGTCATTTGTCACAATTTATTAAATACTGTGTAAATTTTTTCGCAGTTAACCACGTACGTGGTTTCTATGCTGCTTTCTCCAAATGAAATAGATAACATTCTGATTTTACGACTTTGTTTCATGATGATCGCTCATCGCCTACGCAGAAATACGTAATACTAACGACTAAGCCTAGCTTATAGACACCGATTTGTTGCGTGTTCATGCCCATTTCTTACTTCCAAGTAATGTCCCATCTTCTATATCGAATCCTTATGTAATGGATGACAACAATAACCTTGGTGACAAAGGACGTGAACGATGAGTCTTATCCAAAAATCTTTGAAACGAGTACTCAAAGCGACAGCGATGGTAGCAACCATGGCATTTGTAGCGACTTCTGCTAACGCTGCTGACGATAAAGTGTATCGCTTGAAACTAGCGGAGACTTGGGGACCGAATTTCCCTATCTTCGGTGATGCAACAAAGAACATGGCGAAAATGGCAGAAGAAATGTCAAACGGACGCCTACAAATTCGTATTGATTCCGCAAACAAGCATAAAGCGCCGCTTGGCGTGTTTGATATGGTGAAATCCGGTCAGTACGACATGGGACATTCCGCTTCTTATTACTGGAAAGGCAAAGTACCAAACACCCTTTACTTCACCTCTATGCCTTTCGGTATGTTGCCAACAGAACAGTACGCATGGTTTTACTACGGTGGTGGCATGGAGTTGATGGAGAAGGTTTATTCTCCGCATAACTTGCTGTCTTTCCCTGGTGGTAACACCGATACCCAGATGGGCGGTTGGTTCCAGAAAGAAATCAAATCAGTAGATGATCTAAAAGGTCTGAAAATGCGTATTCCGGGTTTCGCTGGGGAAATTCTCGCAGAGCTGGGTGCAAAACCAACAAACATCGCACCGGGTGAGCTATACACTTCTCTTGAACGACGCACGATTGATGCATTGGAGTGGGTAGGACCATCTCTGGATTTGCGTATGGGCTTCCACAAAATTGCTCCTTACTACTATACAGGTTGGCATGAGCCAGGTACCGAACTGCAGTTCCTAGTGAACAAACGTACTTGGGAACGCCTACCGGATGATCTAAAAGCGATCTTGCAAGTAGCGATGAAAGCGGCGGCTTACGATATGTACACGCAGTCTAAACATGAAAGTGGTAAGAACTGGGCATCTATCCAATCAGAATACCCAGACGTACAAGTTAAAGACTTCCCACCTGAGGTGATTTCAGCGCTGCGAGAAGCGAACGAGCGTTTGCTAAAACAGCATGCTGAGAAAGACGCGCTAGCGAAAGAAATCCAAGAGTCACAAGCAAGCTACATCGAGCAAGTACGCCCTTGGTCTGACATTTCACACCGAGCTTACTTAAACAGCCAAGCTCAGCAATAACTTCGTATCGCAGGCTATTTCGAGTGATTTAGCCTGCCAATGAAGCCCAAGAAAACTTCTCTTAGAGAAGGTCATAACAAGTGCTCCGCGAACCAGCGGAGCCAATCTCCCCCATGTTCCATGGAGTTCGGAATGAGAAGCCTTATTTATATTGAGCGAATCTTTAACCGCTTCGGTGATTTTCTAGGCTGGTTATCCAGCATCTTATTTATTTTGTTGCTAGCGAACGTGGTGTACGACGTTGTCATGCGCTACGTGTTCAATGACGTCTCGATCGCCTTTCAAGAAATGGAATGGCACCTTTTCTCTGCCGTGTTTTTACTTGGTGTGCCTTACGCAATTAAATCCGGCGGGCACGTACGCGTCGATATTTTCTATGAGCGTTTGTCATACAAAGCGCAGTCCATAATCGACATTTTAGGCACTTTACTTTTTTTGTTTCCCTTTTGCCTATTGGTTGCTTGGTTTGGTGTCGACTTTGCCAAAGAGAGTTACTCGCTGGGTGAGACATCTGGAGATCCGGGTGGTTTGCCATACCGATGGATCATTAAAGGTATGATTCCACTTTCGTTTTTGTTTATGGCGGTAAGCGGAGTTGGTTTGCTGCTTCATTCCATCAACAAAATTGTTAACCCTCATCTTATCTATGCCGGTAACAACGGTAAGTCGTAAAAGGAATTCAGTATGATCGGTATAGTGATGTTTTTTGTGGCGTTATTTGCGCTACTGCTTGGTTTTCCTGTCGCCTTCACCTTTGGCGGCATCGCATTAATTTTTGGCGTATGGGCAGAAGGCATTGAGATGTTTGCTTTCATGCCTTATCGCATTCAATCCATCATGGAGAATACGGTACTGATGGCAGTACCTCTGTTTGTCTTCATGGGATTAGTGTTGCAAAAGACCCGATTGGCTGAGCAATTGCTTGAGTCGATGGGGCGTTTGTTTGGTGGTATTCGCGGTGGTATTGCCATTTCAACCGTGTTGGTGGGTGCCTTGCTTGCCGCATCAACGGGGGTAGTCGGTGCATCGGTAGTGGCAATGGGGTTGATCTCCTTGCCAGTGATGCTTAAGTACAATTACGACAAAGGATTGGCTTGTGGCACCATCTGTGCGTCGGGCACATTAGGTCAAATCATTCCGCCTTCCATAGTTTTGATTCTTCTGGGGGATGTTCTCGGTGTACCAGTCGGGGATTTGTTCCAAGCCGCAGTGTGGCCGGGATTGGTGCTGGTGGGCGCGTATGTGATCTACATTTTGATTTACGCCAAACTGAATCCTGAAGCAGCCCAGCCTATCGAGCGTGATGAGTCTATCAGTCGTAAAGAAGAAGTGATTACCGCGTTGAAAGCCGTACTGCCACCGCTGGCGCTGATTATTGTTGTTCTCGGCTCTATCTTTGCGGGTATTGCTACCCCAACAGAGTCCGCAGCACTGGGTGGGGCTGGTGCAATTGTATTGTCGTTGCTTTACAAACAGTTTAGTTGGTCGATGGTGTATGAAGCTTCGAAAGAGACCGTAAAAGTGACCGCGATGGTCTTTGCGATTTTGCTCGGGGCAACGGCATTCTCAATGGCGTTTACGTACACTGGGGGGGATTATCTTGTTGAAGAGTGGATGTTGGAACTTCCGGGTGAAAAATGGGGCTTCTTGATCATTACCATGTTAGTCATCCTTATCCTTGGGTTCTTCATCGACTTCGTAGAAATCTGTTTCATTATCGTGCCAATCATTGCACCTGTTGCCGAGTTGATGGGTATCAACATGACTTGGTTTGCGATTTTGATTGCGATGAACCTGCAGACCTCATTCCTAACACCGCCTTTTGGTTTTAGTTTGTTCTACCTAAAAGGTGTGGCTCCAGCAGGCGTGACCACTCGGGATATCTACCGTGGTGTGATGCCATTCATTGCGATTCAGATTGTGGTACTTGCTTCATTGCTATTTTTCCCAGGATTCTATGGCATGTCCTAATGCAAGTAAGAAGCAAGGAATTGTGATGTGAAAATTTTCACCTTTTGAGACAAGTTGTTAAGCTGATTAGCGAGCAGGGTCTGTGATGTTTCGAACCGATTTTAATCGCGAAAGGTCAACAGCCCCAAGCCTAATCAGCGTTTCATTGGAGGGAAAGGATGCCTCTCAAAGCCAAGTTAATCTTGTTGGCACTGATCCCTGTGGTTTTGGTGTCAGCCAGTATCAGTTGGATTTCCATTTACCAAGCGAAAACCTTGGGGCAGCGTGAGGTGGAAATCTTTCATCAGAACTTAATTCAATCCAAAGAAGCGGCACTAAAAGATACCGTAGATCTCGCCTTTGATGCCATTTCCCATATCTATAACGATCCTATGCTTGAAGAGGCTGACGCGAAAGCGCGCGTAAAAGCGATCCTAAACCGCTTACGTTACGGTTCAGACGGGTATTTCTTTGCCTACGATAAGCACGGTACGAACCTTGTTCATCCCATTCTCCCGGACTTAGTCGGACAAAATTTACTGCATATTCAAGATGAAAATGGCGATCACCTGATTGAGGCTCTGCTTTATCAAGCGCAGCTTGGGGGCGGGTTCCATCAATATCTATGGCAAAAGCCCTCTACGGGGGAGGTGGTACCAAAGCTGAGCTATGCGGCATGGCTTGATAAATGGGATTGGATGATTGGCACTGGGTTGTATATTGAAGATGTGAGCCGTGAAGTCGCCAATATGCGTGCGGCAATCAATCAAAATATCGAGACTACCTTTTTCACCGTGGTGATTATTCTGGTGGTTACGGTGGCGGTGATCATCGTATTGACACTTGCCATCAATTTACACGAGCATCGTTTAGCGGATAAGAACCTAAAAGAGCTTGCCCACAAAACGGTGATGTTCCAAGAAGATGAGAAAAAACATCTGGCGAGAGAGCTCCATGATGGCATCAATCAATTGCTGGTTTCGAGCAAATGTCACCTCGATTTGATGGCGCATCGTATTGAAGATGAAAAGCTCAAAGCTCACCTAGATAAATCTCAACGCTCGTTGATCACTGCGATTAATGAAGTTCGCCATATTTCTCACCAACTGAGACCAAGTGCCTTGGATGATATTGGCTTAGAAGCCGCGCTTTCTACATTATTGCAAGATTTTCATTCGCACTCTGGTATGGACATCGATAGCCATTTTGATACCGAGCAAGTGAAGTTGAAATCTGAAGTGGCTACAACCTTGTATCGTGTGGCTCAGGAATCTTTAAACAACATTGAGAAGCACGCCAAAGCAAAAAAGGTCACAGTAATTTTGCAAAAAATGGGCAATATGCTGCAATTACTGATACGAGACGACGGTACGGGTTTTATGGTCAACCCTTCAGTGCACCGACAAGGAATTGGATTGCGGAACATGCGTGAGCGTGTTGAGTTTATCGGAGGCGAGTTTGAACTCATGAGCGAGCCCGGTTTGGGGACGGAAATCACCGTATTGTTAGATTTGGATGGATTAGTTTATGGATAAACCAATTAGCGTGGTGATAGTTGATGACCATCAGGTGGTGCTTGATGGTTTTATGGCGCGTTTGGAACTGGAACCTGATATTGATGTGATTGGTACGGCGAGTAATGGGCTTGAGGCAATTGAAGTATCAAAGCTTCTCAATCCAGATGTCATCTTGATGGATATCAGTATGCCAATCATGAATGGCATTGAAGCTACTGGCGTAATTAAGGAAGAGCGTCCAGAGAGCAAAATTTTAATGCTCACCATGCACGACAACCGTGAATACATCATGAAGGTGATGCAAGCTGGCGCGGTAGGTTACATGCTGAAAGAAATTTCAGCAGAGAAAATGGTGCAAGCAATAAAAACGGTGAACCAAGGATCGACTTACTTTTGCGAATCCGTTACCCAGACCTTATTTACGCAGGATGTCGTCCCGGCAGCGCAAAAGCCGAACCCACTTAGCCGCAGGGAAGAAGCGGTACTTAAGTTAGTGGCGCAAGGAAACAGCAGCAAAAAGATTGCGACGCTGTTGGACATTAGCTATCGAACGGTAGAAACGCACCGCCATAACATCAAACACAAACTGGATTTGCACTCGACGGCTGAGTTGGCGAAATACGCTTTTGAAACAGGATTGATAGAGTAGGCAGGGGCGCCCTCATGCTTTCATACATCAGAGCGCTCGAAGGGATACTTATTCAGGCTTGGTAATACTGCCAAGTTCAAGCATAGGGGCAACATCAATATCTTCTGCATTCATCATGGTCGAGATGCGCTGCACAGAAGACAAAAGCAAGCTCTGTTCCCACTCTTCCAGCTTTTGGAAGCGGCTAATAAAATGCTCTTGCAATGGCGTCGGGGCCTGTTTTAAGGCTTCTTGTCCTTTCTCCGTCAATACCGCGTGAACTTTACGCTTGTCTTCGACACTGCGGCGGCGCTCAACAAGTTGGTTGCGCTCTAAGCGGTCAAGGATAGTGGTTGCCGTTGCCTGACTCATGTTGGTATGGCTAGACAATTGTTTGATAGTGACGTTATTTAATTCACTAATGGCACGCATCAGGATCAGCTGAGGAGCCGTCAAACCAGACTCTTTGCTTAACTTCTTAGAATGTAAATCAATAGCGCGGATGATCTGACGAATCGAGACCAAAACTTCTTCGTACTTTTCCAATTTCGTAATCCAGTCATTAAGGGATCATGTAACGAGGCGACACTAACTCAAATGCGCTGTTATTTAAAGGGCTTCGTTAGGGATCGCGACACCAATTTTCAATAATTTGCCTTGGCTCTCCTTATTGTTTTTAAGGTCATTGAGCGAGGAAAAAAGCAACGACTAGAATTATTATAGTAAGAAATGTTTGTGGTCTAAGTATTGCTGTGGTTGTTTCCGCTTTTTTAGCTACACTTTTCTGATTGAAATGTAAGTTATTGGATTTTTTATCAGCAAAAGATAGACAAAAACGCCTCAAATGGTAGGATCTTCCACTTTCATGGAAAATAAAATGTATCGTGTTCAAATGATTTTTAATGCCTTGTTAAGAAGATTGAACATAAAAAGAGAGGAATAATGACAAAAGGTATAGATAAGTACAGTATCGACAGTACCGACTATACGGTTGGTCAAGACAACGTCCAGAAATGGGGTTTTGACGTACATAATCCTGTTTTTGGTATCAGTGCTGGTTTCATTGCACTGTTTCTTATTGCTGCACTTGTGCTGGACGCACACACCGCTAAGACCGCACTCGACGGCATTAAGTGGAAAATCATCGGTTCTTTTGACTGGCTGTTTATTATCTCTGGTAACATCTTCGTTATCTTCTGTTTAGCTCTCATCGTTTCACCAATGGGTAAGATTCGCCTTGGTGGTAAAGATGCTGTCGCTGATTACTCATTCATGTCCTGGCTGGCAATGTTGTTTGCTGCTGGTATGGGTATCGGTTTGATGTTCTGGAGTGTGGCAGAGCCAGTAGCGTACTTCACTGGTTGGTATGAAACCCCGTTGGGTGTAGAAGCAAACACACCAGAAGCCGCGAAGCTAGCACTAGGTGCGACCATGTTCCACTGGGGTCTGCACCCATGGGCGATTTACGGTGTCGTGGCACTATCTCTTGCTTTCTTTACTTACAACAAAGGTCTGCCGCTTTCAATGCGCTCGATTTTCTACCCGTTATTGGGCGATCGCGCATGGGGTTGGGCAGGTCACATCGTGGATATTCTAGCGGTATTGGCAACCTTGTTTGGTCTGGCGACTTCTCTAGGTCTAGGTGCACAACAAGCGGCAAGTGGTATTCACCATGTCTTTGGCGTTGAACCAGGACTAGGACTGCAAATTGTCGTTATCACCGTTGTTACGCTATTGGCGGTTGTTTCTGTTGTTCGTGGTATTGATGGCGGGGTAAAAGTCATCAGTAACATCAACATGGTGATTGCTTTCTTATTGCTTATCCTTGTTGGTTTGATCGGCTGGGCGGTAACACTAGGCTCTGTGCCAACCACATTGATGGCTTATGTTGAGAATATTATTCCACTGAGTAATCCGTTTGATCGTACTGATGAAGCTTGGTTCCAAGGTTGGACAGTATTCTACTGGGCTTGGTGGATCTCATGGTCACCATTTGTAGGTATGTTTATCGCTCGAGTTTCACGCGGTCGTACCGTTCGTGAATTCATCACTGCGGTTCTAATTGTACCGACAGCAGTTACCTTGATTTGGATGTCGACATTCGGTGGTCTTGCTATCGACCAAGTGATCAATAATGTGGGCGAGCTAGGTGCAAATGGTTTGACTGATGTTTCCCTTGCGATGTTCCAAATGTTCGATGTATTGCCATTCGGTAACATGCTATCCATCATTGCAGTCGTACTAGTATTGGTATTCTTTATTACTTCTTCAGACTCAGGCTCATTGGTTATCGACAGCATCACCGCTGGTGGTAAAGTCGACGCGCCAGTGTTACAGCGTGTATTCTGGGCATTCATGGAAGGTGCGATTGCGGTTGCATTACTGTGGATCGGTGGTTCTGAAGCTGTTCAAGCGCTGCAAGCGGGTGCAATTTCTACTGCACTGCCATTTACCGTCGTTTTATTGGCGATGTGTGTCAGCCTGCTTATGGGTATGAGAACCGAACGTCAATAATTGATAAGATTTATAAATATTACTTAAATATTAGTAAGTTAAAAAAGCCAGCGTTTTGCTGGCTTTTTTTGTGTGATTTTTCTGACGGTAGACAAAATAATGACGAAATAAGTCATTAATTTACAATGAGTTAATGTTTTATTTTTATTAGTAAAATCTCGTGATTAGTGATTAAAAAATGTGTAATATTCACCCACCTTAACTGTTCTCCCAACCTCTATAATAATTATGAAATTATCATTAAAACAAAAGCTAATTGGCGCAAGCCTCTCTGCTGTTGTTGTGATGGCAACAGCACTGACTTGGTTGTCGGCTGGTCAACTTCTTGATCAGACGCGTTCAGGTGTCTATTCACGAGCACAAAGCCTAAGTAACGCCGCTTCAGAAGGTATTTCTGACTGGGTGGCAATTCGTAAAGATATTGCGACGGCTTTCAACGACTACTCAACTGAGCAAGACGTTGTGCCTTTCCTACAACAAGCACGTAAAGCTGGTGGCTTTGACGATATCTTCTTAGGTACACCAGAAGGTGGTATGTATCGTTCTCATCCCGAGCGTAACCGTGCTGATTACGATCCTCGCACGCGTCCTTGGTACAAAGACGCAAACGCAGCAGGCAAGCAAATCATCACAGAAGCTTACCAAGACGCTATCACTAACGCGCTATTGGTGACAATTGCTGAGCCAGTAATGAAAAACGGTAAGTTCATTGGTGTTGTCGGTGCAGATGTATTGATTGACCAGTTGATCAATGACGTCATCAGCCTAGACGCAGGTGACAATGCTCATGCAATGCTGATCGATATGAACGATGGCACTTTCCTTGCTCATCCAAATAAGAGCCTAACGCTTAAGCCAATCACCGACCTTTCTAAAGAATTTTCTAAAGATTCTATTGAGCGCGCAGCCAACTCTGGTGCGATTGAAAGTGCAACAATCAAAGGCAAAGAGAAGCTTTACTACTTCAGTAAAGTGCCTGGCACACATTGGATGTTTGCGATTGAAATGGATCGTGCAACAGAAGAGGCAAGCCACGCTCAATTGTTACGAGAAATGCTGATCACCGCTGTGTTGATCACTATCGTCGTGATTGTTGCTGTTTCATGGCTAGTAGGTTTCTTGTTCCGCGATTTGGGTCGTGTTTCACAAGCATTGGAAGAAATTGCTTCTGGTGAAGGTGACTTGACGCAACGTCTAGAACCGCGCAGTGATGACGAAGTCGGCAAGCTGGCTGATAACTTCAACCGTTTTGTCGGCAATATGCACACGATGGTGACGAAACTAAGTCACGTATCGTCCGCACTGTCTGAGCAAGCTCGTACAACGGCACAGCAAGCCGAAGAACGTAGCCAGCGTATTTCTTACCAGCAAGACGAAATCAACATGGTGGCGACTGCGGTTAACGAAATGGCGGCAGCAACACAAGAGATTGCTGGTAACGCGGACAACACAGCATCAAGCTCGGAAGAAGCGGTACAAGCATGTGTGCATGGCTCTGGTCAAGTAACGCAAACGCAAGGTTCGATCCAAAACCTAGCGCAAGAAGTTCAAGTCGCGACCAACGTGATTCAAGAGCTAGAAGCGCACGGTAACGCGATTAATACGATTCTTTCGACTATTCAAGGTATTGCCGAACAAACCAACTTACTGGCACTGAATGCGGCGATTGAAGCAGCACGTGCTGGTGAACAAGGTCGCGGTTTTGCGGTGGTTGCGGATGAAGTTCGTGTGTTGAGCCAACGTACT
Source organism: Vibrio sp. NFR (assembly GCF_027587095.1). Taxonomy (NCBI): domain Bacteria; kingdom Pseudomonadati; phylum Pseudomonadota; class Gammaproteobacteria; order Vibrionales; family Vibrionaceae; genus Vibrio; species Vibrio sp. NFR. The sequence continues at coordinate 243,198 of NZ_JAPPTN010000007.1, forward strand.
CACGCTTCAACGCAAGAGATTCAAGAAACCATCGAAATGCTACAAGGTACTACGGCGAAAGCGGTGGGTATTATGGATGACAGTCGTCGTCTAGCAGATACTAGCGTGGATGATGCAAACTCTGCGGCAGTTAGCCTGACGCAAATTCACTCTGCGGTAGAGCGAATCAGTGATATGGCAACTCAAATTGCTTCAGCAGCAGAAGAGCAAGCGTCAGTAACCACTGAGATTACTCGTAATACAGAGGGCATTCGTGACGTATCGAATGAGCTTTCTGTGGAAGCGCACCAGGCGGCTGAGCAAGCAGCGCACCTGTCTGAGCTTTCTCACGAGCTAGAACAAGAGATCAGACGCTTTAAGCTGTAAGCTTTTGTTGTTTTGAATAAAAAGGAGCCATATGGCTCCTTTTTTGTTGCTCAAAGATAACGTAAGCCGAATTACAACCACAGGCTACTGATAGGTTGCTCTGGGTTATAATGATGGGCAATTTGGGCTTGCAGCAGCTCTGCTGTAGCAATGGCATCGGTTAGAGCATGGTGCGGTGTATAGTCTGGTAAGCCATAACGACGGCGAGACTGGGCTAAGCGTAATGATTTTGGCTTATTGCCCTTGAGCTTGTTCCAAAGACCGCCCGCTGCTTTTTGTTGAATGTTTTCTTCAATTTGCAACGTATCAAGAACTGGAAACTCAATACCTTCGCCAATACGAGAGCGCAGTGCTTGGTCGAGAAACTCACGCTCGATACGGCGGTAATGTACCACTACAATCTTACCCGCTAAGCTTTCTAGCAAGGGAGCGAGGATTTCACCCAGATCGGGAGCGTCAATCAGTTCACTGTGAGTGATACCATGAATGATGACTGATTCTTCATCGAGTTTTTCCTGTGGTCGCACCTTCCAGTGCTTTGCTTGGCGTAGGAAAATTCGATTGAGATCGAACGGCACCAAACCAATGGTGATGATGCCGTTTTTTTGTGGGTTCAAACCGGTAGTCTCAAAATCAAGCGCAACGAACTCCACTTGGGATAGTGGCGTTTCAGGTGCTGGCAGCGCTTTACCGTAAAAGGCGACTAAGCGTTCATCAGTGGCACGCTCAAGTTTCTGCTGAAACTTCACTGGCCACTGAATACTCGGCTTTTGAAATAACTTCTTTATCACTTCACGCCTCACTTAAACTTGTTACTAGCCTGATAGCGGAACTTAAGGAAGTTCTGACCATTACTTAGGATCTGGAACGCATCTTTCAAATTACGACGTTCAAAATCCGACAAGTTTTCAGGCTCAATGTTGTTGTCTGGTTCAATACCTAACTCAACATCAATTGCTTGGTGGCGGATACGCACCATTGAGATGAACTCCATGGCGTCTTTAAGATCTTGTGCGCGCCCTTTTGGTAAGATGCCAGCATCAATGATGTCATCGAGACGCTCAAATGAATTCTGTGCACGTGAGCCTACCGCCAGAGAATGAACGCGGATCAGATCGACCAATGGCGCAGTACCACGGCGTTTCAAGTTGATTGAGTTTTTATGTTGACCGTCTTTTTCCATCACAAAGTCTTTGAAGAAGCCAAGTGGTGGAGTTCGATTTAATGCGTTACGTGCCAAGCAGGCTAGGAAGCGATTGTTCTTGCGGGCACGACGTACGATGAAGCTGGTGAGCTGCTCTGCCCATTTTAAGCGACCGTAAACCCCATCTAAATCAAAGAAGATGGATGCGTTGAGTAGCGCTTTTGGATTGGGGTCATCAATCCAATCGGCAAAGCATTCTTCCCATTGTGAGCGGGTCATTCGCCACATCGGGTTGGTCGCCATAATGTCGCCAGTACAGTACTTGTAACCGCATACGTTCAAACCATCACTGACATATTGCGCGAGAGCCTCAAAGTATTTACCGTGTTTCTCTTCTTTGTAGGTGTCGTCTAGGATGATTGCATTGTCTTGGTCAGTGACCAGCAACTGTTCGTCGCGCCCCATTGAACCAAGAGCAAGGAAGCAATAAGGGATAGGAGGTGGACCGAGTTCTTCTTCTGCCATTTCTAAAAGGCGTTGCTTAAAGCTGCGACCGATCACCGACATCGCGCTACCCACCATGTGTGAGTTGGCGTCTTCGTTGACCAAGCGAACAAAACTGCTCTTTACTTCTTCTGCCACAATCGCTAAATCTTCGATGCTTTGCTGCTGGAAGATACTACTGACCAGCAACAGTGAGTTTTGCGATTCATAACGTACAATATCGGTAGCTTCGATAATACCAATCGGCATTTGATCTTTAACCACAGGCAAATGATGCACGTTGTAGCGCAACATGGTCAGCATGGCTTCGTATACGTATGCGTTATGATCGAGTGAGATAACCTCAGTGGTCATCACCGTGGAGACATCGTCTTGCGGTGATAAGCCTTCGGCTAACACTCGGGTACACAAATCACGGTCGGTAATGATACCTAGCACCGGAGATTGTGGGTCTTCTTCGTCCAGCACAAAGTCTGGGTCCACAATCAACAATGAAGAAACATTGTCTTGCGCCATCAATTGCGCGGCTTCTTGGATCGTCTGTCCACGTTCAATCGTCGGTGCGTCACGGGTTAATAAGGTTTTGACCTTAGAAGTGGTTAGGTCATTGGCATCGTTGTTTTCTGACACTGCTTGGCGCAAACGAGCGCTGTTCTCTACTTCAACAAAATCAGCGAATGAGTCGAAGTTATCATACAGTTCTTGGAAAATGTCTTGAGGAATGCAGTAGAGTAGGGAATCTTCTATCGCTTTTACTGGGAAGCGAACTTTGTTGTTGGTCAGAAGCCCCATTTGACCAAAAAGGTCACCCTCGTCGAGTCGGTTGTAAAGTTCACCTTTGCGTCGATAGACCTCAACCACGCCACTACGAACCATGTATAGATCGTGGATCTGGTCGCCGAAATGAATGACGGGAGTATCTTGACGATAGTATGAGATTTCGATGTTCTCGGTCACTTTGGTGAGCGTTTCTTCCGGAAGCTCGTTGAATGGGGGATACTTGGCGAGAAAGTTATATATCTCGAGAAGTTCTGCTTCCATTAAGGTGCCTTTTGGTTTGCAAGTGATAGGGTAATCTTAACTTAGTTTTAAAACAGAATCTTATCGGATCACTGTTTTTCGTGCGCAATGATAAGATTCGGACAAGTCGCACGGCAAATCGCCATCAATTCGGCTACGCTGTCATCAAGATGCCGAATTAAATCAATACAATGGGCGTATTAAAGAAGAGTTTTGGATGACACTCATGGAAGGAAGTAGAATGGTAAGACTATTATTCGCTGCACCTCTTGTAGCATTACCACTAATGAGCGTTGCCTCAGAGTCAGAACAGGTCGAGAAGTTTGGGTACGAGCACATTAATTTAGACATTGGTGCCGGGACAACGAATGAAGAGTGGCTCGATAATTCTAACGCTACCACTCTAGGGCTTGGCGGTAATTACCTATTTACCGATAACTGGCTGTTTAACGTTGACTACTCGGCGCAATTTTTCCACCCAGACAATTTCACTTTGCGTATTGACCGTTTGTTGTTCGGTGGTGGTTATCGTTATGGCGTCAACGAGAAGTTTGATATCTACGGGATTTATGGGATTGGCGCAATTAAAGCCAAAGCGACTGATGATAAAACCGACCGTACACTGTCCTCGGATAGCGAGTTTATTCAAGGCGTCACGTTTGGGGCAAATTACCTATTTAGTGAAAAGCTAATGGGGACGGCAGAAGTGCACTTGAATCGAAGTGATATCGTCGACGAGAACAACTATAAGATTGCCTTTAACTACCAATGGCATCGCGTGATTGGTACCGGTCTTTATTACCAGTTCCGTGACACCGATTATCAAGGTCAACCGTCAGATCACATCAATGAAGTTGGAATTAGCTTTAAGTTTGTGTATTAGTTCATAGGAGTGTAGCGCCACCTTGTATAGTGGCGTTTCAACAAGCGGTAGAATCAAAAAAGGTCAGCGAGTGCTGACCTTTTTAATTTGTGACTTTCGACGCGATTACAGAACCGCAGCGATGCCTTTACATAGAGGACCCATGTTTGCTTTTGTCATACCTGCAACGCTGATACGACCTGAGCCTACGATATAGATACCGAACTCTTCTTTTAGACGGTTTACTTGCTCTTTGGATAGACCAGAGAACGAGAACATACCGTTTTGGCGCTCGATGAAGCTGAAGTCAGCATCCACACCTTCTGCCTTAAGAGTAGCAACGAATAGTTCACGCATCTCTTGGATTCGGTTACGCATTTCCGCTACTTCCGCTTCCCATTCTGCGCGCAGGTCTGCGTCACCAAGAATGTGAGTCACAACAGCGCTACCGTGCGCTGGTGGGTTAGAGTAGATAGAACGGATGATGGCTTTTACTTGTGAGAACGCCGTTGTTGCAACGTCTTCTGATTCAGCAACCAGAGTGAATGCACCAACACGCTCATTGTATAGACCGAAGTTCTTAGAGAAAGAACTCGCGACTAGGATTTCTTTGTTGTACTTAGCGAAAGTACGAAGACCTGCTGCATCTTCTTCTACACCTTTAGCAAAGCCTTGGTATGCGAAGTCGAATAGAGGAAGCAGTTTTTTCTCTGCAACCAGCTTAGCCAGCGTTTCCCACTCTTCAGCTGTTGGATCGATACCTGTAGGGTTGTGACAGCAGCCATGCAGAAGAACAACGTCACCTTCAGATGCACCTTGCAGGTCGTTAACCATAGCAGCGAAGTCTTTGTCTTTGGTTTCTGCGTTGTAGTAGCTGTATTGTGCTGTTTCGATACCAGCTGCAGTGAATACGCCGTTGTGGTTTGCCCAAGTAGGGTTGCTGATCCAGATCTTCACATCACCAAGCTGACGCTTAATGAACTCACCTGCTACACGTAGAGCACCTGTGCCACCTGGTGCTTGTGCTGTTTTAGCACGCTTGCCAGCAACGATTTCCGCGTCTGCACCGAAAAGCAGTTTTTGTACTGCTAGACCGTATTCTGCTGTACCTTCGATTGTTAGGTAAGATTTGGTTTTTTCAGTTTCAATCAGTGCGGCTTCGGCTTTTTTAACAGTCGCAAGAACAGGGGTTTCACCTTGTTCGTTCTTGTAAATACCAACGCCTAGGTTAATTTTTTCGGCGCGAGCATCTTTTTTAAACTCTTCAGTAAGTCCAAGAATAGGGTCAGCCGGAGCGGCAACTACTTTTTCAAACATAATCTTCATCCATGTTAATCGAAGGGGTCTGCTGACATTTATACCTTTCAGCAATATTCGTTACAACAGTTAGTGATAAGAAAACTTAAAAAAGTTTTGATTTGAAACAGAAATCTAACATAACGGAGGCTTTTGATATAAAAACCCCTCTTAACAAGCGTTTTAAGAGGGGGATAATTGGCTAAGCGGCGATGTTTTGCTCATCTTGATATTGATGTGCGATATGTTGAAATTCGGTTTCAACTGCAAGAAATGCATCGACGATTTGAGGATCGAAATGTTTGCCTTTACCCTCTAGGATGATGGCTTTCGCCTTGTCATGGCTGAAAGCAGGCTTATATACACGCTTAGAAATAAGAGCGTCATACACATCTGCTAATGCCATTAAACGACCGGATAAAGGGATGTTCTCGCCGCTTAATTGATTTGGATAGCCACTACCATCCCACTTTTCATGGTGTGTTAGGGCAATCTCTTTAGCAACGCGCAAAAACGAACTACTTCCTAGCTGTTTTTCAGCAATTGACAGCGCTTCGGCACCAATTTGTGCATGTCCTTTCATGATCTCAAACTCTCCATCGGTCAGTTTTCCCGGTTTTAGTAACACGCTATCTGGTACACCGACTTTTCCGACGTCATGCAGCGGCGCCGATTTGTAAAGTAGTTCGATATAATTTGGAGTCAGTAATGAACAATGTTGTTCAAATTGGCTTAAATGTTCAGCCAATACTTTTACATATTGTTGCGTGCGCATAATGTGCGCACCGGTTTCATTATCACGTGATTCAGCCAATGCCGACAAACTGACAATGGCAACATCTCGCGTGGCTTTGACCTCATCTTGCGACAGTTGCAAACTGTCGAGCATTTGGTTAGTTAAACAGGCCATCGAGCCAAGCTCATCATGTTGGAAAACTGGTAAACGTTGCGCAATTTTCCCTTGTGTCACTTCCAGCAAAGCTTGCTCTTGGCTAAACAAGATCTTTTGCATCAAGCGAGTCCAAAGCACCATAATCGCGATTACATAGCCTCCGACGACAAGTGCGATGTAAACCAACTCTTTAATGAAGCTGATTTTGCCTAGCCCATTGGTGATTTGCTCTGGGTTTTGCTCCAACCAATAAATGTCTTTGACTGCGACCATGGTCAAAATGGTGGTCAAGGTGATGAGCAAGGCGATCATCATGCCTATCATTTGTTTCACCATGGATTGGCGCTGACCTGATAACGCAAAGCCAAATTGGTTTTGTTGACGTAGGCTGTCAAATTGAACCAGCTTGCTTTGCAGTTGCAAGATAGAACCAGTTAAAAAGCCAAAGAGCGCCATACCAAACAACACTTTCACATTGCTGTCGAAGGTAAAGTCGTATTGAAGGTTATAGTACGCAGCAAAAGGAATACTTACAGCGGTAAACAACACAGTATCAAGCTTGGCTTGTCGGTTTTGTGCAATCAAAGGATGTGAGACAAGAATAAAGTGGCGAACAAGATAGAGGAACGTAAAAACCACCGCGCAATGTAAGATCACTTCGTATACGCTCAGCGTGCTGAGCATCGGGCAGACGCGTCCACCGTATGTGCCAAAAAAGAACGCCGCAGCTAGGTAAAGTTGGAATGTAAGTGGTGCATTGTAGTTAGTATTCACCATGGTTATCCTTTTTTGGACAAATCTCAGCATCGTTTTCTCTCTTAGTTGAGCAAGAAGAGAGAGGTACTGTGGAATTGATGTCTGTTGATTGATCTGTCACTAGTAAAATCGAGACCTGAAATTTTATCGATAGATTCTTATAAATGATAGAAATTTGTTATGTATATGCTCAAGTAACCTTGAGATGCTTGCTTCAGCGAGGATGGCTTGGTTTGAAGGTGAGGCAACAATTTGAAGATCTAGGGGGGCTAATTCGAAAATTGTTAAAGAAGCATGTGAACTAAAGCCACTCGCCCTTCGGGAGCCTGTCACTGAAGTACGTTCTTTGCTAACTAAATAGCATCGTCAAACAACTTGGATATAGCTTGCAATTCCGCTTCGCTGTTTTCCTTGCTGTCTTTTGGTAAAGAGGGAATAGTGACAATACTCTGAATCTAGCATCTTGAAGTGACATTGATATAGCGAAGGATTTACAAAAAAGCCCCGCTATGGCGAGGCTTGGTCTCAATCATCGACATGAAAAAGGGTAGGAATTACTTTTTCAAATCCATTTGTGATTCATGTGCATTCGTTTCGATGTCTGGGTTAGAAGACAGTTTGCCTGTTGCCCAATCGTTCATGTGCTTAAGGATAGCTTTCAATGCATGTTTTTCTGTTGGTGCTTCAGCGGATTCTACTTCGATTTTTTGTTTAGGATGAGAACCCGTTGCGTCTTCAGCAACGTGCAACCAATCTGGGTGCCAGTAGTAAGGCTGACCTGATGTTGTACTCCAAGAGTGAACACCATTAGATTCGCCTTTGTATTGAATGTCGTTTTCGTTGTATTTCGTCATTATTATCGTCTCTCATAGTCATGAGTTGAGGTGTGCGTCACCATTACTCTATAAATGTAACAGATGTCATCGGAATTAATGTGACTGCTATCTATTTATCTTGTTGATAAATGATCCATTCCGTTGCACAGCTCTCATTCAGATATATTTGTTGATCCCACCTAGCAATAACCGCCTGAAAAATAGGTATTTATGCCCAAGTAACCTCGCCCTTTGGGAGCGTGTCGTTGATTCGATCTCTGAGTCAAACAACTTGGAAAGAGCTAACTATTCCGCTGCGGTTGTTCTCCTTGACCTCGAATCAATGACAGCGCACTGAATCCTGCATCTAGAAGTCACTTGGGTATAATCAATATTATTGCCCATTGAGATGTTTGATAATTGCTGCCTTTGCATGCTCAGGTGTGGCTGCTTCACCCTCTGGGACATCGAGTTCTGCTTTTGGGTGCACCCCTAGTGCATCCTCAGCGATGTGCAACCAATCTGGGTGCCAATAATATGGGTTATTGCCTTCTGGGTGGTCCCAGCTATGAACTCCTTCGTGTATGCCTCGATAAGAGAGGTCATCCATCGTAAACATTTTCATCATTTCCTCCCGTAGAATATTCATACCTTTGAAAGTATGGAACATAAATTCTCATTTCGTAACGTCAATTGATATCACTAAGATTGATTAATTACGTTTCGAGTTTGATAAGTCGAAGATCGGAATCAGGGCGTGAAGTATGCTAAGGTGCGCTCGGTAGTAAGAAATGAGGGAAGCATGAACCGATACCGCCAACTGGCTGAGCTGTTTAAAACGCAAATTCAACAAAATACATGGAGAGCAGGAGAGAAGTTGCCCTCCGTGCGTGTCACTAGCCGCAACCATTCGGTCAGTGCAGGAACTGTGTTACAAGCCTATCAATTGCTCGAAGCGCAAGGTTGGGTGATTGCTAAACCTCAGTCGGGTTACTTTGTTACTGCTGAGCTCGAACGTCTCGACGCTGCTGGTGCTGATAACAATGCGTATCGTACTTCACTAAACGATGAGTTGTACGATTTCCTCAAACAACAAACCGTGCCAAACGCGACAAAGCTAGGCTCCGCGTTTCCTGACCCAGCACTTTTTCCTCTCGAAGCACTAAACCGTAACCTTGCCAGTTCCGGGCGAAAAATGGGACCAGATACCTTGTTAGATAACCTACCACCGGGTAGTGCTTCTCTACGCCGCTCGATTGCCCAGCGCTATATACAGCAAGGCATGACTTTAACGCATGATGATATCGTTATTACCTCTGGCGCGTTAGAAGCGCTCAACCTCAGTTTGCAAGTGGTTGCTGAGCCAGGGGATACGGTTGTCATTGAGTCGCCAACATTTTATGGTGCGTTACAAGCAATTGAACGACTAGGGTTGAATGCCATTGAGATCTCGGTAGATGCCGAAAAAGGGCACTCCTTGGCTCAGATGGAACAAGCTTTTGCACAGCACAACGTTAAGGCTTGTTGGCTTATGAGTAACTTTCATAATCCAACAGGCACTTCGTTGAGTGACGAACAAAAGCAACGTGTTGTTGAGCTTGCCAATCTACATGATGTGTATCTGATTGAAGATGATGTTTACGCAGAGTTGTATTTCTCCGACAAGAAACCTACATCGCTGAAAACCTATGATGACCAAGAGCGCGTTTTGCATTGTGGCTCTCTTTCAAAAAGTCTTTGTCCTGGCTATCGGTTGGGGTGGGTGATCACCAAGCGCTTTAACGAGCGTGTTCAAAAGCTTCAACTGATGTCGACGCTATCTGGCAGTGCACCTATTCAACAGGGAGTTGCGCATTACCTGCAAAATGACAGCTATGACAATCATCTAAGAAAGTTGCGTAAAGGGCTTGAACAGCGCCAAGCTATGTTTGTGCAAACAATGAAAGAGTGTTTGCCTAAATCTATCGAGTACTATCTTCCTCCTGGCGGTTATTTCTTATGGCTTAAGTTGCCTCAAGGGATAAGCAGTAAAGCGGTTCATCACACCTTGCTATCACAGCAGGTAACTGTTGCGCATGGTGCGTTGTTCTCGGTCGATGAGCAATATCAGGACTATCTGCGTTTGAATACTTCTCTGCCCATTGATGACAATCTGTGTCAGGCTTTGGGGAAATTGGGTGAGTTACTTCACTAAAGAAACTGTTTAATCCTTTTTTGACCTAACTGTATCAGAGTGGTTTACTTGGGTTGTGCTTCAATCGGATACAGAAATATTGTGATGATTGGAGTGACAATGAAAAAGCAGTTGGTAAAACATGAATTAAGATTGATCGCCGTTGCCATTTTTAGCGCATTTCTGTTGGTATTTGCGCACCTTATTTTGGCGAAATCGTTCTCTCACATGGCGTGGACGGAATACACCGCGGCTGTGATCCCCTTTATTATGTTTGGTTTGTGCGTACTGGGTGTTAAGTATGCCGCCAAGGCAGATAAAGATGATGAGAATAAGTCTTAGATTCATGAGATAGAAGTTAGGAATAAACACTATGAAACATGCATGGCTACTGGCACTGTCTGCTATCACTTTTGGTTGCACGGCTAATCAAGGTGATGAGCCCGAATCGGTGATCTTACACTACGGAAAGTCGGAGCTTGTTGCTCAAATACAAGCCAACGAACAGTTCGAAGCCCAAATCAACAATAATCAAGAGCAGGTTGATTTTTCTGGCTTTGTGAGAAAACAGTCGTCGGGCTACCTCGTTGACGTTGTTGCTATGCAAGAAAGTAAAACCCAGCATTCTAGCTCTAGTGTGAACACACAAGTGTTAATCAAAGAGGGTGACGTAGGTAAGCCACTCATGATTGGTGCGGTTAACGACAATGCAATGAGTGTGACGCTGAAATAGTTGAAATAACAGAAACGATGAAACTGCCACAAACTAAAAGACCTCCACTTGGGAGGTCTTTTTAATTCTGTATCACTCTAGGTGATTAGAAGTTCGCAGAGCGAGGAGTACGTGGGAATGGGATCACGTCACGAACGTTGCCCATACCTGTTACGTAAGATACTAGACGCTCAAAGCCTAGACCGAAGCCTGCGTGTGGCACTGTGCCGTAACGACGTAGGTCGCGGTACCAGCTCATGTGCTCAGGATCGATACCCACTTCACGCATACGTGCATCTAGGATGTCGAGACGCTCTTCACGTTGAGAACCACCGATGATTTCGCCGATGCCTGGTGCTAGTACATCCATCGCTGCGACTGTTTTACCGTCATCGTTAGCACGCATGTAGAATGCTTTGATGTCTTTCGGGTAGTTCTTAACGATTACAGGTGCTTTGAAGTGTTCTTCAGCAAGGAAGCGCTCATGCTCAGAAGACATATCGATACCCCATTCAACTGGGAATTCGAATTCACGACCAGAATCAAGCAGGATTTGGATCGCGTCTGTGTAGTCAACTTGTGCGAAGTCAGAAGAGACAAACTGCTCTAGGCGAGTAATTGCTTCTTTGTCGATACGTTGAGCAAAGAACTCAAGGTCATCACGACATTCTTCAAGAACGGCTTTGAATACAAACTTCAGCATGTCTTCAGCCAATTTTGCAACGTCGTCTAGTTCTGCGAACGCAACTTCAGGCTCAACCATCCAGAATTCCGCTAGGTGGCGGCTTGTGTTTGAGTTTTCAGCACGGAAAGTAGGACCAAACGTGTAAACTTTGCTTAGTGCACAAGCGTAAGCTTCTGCGTTTAGCTGACCAGATACCGTTAGGAACGTCTCTTTACCGAAGAAGTCTTCGTTGTAGTCAACTTTACCATCGTCAGTGCGAGGCAGGTTTTCCATGTCTAGCGTAGATACGCGGAACATTTCACCAGCACCTTCTGCGTCAGAAGCTGTGATCAATGGCGCTGATACCCAGAAGTAACCTTGCTCGTGGTAGAAGCGGTGGATTGCTTGAGATAGGCAGTTACGTACGCGTGCTACTGCACCAATCACGTTTGTGCGTGGACGTAGGTGAGCTACTTCGCGTAGGTACTCGATAGAGTGACGAGTTTTTGCCATTGGGTAAGTGTCAGCATCTTCAACCCAGCCAACAACTTTAACGTCAGTTGCTGCTAGTTCGAAGTCTTGACCTTTCGCAGGAGAGGCAACAATCTTACCAGTTACTTCAACAGAGCAGCCAGTCGTTAGCTTAAGTACTTCGTTGTCGTAATTATTAAGATTATTAGGGACCACGGCCTGAATCGGGTCGAAACAAGAGCCGTCATAAATGGCAAGGAAAGAGATTCCAGCTTTGGAATCACGACGTGAACGGATCCAGCCACGAACAGTTACTTCACTGTCTACTGCTAGCTGACCTTTCAAAACGTCTGATACAGGCGCGTAAGTCATGTTTTCAATATTCTCCATTGAGGTAAAAATTCAACTCAACACTTAAAAGTGCCTGTCTCACAACAAAATTGTTTAAAAAACAAGCGAAGTGTTGAGTTGGATAGAATTTTTTAGATTCAACGAAACATATTACCTGTCAAATCGTCAGCTTCAACCTTTATATTCAATTTGAAGGAGAGAATTTCCTTATTTATTCTCTTGCGCTCTCTCTGAAAGGGTAAATTGGCTAAGTAATGACTCCAAACGCTCTGAAAGATGTTCCAGATCGACACTGATCTCGCGAGTGTGCGATGCCGATTGTGAGGTCTCGTTTGCGTGTAAGGTAATGGTGTCAACTTTGCTTTGGATGTGCTTGCTTACCCCAGATGTTGTTAGTGTCTGATGTTGGATATTTTCAGCGTGTTTAAGTACTTGATGCATCTCATCGACCACATTGCGCATGGTCTGTGACAATGCTTCGACATCTACTGAGCGCTGATGAGCAAACTCGCACACTGTATCGACCGAGGTTAACGACTCTTCGCTGCCTTGTTGGAACTGAGAAATAATCGTCTCAATATTACTGGTGGCTTCGGCGGTGCGAGAGGCAAGATTGCGCACTTCATCGGCAACTACCGCAAAACCACGACCTTGATCTCCGGCTCGGGCGGCTTCAATAGCGGCGTTAAGCGCCAATAAATTGGTTTGCTCAGCGATGCCTTTTATCACGCCAAGAATTGATGATACTTCATCAGTTTGTTGGTTTAACGTCGCAATGTTCTCACGCACTTTATCAATATCGGTCACAAGGTGCTTGATGTCTTCGCTGACATGATGGGCTTGACCTGCGCTGGTGGTTGCAACGTCAACGGTATGGTTAACTAAGGTTGTCGCATCGACTGTCGCTTGCTCCACCACGCTTTGTTGCTCAAGCATATCGGTAATATTGGTTTGCACTTCATTGGTTTCGACTTGTTGATTATCAGCAGCTTCATCGGTCGATTGAGCTACATCAGTCAGCCTTCCTGCTGAGTCTGCAAGAGAGTGGGAGGTATCTCGAACGCGTTCTAAACTCTCTGACACCGTATCCATAAACGAATTGATGGAATCCGACAATTGACCGACTTCATCATTTTGCGTGCCCGACAGACGCTTGGAGAGATCTTTACTGGCACTAACGTTAGACATAAAGCGTGATGTATTTTGAATAGGGCGGACGATGATTTTTCGGATGAGTCCCATAGTGATGAGGAAGCCAACAAATGCGATCACTGACATGATCCCCATCGCAAATACGGCTTGCTTGTTAATCAGCGTGTTGACGTGACTCATGTTGTATTCAAGACGAATAGCACCAAGCACTTCGCCCTCAGGTGCAATATGGCAGGACACGCAATTTGTGCCTCGATAGTCCTCACTTGATTTCATTGGTAGAGCGACGACCAAGCCCTTACCCCATTCAGCACTGATGGGTTCAATGACCAATTCCCCGCTCAGTGCCCGTTGATCGATGTCGTCGAGAGGTTGTTGGTTGGTTTGCCCTTGACCATAAAACTTTGACACGGCATCGGCACGCAACACGCGTACTTGTTCAATGCCTTCCTGTGCCAGCGCTTTTTGTCGTAGTGTCTCTTTCTGCGACATCGTGCCTGTCAGCATCATCATGTTTAAGCTGTCGAAGTAGTTACTGGCTTTGTCGTGTAACTGTTCGCTTAGTACATCATTAATAAGTGTTTTTTGTTGGTAGTACTGATACCCAGTGGACACGGCAAGAACACAAGTGAACACGGCGATCAGGGCGAGTAGGAGTTTAAAGGTAATAGTTGAGCGCATATTTTTATAAGTGTTATTGGAACGAACCCCACAATATTAAGAGGTTAGTTGCACTTGAGCGATGAATTGGCTAACTGAATGTGACCCCAAACATTTTGTGGTTATGTAAATGTGATGTAAGTGGTGTGTAATCAAAACTTTGACGTGGTGACAAAAAAACGGCACGGTGTTTTTTTAAGATCTTTTAATGCCAAAAATTTTCTACTTGGTTAGATAATGGCGCCTGCGTTTTCAATTTCAATACGTCATGATTTACTGCTTTATCGTTTGCCTTGCTATTCATAGCGGGCGCTATTGATAAAGGTTGTCATTAAAGGGTGAATTCCTTAGTATTGCGTGTCTTTTTAAAGCTTGAGAATCAAGATGAAAACAGAATTGTACAAAGAGTTTATGTTCGAAGCGGCACACCACTTGCCACACGTACCTGAAGGTCATAAGTGTGGACGCTTACATGGACACTCTTTCCTTGTTCGTCTTTATGTAGAAGGTGAAGTAGACCCTCATACAGGTTGGGTTGTAGATTTTGCTGAAATCAAAGCCGCATTCAAACCTATCTACAACCGTCTCGACCATTACTATTTGAACGACATTGAAGGTCTGGAAAACCCAACCAGCGAAGTTCTAGCAAAATGGATTTGGCAACAACTTAAGCCAAGCTTACCTCTGCTTAGTAAAGTAGAGATCAAAGAGACGTGTACCGCAGGTTGTATTTACAAAGGTGAGTAATCGTCTTCTGCATGCATACAAGAAAGGCAAGCCAAACGGCTTGCCTTTTTCTTTATCAAGAATTTATTAGTGGGCGTTTAATAGCCTATGCCATTTCTCAGTGCAAACTGAACTAAATCTGCATGACTATCCAGCTCTAGCATGTCTAGCAATCGATATTTATGAGATTCGATCGTTCTTGGGCTTAGATTGAGTTCTGTGGCAATTTCTTTTGCTGATAATCCTTTAGCCAGCAAACCCAGCACGTCACATTGACGGTGACTCAAACGTAGCATGCGGTGATTTTCTTGGTCGGTTTTCATGTCTGGACGGTGCAAACTACGATGTAGCTTTGAATGTTGCCAAAAGGACAGCCACATATGAGAGATGAAGCTAACCTGTTCAAGCTGGCTTTCGGATAAGCCGCAACTGTTGCTACCAAAGAGAGTAAAAGAGAGACCGCCCCAGCGCTGACCAAATTGGACGAGTGGAATAGTGTAATGGCAACACGCGCCTTGTGCTGACAGCATGCGCAATACCACTACATCACTGTTGGCTAAAGCGTTTTTATCGAAAAACTGGGTTTTCTCAGAATTACCAATTAAGCGCAGGTAGCGTTCGCCATCTTCGACCCCGACTTGCTTAGTCGTCAGAACTTGGTGTGGCTCGCGAGCAACAGAAAGCGTTTTCCCTTGATTGAAAAACAGCATGGAGTTGGGAAACATTGTCATACGATCGATTTCAAACCACTCCATGGCTTCTAGCATAAACTGCTTGAGGTAGCTTTCACATTCGTCAGCATGTGCGGACGTTAAAAGCTTTGCTTGGCGTATCATCAACGCATCAAAACTGGTGGATTTGGTGGTGTTACCTATATCACTGCCCATAAAAGTTGGCCCATCTTATCGTTTTTTATAAATGCAGTATTTTTACTCTACACCCTTGCCCTATCATTTTGCAAAATTGCTCCCGCAATAATTCGAAGTTTTTCGAATCACATATACGGTATCCATTTTATCTCAAGGAGAGAGTTCACGCACGTATGGGCAAAGGGCTCCAACTGCATGGATACGGTCATTTTTTATTATCATTTGGGTGAATGGCGAGCAAGTTAAGCCTCTTTCACCTTGCGGAGAGGTGTACAATGAAGATGATGAAACTGCGTTATCGCGCGGGATCACATAGCATGTGGGTGGAAGTCGTAGTATCGACGTTTGTTGCCGAAGAATTGGCGAAAGAATACATTGGCTATGGCTGGCAAGCTGAAGTCATGGCAGTTTAAAGTGAAATGGGCAGTCCAATATAGACTGCCCATTTTTTATTTCGGTGGTTTGTTTTCGACTTAACTCAATGCATGGCGCATGATCAGCGCTTTACCTTGAGCGTCGTAAATGGTCTTTTGCGTATTTTCAAACCCAGTTGTCTCAAACAGTTTGATCGCCGCTTGGTTGGTGCTGATGATCGTCGCACATATCGAGTTGCTTTCGGCATCAATAGCGTAACCATACACCATCAACTTTTGCAGCGTCGCTTTGCCTATCCCTTGACGCTGAAAGCGTTTATCAATCATGAGGTAGGTCAACCCAAGTTCATGACGTTTAGCAAAAGGCGCATGTTGAGCAAATGCTTTATCAATCACCAAATACCCCACAGTCAAATAGTCGTGGAATATGGTGTAAAACACTTCCGATTTGGCGCGTTGTTGGTAA
Source organism: Vibrio sp. NFR (assembly GCF_027587095.1). Taxonomy (NCBI): domain Bacteria; kingdom Pseudomonadati; phylum Pseudomonadota; class Gammaproteobacteria; order Vibrionales; family Vibrionaceae; genus Vibrio; species Vibrio sp. NFR. The sequence goes on from NZ_JAPPTN010000007.1 coordinate 259,471, forward strand.
GCCTGTTCAAAGGGCTTGAAAAATCCTTTTTGATCGTCGTGCACATCCATTTGCATCAAGCTGGCAAAATCTTTCAGCTTGGCTGGTTTAATAGCGATCATGTGCTGAATCTATTTAGAGGCGGTAAAGTCGATACCGCCATTATAGTTGTGGATATAAAAAGTACGCAATCTGGTTATGTGCAGATTTTGTCAATAAATAGAAGCCGCTAGCGGCACAATGGGTAATAAAACCCTTGATGGATGTGCGCGCCAAGAGTGGTGAGTAGATGCGCGCATTCTGCAGTTTCAACACCTTCTACGATCACTGTGCAGTGGTAAGTGTGTCCCATCGCGATTAGCTGGCGCAGAGTTTCAACCTTTTTGTCGTCTTGCTTTAAGTTCATGACAAACAGACGGTCAATTTTCAGGTAATTCGGAGTAATGTGGCTAATCAGCTCAACATTGTTATTCCCAGTACCAAAGTCGTCAATGCTGATTTTACAACCAAGCTGTTTGAGCTTACTGATGTTGTCAAATATCTCGCGCGTGTAATACATCGAGGCATTTTCCGTGATCTCAATGGTTAGCAGTGTACAGTCTAACTGGGACAACTGACGATAAAGACGCGTAAAATTGCGCCCAATGAGAAGAGAAGGACATACGTTGATGCTGAGAGGGGCGAGTAATGACTTTGCGTCGCCATAGACGTTTTTTATCACCAGTAAGGTGTGATTGATCAGTAAGCCATTGGCAATCAAACGTTCAATAAATCGCTGAGTGTTTTTAACTTTAAAACGTGACAGTACCTCATAGTGAATATTTTGCCGATTTGATGTGTTATGAATAGGTTCAAGCTTTAAGGTGAACTGACGAATTGCCCATAGGTAGGAGACCAGCGAACGCAGCTTTTTATGCCTGGCAATAAACATTAGTATAAAGCTCAAAACAAGGATGCTTGTGATCGGTCCGGATACGTAATAGATCTCTTTGTAGCCGTTATCATTGACGTTATATAAAAACGAGTTGCCCTGGGTATCGCCAATTTCGAGCGCTGTACCGGTGTTAGTACACACTTTCATTCCCGACAAAAACATCCGCGACATGTGGCTCTCTATGCTATTCGCTAGATTGATGTTTTTCACTCGCACCAACACTTCTGCGCCGTCAAAGAAAAATGAATGCGTGGTGTAACTTTCGTTATTGAGCCAAAGGTTGCGGTCTCTCTCGTTGACCGGCACGACGGCTTCTGGTGTCACCAAACAACGAATATTGTGTTTGTCCGTCATTAAGGCGGACTCGACCAGTTGGATATTATCGAACAAACCACGTAAGCGGTCTTCATGCTCAAAGCAGCTACGCTGTGCCAGATCATGGGCAAAGTCCATCGCATCATCAAAATAGTTTTGCCTGACAATCGTACTGATTGCGTAAAAGCAAATCGCAACATACAAGATGATAGTAAAAACGAGAAAAAACAGTAGATTCAAGTACAGCGCACGACTGCGTAAGCAGATGCCTATTGCTCTTCTTATGCTGTGTGTCGCTTGTTGATGGATCCGCGCTTGCTGCAGAAGTCCGTCTTTTTGCGCATGTTGGCTATCGTATGGCACAAAATATCCCTTTCGGTGGATGTTTTCGATCAGAGACTTAGGTGCCTCTACGTGATTCTTTGTCAGTTGCCTGAACTTCTTTCGTACCGACGCAACAGCGTTCTTAAATCCATTTTCCGGCAACATCAAATGATGTTGCGCTGATAACTTCTTTTCGATTTTCCTCTGGCTAATAGGCGCGTTTAGGCTGCCAAAAGCGGCGATGGTGCTAAGGATCAAATATTCGATTCGGTTTACAGGAATAGAAGAGTGGATGGAATGATTGAGCTGTAGTGAAAGTTCTTTTTCGGTCAGGCAAACGCAGATTTGGTTTCCGAGTTCAAACCTAATCATGTGTTATTGCGCTCCAGGATTAATTTTTTGAATACGTTATCAATATTGATGTATCAGGTATGTGACCTTCTACGGGCATATCCTAAACTTCTGGATATAGTGACCATTTTAGATTTTTTTATAAAGCTCAATCTAGTTGTATTTCGGTGGATTAAGAAAGCAGAAACGAAAAAAAAGCCCGAGCAATGTGCTCGGGCTTTTCAATTGAGAGGGGAGGATTAGCAAATCACTTTGATTGCTAGACCGCCTTGAGATGTCTCACGGTATTTTGCGTTCATGTCCTTACCGGTCTCTAGCATGGTTTCGATAACCTTATCCAGAGAAACCGTAGGTGCAGATGAGCGACGCAGTGCCATACGAGTTGAGTTGATCGCTTTTACTGCCGCGATGCCGTTACGCTCGATACATGGAACCTGAACCTGACCCGCTACAGGGTCACAAGTTAGACCTAGGTTGTGTTCCATCGCAATTTCTGCTGCCATACATACTTGCTCAGGGCTACCACCCATCAGCTCAGCAAGACCAGCTGCAGCCATCGAACACGCTACGCCAACTTCGCCCTGACAACCAACTTCTGCACCAGAGATAGATGCATTGCGCTTGTAAAGACCACCGATTGCACCAGAAGCCGCAAAGTAACGGATGTAATCTTTTTCAGTTACTGTCTGGATGAACTTATCGTAGTAAGCCAGTACCGCCGGGATGATGCCACACGCACCGTTCGTTGGTGCTGTAACAACGCGACCACCGGCAGCGTTTTCTTCGTTTACTGCGAAAGCGAACATGTTTACCCAGTCAACAACCGACATTGGATCGTTAGTTGTCTTTTCAGAAGTAAGCAGTTGCTGACGAAGTGCTGCTGCACGACGAGGTACGCGTAGTGGACCAGGCAGAATACCTTCTTCGTTCATACCGCGATCCATACATTCGCGCATTGTGCGCCAGATGTTTGCGAAGTATGTACGAGTCTCTTCATCAGAGTGCAGAGAGTGTTCGTTTTTCATCACAAGTGCGCTGATAGAAAGACCGCTTTCTTTACACTGGTGAACTAACTCTTCTGCCGTTGTGTATTCGTAAGGAACCTTGATAGGGTTCTCTACTTCTTTACCGAAATTCTCTTCATCAACGATGAAACCACCGCCGATAGAGTAGTAAGTCTTTGAGTATACTTTTTCGTCATCGATCCAAGCGTGGATCTGCATGCCGTTTTCGTGTAGCTCAAGGTTAGTAGTATGGAAGTTCATACCACCATCTTTCGGGAAAGATACTGTATGACAGTGCATGCCAACAGGTAGGCGCTCAGTTTCTTCTACGCGAGCGATAAAGCCCGGAATAGAGTCGATATCTACTTTCTCAGGGGAGTTGCCTGCAAGACCCATGATGATCGCGATATCCGTGTGGTGACCTTTCCCTGTCAGTGATAGTGAACCATAAACGTCAACGGTGATTTTAGTGATGTCGCGCAGTTTTCCCATTGCACGAAGATCATCAATAAATTCTTTACCCGCTTTCATTGGACCTACAGTGTGTGAGCTTGAAGGACCAACACCGATTTTATAGATGTCAAAAACACTAATCATATCGATTACCTCAGAACAAAGCCTCCCAAGGGGAGTTGGGAGGCTTTTTATTATCGTTATATTCTTGGATTAATCACGCTAAATAAAGCAGCTGTGATTAAAGAGCGCCGTAGATTACAGAACTAATTGCCGCAAGACCACAGATTGCTGTGAAAATCTGTACAGGTGCTGAAGTTTTGTACTTCGCCATTGCTGGTACTTTCTGCATTGCGAATACAGGCATCAAGAATAGGATTGCCGCGATCATCGGTGCACCCATTGTTTCAATCATGCCTAGGATGCTTGGGTTAACGATAGCAACGATCCAAGTTGTGATTACGATGAACAGTAGCGATACTTTTTCAATCTTGCTGACAGGAGTTTGAGAGCGAGATTTGATTAGACCTACTAGACCTTCGTGCGCACCAAGGAAGTGACCAAAGTAGCTAGAAGTGATCGCTGCAAACGCTACTAGAGGACCCATGTAAGAAATAAGTGGAGACTCATGAACGTTAGCTAGGTAAGACAGTACTGAGATGTTTTGTTCTTGCGCAGATGCTAGTTGCTCTGGAGATAGAGAAAGTACTACAGAGAATACGAAGAACATTACAAAACCCATAAGCATCATTGCTGCGCCACCAGTGATAGCGTCAGTTTTCTTCACTGCGTCATCACCGTATACACGACGTTGTTCTTTAGAGAACTGAGAAATGATTGGGCTGTGGTTGAAAGAGAATACGATGATTGGAATTGCTAGCCAAACGATGGTCGGCATTTCGCCCCAGTTTGGTGATACTTCCATCATTGATGTATTCCAATCAGGAATTAGGTAGAAAGAAAGTGCTAGTAGGATAAATACTAGTGGGTAAACCATTGCTGATGTTGCTTTCAGCATTAGTTCTTTACCAAATACTACACCTGCTGTCATTGCTGCGATAAGTGCACCAGACAGTAGCCAGCGAGGAATAGATTCCATACCCATTTGGTTGACTAGGAAAGAGTCAACTGTGTTTGTGATACCAACACCGTAGATAAGTACGATTGGGTAGATAGCGAAGAAGTAGGCAAAAGTAATAAGGTTTGCGCCAGTTTTACCGAAGTGCTCTTCTACTGTGTCAGTGATGTCCGCTTCAGGGTTTTTCGCAGAAAGTACGAAACGAGCGAGAGATTTGTGTGCGAACCAAGTCATTGGTGCCGCGATTAGCGCTAGGATAACTAATGGCCAGAAACCGCCAGCACCTGCTTTAATAGGAAGGAAAAGTACACCTGCACCTACTGCTGTACCAAACAGGGACAGACACCAAGTGAAGTCTTTGTAAGAAAACTTACTAGACGATTGTGCGGTCGAAGCCGCAGAAGTAGTTGTATTCATTTTTGAGTTACTCATTTTGGGAACAGGAAATAAGTCGGGAGCAATTTTGCAAGATTTTGCACTAGGAAAATTAGATCTAAATCATGTATTGCTCGAGCTTATTGAATGATATGTCAAAAACCTGCTTTTTATCACGAAAACGGCGTGCTACACGTGATTATTGCTAATGAGTAAAATTAGAAAAACTTATCTGAAGGGGCAATTGTATAAATTTATCTCACCGCAAGCGTTTGCGATATAAAATCCAAATTAAACTAATGTGAACGAATGTTTGAAAAATAACCTTTTATTAATATTGATGCACATGATGTTTGCTATAGAAGCAAGATTATCATTGATAAGACAGTTAGTTAGAAATGATGTGTTTTTGCATCGATTCGATAATTTGTGCTGTCATTCCCCAAATGAAATGCTGTTGATAGGGGATTGCAAACACACGGTGACTGGTGTTTTTTAGTTTGAATTTTGTACTGTAAAGCTTTTTTGGATTCAAAATATGATCTGCTGGCACCTCAAAAACCTCGGCGACTTCGTTTGGGTCGATCTGAGTCGAATAGTCTGGTGAGACAAAGGCTAAAAATGGCGTCACATTAAACTGGCTAATAGTAGGTAGCTTGGGCAACTGACCAAACACCCTTATATCTGTTTGATGAATACCAATTTCCTCTTCTGCTTCTCTAAGGGCGGTATTTACAAGTACTTGATCGTCATCTTCAAATTTGCCCCCAGGAAAACTGATTTGCCCTGGATGATGCTTTAAGTGCTCGGCACGCTTGGTCAAAATCACTTGCAGACCTTGTTCACGTTCGACAAAGCCAATCAATACGGCCGCTTCTCTCAACTTCAATGATTCTAAGTGCGCTAAGCGTCCCAAAGACTCACGATGATAGCCTGTGGGCATTTGCAGTTGGAAGTTCTGCAGTAATGTCGATTTATCAATAACCAATGCTCAATCCTTTTACTGAAAACACCTGTGTGCTGAAGCATATTAATTTGAAAGTTATACCTTTATACACCATTCTTTATTTTAAGGCGTCACTATAAGGTTAGTTGAAGACGATGAAAGGGATTATTTTCACAGAGTTCATGGAGTTAGTGGAAGAGAAGTTTGGTCTGGAAGTTTTGGACCAAGTGCTCGACTTGTCTAATGATGAAGGCATCTACACCTCGGTCGGCAGTTATGATCATCGTGATTTGGTCAAGTTAATTGTCAACCTCAGCAAAATATCCAACATTCCACCGGAGCAGTTACAAGAAGTGTTTGGTGAGTGTGTGTTTCAAAACCTGCTCAAATCAATCCCAAACCATGCCAGCTTGCAGCAATGCTCCACTACGTTTCAATTTGTGCGTCATGTGGAAGACTTTATTCACGTGGAAGTGAAAAAGCTTTATCCAGATGCCAATCCACCGCAATTTGACTTTATCAGTGAAACTCAATCGGAGATGGTGTTCGATTATCGGAGTGCGCGCTGCATGGCGCATGTGTGTGTGGGGTTAATTAAAGGATGTGCTACCCACTTTGATGAAACGGTGATCATTAAGCACCAAAATCAGTCGCAAGATGGAAGCCAAGTTCGTTTTTGGCTGGAGGCTCAATAAGGCAATATGACAGGAAGTTCCTCATTAGAAAGGAAACTCAAACGAGAAGTGGCATCGCGAAAAGCAGCAGAAACACTGTTGGAGCAAAAAAGCTTAGAGTTGTACGAGGCGAATCAGCAACTGAGCGTAGCCTTAAAAAAGCTGGAAATGCAGTCAGAGCACGACTTGCGCAAGTTTGAGTTTGAAGAGCAAATCGATGCCACGTTGATTAAGTTTGGTCGTACCTTCCTTTCTAGTACCTTTGATGAAACCATGATTGCCAGCTTTTTGGAGCAACTGACATCTAATTCAGTTGTGTCGGGTGCGTACCTGTATTTGAGCGATACGCATTTATCTTCGTTGCGTCGTCATCAATTTGGTCATCTTAATCTTGCTCATGATGCGCCCATCGATGCCAAGCCTCGCTGGCAAGCGCAGAAGCTTTACCTGCCGATTATTATCGATTCAATGATTTTAGGCGAGCTTGTGTTTTCCGTGGATCTTGAACAAGTTGACCAAGAATTCATTTCCAAGCAAATGGTATTAGTGTCTGATTTAGTTCATGGCGTTATTAGCCGTCACTTGAGCCTAGAACGCGAAGTTGAATTACGTAAGCGTGCCGAAGCATCGGAAAAGGCGACCAAAGAATTCGTTGCCATGATTAACCATGAGTTGCGAACGCCATTAAATGGTGTGCTCGGCAGCGCGGAGCTGTTAAGTAAAACCCCCTTGGAGGAAGAGCAGCTTCAATACCTTGGTAATCTAAGTCAATCAGGCGATTTGCTACGCGTTATTATTAACGACTTGCTCGATTTCAGTAAGATGAATGCGGGTATGATGGAAATCATAAACAAAGTATTTGCTTGGAAAGACCTAGAAAATGCTTTGACCGGCGTATTTGCAGCCAAAGCTGCGGAAAAGCGCATTCACTTTTCTATTGATAAGAAGTTGGGTATTCCAGAGTACTTGATTGGAGACTTTGAACGTATTACGCAAATTCTGGTCAATTTGATTGGTAATGCGATTAAGTTTACCAATCTTGGAGGTGTGGTGCTTCGTGTCGAATGGAGCGATGGCTACGCTCTGTTTGAAGTGGAAGATACTGGGATTGGTATCCCGCTAGAAGCGCAACAAGCTTTATTTGACCCCTTTGTGCAAGCCGACCGCTCTACCAAGCGAAGTTTTGAAGGCTCTGGGCTTGGACTTGCGATTTGTAAGAATTTGGTCGATTTGATGGACGGCGAAATCAGCTTTGTCAGTGAGCCGCGCAAGGGCACTATTTTTAAAGTCAAATTGCCACTGAAACAAGGGCAAGCACAGGGCAGAGCGGCTGGCGATGTTTTAATTGGTCATCAGATAGACCTGTCCGGGCGTTCCGTATTGGTGGTGGATGATATTCGCATGAACCAAGTGATTGTGACTCAAATGCTGAAAAAGCTCGATATTACTCCAGATTTGAAAAACAACGGGTTAGAAGCGCTTGATGCGGTGAAAGAGAAAGATTACGAATTGATCTTTATGGATTGTCGGATGCCGGAAATGGATGGCTATGAAGCAACGGTACACCTTCGTGAAAATGGCTTTCACAGACCGATTATTGCACTAACAGCAGGCACCACCCTTGAGGAAAGACAAAAGTGCGTGGAGTCTGGGATGGATGACATCCTAACCAAACCATATACTGCTGCGGATATTGAGCAGATGATGTGTAAGTGGTTAGACGAATAGAGAGCACGAGAACATATAAAGAGAAGCGGCACGGTTATGTTGCAGTGCCGCTTTGTTTATTTCGATTGAGGTTTTTTGCTCATGATTTGAGCGCTGGTAGTATCTTAGAGAGCTTATCCAGAGTCTCTTGATATTCTGCAGCGCAGTCACTGTCTGCGACCACACCGCCACCAGCCCATGCGTAGAGCCGTTTGTCTTCTGCGACCAAAGTGCGGATTGTAATACTGGTGTCCATACGCCCATGACGGGAAATATAACCAATACTGCCACAATAAGCGTTGCGTCGATGAGGTTCTAACTCTTCAATGATTTGCATTGCCCGTACTTTCGGCGCACCAGTGATCGAACCGCCGGGAAAACATGCGCGAAGCAGATCTGCAGCGCAGTAGCGAATATCTAAGTTGGCCCGAATGGTGCTCACTAAATGATGCACTGCGGGAAAGCTCTCAATATCAAATAGCTTCGGTACATGTACGCTACCTGGTGCCGCGACCCGACCAATATCGTTGCGAAGTAAGTCGACTATCATCAAGTTCTCTGCTTGGTCTTTCTCTGCGGTCTGTAAATCAAACGCGTTGGCGGAATCTTGATGTGGATTTTGACTGCGAGGACGAGTGCCTTTGATCGGTTTGGTTTCAATAACGTTATCTTTAAGCTCTAGAAAACGCTCTGGTGACACGCTAATAATCGCTGATTTAGGCATACGAATGAACGCGGAAAAAGGCGCTTGATTTGCTTCTTCCAGTTTTTTGTAAGCTTGCCATTCACTGCCTTGATAGGCGGCGTTAAAACGTTGTGCTAAGTTAATTTGGTAGCAGTCGCCGCTCAGTAGGTACTGTTGCACACGCTCAAAACGAGAAGCGTAGGACGCTTGCGTCATATTGGATTGCCAGTCGCTAATCAGCTTGAAGTCTTCAACATCCGCGCTCGATTGCGCATTGAGCCATTGCCATGCTTGCTCGATGTTTCTGCCGACCATACACGCCTTGTTTAGCTTGTGGTCAACGATCAGCGCCCATTCATACAAGCCTACAGCCATGTCTGGAGTACGCAAATCTTTGTCTGCCAGATTAGGCATGGATTCGACTCGACGACCTAAATCGTAGCTGAAGTAACCCAGTGCGCCACCGACAAACGGTACATCCCATTTCGTGTCAGCTTCAACCTGTGGTAGTAGCCGCTGCTGAAGGTCTTCTAGCAAAGAAAATGGGTCATCTTGGGAAACGTAGTTTTCGTTTGATGTGGTGATTTGTGTGTCACTGCTCACTGTCTCAAGGGTAGCGATTGGGTTTGCGACTAATACGTCGAACCGGCTATCGATGTGCGTCTGCGAGGCAGAGCGTAAAAGCATCGCCCAAGGTTGGCTTTCAATACGGGAAAATAGCGAAAGAGCGAGGTCGTTGGCGTAATCCAATGCCTTAAAATCAAGCAATTGCGTATCCATGTTGTTCATTTGTTTAAATTGTGACAAAGAGTTCATTCACTGCATGGCATGTCATGGGCAGCAAGAGTATCATAAACCCTTGTATAGCCAAACTACCTCTATACAAAGGCTTGGAGGTGGTTTTACTATAAAAGAAGGCGACTTCATTTACTCGTGTGTCGATATCAGCCGTTCGACAATTGTTTATAAAACATGGTTTAAAAATAAACGTTTATAAAAACAAAGCTCATCAAGAGCAATAAGCTCAACAAACACGATTGAAGCCAAGCCAATAATGGAAGCAAAGCATAACAATAATGAGGCATGCAATGACGGTAATACGCACGCAGGATGTCATCAGCAGTGTTGCTGATGCGCTACAGTATATTTCTTACTACCACCCGCTAGACTTTGTTCAAGCCCTTGAAAAAGCCTACCACCGTGAAGAGAGCCAGGCGGCAAAAGACGCCATCGCTCAGATCCTAATTAACTCTCGTATGTCGGCGGAAGGTCATCGACCTATCTGTCAGGACACGGGGATCGTGACTTGTTTCGTGAACATCGGCATGGGCGTCCAGTGGGACTCGACCGATATGACGGTACAACAAATGGTGGATGAGGGTGTCCGACAGGCTTACACAAACCCAGACAACCCATTGCGTGCCTCGGTTCTTATGGACCCTGCTGGTAAGCGAATCAATACCAAAGACAACACGCCAGCAGTCGTGCACATTAATATGGTGCCTGGAGACAAAGTTGAAATTCAAATTGCTGCGAAAGGTGGCGGTTCTGAGAACAAAACTAAGATGGTCATGTTGAACCCGTCAGATGACATTGCAGAATGGGTAGAGAAAACGCTACCAGCTATGGGCGCTGGCTGGTGTCCTCCTGGTATGCTTGGCATTGGTATCGGCGGCACTGCAGAAAAAGCAGCGGTACTGGCAAAAGAATCTCTAATGGAACACATCGACATTCAAGAGTTGATTGACCGTGGTCCTCAAAATGCGGAAGAAGAGCTTCGTCTTGATATCTTCAATCGTGTAAACAAACTTGGCATCGGTGCTCAAGGCTTAGGCGGTTTAACGACAGTTGTTGATGTGAAAATCAAAACTGCACCGACTCACGCCGCTTCGAAACCTGTGTGCTTGATCCCGAACTGTGCAGCGACACGCCACGTGCATTTCACTCTTGATGGCAAGGGACCGGCAGAGTTGACGCCGCCAAAACTGGAAGATTGGCCAGACATTACTTGGGAAGCAGGCGAGAACACACGTCGCGTTAATCTTGATACGGTCACCAAAGAAGAAGTCCAAGAGTGGAAAACGGGTGAAACCGTTCTGCTGTCTGGCAAAATCCTTACTGGTCGTGATGCGGCACATAAACGTATCCAAGGCATGCTAGAGGCGGGAGAAGGTCTACCAGAAGGTGTCGATCTTAAGGGTAAGTTCATCTACTACGTTGGTCCGGTTGATGCAGTGGGTGATGAAGTTGTTGGTCCTGCAGGTCCAACAACCTCCACGCGAATGGATAAGTTTACTGACATGATGCTAGAGCAAACGGGCATTATGGGTATGATAGGTAAAGCCGAGCGTGGTCCAGCTACGGTTGAGTCAATCAAAAACCACAAAGCCGTTTATCTCATGGCGGTAGGTGGAGCGGCTTACTTGGTTGCGAAGGCGATCAAAAAAGCACGCGTTGTGGCGTTTGAAGATTTGGGTATGGAAGCAATTTACGAATTCGAAGTTGAAGACATGCCAGTTACCGTGGCAGTGGACTCGAATGGTGTAAATGCGCACCAAATTGGTCCAGATACGTGGAAAGTGAAAATCCAAGAGATGGAAGCGTAAGACACGAGTTGCTAATTTGTCAGGTCACAAGGTTTGTGTCATGCGGAGTCTGACTCGGCGAGGCGCAGGCGTCTCAATCGAGAGAATGTGACAAAGTGCTGATTTACCTAGCAAACATTTGACAAAAGTGCAGCGAAAGCTGCACTTTTTGTCTATATAATCAGATATAAACTTATAGGCATAACAAATTTTGTTGTTATGCTGACCATGATTAGGAGACGGCATGCCTCGTTTTATTCAAATTCTACAAATAGTCCTTGCGGTTGTGATCGGTAGCTTTGTGGGCTACGACTTGATCCTTCACGGCATCAGTATCTTCGATGAAAAATACGTCACCATCACTTGTGTCTTGTGGTTGATTTTGGAGATTGCACTGTTTGTTATCTACAAGCTTATCGAAGACGATTAGAGTGTAAACTGGTTATCAAGATCCCCGAAGCCTCTGAAATTCTCAGAGGCTTTTGCGTTTTTAAACGTCAGATTTTGCCGTGAATACTTTGTTCATCTTTGATTAAGGTTGGTAAAATTACACTGCGTAGCAGAAATTGATGAGATAAATAAAAAGTATGAAAAGAATAACGCAAGAAGTGAATGACTTTATCAGCCGTGGTATGGACGCCAATGTCCGAATCGCCGTGACTGGGTTATCTCGAGCGGGGAAAACCGCCTTTATTACTTCTTTAGTCAATCAACTGCTGCACACTGCGACACACGATAATTTGCCACTGCTTAATGCGGCCCGTGATAAGCGCCTGATTGGGGCTAAACGTGAACCACAAACGAACATGATGGTGCCACGTTTTGCCTATGACGAAGCAATGAGTCAAATTCATGCTACACCTCCCCAATGGCCGGTGCCGACTCGTGACGTGAGCGAAATTCGTCTTGCACTCAAATATAAACCGAACAAAACCACTAAAAAGCTGCTGAGCAAAACCGCGGTATTGAACGTCGATATCATTGACTACCCGGGTGAGTGGCTTCTTGATTTACCTTTGCTTGATATGGATTTTGCAAGCTGGTCTCGTACCCAGTTTGATGCGCTAAAAGGTCAGCGTCTTGAGCTTGCCAACCCTTGGTTAGAGGCGCTTGATTCTGTGGATTTGAATGCAGAAGCCAGTGAAAAACAGCTTGAGCAGGTTGCTAACGCATACACAGATTATTTGCATGCTTGTAAAGACTCAGGGCTACACTGGGTGCAACCTGGTCGATTTGTTTTACCGGGTGAGCTTGCTGGTGCGCCAGTGCTGCAGTTTTTCCCGTGTCGAGTTGACGAAGGGGTAAAGCCTTCTAAAGGCAGTAACCTCGCGATGCTAGAAGCGCGTTACCATGAATACCAGCAAAAGGTCGTCAAAGCGTTTTACAAACATCATTTTGCTACTTTCGATCGACAGATCGTACTGGTCGACTGCTTGCAGCCACTTAATGCGGGTGATGAAGCTTTTTATGATATGCGCCAAGCGCTTGAACAGATCATGCATAGCTTCCGGTATGGGCGCAGTAGCTTCTTGCGTCGTTTGTTCTCACCAAAGATCGACAGAGTTCTGTTTGCTGCGACGAAAGCGGATCACGTGACCCCAGATCAGCACCCTCACTTAGTGTCATTGTTACAGCAAATGGTCCACCCAGCATGGCAAACCGCAGCGTACGAGAACATTGAAATGAGCTGCATGAGCATTGCGTCGATTCAAGCGACCATGTCAGGCTTTATTGCCTCCGGAGATAAAACCGTCCCCGCGCTGCAAGGCACGACGTTAAAAGGGGAGCCAATGACGATGTTCCCGGGAGAAGTCCCTAAGAAGCTGCCGAATACCGCTTATTGGCAAAACAGTGGCTTTGATTTTACTTCTTTCCGTCCAATGCCTTCAGAAACGGATGAGCCGATGAAACACATTCGCCTAGACAAAGCATTGGAATACCTATTGGGAGACAAATTGAAATGAGTGAACTAAAACAAAAACAAGTCTTCTCAGAAAAAGTGATGCAAAGTGATCAAGAGAGTGTTTCTCCTGAGTTGACGGCTCAAAAGACGTTTTCAGAAAAAGAAACCTTCGTACCTGTGGCGATTGAAGAGCAACAGGATGAAACAGAACAAGAGTTACAGCTTGAACATGTCATTCGCCCGAGAGTGGGTCGCAAATGGCTGACAACGGGGCTCTTTGCAACCTTTGCCGGTTTAGTTGGTTGGCAGGCGGTCGATTCTGTCGTTACCGCAGTACAAACTGCTGATTGGCTTGCTCTTGGCTGGGCTGGCTTTGTCACTACTATCGCTTCTTTTGGTTTGGGTGCACTAGGCAAAGAGCTATGGAAGCTGCGTAAACTTCGCAATCATTTTAGTGTGCAGGAAGAAAGCGAAGGGCTTATTGATAGCCAAAGCGTCGGTAAGGGCAAAGCCTTTTGTGAAAAAGTGGCGGAGCAAAGCGGCGTGTTGGCAGAAAACCCGGGGTTTGATCGTTGGAAAAACAGCGTAAACCCAGCTCATAGTGATGCCGAAATTCTAGACATGTATGATTCCATGGTCGTGAGTCAGCAAGACAAGCTCGCAACCAAAATTGTTTCGCAACATGCAACTGAATCTGCCGCTTTGGTGGCTGTGAGCCCATTAGCAGCCGCTGATATGTTGCTGGTGGCATGGCGTAACTTCAAAATGATCGATAATCTTTCGAAGGTGTATGGCGTTGAGCTGGGGTATGCTTCACGCATCAAACTGCTACGTGCAGTGTTCGTTAACATGGCAGCAGCAGGTGCCAGTGAGCTCGCGATTGATGCCAGTATGGATCTGATGTCGATGGATTTAGCTGGAAAAGTCTCTGCGCGAGCAGGGCAGGGTTTGGGTGTGGGTATTTTGACTGCGCGCCTAGGGCTCAAATCGATGGCACTGCTTCGTCCATTACCTTGGTATCCGGAGCGTCAGGTGAAACTAGGTGCGATTCGCAAAGAAGTGGTGGCGAAAGTTGCATCAATCACGATGAAACCGTAATCAATGTCACCTTTGACGGTGAGGATTACTTGACGCCATTCCAAGCTTGGTAGAAACTACTGTCAACTTTTCCTGACAGTTGTGATTTGGGATATTTTCAGTGCGTCTTGAAGTCTTTTGTGAAGATAGACTCGGTCTTACCCGAGAACTGCTCGATATTTTAGCGTCTAAAAGCATCGATTTACGTGGTATCGAAATTGATATTAGTGGCATCATTTACCTAAACTGCCCTGATATTGATTTTGATACCTTTAGCGAACTAATGGCAGAAATCCGCCGTATACCGGGGGTCAAAGACGTACGTAAAATCCAATTTATGCCAATGGAGCGCCACAATACTGAGTTGCTCTCTTTGGTAGATAATCTTCCAGATCCTGTCTTTGCCATCGACCTCAAAGGTGCGGTAGATATGGCGAACATGTCAGCATTGTCTCTACTTGGTCAGCACAAACAAGATGTGATTGGCACTCAAATCGGAGTTTTGTTACCGAGTGTGCGTTTTTCTCGTTGGTCGGAAGGCGTTAATGCCCGCACTCGTGAAAGCTTAGTGATTGATGGTTTGGACTACATTCTTGAGTTGATGCCTGTTTACATTAAAGACGAAGCGCAAAACTCAACTCTTGCTAGTACGTTGATGACTATTCGCTCTAGCCAGCAAGGTGTGCAGATAGAAGAAACTCTGCCATTGCATAACCAGTTAGGATTCGAGCATTTTGTTGGTTTATCGAATCGCCATAAGGCGTTGATGAACCAAGCGAAAAAACTGTCAGTGCTTGACCAACCCCTATTGATTGAGGGTGAAACTGGTACTGGCAAAGAAATGCTGGCAAAAGCATGTCATAGCCGATCTGGACGCGCGAGCAAGCCATTTATGGTGCTGAGTTGTGCGTCGATGCCGGACGATGTTGCGGAGACCGAGTTATTTGGTCATGCACCTGGCTCGTTTAATCATGAGCAAGGGCATAAAGGTATTTTTGAGCAAGCCAATGGCGGCACCGTTTTTCTCGACGAGATAGGCGAGATGAGTGCGCACTTACAAATCAAACTACTTCGCTTTTTACAAGATGGAAACTTCCGTCGTGTTGGTGCAGAAGATGAGATGCATGTTGATGTGCGTATTATTGCCTCAACCAAGCACAACCTAGCCGAACTTGCCGAAGCAGGTAAGTTCCGTGAAGATTTGTATTATCGTCTCAACGTTCTAACGTTGAACATCCCGCCGCTGCGTAAACGCTCGAACGATGTTGCACCATTGCTGGATTTGTTTGTCACAAAACATGCTCAGCAGCTTGGTATCGATAAACCAGAACTCGATGATGAACTTGTTGATGCGTTAGCAAATTACCAGTGGCCCGGTAACATGCGTCAGTTAGATAACATGGTGCTTCGCGCGCTGACTGAGATGGAAGGTCATTTGCTAAAAGCGGATAACTTTAATCTGCCTCAACCGCAAGCAATGGGCGGAGGTAGCGCAACCTTGAACCTTGATGGATCATTGGATGAGATCATGCGTGATTACGAATCGCAGATTTTAGAGCGTTTGTATCAATCTTTCCCATCAAGCCGTAAGCTTGCCAAGCGATTGAATGTCTCTCATACCTCTATCGCGAACAAGTTGCGTGATTATGGTATTCGTAAAAGCTAGGGTATTCGTACAAACTGGGCTATCCGAAAATTAATCCGAAATTAAATGGAAGTTGTCATTCGTAATGGAAGATAAAAGCTCCTCAATCGCCGTTCACAAGTTGGACGGCGACTTGCTTCTACGTACCGCAGAAATTGGTGATGCCGATATGATTGCGGCGTATTTTCAGACAAACCGAGAGTATTTAGCGCCTTTTGAACCAAAACGTGAAGAGGCATTTTACTCTGTCAACGGCTGGCTACAAAAGTTGATAAAACTGAACGAGCTGCATAGATTGGGGTTGGGCTACTACTGCCTACTCGTTCATGCTGAATCAGGTAAAATGCTCGGGACGCTCTCTTTCAGTAACCTGACCCGTTTCCCATTTTATGCCTGTAATGTGGGTTACTCTCTTGCTGAAGATGCGCAAGGAAATGGCTATATGCGCCGCGCGTTGAAAATGGCATGCGACTATATGTTTGATGTACAAAAGTTACATCGCATTCAAGCTGGCTACATGCCGCATAACACGCGAAGTGAAGCTGTTTTGCAACATGTCGGATTTGAAAGAGAAGGTTACGCAAAGGATTATTTGTTGATCAACGGTGAGTGGCAAGATCATGTGCTGACATCGCTGACTAACCCGAATTGGAATGCAGAGGCTCGATAGATGGAAAGGCTGGAAAAGCAGTTAGCGCTTTTGATAGAACTAGACCAACTGAAAAGCGTACTTCGACGCACTCGAGTAAAAAGCGCTGATGGACGTCTGGAAAATAGCGGTGAGCACAGCTGGCACGTTGCGCTAATGGCTGTTTTAATGCAAGAGCACGCTAATGCTCCAGTTGATATTGCGCGTGTGATGAAAATGCTGCTTATTCATGATGTTGTAGAGATCGACGCGGGCGATACCTTTGTTTATGATGTTGCAGCGTCTAAAGAGCAAGAAGAGAAAGAGTTCAGAGCGGCTCAGCGTTTGTTTGGTATGTTACCAAGCGATCAAGGTGAAGAACTGCTCGCTCTGTGGCATGAATTTGAAGCCGCGCAAAGTAATGATGCTAAATACGCTAAGGCGTTAGACCGCCTTATTCCAATGTTGCTCAACTACCACAATGATGGTCAAAGTTGGAAAGAAAATGGGGTGACGCGAGAGCAAGCGTTAACCATCAATAAAAGAATTGAATTTGGCTCTGTCACATTATGGGACAAGGCTAAAGAACTGATTGAAGATGCCACCGAGAACGGTTGGTTGAAGTCGTAAGAAAGGAGACTGAATGTCTTATTTGCCTTTGGATGAATACCAAAGAAAATGGATTTTTACTCACCAGTCAATGCCAGTGCCGGAAGAAGACCTTGAGTTTATCAAACCAATGAGTCAAGCTCGCGCCGCGCAGTTCTGGAAAGAGAACATCAGTGCGCAAAGCCCTGATGCAGATCGTTTAAGCTCATCAGACTGGCCAATGAAAGAGTCTAACTGGTCACAAGAAGTCGATTGGATGGCTGCTTGGGAAGCTGATGAACGTGAACTTCCAGAAGAAGTAGCGACGTTTATTGACTGGCAAGATGATGTAACCGTGTACTTTTGCTATGAGAAGTACAACGTGATTGAGACGAAGTGGTCAACGTTTAAAAAACACTGGAAGAATTTCTTGTTCTACGACGATGGTCCGATTTTGATTGGTCGTCGCCGCGCTCAAGCTCTGTGGTTTGACTCCAAAGGAAACGTCAAGCTAGGAGAGCGCCACTAGCACGACTTTTGCACATAAATGGCTAAAGCCACCGATGTTTTACTCGATGGCTTTTGTTTTTTATAGGCTCGATAAAGGGCTCAATACGCCGCCAGCACCTCGCTCGATTACATGTGTGTATATTTGTGTGGTTTTTACATCGGAATGCCCAAGCTGTTCCTGAACCGTGCGTATATCTGCACCGGACTCGAGTAAGTGCGTCGCAAAGCTGTGTCTGAGCGTGTGGCAAGTGACTGACTTTTCTATGCTTGCATCTTTTGCGGCTCGCTTCACTGCTCTTTGTATCGCGCTTTCATTGATATGGTGACGCCTAAACTCTCCTGTTTCGTTGTCGACATTTAACTTGGTGGAAGGGAAGAGGAAGTGCCAATTAAAATCCAGCTCGGCTCCAGGATATTTTCGACTTAAGCCATCGGCTATATTTACACCCGCATAACCTGCCACATGACGATCTTTTTGGTAATAATCTCTTGCTAAGTTTACTTGTGCTTTTAATGGTTCATGTAACTCTTTTGCCAGTGTCACTGTCCGGTTCTTGCCCCCCTTTCCTTGCCAAACTCTGATTGCTCCATAATCGTAATCGATATCTTGAATCCGCAATCGGAGACATTCCATGACTCGAAGCCCTGAACCATATAACAATTGAATATGGAGTTTATATCGTGGATCAATATGTCGAACAAAGCGGCGTACTTCATTCCTTGTTAACACCACTGGCAATTTCATTTCAGCCACTGACTTTTGAAATCGCATGTTTAATGAAAGTGGCATTTGAAAGTATTCACGGTATAAAAAAGAGATAGCATTTAATGCGAGAGCCTGCGTTTTTACTGCCACTTTTTCTTCAATCGCGAGGTGGCTAAGAAAGCCTTCAACATCATCTTCAGAAAGTTTCGAAGGGTGGGCTAGCTGGTGGAAATGTATGTATCGCTTTATCCAAAATAGGTAGGCTTCTATGGTCTTCTTGGCATAGTGACGTGAGATCATATGCTCTTTCACGCTGAGTAAAAACTGACTTTTCATTGTTTAATTTTAACTGGCTATTTATACAGTTTTGTTAATTTAGCGTGCTTAAACGAATTAGGCACGCCTGCGCCGTCTAATTGCGTGGTTGAGCACACAGATTCATACTGATTTTCTATTTGTTTCATGCAGATAAGTGCTAGCATGCATACTTTCTTTTGCATGAAAGAAGGCGGTAGCGTGCCTGAAAGATGGCTTAGAGCCGTATAGAAA